>JAZSFA010000137.1:0-25736 GCA_045531965.1 Eubacteriales bacterium
TGGCAGTACTGGCTGGGTATGTTCACCCCCGCCGACACCCCCGTCCCCGAGGGCTTTGACTACGTGGATTTCCCCGCCGCCGCTGACCTCGGCACCTGCTGGATCTACGGCAAGGAGGGAGAGGTACATTCCCTGTGCGGTCAGTGCCGTCCCGCCATCGAGGAGGCGGGCATGACCCTCTGGCGCGATGCCGATGGTGCCGCTTGGTGCTTTGAGAATTGCACCTGCCCGCGGTATACCACGCCCGACGGGGAGGGGAATATCATTTTGGATTATTGCTGGTTTATCCAATAATTCATCATTCATTTTTTGAAAGTTCTTGAGGGGTCCAGGGGAACTTCTTTCAAGAAGTTCCCCTGGTGTACTCCTTAAAATAAAATTACACCGGCGGCACATTGGATTTGTGACCTGCCAAGAAAGAGGAACCGATGTTTACGATTCTCGCAACCGACGGACGCGCCCGCAGAGGCGTGCTCCACACCGTTCACGGTGACATCCAGACCCCCGTTTTCATGAACGTGGGTACTTGCGCCGCTATCAAGGGCGGCGTATCCACCATGGAGCTGCTCAATGACGTGGACTGCCAGGTGGAGCTCTCCAACACCTACCACCTCCACATCCGCCCCGGCGACAAGCTCATCTACGACATGGGCGGCCTCCACAAGTTCATGAACTGGCCCAAGCCCATCCTCACCGACAGCGGCGGATTCCAGGTCTTCTCCCTGTCCTCCCTCCGCAAGATCACCGAGGAGGGCGTGAAATTCGCCTCCCACGTGGACGGCAAGCGCATCTTCATGGGCCCCGAGGAGAGTATGCAGATTCAGTCTAACCTGGCTTCCACCATCGCCATGGCCTTTGATGAGTGCGTGGAGAATCCCGCACCCTACCAGTACGTCAAGCAGTCAGCCGCCCGGACTGTGCGCTGGCTGGAGCGTTGTCGCGCCGAGATGGACCGCCTCAACAGCCTCCCCGAGACCATCAACAAGAATCAAATGCTCTTCGGCATCAACCAGGGAGGTACCTACGAGGATCTCCGTATCGAACATATGCAAAGAATCGCCGAGATCCCCTGCGAGGGTTACGCCATCGGCGGTCTTGCCGTAGGTGAGGCCACAGAGGAGATGTACCGTATCATCGACGTGGTGGAGCCTCATATGCCCAAGGATAAGCCCCGCTACCTCATGGGCGTTGGTACGCCTTGCAACATTCTTGAGGCTGTTCACATGGGCGTGGACTTCTTCGACTGTGTCATGCCCTCGAGAAATGCCCGCCACGGCAACCTGTTCACCTGGGAAGGGAAGATCAACCTGCTCAACGAGAAGTATATGAAGGATCCCCGCCCCATCGGTCTGACCTGCCAATGTCCCACCTGTCGGAACTACAGCCGCTCCTATATCCGCCACCTCATCAAGGCTAAGGAGTCCCTCGGTATGCGCCTGGCGGTGACCCATAATCTGTATTTCTACAACAACCTCACCCGCAAGATCCGGGAGGCGCTGGAGGGTGGCTATTTCGAGAGCTTCTATCAGAAGTACCGCCAGATCCTTGGTGAGCGTTGCCCCGATTGATCCGAAGATTGATAGGGAAGAATGCCAAAATTTCTCAAAAAAATTCTCACATAATCTCAAATCCCTATTTGTCATCCTAAATCATCAGTTGCAAGGATATGTAACCGTTTTTTACCAATTTTGACAAGGAAGCGTACCATGAAACATAACAACGTAAAAGCCATCATTTTTGATAAGGATGGCACACTCCACGACACAGAAAAAGTTTTCATGAAAGCATGGAAAGCAGCCGCTTTGGACTTTGGAGGTATTCCGGATATCGAAGAAACGATTCATGATTGTACGGGAGTTGGTCTCGCGGATATTTCCATTTATTGGAACAAAAAATATCCGCATATTCCGTTCGAAGCATACATGCCACGCCGTCAGCACTATTTTAATCAAATACTGGCAACCGGCGTACCGGTGAAACCCGGAGCATATGAGCTTCTTGCATATCTGAAAGCCCACGAATACCTGATAGGCATGGCTACGTCAACACCGCTCGATATCGTTATGGATCATATGAACCGCACGGATATGACAAAATATTTCGACGTCATTGTCTCGGGGGATATGGTGGAGCATGGTAAGCCCGCCCCTGATATTTTTCTCCTCGCCGCCGAGCGCCTTGGCGTAGAGCCCGCGGACTGTATCGGTGTTGAGGATTCCATCAACGGTGTACGCGCCATTTGCGACGCCGGGATGCGAGCGGTCATGGTGCCTGACATGATCCGTCCCACAGAAGAAATCAAAGCGATGCTGTGGCAACAATGCGAGCAATTGCCAGACCTTATTTCATTATTAGAACAAGAAGGATAACCGAAAAACATCTGAGTGATTTCTTGATTTAACATAAAAAACCGCCTATGATACGTCGCAAAGACTGTCAAAGGCGGTTTTTGTGATTTGGGGGTGATTTAGGCTAAATCAGGCTATTTTTTGTTCCCTGGATTATACAAAATTTTGATTTTGTATAATATGGTTGATAATTAGATTTGAACTTCCCTTGCCCGATTTTTTTCAAAAAGCCATGCTATATAAGGAAAAAATCATCTTTCTTCGTGCGTTGACGGTTCTCTTTTTTTCTTAAAAAATTCTCTGAGCATTTTTTTGGCGTCATCCTCCATGAGTCCGCTCTCAACAGATATCGTCACATTTTGGCTTGGATGTTCATGAAGCGCCCATACGCTGCCCATGGCTCCGGCTACTGCGTCTTTAGCGCCATAGACCACTCTCGGGATTCTGGCGGCGATGATGGCTCCCGCGCACATGGGACACGGTTCCAAGGTAACGTACAAGGTACAGTCAGATAGCCGCCAGGTCTTTTGCATGGCGTTGGCTTGTTGTATGGCGAGCAACTCTGCGTGACCTGTCACCATACCGTCTCTCTCCTTAGTATTATGGCAGGCTGCAAGGATCTCCCCTGTTTTTTGATTCACCAGCACGGCTCCAACGGGCACATCGTCATGAGCCATAGCAGCTGTGGCTTCCGACAACGCTTGGGTCATGTAGCGTTGATCGTTTTCCGAAAATTTCACGTTCATTTGACCGTTTCCTCCGTTATTGAGCGAGCATAGACAACATCAAGGCAACAGACAACACAGCGAAAACGATCATACCGGGGGCTTGACAGAGCTGTTTCACGGCTTCTGAGAAGGAAACCGACAAACCGCTTGACTTGGCGGGCTTATCCACTCCAAAGAATCCTTTGGGGGGCTCGGGTGCTTCCCTTTTATCCATATCGTGTCTTCTTTTCAGACAAAGCAACGCAATGGTACAGATCAGCCCCGCAAAGATCAAGGCGGTTTGTGATACGTACAAGATCACGGTAGCGGATGTCTCATCGTAACGATACAGCACGGCGGTCTGGAATACAGCATAGAGGTTGTTGAACATATGCATGAAGATGCCGCCCCAGATCGAACCTGTGACTTCATAGATAATCGCCATCATGATACCGGCAACTGTGGTGTAGAAAAACTGCGCCACGTTGGTGTGCATCAGCCCAAACAACACAGAGCTTGCAAGGATCGCAAAGACCTTTCCGTAAGGGCGAAGGTTGGTATAGATCACGCCACGGAACAGCAGCTCTTCCGCAAATGCGGGCGCCAAGGACAACGTCATGAAAAGCGCAACCACTTCGCCGTCGTTCATGTATTTAGAGTAGTCTTCAGCAGGATACTGATATCCGATCAAATTAAGAAACAGATCATTGAGTTGTGCTGTTGTAAAGACTAACCCAATACCGGCGACGATCATGAGGGGCAGATACTTATGAAATTTAGGTTTGAATTTGATATCTTCCTTGGGCTTGTTCTTGGAAATGGCGTAGAAAAACCAGGAAGGAATCAAAAAGAAACTCATATAAATGACAGACTCAAAGATAGCACCTATGGATATGGTCAGCTTTTCACTTCCCACTTCCCAAAGGGCGTATTCGATGGCACCGTAAATGCCTCCCAATACGAGCATGGAAGCAAACATGATGCAAAGAGACCATCCCAGTCGGCTACATCTGTTTTTCATTTCAGTATGTTCGGAAAACAAGGATCAACCATCCCCTTTCTTATCTGTCTACATTATATAACATTTTCATACAAAAGTCAAGAAATATTCCCGCATTCATCTTCTGCATGATCTGTCGTATTGCATGATGATACAAGCCTTACGCATATATTAAAAAGAGGGATTTGAGTCAACTCATGCGGAGGTGTTTTATGCGAAAGTTCAGCCATATCTTATTCTGTCTGTGGTTGCTCGTGTGGATGGGGCTTTCTCCGCTGTCTTGCTGTGCCGGAGAGCCTTCGATGACGATGCTTCCTAAAGAAATCATCAGCGTGGGACTTGTGCAGGTCTGTGAGCAAATAGATCTTTCTGATTATCGGATGACGAGCGCAGAACTAACAAAGGTTTATCGAGAGCTTCTTGAAAGTGAACCGATGCTATTTCACGTGGATACTGTGCTGGTCTATGAATATGGAAACGACGGCTACGTAACAAGACTTCGTCCTCAATACCGTATGTCAAAAGCCGATTACGATACAGCCTTGGCGGAACTTAAGCCCTATCTTGACTTGACAGTTCAATCCATGCCCGAAACCTTTGGAGAAGCCGACAAGGCGCTGTACATTCATGATCATTTAGCCGCCAACTACTTATACAGCCCCGAGGGCTTTGAACAATATGACATCTATACTCTATGGCGGGACGGTCACGGCGTTTGTCAAGCTTTTTCTCTGATGTACGTAGCCTTAGGCAGGCGCGCCGGGCTTGACGTGGACATGGTGGTGTCCTCAGCTATGGATCACGCTTGGAATCACGTCGGCATAGATGAGGCATTCTTTCACGTTGACGTTACCCGCGACCTTTCGACGTCAGGTGAACCTTTTTCCCACCAACGCTTCTTACTCAGCGATGCTGCCATCAAGTCCATCGGATATCATGATTTCGCCTGCCACAACAATCACCTTTGCGAGGATCATCGTTTTGAAGAGGAAGACAGCCTCGGAGGGTTCACGGGAGTTCTGTCTCAGGTCAAAGGATCATCGCTTTACGTGGGACATGGTTGGATGATTCTTTTGGAGGATCAAACCTTACGTCAATTAAAGCTGTTTGACAAAGAAATTGCCGAAAGTCCCCTGACGAACACCATCGATATTGACGGCGATGGGCTTCTTTCGCTCAAGGATCTTCTATGTGACGTGATCCAGAATGCGGATGGCGACACAAAGGAAATCACCGACAGGATACGGCTGAAACTTTTAGAAGAAGCCATCACCGCGACTGTCAGCAATGGTCTCCCGCTTCAAGAATCAGTTCCATGCCTACCTTTTGAGGGATAAGACCGCAGGACTCATAAAACTTCATAGCATTTTGGTTGCACGACCAGACGTTCAAGGTCAGGTTATAGCAACCGCTCTTTTGGGCGTAGTCAACCACAAATTCATAAATTTGTTTTCCGATGTGTTTACCGCGTAACGTCTCGTCCACGCAAAGGTCGTCAATATACAGTGTTTTGATGTCGGTGAGGATGTGGTCATTTCTGTGGCAGACGAAGACGCAAAAGGCATAACCTAACACCTTGTCATCTTCATCCACAGCCACAAAAATGGGGCGTTTATCATCTTGAATGATGTTCAAAAGTTCCTCGTCTGTATATTTTTTGACGTGGGGCTTGAATAAATCGGGGCGACCTTGATGGTGCACCATCAGCACTTGATACAACAGTTGATTCAGCCGAGGCAGGTCATGAGCGACGGCACGTCGAATACGGTAAACTTGCATGGCAACTTCCCTCCTGATGCGTTCTGTTTTTTATAAATCTCTGTTTCATTGCAGCTTCATATCATTTTCAACCCGAAGTGATCCCAAATGTTCGTCAAAGCTATAGCTGACCAGTTGATACGTTTCTTGATGACAGATAACCTCTGTCAGCGAGCTATTGGTAGCGGGGGGTGTTTCGTGCATCTTCTCAAGAGGAATGCCCATCCAATGGGCGGTAAGCGCCAACAGTACGCCGCCGTGGGTAGAGACAAAAACCGTTTTGTCTTTATTTTCATTGACAATTTTCTCTATTCCATCCAAGGCTCTTTTCTGTAGCTCCGCAAAAGATTCTCCTCCGGTACATCTGGCAAGTCCGATGGTGGATTTATAAATCTGATAATCGTCACAGTATGTTTCTTCAATCTCAGGCATATAGAGATTTTCCCAGAGCCCGCCGTAAATCTCCCTGAGCTTTGGTTCACAGATTACCGGCAATCCCAACGCTTGGGACAGCGGGATCGCTGTACTCATAGCTCTCTGAAGATCGCTGGAATAGATGGCGTCAATCTTATATTTTGAAGCAACGTAGTCCGCGGTTACTTTTGCCTGCCTCAGTCCCAATTCTGTCAGCGGAACGTCTACCTGTCCCGTATACATTCTGGTTTCATTGTAGGTACTATAGCCGTGTCTTGAAATAATCAAACGTGTCATACGTGCCATCCTTTTCATCACCAATTTTTCACCATATTATAGCATAAAAAGAGATACTTGTCTATCATTTTCTGAAAAATACCAAAAAAGTGGGTCATTGGGGCTACCTACCATAAAGCAGGTCCATCAAATGAATAACAATACCGCCGAGAGAAACGGTTCAGTCTCACTCGGCGGTATTGTTTATTGTTTTTGTATTTGTTTTTCCAACCAAGCAGTGATTTTAGTTAAAAATATGTTTGCAAAGTCGCTGACGAGTCGCTTTACTTTTGGGCATAAATATGCTATCATATAGTTATCAAAGAGAAGGAGGAAAAACGCATGTCTATGGGAAAGAACATTGCTTATTTCAGAAAAAGCAAAGGATATAAACAAGAAGAGTTAGGGCAGAAGATCGGCGTGACCAATCAAGCAGTATCAAAATGGGAGTCAGAAACTTCAATGCCTGACATTATGCTCCTTCCTCGAATTGCAAATGCACTTGATGTCACTTTGGATGATTTGTTTGCAGAACGCATCATTAAGATCTCAACACAGGAATCCAAGGTTTTCAACGAGGAAGCTGTTCACAATTTCCCGAAGGATGCACAAGCTGTGATTATTGATTCCTTGTGTCAGCAAACCAATTTAGTGAACTGCAATACTTGGGATTTTTTGAAAGCTGATCGGAACCCCTCCACAAAAAAGTACGACCAAATACGACAGCTTTATACGATGTGTTGCTTGTCTGACACTGCAGGTGCTGCATTCGTGTCAAATACTCTAACGATGATTGACTCCGGTATTAAGCCAACAGATATCGGTTCAACGTTTGATAAGCCTGAAGTAGCCTTCGGTATTAAAAAGCTATCGGATCCAAACGTGAGACAGGTGCTTTCTCATATATGTAATGAATATTTTCAGAGCACTGCGCCGTTTGACCATAAGAATCTCGAATATTTTACGATGGAAATTCGACCGAATGAACTTTCTCGTCACCTCGGAATCTCCAGTGATGATATACTGGAAGCTTTGGAAAAACTGATATCCCTGCACATCGTAGAATTAGAAACAAATGATGGTACGCGCTATCTGCTTCACAAAATCAAAGCAATCGAGGCGGCAGTAACTTTCCGATTGATTGAGAGACTCATTCATAATGAAGCCGGCTTTGGTTGTGGAGAGTTTTTTGCACTGACACAATATTAAAGAAAGCGTCAGTTGAAATTGGCTTCGCTTTTGTGTCCACAAAAGCAGTGCTTCGTCTGCCACAATTAAAGACTATAACCAAATTTCCGTCTGCTTGCAAACAAATAGGCTTGCACTAACTAAGGCTCCCTTGTGTAAAGGGAGCTGTCGCGAAGCGACTGAGGGATTGTTTTACGATGATATTTTGTTTTTACAATCCCTCCGTCACGGCAAGCCGTGCCACCTCCCTTTACACAAGGGAGGCTCATCACCGCCCGGCAGTATGCCTGAAAGGTGTAATACACTTATCTTGCAAGGTGCATGAAAAAGGACAGAGAACGTGAAATTCTCTGTCCTTTTGCCGTAGGGGCGAACTGCGTTCGCCCGCGAGCGTTCACAGAACGCCCCTACGAGGATGATTTTCTATCGGCAGGCTAAACCTGCTTTATGGAAGCCCCCCCTTGACCCACTTTTTATTTTCTAATAGCTTTTTCCGCCGCCTTGATCACATCATCAGGATTATCACACATGATCAATAACACGTAATTACCCACATAGGTAACCATGCCTTTTTCTGTGTACGAGGCATAATCGGTTTTCTTCCAAGCATTTTTAATCATATCCAGCCTTGCCGAGCATATCCCAAAGACAGAAGCCATTCCCCCCAGAATGTCGCCTTGGTCAATACATCGAAATACCGCGATCTCAAAGGGGTGCATGGCTGTTGAAAGGAATACCGCGCCATCGTCCAACACGCCCCTCGCCCCGTCTTCATACCATTGTCTGGTGGACGGACCGTACAACGCGGTAAGCAGATCCAAGGGCAAAACCTGATTATCGTTCTCCGCGGTCAGTGATCTGACCATACCGTCAGGCGGTGCGGCGACGGACAACATAGCTTGTAACACGTTGATAGCGCTCACAGGGGGTTTTGGCTTCGCATGACAGGCACAGGTGAGCAGGAGCAGACTGACAGCCAATAAGGTACAGATGATATTCATAAGAGTTTTTTGAATCTTTCGTGATTTCATAGCAACAAAAACTTTGCCAGCATTCTTTGGAATACGCCGAAAAATCCGATTTTATCCAAAGTCTCGTCTGCGCTGATCGCTACTCTGCCGATCTCTTGCCCGTGACTTGTAAAGACGACTTCTCCCACCGCCTCGCCCGCGATGATGGGCGCCGGGAGGGATTCGGGCAAGCTGATGGTTTTCTCAATACCTGACAGAGCTTCTTTGGAAACGACACAGGCAAATTCCGGATAGCTCACTTTCAACCGCATCTGCTTCCCTCCCGTAACCTTAATTTCTTGGGATGCCCCTTCGCAGGAATATACACCGTAATTTGAAAACCCCCAGTCCAACAGTTGCGTTGCAGAAGCGTTGCGGATGTCCCTGCTTTCCGCGCCCATGATCACGCAAATAAGGGTCATGCCGTCGCGCTCTGCCGTGACCGACACACAAAAGCCCGCTTTTTGGGTAGACCCGGTTTTAAGTCCGTTACAACCGCGATAAAAGCGCACCAACCGATTGGTATTGGTCAGCCCGAACGTCCCATTTCGAATGGTGTCCATCCAGATAGAACTGTAGGTAAGTATTTCTTTATGGCGGATCAGGGCTTGGGACATGATGGCGATATCCATGGCGGAAGTGACATGATTCTGTGCCGTGTCATCCAAACCATTGGTGTTTTCAAAATGGGTATGGGTCATCCCTAAATCTTCGGCTTTTTTGTTCATCGCCGCGACAAACGCCGCTTCGCTGCCACTGATATGTTCGGCGAGGGCAACTGCCGCATCGTTGGCGGAAGAAATCACCACGCTTTTGATCATGTCCCGCGCGGTCATCTGCTCTCCCTCTTTCAGATAGATCTGAGAACCGCCCATAGAAGCGGCGTGTGCCGAGGCTGTGATCATGTCATCCATGGTCAGCTTCCCCGCCTCTACGGCTTCCATAACCAACAGCAGAGTCATGATTTTGGTGACGGACGCCGGCGGCATGGCTTCATTTTCGTTTTGCGCGAACAAAACCTTTCCCGTGGAGGCTTCCATCAGGACTGCGCTCTTACAGGGGAATAACAGATCTGTTGATTCGACTGTTACCTGATTGACCGTCGTCGGTGCCTCCGCTTGTATCAAGAATTTTGGAAAAGACAGGAAAACAGCGGCTACAGCTAAAAAGATACACAGGATTTTTTTCTTAAACTTGAACATATGGCATCACCTCTTGTCAAAGGATATGGCAGGAACCCGCTATTTATGTCATGTCTGAACCGCCGGAACACAAATATTAAGAAAAATGAAGACGTTGTTTTTTTTTAAAAAGGACTTGACACGCAGCATAAGATATGCTATACTCAAAGTGTACTACTTGAAATAGTGCGGTTAGGGCGAATCCGCACAGAAAGGAGTTAACAAGAATGCTATTGATCGACAAGCTTTCATCCATCCCCGTATACGAGCAGATCATCGACGGGATTGAGAAGAACATTCTGCTGGGTATTTATCCCGAAGGCAGCGTTCTCCCTTCTTTGCGTGAGCTGTCCGTCACGCTGGGAATCAACCCCAACACCATTCAGAAAAGCTACGCGGAGCTGACACGAAGAGGCGTGATATGTCCTTCCCCGGGGAGCGGCTGCTACGTTTCTCCAGAGGCTGTCAAGCTCATCCGACAGCGTGCCCTGGAAAAACTTCAAACCATCCGCGCGTTGTCCGTGGAGCTTAAACTGGCTGGGGTTCCCAAAAGTGACATCCTTGCGACAGTTTGTGAAGTTTACGCCGGTGCAGGCAACAGTCATAACACAGAAAATACCGATCCCCATTCTCAAAACCAAGACGGAGGTACTCATTCATGATCAAAGCCACTAAAGTCACGAAGAGCTTTCATAGCGCAGGCATGAAAGCCCCCTACATAGCTCTCAATGAGCTTTCCTGTGAAATTCCCAGCGGTTGTATCTACGGTCTCGTAGGCTCCAACGGCGCGGGCAAGTCCACTTTTTTGAGACTTCTTTCAGGCGTTTACAAAGCCGACAGCGGCGATATCACCATCGACGGCTTGTCCGTGTGGGAAAATCCCGATGCGAAGGACAAAATCGTATATGTTCCCGACGAGTTGTATTTCCTGCCTCAGTCCACGATGAAAAAAATGGCGCATTACTATAAAGCCATCTATCAGAAATTCAACTGGGAGCGATATTATCACCTCACCGAGACCTTTGATCTGGATGAAAACGCCAATCTAAATACTTTTTCCAAAGGCATGAAACGACAGGCGGCAACCATTCTGGCACTATCCACCATGCCCGACTATCTGTTTTTTGACGAGACCTTTGACGGACTTGACCCCGTCATGAGAAACCTCGTAAAGAAGGTCATCTACAACGACGTGCTGGAGCGCGGCACCACCACCATCATCACGTCTCACTCCCTCCGCGAGCTGGAGGACACTTGTGATCAGTTGGCGTTGCTCCACAAGGGTGGCATTGTCTTTGAATCGGACATTCAGAACCTGAAGACCTCACTGTTTAAAGTTCAGACCGCCTTCTCCGAGCCCTTCTCTCAGGCAAGATTTGAACAGATCGGCATAGAGATCCTGTCCTATACGCAAACGGGTAGCGTCTGCTCTTTCATTGTCCGCGGCGACAAGCAGACGGTGGAAACCAAGATACGCTGTATGAATCCCCTGCTTTTGGATATCCTGCCTTTGAATTTGGAGGAAGTCTTTGTTTATGAAATGGAGGCGCTGGGTTACGTCTTTAAGGACATTCTGATGTAAAGGAGGCGTTACTGTGAAATTTCGCGTCTCAACGCACATTTTTAACTTCCGATTATACGTAGAGGGACTCAAGCGACTGAAGGTGATCGCTATGGCAACCTTGATCCTTGCGGTGGTGATCTCTGCCCTGCTTCCCGTGACCCATTGGATCGAGCGTACCCAACATGCCCCTGTCGTAGATCTTCCCGTTTACGATGAGGAAATGGTCGCGGATGGCGCCAAACCTTCATCGGACATAAACGTCAATTATAGTGACAAAGAGGAGATCGAACTGATCCTCTTATGCCCCGCCTTGTACGGCGTGATGATGATTTCTCCCTTTTTCCTGCTGGTTCTGTTCGGCTTTCTTCACAAAAGGCGGGAATGTGACTTTTTCCATGCCGTCCCTTATACGCGAACCTGCACTTTTATCAGTTTTGTCTCAGCCGCCATCACCGCCATCATCGGCATTATCGCCCTGTCTACCGCGGTAGCAGGAATTTTGTGGACAATCAACCCCTACGCCGAAATCATGGCAGAACGTTTTGTTATGCAAGCCCTCGCGGTCATGCTGGCTTCTGTCATGCTGTCAGCCTTCATGATGCTTGCCATCACCCTGACAGGCACCGTAGGTTCTTCGGTGGTCTTTTTCGGCTTCTTCATCGCCTTCTGGCGCATTGTCTTGCTGATCTTCACGGAATCCTGCAACTATGCCATTTTCCCCATTTGGGACATTCCCTACTTCAATGCCGACTGGTTCTTCCCATTGCGGGTGTTGACGGTCGTAAATAACCTCAACTACGGTCAGACCTATGCTTCCCTGCACGACATTGGTAACGTGTTGTACTCGGTGATCGTCACCGTGATGATCTTTGTCCTCTCAGGGGTGGTTTACAAGCTTCGCAAGAGTGAAATGGCAGGTCAGACAGCGCCCAACCGTCTGCTCGGACACATCTTCCGCTGTCTTTTTTCCCTTCCCTTCGCGCTTCTCATTTATTATCTGGGTGGAAACTTTACCGAGATTCTTGTGATTATCGTGGTCACCTTGCTCGTTTACTATCTCTATGAGCTGATCACCACGAAAAAACTGAAAAATCTTTTGGCAGCGACGCCTTGGCTTTTGGGGGTGCTGGCAGGATTCCTTCTGTTTGGCGGTATCCGCTTGGGGGTTCACTACTATATTCTTCATGAAGATATTGAACCCGAAGAGATCCGACACGTCACGCTGGTCAATCCCACCGAAATATACGGCAACAAAAACAGTTATGAGATGCAATACATCTCCAACCATTTCGGGGATGACCCGAAGCTGACCACCGACGACACGGAAATTCTGACCTTTATTGCCGACCGTCTGTACATGGGGCAGCAACACGAGCTGTACCATCAGTATGAAGATCTGTATACGGCTCATACCGTTGACGTACGCATCAAGATGGACGATGGCAGAACCATCCTGCGTACCATCCCCGTTCCTGCGTTGGATATGCCGGTCATCCACTACAAGTTCTCTCAAGACCTGGCAAGTCAAAAGGCTGATTTCAAGCACGCCGAGTTGCTGGCACTCTCCAAGGAAGATATTTCTCGCGTGTCTGTAAGCAGCCGCGACAAGATACGTATTGACATGGTTTACGTTGAGGCGCTGATCGACGTCTATCTCAAAGAATACAACGCGCTAAGCCTGCAAGAGCAGACCGCCCTTCACGCCTTCCGTATCAATCGTCCCGAGAATAGCAATATTCACGGCTACTTCGAGATTTACCGCAACGGTCGCGGTACCACCTTCCTTATCACCGACAAAACGCCAAAAACGAGGGATCTGTTGAATCAGATCATCATCGAAAGCAGCAAATCATAACTTTTCATCCTCTATCAAGTTTCAGGAGGTATTCTATCACATGTTCAGTACAAAATTATTCAACATCCGACTGTACCTTGAAGGTCTGAAACGGCTCAAGGTCATCGGCATGGCGGTTGCCATCCTGTCGGTCACCGTTTCTGCCCTTATTCCTTTCGTTTACTGGTTGGATCTTCCAAGAGATCCTTCGCTGACGGTCATTAAAACCAACGAGGTCTGCATTCCTATCTTCGGCGTGATCTTTCTTGCCCCTCTCTTTTTCGTGGTGCTGTTTTCCTTCCTTCACAAGCGCAAGGAATCCGACTTTTTCCACGCCATTCCGTATACCCGCACCTGTGTATACCTGAGCTTTGGCGCAGCAGCCCTGACCTTTATCGCTGCCATCATGACCGCATCTGTCATTTCGGCGGGCATCATCTGGGGACTTAACCCTTATACCACCTTCGATCTTGGCTCGGTGATCTGCGTGGCGCTGATGTGTTTTTTGGCGGCGGCAGAGCTTTCGGCGATCATGATGCTGGCGCTTTCCCTGACGGGAACGCCCACCACCACCTTCCTCATGTTCGCGCTGTTTACCCTGTTCACCCGTCTCATCATGATGTATTTCGCTAACATCATTGATGACAATATGAGCATCATCGATACGAACGACATGCCTTTCTTTAAGTTCACTTGGTTCCTTCCCTTCGGTATGTTCATGTACGCCGTTTCCAACCCGTATTATCTCAGCTTTAATCCCCTGCAATCTCCCGCAAACATTATCTACACCATCATTGTCACGGTATTGTTGTTTGCCGCCGCATGGTTCTTCTACAAAATCCGCAAAAGCGAGATGGCGGGCAATACCGCCCCCAACCGTGTGGCGCAGCATATTTTCCGTATCCTCTTTACCCTGCCCTTCGCCCTTTTGATCCCTCTGTTCCTCCTCTTGGAGGATGACATGGATTTTGCCCTGTTCCTCGTGCTTTCTGTCATTACGCTCCTGGTTTACTATCTGTATGAGCTGATCACCACCAAGCGTTTCAAGGGCTTTGGCATGGCAACCGCACTCCTGCCCGTCCTTTTAGTTGCCTGCCTCTCTTTTGCGGGAGTCTATGCCTGCATTGAATATACGCTCTTCGAAAAGTCCCCCGATGATCCCCAAAAGGTAGCGGCCGTCAACATTGAGGCAGATTATCAGACCAACTGGGATGATTATCAGGAATATCTTCTGAAAGACTGCTATTCAAGCGATCCCGAGGTGATCAACGCGGCTGTGAAGCAGATGAATCTAACGGTTAAGGGAGACCGCGACGATAATCACTTTGAAAAATACGCGGGATATGGCGCTCGCTCCTGGATCACCATCCGCTTTAAAATGTCCAATGGGGCGATCATTACCCGTCAGGTGCTTTTCAACGACAACGATTTGAAGACAATGCAAAAAAATTATGTCAATACGGTTCAAGTCGATACCGAGGCATTCTGGGCGCTTCCCGACGTACAGAATATCACCTATATTTACGGTGAAATGAATAGCAACAATGGCTATTCTTATCATTACGTTGATTTTAGCGGAGAAAATGAATCAAAGATGACGGCTTTTTATAAAATCCTCGAGAGAGAATACAACGCGCTTTCGTCAGCGGACAAGGAAATCGTACGTTATGGCAGCTATCATTTCGACATGATCAGTTCTCAAGAACCGTACTATTCTCTGAATATCAACGGCACTTTCCCAAGCAAGATTCAAGGCTCCGGCAGAGGCAGATATTTCAGTCTGACCTTGCAGATATACGAAGATCTTTTGCCCGAGACGTTTGCCTATCTGAACCGCTACAGTATATCCTACTACTAAATCTAAACAGCCGATGCAGAAGCAATTCCGCATCGGCTTTCTTTATACGTGTCTCCTATGATAAATCTGTAAAATCCAGGATCCCTTCATAGATCCCGCGGGCAAAAAGATCGGGTCTGTCCCGCATGAGGAAGGCATCTCCCGCGTTGGAGATAAAACCCAGCTCCACCAGAACCGCAGGCATGGTGGTCTTTTTGAGGACGTAAAGGCTCGGACGAACCTTCATGCCTCGGTTGCGAAGCCCGGTACTGTCAGCAAGTCCTTCCAATATGTCTTCTCCTAAACGAAAAGCGGGTGTGCCGCGGGCATAGGCAAACGCTTCGCTCCCTGAGGCAGACGCGTTTTCCGAGGCATTGGTATGAAGGCTGATGAAATAATCCGCGCCCCAAGCGTTGGCATCATTGACCCGCAGGCGCAGGCTGGTGTTATTGGATGAACCGATCTGGGTATCAGGATTCGGTCGGGACAGCCGCACATCGAAATTACCGTTGCGCCTGAGCAGCGTTGCCAACTCCTGTCCGATGCGATAGACGAGGTCTTGTTCTCTGAGACCGTTTCCCTCCGCCCCTGCGTTGGGATTGACGGGGTTGTGTCCTTGGTCTATGTATATTTTGATCGCCATGGTATCCTCCTTTGGTTTTTGACAGTATATGCCGTTGAAAAAACGGATGTGATTCCTTGAAAAATCTGCGTTTATACTTGCATTTTTACGGGATGTGTGATATAATAAATTGATATAATATGAAACCAAAGGAGATCGATCAATTATGGCAATCATTACACCCGGCAACGCTTTCGGTGCCGATATGGGACAGGATCCCGCAAAGAGACCCCTCGCCTCTGTGGGTGGCAAAGCCATCACCGAGGAGGACGTGACCCGCTTTATCATGGCTATGGGTCGCAACGGTCAGGCATATAACAATCCTCAAGGTCGCGCCGCTGTTTTGGAACAGCTCATCGCCCAACGCCTTTTCCTGCTGGATGCTCAGCGCAACCTGATGGAACGTGAGCCTGCTTTCAAGGAGCAGCTCGCCGCCGTCAAGGAGCAGCTGCTTATGGAATATGCCATCGCCAAGTGCGTGGAGGCTGTAAAGGTCAAGGACGAGGACGTCAAGGCTTTCTATGAGGCGCACAAAGATCAGCTCAACGCTGATGAGACCGTCAACGCCAGCCACATTCTGGTGGATAGCGAAGACAAGGCGAAGGAGATCATGGCAGCCATTGAAGCGGGTGAGATCAGCTTTGAGGATGCCGCCAAAGCCCATTCCTCCTGCCCTTCCTCTGAACAGGGTGGTAATCTCGGCGACTTCGGTCGCGGTCAGATGGTTCCCGAGTTTGATACGGCTTGCTTTGAGATGGCAGAGGGCGAGATGCGCGGTCCCGTGCAGACGCAGTTCGGCTATCACATCATCAAGCTCAACAAGAAGAACGAAGCTGCTCCTCTGGCTTTTGAGGACATTAAGGACGAGCTTTATGCTCAGGTCTCTCGCGAAAAGCAGCAGGCAGCTTATCAGAGCAAGGTCAACCAGCTGAAGATCCTGTTCCCCGTGGATAAGTTCTGATAGACCTATCCCGTTCCGCTTCCTTCAAAAAATTCCAATAAAACGCTATGCTGCAAGGCGCTCCTGCGACCCCGCCGCGCCCGTTAGTACAAACACGGCTCTGCGGTGGGCACAGGAGCTTTTTTAGAAAGGCTTTTATGTTACGTATTGTATTAGGTCGTACCGGCAGCGGTAAGACAAAAACCATCACCGAGGACATCCGCAGGCGCTTGTCAGATGCTGACCGCCGCGTCTGTCTTATCGTCCCTGAGCAACAGCTGTTTAGCGTGGAGCGCGAGTTGCTTCCCACCGTCTCTCCCTCGGAAAGCAAGCGTTTTTTACTGACCAGCTTCACCAAGCTCTGTGATTCGTTGGAGGAAACCTATGGCGGTCGATCCCTCACCACTTTGACCAACGCCTCGTCGGCGCTTCTGATGTGGATGACCCTTCGTCAGTTGTCAGGGACACTCAAAACCTATCACAGCGTCCCCAAGGGCGACGTGGCGTTGACACGCATGATGCTGGACACCACCCGTGAGTTGACCGCCAATGGCATTCTGCCCGAGCAACTGGAATCCGCCTCCAAGGCATTGAACCCGAATACCCCACTGTCTCAAAAACTGTCAGACGTTGCCCTCGTAACGCTCTATTACCGCAGTCTTGTGGAGGAACTTTGCGGAAATAATCCTGCTGACCGTCTTCTCCGCGCTTGCGAGATCGCGGAAAAGCATGCCTTTTTCCGTGATATGACCGTATTTGTTGACTCTTTTACCAGCTTTACGGCACAAGAATATCAAATGCTGTCCACCATCATGACAGCGTCGGAAGAACTGACGATATCTTTGGGGCTTGACGATCCCTCGACCACACTTCCCCATTTCGACAGTTTGAAGGATACTTACCGTCGGCTGAATGGGCTGGCTCGAAAATTTGATATAGACAGGCGCGTGCTGAAACTGGAAAAGGCGGAGGCAACCGATGCGCTTAGCTTTCTTGAGGCAAATTTGTGGGATTATTCCGCATCGCCTGCCAAGAGAGCTGATGAGCCCTCTCCCATCTCCTTGATCACAGCCTCCCAGCCCTATGAAGAAGCGGAAGCCGCGGCGCTGCACATTCTGGAGCTTCGGGAGCAGGGATATACCTACGACGAAATCGCTGTTGTGGTACGCGATGTGGAAACCTGGAAGGGTATCCTCAACGTGGCTTTGGAGAAATATCATATTCCTTATTTTCTATCGGAAAAGACGGATCTCAATACCAAGCCCGCCGCACGTCTTTTGCTCCTGGCGCTTCGCTGTATCAGCCGCCATTATCAGATCGGAGACGTCATGTCCCTTTGCAAAACGGGGCTTTGCGGGATCACGCTGCGAGATCTCGACTACTTTGAAGAATACACGTCAACATGGCATCTATCAGGCAAGCGCTTGACCGAGGACACGTGGAATATGAACCCCAACGGTTATACTGCCAAGTGGTCCGATCGAAGTCGGGTGATTCTTGATGCCGCCAACCGTGTCAAAGATCAGGTCATGACGCCACTGATGACCTTGGAGGTTGGTTTGAAGGGGGCGTCGTCCGTTACCGATCAATGCAAGGCGTTGTATGAGTATCTTTGCGCCCTGTCTGTCAAGCAACAGCTGTCAGAGCAAGGAAAAGTTCATCTTTCCCTTGGAAATCCCAGAGAAGCGGGTGAGGCTGTTCGGCTTTGGTCATTTATCAACGAAGCTCTGTCCACCCTCGCGTCGGTTTCTGATCTTGTGGCAGGAGGAAATCTTCCCCTGTCACCCGACGAGCTTTGCTCCGCCCTATCCCTCATTTATGCGGAAACGGATATCGGATCCGTTCCCCAGCGCCATGATTGCATCATGATCGGTGCCGCTGACACCTTCCGTATGGACAACGTGAGGGCATCCCTGATCCTGGGGCTTTGTGAAGGAGAATTTCCCCGTGCCGTCAAAGAAAACGGACTATTTACCGAACAGGATAAGAACAGTATGGCTTCCTTTGACATCTGTTTTTCTTCCCGAGAGGATCAGCTGACGTCGGAAGAGCTGCTCTACGTTTACAGGGCTTTCACCAAGCCCTCGGAGCGCCTGTTCCTCCTGCGGAGTCTTGCAGGAACGGACGGCAAAGAGCGTGCACCCTCCGCGGCTTTCACAAGAATCACATACCTGTTCCCTCACGTAACCCCCACCCACTTTACCACAAGTTACTTGAGCGGAGAGAACACCGCTCGTTACAGTCCTGAATCAAGCGACACCTTGTCTCCCTCCCGCACTTATGCACTACTGGGGGAAGAAATGTGGCTGTCCAGAAGTAAGCTTCAACGCTTTGCCCATTGTCCCTACAGCTATTACGGCGCATACTTCCTGCATCTGCGGGAACAAGCGATCGCCAAGGTTGATAACCAGATTTCCGGTCTGTTTTTGCATCACGTATTGGAAGTTTTCCTCCGAAGGAATCTTGATGAGCACGGTGTACCCACGCCCATGACCACGGAGGAAATGGCAGCTACTGCAGACGAGATCATTTCCACTTATCTTTCTTCCATCAATCCGGATCCGCATTTGTGTCATGACGGACGCTTTCTTCACCTGTTTGACCGTCTGCGCGCCATCGCCTTGGTACTGATCGAGGATATGATGGCTGATCTGTTTCAAAGTAGTTTTGTTCCCGTAGGCTTTGAATGGGATACACACGGTTATAAACCAGAGGATCCGATGCCGATGATCCTTCCTTTGCGAGAGGAAACCGAGGAGGAAGCTGACCTGCCTGTTGGCGTGGAGAAAGGCGCATCGGTGCTTTTGAAAATGGGTGGCGTGGTTGACCGTGTTGACGTATACAGAACCGCCGACCATAAACGCGCTTATATCCGCATTGTGGATTACAAATCCTCCAAGCACGAGCTGAGCGAAACAACGCTGACAAAAAACATGGATATCCAGCTGCTTCTGTATCTCTTCACCTTATGTTCCGACGAGAACAGGCGAATGTTTGCCGACGAATACGGGGTGATTCCCGAGGTCGTCCTCCCTGCGGAAGCCCTGTATATCTCTCCCGCCGAAGACAAGGATACGGGTGCCATCTCTACCGACCGTGAGGGTCTGGTGGCGGCAGACGAAGAAGTGCTTCGCGCCATTTCTCGTGGCATCGACCTTCGCTATTTACCCGATGGGTTGAAGATGGGCAAGGATGGCAAACTTGCGGGACGAGCCCTTTGCTCCGAAGAACGCATTCAGGCGTTGGAGCAATTACTGCGCGACACCATTCGCACCCACGCCACCGAAATGTACAGTGGTAACGCACACCGAACCCCTTCCGCAGATAGCTGCAAATTCTGCAACATGAGAAACAGCTGTCCCACAGCGGTTCAACCCGCCAAATACTAAGGCAGAAAGGAGATATAACATGGCAAGACAATGGACAAACGCCCAACTTTCTGCAATCAACACCCGCGGACGCACCCTTTTGATCTCCGCCGCAGCAGGGTCGGGTAAAACCGCGACCCTGACCGAGCGAATCATCCGCAGGATCACCGATCCCATCCATCCTGTGGAGCTGTCCCGCCTGCTGATCGTTACCTTTACCAAGGCGGCAGCCACAGAATTGAAGCAACGCATTTCCACCGCTCTTTCGGAGGCGATTGCCGCTGATCCCGGCAATGCTCATCTTCAAAAACAGCTCCTTCATTTAGGTAGCGCACACATCAGTACCATTGACGCCTTCTGCTATCAGCCTGTCAAGGCATATTTTGCCGAGGCAGGTATGCCTGCCTCCTTCCGTATTGCCGTTGATGCCGAGCTGCTTCCCTTGAAAGAACGGATCATGGGAGAGATCATCGACGAAATGTATCAAAAATACCGTCGTGAGCAGGAAGAGGATGGTCTCTTTTCCATCCTTTATGATAATCCGTTCGCCGATCTCTGCGACAGCCTCACTCCCTTCAAAAACGATGAAAATCTGCCGAACCTCCTGTTTTCTCTTTACAACGAGCTGTTGAATTTCCCTGAGGGCATCGAGCGATTGAACCTGCAGGCCGAGCGCTTGCGCGTGTTTGCTGAGCGGGAATTTTTCGAGTCCGATCACGGTAAGCTTTTGAAAGAATGGACACAGTGCTTTGTGGACGCTTCCCTGTCCTTCTATCGGTCGGCGCTTGAGGAGATCGAAGACGATCCTGCCGCCATCAAGGCTTACGGCCCTGCTTTACAGGATGAATATCAGTTCTTTGCGCGTCTGCAACGCGCCCTTGACGTAGGGGAATATGACCGCACCCGCCTCATCATCCACGCATACGTAGCGCAAGATTTTAAATCCTGTCGAAATCCTGCCAACGACTATACGGATTTGAAAAAACGACGGACTAAGTGCCTGAAGGATCTGGACGAATTCCGTATATCCCATTACGCATCCACCACCGAAGTCCTGCATCGGGATATGTTGCATCTGTCCCGCTCCTGCGGTGTCCTTTACGATCTGCTCCATACCTTTGACGAGCGGATGCTGGAGGAGAAGAAAGCCCGAGATATCTGTGATTTCACCGACAATCGCCGCCGGTTGCTTACGATGTTGCGAAATTCTGACGGTTCGCCCACTGAGCTTTGTCAAACCTTCCAAGGCGACTATGACGAAGTCTACATTGACGAATATCAGGACGTGGATGAGGTACAGGACACCATCTTCCGCCTCATCGGTGGTGACCATCGCTTCATGGTGGGCGATATCAAGCAGAGCATCTATGGCTTTCGCGGCGCTGATCCTTCGGTCTTTTCCAACTACCGAAAGAGCCTACCCTCTTTGGAGCTGGGAGAAGCAGACGGGGGCAACAGCATTTTCATGTCTGATAATTTCCGCTGTGACGAGTCGGTGATTCGTGTGACAAACGGCATTTGCAGCCATATTTTCAGCACTTGCCCCGACTCTATCAACTATCTTCCCGAAGACGATCTCGGGTTTTCTAAGAAATGTCCCGAGGGGTACGTATCTCCCAAAGTTCATATTGCCATGATCTCAGCGACACCCAAAAATCAACCCAAGGGACAGTTCAGCGGCAGTGAAGCCGAAGCCGCGTACGTAGCCGGGGAAATTTCCAGACTTTTGAACAACCGCGTCACCTTGGCTGACGGCTCAGTCATTCGCCCCAAGGACATTGCCATCCTTATGCGGGACAATCTGCAACTGTTTACCTACACCGCGGCATTGGCAGCTTTGGGTATCCCTACGGGCTGTGATGAGATTGAGGCAGCACAGGCCGCCAAGGATCTTCTCCACGGGTCGGATATGATCTGTCTCATCAACCTTCTCCGCGTGATCAACAATCCCGATAATGACATAGCCCTGGCAGAGATCTTGCGCTGTCCATTCCCCGGGCTGTCTCTGGATCAGCTGATTACCCTTCGACAGAGCAGTCAAAGCCGAGCTTCTCTTTACGAGGCATTGGAATCCTATTTAAATCTTGAAACCGTTGATCCTGATATTCATGCACGGGTATCCGCTTTTGTCTCTTGGATTGAATCTTACCGCTCACTCAGCAAGACGTTGCGCGCGGATGAACTTTTGAAGCTTTTACAAAATGATGAACGGGTTTCCTGTCGTAAAACAAAGGCTTTTCTGTACCTTTACGAGCACGCCAGAACCTGTCATGTATCCCCCTTCACAGGGCTCTATACGTTTTTGAAATATCTCGAACAGCTCCTGCTCACCGAAAAGAACGTAAAAGCCGAAGGAGTAGCCACAGATCCCGGCGGCGCCGTCTCACTCATGACCATTCATCATTCTAAAGGTCTGGAATTCCCCGTTTGCTTTGTTGTCCGTTGCGGCAACGCGAAAAAGAACAAGCTGGCAGGCGCAGATTTGGTGTTCGAAAAGTCCTCCGGCGTGGCGATGAAATTCTATGATCGATCTTCTCACGCCAAATTCGACAACGGACTTCGCAAAATCACAGCGTTGGCACGCTTCAACCAAGATAAGGAAGAAGAAATGCGTGTCCTGTACGTTGCCATGACCCGCGCCAGAGAACGACTGTATCTGGTAGGTTCTTCTGTGGAAGCACGCGCCCCCTTCCGTCATGGCGACCGCTTCAATGCCCTGACGTCTCTGACCTACATGGAATGGATCAAGGCAGGATTGGAAGCACATCCCGAAATCTTGCCTTACTGCGATATACGGGAAATTAAAGAAGCGGATATCGAGTTGGGGGAACCGTACGTTCGTCCCTCATCCCCGGATGTCGCTGACACCTCAGGCGGCGTGGACACTTATTACCGTCATTTGCAGTCCTTGAGTACTCCACCCACCCCCTTTGAGGAAATGATCCGCTCGGTGCCCACAGCCGTGCCCGCATCAAGAATGACCGACAAACTTTTGGACGAATGCGTTTTCTATCAGTCCAATCTGCCTGTCGGAGACGAGGACAAGCTTCCCGCATCTGAAAGAGGCGGTGTGACCTTTGACGCCCAGAGTCTTGGCAACATTGAAAACGCGCTTCGTCTCATGGGCAATCGGGACACGCCTGATGAATTTGAGTTGTTCCTGAAATCTAACACCCGTCCCACAGCCGCTGAAAAAGGCACTGCTATGCATCTGTTCTTACAGTATTGCGACTGGCACCGTGTCTTGGCGGGTGGTGCTGAAGTGGAGATTTCTCGCCTTTGCGAGGAAGGATTTATCACGCCCCGAGTGGCGGAGATCCTTGACAGAAAACAGATCGCCGCTTTCTTTGCCAGCCGTTTTTTGCAACGAGTCAAGGATGCGCCCTCTGCCACCCGTGAACTGAAATTCCAGCGTTTTGTCCCCCTGGAGAAACTGACCTCCGACCCTGATCTGGGAGAGGCTTTGCAAGGAAGAAGTCTGTACGTTCGAGGCTCTATTGATCTACTTTGTGAATTTGAGGACGGGCATTTGGAAATCTGCGACTACAAGACCGACCGTCTCTCCAAAGAAGAGCGAGAAGATCCTGCGCTCCTCGAAAAACATCTCAAAGAAAAGCACGGATCACAGCTCAAACAATACGCGGCGGCTTTGGAAGAGCTTTACGGAAAGAAACCCGAGAAAGTCTTTATTTTCTCCCTCCCCCTCGGCGAGGCTGTGGAGATTTCTCTCGACTGACATTTGCTTTTCTTTTCTATTGTCATTGTGTCCTGTTTTGGGATACAAAAATTGTTGATTCCTACAAATTGCAAATTGTTTTTAAAATCTCTTTTCTTTTCCGCAAAAATATGTTATAATGATAAAAAATGTGTCTCACCGAGACAGAGCCGTGTTAGGAGGATATAGATATGGCTATCAAAATGAGAGTTCTTTATGAGTCGGGTAAAAAGGGTATGGCTCAGTTCGCTGCTGCCGTTAAGGAAAAATACGAGCTTCCCGTCAACGCTGTAGATCATCAGATTCCCCCCGCTTACTCCTGCGACCGTGAAAGAATCGTCATCATCGCCGTTAGCGCAAAGAACGACGTCAGCGACGCAGTCCGCCGCTTCTGCGGTGAATTCAAGAAGGAGCGCGCAGCCAACGTTGCTGTGTTGGTTGACGGTAATCAGGCAGCTGCCGATAAACTGGCTGAGGTCATCTCCGCTGCCGGCACAAACCTGGTGGATACCAAGGTCATCAGTCTGGGCGGTTTCGGTCCCTTTGGCGGTACCCTTTCCGATGCTCTGAAATCCGAGCTTTTGACTTGGGTTGAGTCTCTGGTGGCTAACTGCAAGTAATCTTTTTGATTTCAGGCAGGATACGGAAGTTATGTTCCGTATCCTGCTTTTCTTTTTATTTTTTCAAGGGAAATTTTCCAAAACTCTTGACAATTCCTGCATCTATATGGTATACTATATGTTGTGTTCATGATGGATACTCTCTTTGAGGGCCATTAGCTCAGTTGGTCAGAGCTACCGGCTCATAACCGGTTGGTCCAAGGTTCGAGCCCTTGATGGCCCACCATACGTCATGAAAATCATGATCCCCGGCGATACCGTCGGGGATCACTTGTATACGCCTCCATAGTTAAATGGATATAACAGCCCCCTCCTAAGGGGCAGTTATGGGTTCGATTCCCGTTGGGGGTGCCAATACAAACTATGTCCGCTTTTGCGGTCATAGTTTGTATTCACATTCCTTATCGAATTGAGCCCTCCTTTGCGTGAGCAAAGGGTTTGTCTGCACAATATA
This sequence comes from Eubacteriales bacterium, assembly GCA_045531965.1. Classification (GTDB taxonomy): domain Bacteria; phylum Bacillota; class Clostridia; order Oscillospirales; family CAG-272; genus CAMEON01. The sequence goes on from JAZSFA010000137.1 coordinate 24,837, forward strand.
TTTTCTACATACAGATATCATACGGTGCAGCATGGGTTCAGATTCCCGTTGGGGGTGCCAATACAAACTATGACCGCTTTTGCGGTCATAGTTTGTATTCACATTCCTTATCGAATTGAGCCTTCTTTTTTTGAAGAATAATATTTCAGGAGAAAAATGCTATGACCGACCTTTTGAAAAAATTTGCGACTACCTCGATGATGAAGCTCCTTGTGATTGCGCAAGCCGGCGCCGCTTTTGTCCGTGCCCTGCTTTTGTTTTTCGAAATTTTGAATATGGGCATACTTGAGTACTTCAGACCTACCATTCTTTTGACGAATTTAGTCATTCCTTTTATCGTTGAGCTGATCCCGCTTGCCATCCTGTTTTTGGCTTTCCACCAGGCAGATTCCTCAAAAGATTCGGCGGATAAGCTTTATTTTGTAGCGGTCATTTCTTACATGATCCTTTTCTTCCTGCAAAGGATCTCCTACCTTTTCGTAGGATACGGCATTGATTACGTGCTGCAAACCACATTTCATTGGACTTCCCTTGTTTCCCTGATTCCCTACGTGCTTTTGCTGGTTGGCAAGCTGATGGAAAAACAAAACGAGCGTCTTTCGATCTATGTTACACTCATCATCCTTGCTTTGCAAGGTCTCAGCGCTGTTTTCATTCTGTTTTCTAATCTGCAACAGTTTACGGTTATGGGACTCTTACGCGGTCTTTTGAACTTCCGTGCGCTGTTCCAATATGCGGCAATCCTTCTGTATCACGTGGACAATCAGTCCAAAGCCTCTGATACTTCCGCAACTACCTTTGATCATACATACAACGATTAAGAAAAAATCGCCGGAACCCGAGGGTTTGGGGGTTTTTTTTGCCCTTTCGGCTTTTTTCAAAATAAAAAACATACCCCTT
>JAZSFA010000148.1:0-57664 GCA_045531965.1 Eubacteriales bacterium
GCGATGGTGAAGGTGGTGTGACCCTCGCCGCCAAAGCCGATGCCCGCGTAGGAGGGCGCGTTCTTGACGAAGATGGTGGTTTCCACTTCCTTCGCCAAGCAAGTCGGAGGCCAAGCGGTCTTAGGAAGACACTGTTTGGTGCAACTCCTTGGCTCACAGAACGACATGGCTACGATCCGACTTGCGATGGTGAAGGTGGTGTGACCCTCGCCGCCAAAGCCGATGCCCGCATAGGAGGGCGCGTTCTTGACGAAGATGGTGGTCTCGACCTCCTTGGCGAAGCGGGAGAGGTTGTCGATGTTCTTGGAGTGCATATGAGCGGTGTGACGGTTGCCGTGCTCGGCCTTGCAGGCCAGGGTAATGGCCTCGTCAATGTCCTTGACGCGGACGATACCCAGAATGGGCATCATCAGCTCTTCCTGCACGAACAGGTGCTCGAAGGGAACTTCTGCGATGGCACAGCGGATCTCGGGACCCACGTTGATACCGATCTTGGCAAGGATCACGCGGGCGTCACGGCCCACGCAGTCACGGTTGACCACGTAGGAGACCTTGCCGGTCTTCTCGTTGACCTTCTTGTTCAGCACCACCTCAGCCAGCTTATCGGCCTGCTCGCGGGTAAGGAGGAGACAGCCGTTTTTCTGCATGCCTGCGATGAGGCGGTCAGCCACGTTGTTGAAAACGAAGACTTCCTTCTCGGCGATGCAGGGGAGGTTGTTGTCGAAGGTACAGCCGTCGATAATGTCCTTAGCGGCCTTCTCGATGTCGGCGGTGTCATCCACGATGACAGGGGGGTTACCCGCGCCTGCGCCGATAGCCTTCTTGCCGGAGGCGAGAACGGCTCTGACCACGCCGGGACCGCCGGTGCAGACCAGCAGACGAATGGCGGGGTGCTTATACATCACGTCAGCGGTGTCCAGCGTGGGCTTGGCCACGGAAGCCACCAGCACCTCGGGACCGCCTGCGGCGTGTACTGCGCGGTTGACAAGGTCTACGGCGTAGTTGGAGGTGGCGATAGCGCCGGGGTGAGGATTGAACACAACACCGTTGCCGGCGGCGATCATACCCATGCTGTTACAAATGACGGTTTCAGAGGGGTTGGTGGAAGGGGTGATGGCACCCACCACACCGAAGGGCGCGCGCTCAGTGAGGGTCAGACCGTAGTCACCGGTCTTTGCCTCTGCCACGATGTCCTCGGTGCCGGGAGTTTTGTCAGCCACCAGCATATGCTTGGCGGTTTTGTGATCCACACGACCCATCTTGGTCTCAGCCACGCCGAGAGCTGCCATGGTGCCTGCCTCGGCTCGGCAGTAGTTACGGATAGAAGTAATAAACTTCTCGCGGTCGGCGACGCTGGTGGCGCGGATGGCCTTGTAGCCTGCCTCGGCGGCGGCGATGGCCTCCTCCATGGTGGCGTAAACGCCGGTCAGCTTGCGACCGTTGTACTGGGTGGAACTCCAGTTTTCAGTAGCGGGAGCGGGGGAACCGGAGCGGATCTCGGAGACGACCTTCGCGACCAGCTCGGCAACCTGCGCTTCAGTCCAGTTGATTGCCATGTCGGTTCTTCCTTTCTGTTAAGTAATGGTTCCGACGGGGGAATTACTTACCCAGAGCGGCCAGAACCTTGCGGGTGATCTCAGCGACCAGAGCGTCCTCGGAATTACCGTGGTCGTGACCGCAGCTGCACTTGCCGGCGTTGTCCTTGCACTTGCACTTATCAGTACCCTTGTTGGGGCAGGACTTACAGCCGGGATGCTTACCGGGCAGACCCATCTTCTTGCGGAGCTCCATGAGTCTCTCCAGCTCGTGGCAGGAGATCTCGTCGATGCGGCTGTTGGCGCCTGCACCGATCTGGCGAGCGTACAGGTTGATCTTTGCGTTGAACTCAACTTCTTCCATGGTAAAGCAAGCGCGGAGCAGGGTGTTACCAACGGTCAGAGCACCGTGGTTCTTCAGCAGGAATGCGTCGTGCTTCTGGATGTAGGGCATCAGGGACTCGGGGATCTCCATGGTGGAGGGCATACCGTAGTCGCAGGTAGGCACGTTACCGATGGTAAGGATTGCCTCGGGCAAGATGTACTGATCCAGCTCAACACCTGCAACGGTGAAAGCGGTAGCCACAGGGGGATGAGCGTGAACCACGGCGTTTGCGTCGGGACGCTCCTGATACACTCTCATGTGCATCTTGATCTCGGAGGAGGGGTTCAGCTTACCGTCCAGCTTGTTACCGTTTGCATCGATCTTGATGATCATGTCGGGGGTCATGAAGCCCTTGGATACACCGGTGGGGGTGCAGTAGTACTCGTTGGGGCCGACCTTTACAGAGATGTTACCGTCGTTTGCGGCAACGAAACCGTGATCGTAGATTCTCTTACCGATGTCAACGATTTCTTTTTTGATTTCAAAGGGAGACTGTGCCATAGTTTTTATTTTCCTTTCAAAAAAATTTACTGGGTTTTTTATATCCTCCTCCCACCCACGGGGGCAGGAGGGATGGATCATGAAAATGTAGGGATCAGAGCGCCTCGGCGAGAGCCTTGGTGTCGCAAGCGATCATGTACTCCTCGTCGGTGGGGATGACCAGCACCTTGACCTTGGAGTCGGGCTTGGAGATTTCCAAAATGTCGCCATGGGGTGCCGTCATGTTCTTCTCCTTGTCAAAGTCAATACCGAAGAAGGACAGGTTGCCGGCGATCATCTGACGGGTGAGGCGGTCGTTTTCACCAACGCCTGCCGTAAAGACCAGTACGTCCAGACCGTTCATCTCAGCGGTGTAAGTACCAATGAGCTTGATGGCACCGCGAGCCATGAGATCCATGGCCAGCTGAGCGCGCTCATTGCCTGCTTCGGCAGCTGCCCAAACCTCTCGACCGTCGTTAGAGACACCCGAAACACCCAGAAGACCGGACTTCTTGTTCATGGCGTTGTCCATCTCGTCGGGGGTCATGCCCGTCTGCTTCATAATGTAGGTTACGAGAGAGGGGTCGATGGCACCGCAACGGGTACCCATGGGCAGACCGTCCTGGGGCGTGAAGCCCATAGAGGTGTCCACGGCGATACCGCCGTCGATAGCGGTGACCGAAGAACCGGAGCCGATGTGGCAGGTGATGATTTTCAAATCCTTGATATCCTTGCCCAGATACTCGGCAGCCTTGGCGCCAACGTAACGGTGGGAGGTGCCATGGAAGCCATATTTGCGGATGCCGTACTTCTCGTACCACTCATAGGGCAGGGCATACATGTAAGCCTTAGGCTCCAGTGTGGAGTAGAAGGAGGTATCGAACACGCCGATATGGGGCTTGTCAGCCAAAACGGCGCGGCAGGCATAGACACCCTTGATAGCGGGCGGACCGTGCAGGGGGTTGATGGGGACGATGGACTCCAGATATGCCATCTCAGCATCGGTGAGGACTTGAGAGGACTGGAACTTACCGCCGTGTGCGAAGCGGTGACCGACGGCACCAATCTCGTCCACGCTCTTGATCACGCCCCATTCGGCGTCGGTCAAAAGCTTCAGAACCAGCTCGATAGCCTCGTTGTGGGTGGGCATGGGATAGTTTTCGGCGTAGGTAGCCTGACCGGGGCGCTTGTGGGTGATGTTACCCGCAGGACCGATCTGCTCGCAGAGACCCTTTGCCAGTACCTTCTGCTCATCCATATCAAACAGCTGATATTTAAGGGAAGAGCTTCCGGCGTTGACGACCAGAATTTTCATGTGAAATGTTCTCCTTCGATTGAATTTTTCATAGAAGACAAATCTATTCACCATGTATTATATCAAAATGACGAAAAATTTTCAATAGTTTCTTCAAAAAAAATTGTTTGCAAACCTTACAAAGTTTTTTGTCATGGGTTTGCCCTTTTTTTGTCGTGTCATCCGACTGACAAAAATTTGTCAAAAAAAACTGACAAAAAAATAACAAAATCCGTGGAAAGCTTCCTCGGACTTTGAAAAAACCATCATATTATATATCAAATAAAACGAGTATTGACCGGGAGATAAGTAAGAACAAGCAAATCAGGAGAAGATGGCAAGGAAAAGACTTCCAATTTTGGGGAAAAACGGGGTTTGTGCAATTTGACGAATGACATTTTGCTTTTTTGACCGCAACAAGAAAAGGAATCGTTTTTTGAAAATTTTTTTGCCTTTAGACAGCGCTGTATTGACGGCGCTGTAAAAATATGGTATACTTGGCGTATCGAAAACACCGAAAGGATGAATTTATGAAACCTATCAAGTTGCTCATATTTGATCTGGATGGTACTTTAGCGGATACCATAGACGGCATTACCGAGGGTCTGAACCGTGTGATGATCGCGGAGGGCTATCCGACCCATACCCGAGAGAGCGTGTTGGGGTTCGTCAACTACGGTGTGCGCCAGTACATTGAGGAAGCCGTGCCTTCCGAGGTGCGCGAAGATTACGACACCATCACCCGCCTTATGGGCGAGTACAACAAGTATTATGCCGATACCTTCACCTTGACAGTCCCCTTTGAGGGCATTACCGACCTGCTCTACGGTCTCAAGGACAAGTGCCTTTTGGCTATGAACTCCAACAAGCAGGACAGCTTTGTCAAGGTGTTGGGTAAACAACTTTTCCCCGAGGGGCTGTTTATTGCCGCCGAGGGCTTCAGGGATGACCGCCCTGCCAAGCCCGATCCCGGCATGGCACACGACATCATGGAGATCGCCTCCGAAAAGCTGGGGGAGACCCTGACTCCTGATCAATGCGTTTATATCGGTGACAGTGACATCGACTTTTTCACCGCCCGCAACGCGGGGATGCGCTGTGTCAGCGTGGCTTGGGGCTACCGTCCCTACGAATTTCTCCGTGCTTTGGGAGATCAGCCTGTGGCGCGGACACAAGCGGAGCTTTTGACCATTTTGAAAGATATGGGTGTTTGACCCGCATCATATACCTACACAATGAAAGGAGCCAACCATGCAGATCCGCACAAAAATCATTTCTTCTCTTGAAAAAGTCTTTCTCGATAATAACATCGACGAATTTCAGCCATTGACTTTCATCCGTATGATGAAGAATCAGCGCTTGTCCGTTCAGCTCGCTCATATGATTGATGGGGAGGATGCCCCCCTGCGTATCATGCCCCGGCTGAAGATCAATGGTGAGCTTTCCGATTATGCACGCGTCCGCACGGTGGAGCTGGTGCCTGTGGCTATGCCCGTCAGTGTTTACGATGACAACTATCTCCGTGTAACCCCCGGGCTGTATCCCGATTGGCTTCAGCCTCTCCATTACGGTGCGGGGATCTCGGTCATGAGAGGTCAGTTGCGCGCCCTGTGGGTGGAGTTTATGCCCGACGGCAACTTGCCTGCAGGCACCTACGAGACCGAGATCGCTTTCGTGGATCACCTGGGCGCGACTATCGCGTCTGAAAAGATCACCGTGGAGATTTTGAACGCTGAGCTTCCCCCACAGGAAATGCTCCTGACCCAATGGTTCCATTGTGATTGCCTCGCCAATTACTACAACTGTGAGGCTTGGTCTGAGCGCCATTGGCAGATCGTAGAGAATTTTGCACGTACGGCGATGGAGAACGGCATTAACTTGCTCCTGACCCCCATTTTTACCCCGCCTTTGGACACTGCCATCGGCGGTGAACGCACCACCAACCAGCTGATTGACGTAACGGTTTTGAATGGTGAGTATTCCTTCGGTTTTGATAAGCTGGATCGTTGGATCGAAATGTGTGACCGTGTGGGCATCAAGTATTTTGAAATCTCCCATCTGTTCACCCAATGGGGTGCCGCGCATGCCCCCAAGGTCATGGCGACGGTTGACGGTGAATACAAGCGTATTTTTGGCTGGGACACCGATGCCACGGGGGCTGAATACACCAAGTTCCTCCGTACCTTCCTGCCTGCCTTTCTCGACCATATGAAAGCTCGCGGGGATGACAAGCGCTGTTATTTCCACATTTCTGATGAACCCAATGGTGAGCAGCTGGAGCAGTACAAGGCATCCAAAGCTGTAGTTGCTGATCTCCTTGAAGGCTACACCATCATGGACGCCCTGTCCGAGTACGAATTCTACAAGGAAGGCGTGGTCAGCACACCCATTCCCTCCAACAACAGCATCAAGCCCTTCATTGAGAACAACGTCCCCGGTTTGTGGACGTACTACTGCTGCGGCCAATGCATCGACGTGTCCAACCGTCTCATTGCTATGCCTGCGTGGAGAAACCGTTCCATCGGCATGCAGCTCTATAAGTACGATATTGCGGGTTTTCTCCAGTGGGGCTACAATTTCTACAACAATATGCACTCGGTGAACACTGTCAACCCCTACGCCGACGTCAGCGGCGAATACTGGGTGCCCGCGGGCGATCCCTTCTCGGTCTATCCTGCCGAGGACGGCACCGCTTTTGAGTCCACACGTATCATCGTGTTCCACGAGGCGCTGGAGGATATGCGCGCCATGAAACTGTGCGAATCCTTCTATGGCAAGGAACGGGTCATTGCTGAAATGGAAGCTGTGTTTGGCGAGATCCGCTTTGACCGTTGCGCCAAATCCTCCGACATGATGCTGGCTGTGCGTGCCCGCGTCGACGAACTGATCGCGTTGGCGTTGGCGGAAAAGCAGTAACACGGGATACCCGATATATAAAGAAAACTTCTGATAGAGATGTAAAAACCCCCGACGGATGTTTCCTGTCCGTCGGGGGCTTTTGTCTTGGTACGTTTTTTTGCTCAATCCCGCTTGCCTGTCTTGATCTCCCCGTGCTTGGCTTCGTAGGCCTCGATGCAGTCACGGATAAGGATCAAAATCTGGCTGTTGGCACTGCGGCCTTCATAGTCGGCAACGTAGTGTAGCTTGTCAAGTGTTTTGTCGTCAATACGAACGGTCAAATGACGCAACTCATTTTTAGCCATAAAATAACCTCGCTATTAACATATTATGGCTTTATTTTAACTTCAAAATGCATTATAATTGTCAATGTGGCGTCGCAACGACTCCAAAATATGTGTTAGAAGGAGAAAACTTATGAAAATCGCTATCGTTGGATCAAGAAATCTGACCGTCAACAATTTTGAGGACTATCTTCCCCCCGATTGCACCGAGATCGTCTCGGGGGGCGCAAAGGGCATCGACACCTGTGCGCGGCTGTGGGCGGAGGCGCGGGGCATCCCCGTCACCGAGTTTCTGCCCGATTACGAAACCTACGGTCGTGGCGCACCTTTGGTCAGAAACCGTCTCCTCGTAGAATACGCCGAGGCGGTCTTCGCCTTCTGGGACGGCAAGTCACGGGGAACCGCTTATACCGTCAACTATGCCCAAAAGCAGGGAAAGCCCGTGACGGTGATTTCTTTGGATTTCTTGAATAATGTTGATAAATAAATGACAAAATTTACATAGAACACTTGACAGATAGATGTGTATGTTGTAAAATAGAAAAAGGCTATTGACCTGTGCCTCTGCCTGGAGCGGGGCTTCCGAAACACTACAAAAACGAAACGGAGAAACACGTTATGTATCGAATCGGTATAGATTTGGGTGGCACCAATATCGCTGCGGGAATTGTGAACGATAATTTTGAAATCATCTGCAAGGCAAGCATTCCAACGGGTGCCGACCGTGCAGCAGAAGAGATTGCCGCCGACATGGCAGCGCTTTGCCATCAGGTGTGCGAAAAGGCGGGGATCTCCCCTTCCGAGATCGCTTCGGTGGGTATCGCCTCTCCGGGTATCGCCAACCATGATGACGGCGTGATCGAGTATTGCTGTAACATCCCCTCCTTCCGCCAATTTGCTGTTTGCGATGCGGTCAAGGCAGGTTTCCCTGTGGATCACGTGTTCGTGGAGAATGATGCCAATGCGGCTGCGTGGGGTGAGGTGATCGCAGGTGCCGCCAAGGGTACTTCCAATTCCATCATGATCACGCTGGGAACGGGTGTCGGCGGCGGTATTATCATCGACGGCAAGGTGATCTCAGGCTTTAACTACGCGGGTGCCGAGCTGGGGCATATGGTTATTTCGGTGGACGGTCGTCCCTGCGGTTGCGGTCGAAAGGGTTGCTGGGAGGCTTATAGCTCGGCTACCGCGCTGATCCGCATGACCGAGGAAAAATTGGCTGAATGTGAAGCAGAGGGCAGAGAGACCTCTATGACGGCAGACGTGGTAGCCCGCGGTAAAGTGTCGGGCAGAACGGCATTTGACGGTATGCGCGCGGGAGACGCTGCGGCAACCGAGGTGGTGGATACCTATCTGCATTATTTGGCTCAGGGACTGTCCAATATCATCAATATCTTCCAGCCTGAGGTGCTGTCCATCGGCGGTGGTGTCTCGGGTGAGGGCGATTCCCTTATCGAAGCTCTTCTGCCCGAGATCCGCCGCGAGGTGTACGGGCAAGGCATTGTCAAATCTCCCGAGATCCGTATCGCCGCTTTGAAGAACGATGCCGGTATCATTGGCGGCGCAGTGTTGGGGTTGAAGTAATAAAAAATTGAATATTGACCGCACAGAGGCGTGGTTATGCCCTCTGTGCGGCACTTGTATATCTATGATGTGAAAGGTTTGAATCATGAACGGTCTTTTATGGTACACCGTGGTCTTTGCCCTGCTGACAGGAGGCGTATTCCTGTGGTCGTGGCTGGCACGAAAGAAACAAGGTCATGCGACCAAGGGATGGGGCGTATGCGCTGCCCTTATGATCGTCGCTTTGGTTTTTGAAATCTTTGTGGCGAATTTTCAGTCTTTTCATCTGACCTTTGGAGACTATGACAGAAATGAGATCCAACTCACCGACGAAAATGTGTCCCTTTCGGGTGGACAAGAGATCGCCGGCGGTTATCTGTCGGGCAACGGCGGTCAGAAGATGACCGTGGAGATCAAGAACCTGGGGCAGACAGTAGGCACTGTTCGTCTCAAGTTGTCCTTGCCTGAGGTTTGTATCAACGAGGAGGGTAAGGTCACAAATAAGCACGGCACCCCTTACGTGGACGTGCTGATCGACGCCAAGGACGTGACCCAAGCCGCTACCTACCGCTCGGGTGTTGCCAATGGACAAGTCATCCGAAATCATGAGAGAACCTACTATGTGACCCTTGATCTGACGGGCGACGTGAGCGATCTCCGTATCCGTCTGAATGCCCAGAAGGATCAGTATTTTACGTTGGAGGGGATCACCGTCAACGAGTCTGTCCCCCTGCAGTTCTCCGCGCTTCGGTTGCTTTTGATTGTCGGGCTGGGGATGCTTTTGTGGGTGCTTGTCAAACTGCCCGCCATGGCGGTAGCGCACGGGGACAAAGATACCGTTCTGCGGACGGCGGTCTTCAGCCTTACCGTGATTTTGATCCTGACCGCCGTAGGTATGACCTTCCTCTACAACTACGAGCGGGGCGGTGCTCTTTTCCTCAAGGATGGCGGCAATCAGATCACCAAGGAGCTGGTGGATGCCTTCGAGGCGGGGCAGGTACATCTGTTGGCTACGCCCTCGGAAAAACTGCTTGCCATGGAAAACCCCTACGACTGGAGCGCGCGTCGTGAAGCGGGGGTGTCCTATCTCTGGGACCACCTCCTGTTTGATGGGAAATACTATTCCTATTACGGCATAGCACCGGTCATCCTTCTGTTCTTGCCCTTCCACCTGCTGACGGGAACCTATTTCAATACGTCGGCGGCGGTCCTGATCTTCGGCGCTTTGGGGATCCTTTTCCTGTCCTTGCTGTTTTTGGAGTTCTGCAAACGCTTTGCCAAAAGAATTCCCAATAACATGCTGATCTGTACCTTTGTGATCCTTCAGCTGTCCTCGGGCGTGTGGTATAACTTTATGTCCCCCCTGTTCTATGAGATCGCCCAAAGCTCCGCTTTTATGTTTACGGTTGCGGGTTTCTTCTTCCTTTTGCGCTCGGGTATTCTCGGAGAAGGGAAGATCAAATATCGACATATCGTTTTGGGAACCATGATGCTCTCCTGGGCTGTGCTTTGCCGTGCCACTACGGCGGTGTACTGTATCGCTGCGCTGGTGATGCTTTTCTGGGGCTTTATGAAACACCGTCGAATCCTGGCGGAGACTTACCCGGGTAACGCCTCAAAAATGAAGACGGAGACTGTCAAGTATTTCGTTTCGGCGTTTGTTTGTTTCGTGCTGATCGGCGGCATTCAGGTGGTCTACAACTTTATGCGCTTCGGCAATCCTTTGGATTTCGGCATTCAGTATTCTCTGACCATCAACGATTTCACGAGATCCCAGTACCATACGGATTTCGTCATGATCGGATTCTATAATTTCCTTCTGGCCGCTCCTATCGTCAAACCCGAGTTCCCCTACGTCTTCTCCAATTTCTCCACACTGGATGTCAACGGCTATTACTTTGTTGCCAACCGTAACGCGGTGGGACTTTTCATCCGCGCCCTGCCCAGTTTGGGGTTCTTGGGCGCTTGGCAAGCCTTTAAAAAGCTGGACAAAAAGGATAGATGGCAGGCAGCTACCGTGATCCTTTCCGTTTGCATCATCGCGCCTGCCGCCGTGATCTTCTCCATTTGGGAAAGTGGCTATGGTGTGCGTTATTGCTGTGACTTCGCATGGCAGATGATTCTTGGCGGGTCAGCAATCCTGTTTTTCCTGTACGACAAGTCGGCGGAGGCACAGACCAAACGGATTTTGCAGTATGCCTTTGTGGTCGCCGCTGTAGTGGCGCTTGTGACCAACGGCGCTATGCTGTACGACTATATGAACAAGGGTGGCTATCTGACTGAGCAATTTATGAGCTTTGAGAGAATTTTTGATTTTTGGAAATAAGGACTGGTAACATGATGAAACTATACCTTGTCATTCCCTGTTACAATGAGGAGGCTGTTCTTCCCGAAACCGCTAAACGGCTAAAGGAAAAATTCGACAGTTTGATTTCAGCGAAAAAAATCTCCCCTGACAGCCGTATCGTCTTTGTGAACGACGGCTCCAAGGATAAGACTTGGGAGATTATCTCCGATCTGCATAAGGCAGATTCTGTGTTCAGAGGGATCTGCCTGTCCCGCAACAAAGGACATCAGAACGCGCTCATGGCTGGGCTGATGACGGTTAGGGACGAGTGTGACGCCGCCATTTCCATGGATGCGGATCTGCAGGATGATATCAACGCCATTGATGCTATGGTGGAGAAATATACCGAAGGCTATGAAGTGGTTTACGGCGTTCGCTCATCCCGCAAGAAGGATACCTTCTTTAAGCGAACCACCGCCCAAGGCTTTTACAAGGTCATGAAGAGCATGGGTGTGGAGACGGTCTACAATCATGCTGATTACCGACTGATGTCTTCCCGCGCCTTGAACGCCCTCTCCGAATTTGACGAGGTGAATCTATTCCTTCGCGGTATCGTGCCCATGGTGGGTTTCAAATCCACCGAGGTTACCTACGAGCGGGGTGAGCGGTTTGCGGGTGAGTCCAAGTATCCCCTCAAAAAGATGATTGCCTTTGCCACCGAGGGCATTACCTCTATGTCCATCAAGCCCATCCGCATGATCGCCACATTGGGCATGCTGATTTTTCTTGCCAGCATCGGCATTCTGATCTACTCTGTTGTGCGGTATTTCATGAACGCCACGGTTCCCGGATGGGCGTTCCTTGCAGTGTCTATTTGGGCGCTGGGCGGTATTCAGCTTTTGGCGATCGGTGTCATTGGTGAATATATCGGTAAGATCTATATGGAAACCAAGCACCGTCCCAAGTATATCATTAGTGAGTATCTGAACGATGACTGAGTTGAAAGGAAATAGACCTATGAAACACTTGAAAAATACCCTGATTCTGTTGATGAGCTTTTTGATGTTGCTTTCGGCTGGCGCATCGTTGCCTGTAGCCGCGGCAGAAACCATTGAAATGACTCCCATGTACGGGGAGAAGTTCCAGCCCGACGGCGTGACCTTCGGACGGGTCAGCTTCATCGTCCCCGGAGACACCAACGGGCTCACCAAGGATGCGTGGGACGGAAACATTGACCACAATACAGACCTTATTCTCATTTCCTATATCAAGGACGGTGAGTTGTTCGCCAACAAAACCATCCGAGAGATCAAAGCGCATTTGGGTAATCTGGCGTTGGTGCGTACCTGTTACACCTACGACCATCAGCCTGACGGTACGATTCGTCTGAATCTGGTTTTCCACATGGATGACCATGCGGCGCTCAAGCCCTCGGATATCGTGGCGGTCACCGTCAAGGCGGGCTTCGTCTGGTGCGCGGGCTCTCCCTCGGGCATCAGCGGGGAGCTGTCTCAGCTGATCCTTAACCGTGAGGTTTCTTTCCTCACCTCGGGCGAGGCGGGGATCACGGGGGTGCAGACCGGCAACATGGGGAGTGAGGGTACCTCTCTGAACATCCGCTTTGACCGAAACGACAATGAGGTTTTGAAGGCGATTTCCGCCGTGGATCTTTGCCCCTCGGCGATTCCCGGAAAGACTCTTGGCGATCTCGTCACCATCGGCGGCGAGACTGTCACCGAGCTTGTGAAGAAGGGAAACGTGGCACGTTTCAACTTCTATGGGAATACCCTGATCTTCCATGTGGACGATCCCAACTATCTGGCGAAGATCAAGAATGAGCAACTGGAGTTCGTCATTCTTCCCGGCTTCCGCTGGATGAACTGGGATCGGGACGATTGGGGCAACTGGGCGGGTACCAACAAGGACAAGTACACCTCCGTGGAAGGGACGCTCGTGACTCGCCCTATCACTTTCTACATCAACGAACATGCCGAGGTCTGCGTCAGAACCGACGGTATTCAGATCGCGGAGGGCTACAAGGATACCTACTTCGTTGGGGATCGCATTGACATGACTACCCTGCTCATCCGCATGGATCAAGGTGGCAGGTTGGGTGAGCCCATGCACATTTTGGAAGAAATGGTCAGCTATGATTTTTCCGAGGTGGGTACCGCTACCGTTACCGTGGAGGTCAAGGGTATGACGGCTACTTATACGGTCAAGGTGGTGAAGAACCCCAACGCCGAACCGTCCACCGAGGAAATCACGGATGCCGCCACCCAGCCTTCCACCGAAGCCCCCACCGAACCTGTCACCGAGGCGTCTACTCATGCGGCGACCGAGGCACCCACAGAGATGATTACTGAGAATCCCACCGAGAGGGAAACTGATTTCACCGAGCAGAAGGGCTGTGGTTCCACGGTCAGTTCCACGGTCACTGCCTTGACCGCCGTGATCGTGATTATGACTGCCGCTATGGCATTCAAGAAGAAGGAGGATTGAAACATGAAGCATCTGACCAAATTTTTGACGCTGTTCCTTGCCTTTATCATGGTTCTTTTTCCTTTGACCGCTTGCAACAAGACGCCTGAACAGCCCGATGATACCACCGTGACGGATTTTGTGACCGAGGCTCCTGCGGAGACTCCAACGGAAGAGATTGACGGCGGCGCAACCGAAGCACCCACCGAGGAAAACACCGATCCTGAAGTGCCGTCCGAACCTTCTGTGGAGCGTACTCCCGACGACCGTAACCTGACCGCCGCCCAGTATTCGGTGCTGAACATCACAGGCACCGACGATTTCGGGCGTGTGATCAACCCTGTGGATGGCAAGGTCAACGCCGACCGCTACGTGGGAATGTTCTACTTTCTGACCTTGGGTCAACACACCAACCACACCGGCATCTACGATATCAACAAGATCACCTTTGACTCTACCTATCATAAGGCTTTTACCGAGTTTGATACCTTCATCACGCCTGTGGGTTCTGCTCATTTCTGGGGCGAGCCTGTCTGGGGCTACTACCACAGCGAGGACACTTGGGTCATGCGAAAGCAGGTCGAGATGCTCACCGTGGCAGGGGTGGATTTCCTGGTGCTGGACACTTCTAACAACGTCCTGTATGAAAACGTGACCGAAAAGCTCTTTGCTATCCTTTTAGAGTACCAAGACAAGGGATGGGACGTGCCGAAGGTTGTTTACTATTTGGGCGATCATGATCTGAATGCCGATATCAGCGTGATCAAGCGGGTCAACGAAATCTTCTACGCGAAGGATGCCTACAAGACCCTGTGGTTCACGCCTAATGATCCCCAAAAACCCATGATTGTCGCACCGAGCGACGTGATCGCGACCTTGGCTAAGTCTAAAAACGCCCAAGAAAAAGCCTTGTCCGAGTTCTTCGATTTCCGCGTGACCCAATGGCCCACCGAGGAAGTCCTCCACGAGAACGGCGCGCCTTGGATCGACTTCGTGTATCCTCAAAATTCCCAGGACGGCTGGATCAGCTTATCTACCTCCCAGCACGTGACCGTCAATATGACCGATATCCGTGGCTCCCGCGGTCGCGGATGGTATCCTACCAAACAACGCCCCAACGGCGGTGAGTGGACAGGAAAGAACGACCATGATAAATGGCGTATGGATCTCAACTTCCAGGCACAATGGGATACGGTTTTGAAGATGACTCCCGAGCAGCGTGCCGAGGATGCCCGCTTTGTGTTCCTGACGGGTTGGAACGAGTGGGTAGCTGAGAAGCTTCGCGCGGGAGACAAGGACTACTTCACCTGTGATACCTACTGCCCTGAATACTCCCGCGATATAGAACCTTCCCGCTCCAATGGCATGAAGGACTATTGTTACTTTATGACCATCATGAACATTCATAACGACAACTACGCGCCCGCTGTCCACTACGAGTATCCTGTCGCTACGCCCGACATCACAAAGGATGATACCTCCGTATGGGAAACCTCCAAGGCCGTCTACCGCGACTTCACAGATGAGTGCGGTGATCGTAACTTCAAGAATATGCCCGGTGATGCGATCTATACCGATACCACGGGGCGCAATGATATTGACACGATTACCGTTCTGCGGGACAGCGAGTATCTTTACTTCCGCATCACCTGCGTGGATGCCATCACGGCTCGCACAGAGGGCGATCACGGCTGGATGAATCTGTGGATCAAGACCGCAGGCGCTGAGAGCGATCTCCTGGGCGGCTATGAGTACGTGATCAACTACGAAGTCAACGGTAACAAGAGTCGGATCCTGCGTTGTAAGTCCCTCGAGGATATGCAGAGCGTGGGGGAGGCAGACGTGAACGTATATGGCAGCGCCATGATCGTCCGAATCCCCCTGAAGGCGCTGGGGCTGACCGCGACTCATTATCAGGTGGAGTTCAAGGTCACCGATAACGTGCAGAATATGATCGAAGATCCCCTGAATCTGTACACCACCGGCGATGCAGCGCCCGTCGGATCTCTGAATTTCAGCTACGGTTATTGATGACTTCCCAAACAACGAAATCCCCCGACCGAGGTCGGGGGATAATTTTTTATGATTCGTTGTTTTGTTGGTCGTCGTTGCTGTAGTCAAAAGGATTCTTGCCGTCATTGTTCTCGATGCTGTAATCGAAGGGATTTTCGCTATCGGCAGACGATGTCTCGGCGTCCTTCTTGGCGGTTTCCGCTTTGGCTTTCTTTTCGTTAGCCTCACGGCTCTCTTTTTCCTTTTCGGCAACCATGTCAGCCAGCAGAGCATTCAGTGCCTCGTTGGCAGCGGTAACCTCGGGATTCAGCGGATCCTGTTTGTTGCAGGGCAGGTCACTTTCCATAACAGCCTTGAACAAATCGCCGTCCATGTCCTCGTGA
Organism: Eubacteriales bacterium; assembly: GCA_045531965.1. Classification (GTDB taxonomy): domain Bacteria; phylum Bacillota; class Clostridia; order Oscillospirales; family CAG-272; genus CAMEON01. Next base: position 15,604 of record JAZSFA010000148.1, read on the forward strand.
GCCAGGAGGTATTCGGTCACGAAGTGGAGCTTGCCGATGTTGGCGAGCAGGAGCGCCTTAGCACGATCGTAGGCCTCGGATATGAGTGCATGGATTTCCTCGTCGATCACGGTAGCGGTGGTATCGGAATAATCCGAACCGGAGGAGAAGTCGCGACCGAGGAAGACCTCGTTTTGATCCGTGCCAAAGCAACGCAGACCCAACTTCTCCGACATACCCAGACGGGTGACCATATACTTGGCTACGGAGGTGGCGTTTTTGATGTCGGAGGATGCACCGCCCGTGATATCCCCAAAGATGATCTCTTCTGCGGCGCGACCTGCGAGGATCATGGCCAAATGACCCTTCAACTCGGACTTGCGTTCATAGAAGGTGTCAGCCTCGGGTCGGAAACTGGTATAGCCGCCTGCACCCTTGCCCGTAGGCACGATGGTAATAAGGTGAACGGGGGGCTGACCTGTCAGATTGCCTACGATGGCATGGCCTGCCTCGTGGTATGCAGTGAGTTTCTTTTCTTCGTCGCTCATGACCCAAGTCTTCTTCTTGGGACCCATGATGATCTTGTTGTAGGCGGCCTCGATCTCATCCATACCAATGAGGCTCTTGTTGTGCCTTGCGGACAGCAGCGCTGCCTCGTTGAGAAGGTTGGCAAGATCGGCACCCGTAAAGCCTACGGTGATCTTAGCAACTCTTGCGAGGTCAACTCCGGGCTCCAAAGGCTTGTTTCGTGCATGGACCTTCAGAATATCTTCGCGCCCCTTGATATTGGGTCGGTTAACGGTGATCTGACGGTCGAAGCGACCGGGACGAAGGAGCGCGGGGTCAAGAACGTCGGCGCGGTTAGTGGCGGCAATGACCACGATACCTTCGTGAGAGCCGAAGCCGTCCATTTCTACCAGCAGCTGGTTCAAGGTCTGCTCGCGTTCGTCGTGCCCGCCGCCGAGACCTGTGCCTCTCTGACGACCCACGGCGTCGATTTCGTCGATGAAGATGATGGCTGATCCCGCCTTTCGGGCGGTATCGAACAGGTCGCGGACTCGGGATGCGCCCACACCTACGTACATTTCCACAAAGTCAGAACCCGAAATGGAGAAGAAGGGAACGCCTGCTTCGCCCGCTACTGCTTTGGCAAGGAGGGTTTTACCCGTGCCGGGAGGGCCCATGAGCAGAACGCCATGAGGAATGCGTGCACCGAGACGCGCGAACTTGGAAGGTGCTTTAAGATAATCTACGATTTCCACCAGCTCTTCTTTTTCTTCGTCAGCACCGGCAACGTCACGGAAGGTGACCTTGTTTTTGTCATCGCCGGGCATCTTAACGTGAGAACGTCCGAAGCCCATGGTCTTGCTGCCGGGACCTGCGTTTTTCATCATCTGCTTCATAGCGAAGGAATAAAGCAGGATAAAGACGATGATGATCAGCACCCAAGGGATGATAGAGACCCACCAGGGCATCACGTTGGCAGGGGTGTTTTCATAAGTGGACAGAATACCTACGCCTACACCGGCGGCTTCCTGCTTTTCGGTGATGCGGATGATCTCTTCACGCGTGGCATTCACGTCTGCCAGTTTGTAGGATTGTTCGGCACCCAGTTTATATGTTGCATCCTCGGGATACAGTCCCGTCTCGGGATTGGGTACAACAATCTCTCCGTCTTCGTTCAGCAGGTGCCCTTCCGCATCTCTTTCAAAGAGACGGAACGTCAGGATATTCTTGTTATAGTCGATCTTGTAGGTCGCTACATTCTCGTTATAAAAATGATCGAGAATGTCGCCATAGGTAAGGGGCTTGGAAGTGTCGGCGGTGCCCTGGTAGATCATAAGGATGACTCCCAAAATGACAACGAACGCCAGCACGTAGCCGAGTATTACCTTCAGGTTACTCTTCATTGTGTTTTCTCCTCTTGTTTGAGATGGTCAAAGGGGGGGAGGGGGAAACCCGTCCCAAATTAAGAATCAGTATAGCACATATCTATGAAAATTGTATGAAGTCATAGAGACATTCAAGTGAATTTTCCATGGATATGGGTGCGTCAATTGTAAATTTCGGGCTTCAATACGCCCACGTAGGGAAGGTTGCGGTAATTTTCGGCATAATCAAGACCGTAGCCGATGACAAACTCATCGGGAATCTGCGCGCCGCAGAAATCGGGCACAAAGGGGACTTCGCGGCGAGAGGGCTTATCCAGAAGGGTGCAGGTCTTGACACTATTGACGTTGCGGTTCTTGAGCAACTGAGTCAAACGTGAGAGGGTGCGTCCCGAGTCAACGATGTCCTCGACGATCAGCACGTCACAATCGGGCAGATCTTCGCGAAGCAGATCCAAGTGAATGCGGATTTCACCCGAGGCTTTGGTGCCGGCGCCGTAGGAAGAGACTTTCATGAACTCGACCTGTAAGGGGGTGTGGATCTTTCGCATGAGATCTGTAGCGAAGGGCATGGACCCTTTGAGAATGACCACCAAGACCAGTTGCTTGGCGCTCTCCTTATAGGCGTCCTCAATGGCACGGGCGAGACGGGTGGTAATGCTTTCGATTTCCTCGGCTGTCAGAAGAATCTTTTGACAGTCTCTTTCATCATAGTATGCACAGGTTTTCATCATCATATGTCCGTTCCTTTCGAAAAAAATGAAATTCCATGATACTGATCCGCCAGACGGGTTCTTGAGCTGAAGGCAGAAATCCGTCGGCAAAGGCTACGGTAGGGTACCAAAGAGGTAGCATTTCCTCGCCGTAGGCGATCAACGGCAAATGCTCCCTCAAACTTTGGGGAATTTGTTTTTCTATCAAAAGCTTTTTCAACTTTTTATGCATGCCGTGATTCGGAATGATATCTCCCGCACGGCGCGTCCGCGCCCAAAGCGGCAAGGGAAGTTTATCCGAAGGAAAGCAAGCGGTGGATACAAGAGCGGCATGAGGGGGGATGGTAGGTGGGGCGGGATCGGCGTTGAGCCGGATCAGAAAACGCCCGTTATCCCACATGGTATCTCCTTCATACAGCGGGATAGGGAGAGAAATCGGTGCTTCTTCCAACAATCCGAAAAACAACATATCTTGACGGATTTCGGCAGTGATCAGCGGAAGATCCAAGCGGGAACCGTTGGTGCCCTTGGCGCACCATGCCGTTAGGCTGTCCAAGTGGAGGGCGTTCAGGGTATGGCGGGCATCGGGCGGTGTACCGTTTCTCTGCGTGACGGCTTGCTCGTATGCCAACGACAGTACACGCTTGACAATGGCGGCAGGTTGTGTGTTCAGTATAGTAAGGGACAGCCCTTCGCCATCTCGGCAGGTATGGAAAGCCTCCTGAGCCAAAGCGGTGAGACAGTCGTCATCTTCTTTGGCGGCACGAGCCAGTCTGCCTGCTGCACGCTGGGGAATCCCTTCGCCTACAAGGCTTTCTAAGAGGGGAATGACTTCTTGGCGGAGACGGTTGCGCGAGGCAACGGGTTGATCGTTGGTGCTGTCTATGACGTAGTCCAACCCCTGTTTAGCACAAGCCGCGAGAATCTCTGCTTTGGTGAAGGATAGGAGCGGACGTACAGCCATGCCGTGAGGCAATTCGCGGATCTCGGGAATGCCGCCCATGCCATGGATTCCGCTACCTCTCAGGAATCGGAAAAGCAGGGTTTCTAACTGGTCGTCAGCGTGATGCGCCGTGAGCAGAATAGGGATGTCGTGACTTCGCATCAACTCGTCGAAAAAGGCGTATCTTTGCTCCCGCGCTTCGGTTTCCAGACTTTTGCCCGACTGTTGGGCGAGGGCGGGGACATCTACTTGCTTTTCAAACAAGGTGATGCCAAGCTCAGCCGCGGTACGGCGACAAAAAGCAAGATCTCTGTCGGCTTCCTCGCCTCGAATGCCGTGATGCAGATGCGCGGCAAATACCGAGATGCCGTAGGTGTCTCCATAAGCTTTGGCGAGGTGCAGAAGCAGGCGGGAATCCGCGCCACCCGAATAAGCCACAAGTAGCGGCTTGCCGCGGGGAACGGCGGATGGAAGGATCAGTTGAAGAGGCATACGTACCTCCTTGTAGGTTGTGTCATCTTATTGTGGGAGTTGGCTTTCGTCCGCGATGGTACGGAACTTGGTATAGCGTCCCACCCATCCCATTTTAACGGTGGCGGTGGAGCCGTGACGGTTTTTGGCAACGATGACTTCGACAATATTGCTTTCCGCGTCCGAGTTGGGAACGGCGCTTTCGTTAACCTTATAGTATTCGTCTCTGAACAGCAGAATGATAACGTCAGCGTCCTGCTCGATGGTACCGGATTCACGGAGGTCGGACATCATGGGGCGTTTGTCGGAACGACCTTCCACGCCTCGATTCAGCTGGGAACAGCAAATCACGGGTACGTCAAGTTCTTTAGCCATGACCTTCATACCGCGGGAGATCTCGCCCACTTCGCTGACACGGTTGTCGGTGTGCTTATCACCCTGCATCAGCTGGAGGTAGTCGATGACCACGAGTCCCAGATTCTTCACTCGGCGTAGCTTGGCTTTCATGCCGGTGACGGTGATGCCGGCGGTGTCGTCGATGAGGATGTCACATTTGGCAAGCTTGGCAGAGGCGTTGGCAACGTTTTCCCAGTCTTCGGGGGTCAACTCGCCGGTGCGGAGCTTATAGCTGTCTACCATTGCCTCGGAAGAAATCATACGGTTGACCAACTGTTCGGCTGACATCTCAAGGGAGAAAATGCACACCGTTTTGTCGTTTTGCATTGCCACGTTGGCGGCGATATTGAGACAGAAAGAGGTCTTTCCCATACCGGGACGTGCGCCTACCAGCACAAGGTCGGACTTGGACATACCTGCCAGCACGTTATCCAGTCCGCTGAATCCCGTAGATGTACCTTTGGTGGCTTCCTTATTGGTATTCAGGTCATGGAGGTGTTGGTAAACGTCATTGAGAACGTCGCGGATGTGCTTGAAGTTTTTGGTGTCCTTGCCTTGAGCAATGGTAAAGATCTTGTTTTCGGCGGAGTCCAGGATGTGGGAGACATCCTCCTGTTCGGAATACGCCATGTCGGATACATCGCCGCAGGCGGCAATGAGCTGTCGCAACACACTCTTGTCTTTGACAATGCGGGCGTAGTCCTTGATATTCAGGGCATTGGGGACGACTTCCAGAATGGTGCGGAGATACTGCTCTCCGCCTGATTTGGAATAAACGCCCTTCTGCACGAGCATATCAATAAGGGTGACTACGTCGATTTGACTACTGGTCAAAAACAGCTCGTGCATGGCCATGTAGATCTGCTTGTGCTCTTCCAAATAAAAATCGTTGGAGGAGACCATGTCCGCTACCATGTTGAAGGACTCGGGATCCACCAGTACAGCGCCCAAAAGGGACTGCTCGGCAGTCAGGGAAAAGGGTAATTTCTTGTCAAGAATATCGGCTGATGACGTTTCGTTGATGTTCATACGGCAGTCCCCACAGAATTACTGGCAAACCAGTACGTGGATGTTGCCTGTGATCTCGGAATACAGCTTGACGGTCAAGTCGTATTTGCCGTAAGCACGGATGGGATCAGACAACTGGATCTTGCGTTTATCAATGGTAATGCCATAGTCCTTCTGCAGGCGCTCGGCGATTTCCTTGGTGGTGATGGAACCGTACAAACGACCGTCAGCGCCTGAGGACGCGGGGATTTTGACGAGGATGGTGTCCAGCTGAGAAGCCAACGCCTTGGCTTCGGCGGTTTCCACCTCAATCTTGTGCTTTGCGGCGGCTTCCTTACCCTTGATCTCGTTGAGAATCTTGTTGTCCGCGATCACAGCTAACTTGCGGGGCAAGAGGAAGTTGCGGGCGTATCCATCGGATACGTCAATGATATCGTTCTTTTTTCCTTGACCTTTTACATCGGTCAGCAATACGACTTTCATGGTGTTTTCCTTTCTTTATGTCAGATGTTTTATTTTATTGTTGAAGCTTTCGCTCTGCCATGTATTCGTCAATGGCTTCCTTCAGCATTTCATAGACCTCAGGGACTGTGGCGCCCTCTACCTGGGCACCTGCCATGTCGAAGTGTCCGCCGCCTTCCAGCTTTTCAAGAATCAGCTGAACGTTGATGCTGCCTTTGGAGCGACCCGAAATGACCACGTTTTTGCCAACAATCGCCAAAGCAAAGGAGGCTTCCACGCCTTGTATGCTGAGCAGCTTGTCGGCGGCTTTGGAAGCGGCGATCCGATCCTCGGGGGCGGGGATATGATCCTCGCTGAGCCATGTGACAGCAAAAATGTCGGCATAAATGCGGGTGTGAGCATCGAAATCGCTGGCGACCTGCAGTTCTTCGAATTTTTCGTTAAAAAATTCCCGGGCGGTGTCGGTATGGGCGTTTCGGCTGTAGAGATAATAGGCGACCTCGAAGGTCTGTGCGCCGGCGGAGCGGGTGAAATTGTGAGTGTCCAGCATGATGCCCGCCAGTAACAGGTTGGCTTCTTCCTTGTGCAGTGTGCCCGCATAGGGACTCTGCTCCAGGATTTCACTGACGATCTCGCTGGCAGAGGACTTTGTTGTCTCTATATAATGAAGGAAAGGGACAAAGGGAAGTGCCGCTACCAGGCGGTGGTGATCGATTACGGCGATGGATGTCACGCCGTCACGCGCGGGAATGGCACCGATCAAGGCGGGAGCTTCGAAAATAACGGGATTGTTGACGTCGGTGATGATCAGCAGCGTGTCGGGGGTAACCAGACCCTGTGCTTTGCTCTTGTCAATAAAGACGTCACGATATTCAGGTAAGGGGGAGAGCTGCTCCGAGCAGATGCGGAAGGTCTCGCAGGTCAGGTCGGTGACGATATGCACCGGCACGGTGGGGCGTTTCTGCTGTTCCAGAATACTGCGGCAAAGACGATAGGCGCCGACGGTAGAGCCAATGGCATCAAAATCGGGGTTGCTGTGTCCCATGATCAGCACCTGATCGCAGGATTCCATGCGTTTTTCCAACAGGGAAGCGCTGACGCGGGAGGAAATGGAGGTATTGCTCTCCATGGTTTTGTGGGTACCGCCGAAAAAGGTGACGTTGCTGAGACTTCCGCGGACCAGGGCAACTTGGTTACCACCGCGTTGCAATGCCAAATCCAAGGCGGCGTTGGCTGCCTTGTCTCGTTCCTGCATGGTTCCTTCCATATGGGCGATGCCAATGGAGATGGACACGGGGAAGCTGTTGTCGCCCACGCGGATGCCCATGATCTTTTTCAAAATGGAAAAATTATCCGCGATGCACTGATCCAGCATTTCCGCCGAGAAAAGCGCCATGTATTTATCGCGATCGTACTCGCGGAGCATACCGTTCATACCGCTCACCCACTCGGTCAGCGCCGTTTCAATCTCGTTGGCGGTGGCACGGTAGTTGGCACGGACGAATTGGGTCAGCTCTTGCAGGTTATCCAATACGATATAAGCTAAAATGGGGTGATCCCGTTGGGTCTTTTCCAAAAGATCCAGATAGTCGTTGACATCACGGAAGATGAGGAAGTAATAATTTTCTCCGCGCCGAGGGAAGAGATAGGGATCAACAAAGTAGCGGCGACCGTCTGATAGACGGACAGCGGGTATGCCTGACGACAGGAGATCGCGGGCTTCCGCTACGCTTTCGGATTCCTTGAGGGGAAGCATCCCCGGTTCCCCGGCGGCGGTCATAATCTTTTTCAAGGTCAGCCCCGGACAGATGTCCTCCAAAGGGATGTTGCATACGGGAGAACGGAATTTTAGAATTTCTTTCATGGCACCGTTGAGTACACGGATGTGCCCGTCATTGTTCATGATGGCATAAGGGACGTTAACTGTCTTGCGGAACAGGCGATAAATGTCGCTGTCCATTCGATCCATCATGGCACTGTCCCGTCGGTACACAAACAAGCGGTGGGCGTAAAGAGTGAAGATCAGCGCCGAGGAAAGGGTGTAAACGGCAACCAGCACAATGCCGACGGTGGTCAGATGAGGGGCGCCGAAATAAACAAGGAGCGTATAAGCCAACAAGAAAATCAATCCCTCAGCGGCGCAGAGCAACAGAGGAAGACGCAGATCTGCCTTGGGCGCATCCGCGTTACGGTCTTGGGTTTCCCGAAGATCTTTTTTCATACCGATAGATCCTTTCTTGTAGTCAATGATTTCTGGGATCAGGGGTCGTTTTCGGAATGGTCACTATGATGATCATCGTCATGGTTTTGACGATCTTCTTCTTCCTTGCGGCGGCGTTCTTGCTCGCGACAATAGGCATCAAATCGGTCTTCATCGGAGGAGGGCTTGTTTTTCTCTTCGAACTCGGCACGCTCTTTTTTCTTTGCTGCATGAGTTTTGCGCTTGGCAAGGATGGGGGAGAGGATGAGGGATACGGCTTCATACAAAGCTACAATGGGGGGGACGTACAAAACGAAGCAGGTGAAGGCGATCAGGATGAAGAAACCGCAACCCATGCGTGCCGCCATAGAGCGTGCGAAACGGAAGATGCCTGCCAGCGCCAACCCCGGAGTGAGGACGATGAAGAAGTTTTCTGCGACAGTGCCAATAACGGTGGAGGCGTTGTTGTCGCCTACTGCGACCAGCGCGACCAGCCAAGACAGCAAGAAGATCACAGCAGAGACGATGCTGATACGGAATTCCTTGACACGATCGGTCACCGAATCGCCAAAGCCATATGCCTTCAGACCGGATAAAGTGATCATCTGGGCAAAAGCGGCTACAACGTTACAAAGGACCACCAGTGTACCGGGCAGCGTGTTGATCATGCTGTTGACAACGTTGGTTACTTCCGCTTCTTTGTCGGCAAGAGAGAGGATCACGGTGTCTCCGCTGGAGATTTCGTAAGACATGAGGGCTTGGATTAAAAAACCGCGAAGGCTTTCCAGCGCTTCCTTCAGTTCCGATAACTGCAACGTGCCGAGCGCTTCGTAAAGCGCCCATGCGGCAAGACCCAGCAGGGTAACGCCAAACGCCAATGACGTGGCGCAAATGACGCCGACACGGGTCAGTCCCGTTTCTTTTCCCGCAGAAGCGCGGGTACAGAGCGCAAGTGTCAGTGCTGCGGGGCAGGGAAGCAACGCCAGCGCCATCGCGCTGAAATCCCTGCAAAGAAACAGACTGAGTCCGGCACTGACGGTGGGGATCAGCAGGCTGAGCCATCCTTGAAGCGATGTGGCGGAGGCAACCAATACCGCGCCTTCTCCGATTGCGAAAAACAGGGCGAAAATGACAGCGGCGGGGATAAAGGAGCCTGTCATGCCGCAGGTGATCAGGGTGACAAAAATCAAAAGAGGGGTGATGCCTCGCGTGCCTTTGCCGACAAGCTTTCCCGTGTGGCTAAAATAAACGGCAAGCAGGATCAGATAGAGCAGAAAGATCGCTTCTGCCGCTGTGGGGGTGAAAAAGGATTTGCCTGTGAGGACGGATACTCCCAAGGGAAGGATCAGGCAAGACAGGGTCAGCAGTACGTATAAAAGGATACCCGCGGCGCCTTTGATCCCTTTGCGAGGGATGGGGACGACGGTCAACGGAGGCGTCGTATTCTTTTGGGTCGTAGGGGTCATCAACAAAGCCTCCTTTCAATAGGCATACTCATAGATTATAATAGTATAGCATATTTTTTTGCGTTTGTAAACCGTTTCTTGCGTTTTTTTTTGAAAAAAGCGTGTGAACGCCTCCTGATTTTTTGGGCAATTGATAAAATATTTGTGAAAAATGAAAAAAAGCCAAAAAAACTATTGACAAAGCGAGGTTTCTGTGCTAAAATAGTAAACTGCATTATAATCGCTCTTAGTATGGGAACTTGTGCGCCGAACAACGGTTTTTGTGCTTTGAAGCGGTTTGATTTTGTGCAAAATGACAAGTCTGCGGATCAGCAAAGATTCGTGCCACGGCATTTGAAGTGCCCTCGGACGGTTCGCTGGGTCCCTGAGGTAGGATTTTGATCAGCCGGACGGTCACGTCGCATGAGGTCTTTAAAATATTTTCCCCGGGATTCGCCTTGGCGCAGGCACGTCCCTTCGTATCCCCACCGATAATGATTTTGAATGGAGTGAAAGATTCATGATCAATCTGAAAGAGCAGAAACTCGGCGAAAACACGAGAAAATCCTTTTCCCGCACCCGTTTCAACCTGGAGCTGCCCAATCTGGTAGAGGTTCAGACCAAGTCTTACAAGTGGTTTCTTGAAGAGGGTCTGGGTGAAGTCCTCAGAGAGGTTTCTCCCATTACCGATTTCTCGGGCAATCTCCTGATCGAATTCGTATCCTACAATCTGGACAGCAAGCCCAAGTACTCTGTGGAAGAGTGCAAGGAGCGTGATGTGAATTATGCCGCTCCCCTGCGTGTGACTGTCCGCTTGACTAACCGCCTGACGGGTCACGTGGTGGAGAATGACATCTTTATGGGTGACTTCCCCCTTATGACCGAGACGGGTACTTTCGTCATCAACGGCGCAGAGCGCGTTATCGTTTCCCAAATCATCCGTTCTCCCGGTATGTACTATGCGGCAGGTATTGACAAGAGCGGTAAGCCTATCTATTCCGCTCAGGTTATCCCCTATCGCGGCGCATGGCTGGAGTATGAGGTAGATGCAAACGGTGCTATTTACGTTCACATCGATAAGAACCGTAAGGTGCCCATCACCATGTTCATTCGTGCTTTGGAGGCAAGTCTGGAGTCCCGCGAAGCAGTCTACGCGCTGTTCGGACAGGAGTCCTGCCTGGAGGCTACCTTTGAGCGTGACGAGTGTGAAAAGTTGGCAGCCGCCGCTGTGGCTGACGGTGAATCCGCTACCGCTCATACCGAAGCGTTGAAGGAGATCTACAAGAAGCTCCGTCCCGGCGAGATCGCCACCGTAGAGTCTGCCGAGACCTTGCTGAACAACTATTTCTTTGATCCCAAGCGTTATGATATCGCGCCTGTCGGTCGCTATAAGTTCGACCAGAAAGTAGCGATTCATAGCCGTATCGCTAACCATGTGCTGCACGAGGCAGTGGTCTCTCCCCTGACCGGCGAAGTGGTTTGCGAGGCAGGCACCTATCTGACCCCCGAACTTGCGCTGGAGGTTGAGCGTGCCGGCGTGAACGAGGCAATCATTCGTCTGGAAAACGGCGAGCCTATGAAGGTCATGTCCAACAACACCCTGGAGCCTGAGTATATCATCGGCTTTGATCTGCAGGATTGCGGCGTCAAGGAGCGTGTGCGTATCACTGTTATGCAGGAGATCGCGGAGGCTTGTGCCGGTGACGTGGATGCCATCAAGACCATGGTCAAGGAAAGAATCGCGGAGCTGTGCCCCAAGCACATCACCAAGGACGATATCTTTGCTTCCATTAACTACCTGATCAACCTGACCCACCTGGTCGGCACCCTGGATGACATCGACCATCTGGGTAATCGCCGTATCCGCTCCGTGGGAGAGCAGCTCCAGAACCAGATCCGTATCGGCTTTGTTCGTATGGAGAAGAGCATTAAGGAGCGCATGACCACTCAGGACAACGATAAGCTGACCCCCGCAGCTTTGATCAACATCCGTCCTGTGACCACGGCGATTCGTGAGTTCTTCGGATCCTCTCAGCTGTCTCAGTTCGCCGATCAGAACAACCCGTTAGCAGAGCTGACCCACCGCCGCCGTCTGTCGGCACTGGGTCCCGGCGGTCTTTCCCGTGACCGCGCCTCCTTCGACGTCCGTGACGTGCACTACACCCACTACGGTCGTATGTGCCCCATCGAGACCCCCGAAGGTCCCAATATCGGTCTGATTTCCTATCTGACCACATATGCCCGCATCAGCGATTACGGTTTCATTGAGGCACCTTATCGCAAGGTGGTTCATGAGACGGACGAAAACGGCAACGCAATCCACCGTGTCACCGAAGAAGTGGTCTACATGACCGCTGACGTGGAGGATAACTACGTCGTGGCACAGGCAAACGAGCCTTTGGATGATAACGGTTGCTTCGTCAACAAGCGCGTTACCGCTCGCGATAAGACCGAGATCTCGGCTATGGATGCCTCTCGCATCGACTTTATGGACGTGTCTCCTAAGATGGTGGTGTCCGTGGCGACGGCTATGATCCCCTTCCTTGAGAACGACGATAACTCCCGTGCGCTGATGGGCGCGAACATGCAGAAGCAGGCAGTGCCTCTGATGGTCACCGACTCCCCCATTGTCGGCACGGGTATGGAATACAAAGCAGCGGTTGACTCCGGCGTGGTTGTGGTCGCCAAGAGCGACGGTTACGTGGATCACGTGGAAGCCGATAAGATCGTCATCCTCACCGATAACTATACCAAGGAAGTTTATCCCCTCAGCAAATTCAAGAGAACCAACCAGGGTACTTGCTTCAACCAGCGTCCGATCGTACGCAAGGGTCAGCAGGTCAAGGCAGGACAGGTGATCGCTGACGGTCCCGCTACCTCCCGCGGTGAAGTCGCGCTGGGTAAGAACGCCCTCATCGGCTTCATGACTTGGGAAGGTTACAACTACGAGGACGCCGTTCTCTTGAACGAGCGCCTTGTCAGAGAAGATATGTATACTTCTCTCCATATTGAAGAGTATTCTCACGAAGCCCGCGACACCAAGCTGGGTGCAGAAGAGATCACCCATGAAGTGCCCAACGCCGGTAACGATGCGTTGAAGGACTTGGGTCCCGACGGTATCGTCAAGGTGGGTACGGAAGTCAGAGCCGGTGATATCCTGGTAGGTAAGATCACCCCCAAGGGTGAGACCGAGCTGACCGCAGAAGAGAGACTGCTCCGCGCCATCTTCGGTGAAAAGGCAAGAGAAGTGAGAGATACCTCCCTCCGTCTGCCTCACGGCGAAGCCGGTGTGGTGGTTGCCGTTCGTGTGTTCTCCCGCGAAGCAGGCGATGAACTGCCCGCCAGTGTGAACAAGGTGGTCAAGGTCTATATCGCCCAAAAGAGAAAGATCTCTGTGGGTGATAAGATGGCAGGTCGCCATGGTAACAAGGGCGTCGTTTCCCGCATTTTGCCTCCCGAGGATATGCCCTTCCTGCCCGACGGTACACCTCTGGATATCGTCCTGAACCCTCTGGGCGTGCCTTCTCGTATGAACATCGGTCAGGTGCTGGAGGTTCACCTCGGCATCGCTTCCCGCCGTCTGGGTTGGAAGATCATGACCCCTGTGTTCGACGGCGCCAATGAGAAGGACATCTCTGAGTGCCTCCGTATGGCAGGCTACGGTCGTAACCTGTTTGCGGGCGAGAACCCCGAGGGCAAGGAGCTGTTTGAGTTGGTTTATAACGAGGAAGGGAAGGAAGACTACCGTCTGCTGACCCCCGAGGAGAGAGCTAACCCCGATTATATCGAGTCCCTCCGCATTTCCGAAAAGCTTCGTGTCTTTGACGGTAAGACCGTGCTGTATGACGGTCGTACCGGTGAGCCTTTTGATAACCCTGTTACCGTGGGTATCATGTATTACCTCAAGCTTCACCATCTGGTTGACGATAAGATCCACGCCCGCTCCAATGGTCCTTACTCTCTCGTGACGCAGCAGCCTCTCGGCGGTAAGGCTCAGTTCGGCGGTCAGCGTTTCGGTGAGATGGAAGTTTGGGCACTGGAGGCATACGGTGCCGCCTACACCCTGCAGGAAATCCTTACTGTCAAGTCCGACGATATCACCGGACGCCGCAAGGCTTACGAGGCCATCATCAAGGGTCAGAACATTCCTACCCCCGGTGTGCCCGAGTCCTTCAAGGTGCTGGTTAAGGAACTTCAGGCACTGGCACTGGATGTACGTGTGTTGAACAGTGACGGAGAAGAGATCGATCTCGCCAAGCTCAACGTGGATGAGCTGCCCTCCTATCGCGGAAAAGAGCCTCGTCATTTCAAGAACCAGGAGGATGAGGATGCCATTGATTCGGCTGTCGGTCAGAACGTTGAGACCGACGAGCTGGGTGACTCTTATCTCGTCGAGCATGATGAGCTGTTCGATACCGAGTCTGTCTCCGACGACGAGGAGAGCTACGGCTTTGACGAGTTTGAAGACAACTTCGATTTCTCCGATGAGGATTGATCCTCATCCCCTTGTTTCCCTTGGATTCCTAATGATAATATAGATGAAAGAATGGAGAAGTAACTGTGGAACATAACGAAATTTCTTCCATTAAAATCGGTCTCGCATCTCCCGAAATGATCAGACAGTGGTCCTACGGTGAGGTGACCAAGCCTGAGACCATCAACTACCGCACCCTGAAAGCCGAGGTGGGCGGTCTGTTCTGCGAACGGATCTTTGGTCCTACCAAGGACGGCACTTGTATGTGCGGTAAGTACAAGAATTCCTACAACAAGGATTCCGCAACCCCCATCCGCTGCGAGCGTTGTCACGTAGACGTGACCACCAAGAAGGTGCGCCGTGAACGTATGGGTCACATCGAACTGGCGTGCCCTGTTTCTCATATCTGGTACTTCAAGGCGATTCCTTGTAAGATGGCACTGGTACTGGATATCTCTCCCAAGCAGTTGGAGCACGTGCTCTACTTCGTGGATCCCGTCGTACTGGATCCCGGTGTATGCCCCACTTTGCACAAGGGTCAGGTGCTCAACGAGACCGACCTGCGTGAGTATCGTAAGGCATACGGCAACGGCTTCCGCGTTGGTATGGGTGCCGAAGCCATTAAGGAGCTGCTGGCGGGTATTGACGTGGAGGAAGAATCCAACCGTCTGAAAGATGAGCTGGCACGTGTAACCGGTCAGAAGAAGACTCGTATCATCAAGCGTCTGGAGATCATCGAAGCCTTCCGCACTTCCGGCAACAAGCTGGAATGGATGGTGCTGGATGTGCTCCCCGTCATTCCCCCCGATATCCGTTCCATGGTCCAGTTGGACGGCGGTCGTTTCGCTTCCTCTGACCTGAATGAGCTGTATCGCCGTGTGATTAGCCGTAATAACCGTCTTCGCAAGCTGATCGAGATCGGTACTCCCGAAATCGTGGTACGCAACGAGAAGCGTATGCTGCAGGAAGCTGTGGACGCGCTCATCGATAATGGTCGCCGCGGTAAGCCCGTGACCGGTCCTTCCAACAGACCCCTTAAGTCCTTGTCCGAAATGCTCAAGGGTAAGCAGGGTCGTTTCCGTCAGAACCTGCTCGGTAAGCGTGTGGACTACTCCGGTCGTTCGGTTATCGTCGTCGGTCCTTCCCTGAAGATCTATCAGTGCGGTCTGCCCAAGGAAATGGCGCTGGAGCTGTTCAAGCCCTTTGTGGTTAAGCGTCTCGTGGAAATGGGCAAGGCTACCAACGTCAAGGAAGCGCAGAAGAAGATCGAGCGCGCCAATACCGACGTGTGGGATGCACTCGAGAACGTGATCAAGGAGCATCCCGTGCTTCTGAACCGTGCGCCTACCCTGCACCGTCTGTCCATTCAGGCATTCGAGCCTGTGCTGGTGGAAGGTCGCGCCATCAGGCTGCATCCGCTGGTTTGTACCGCGTTCAACGCCGACTTCGACGGCGACCAGATGCCTGTACACGTACCCCTGTCTGTGGAAGCACAGGCAGAGGCCCGCTTCCTCATGCTGTCCGCTAACAACCTGCTGAAGCCCATGGACGGTAAGGCTGTGACCATTCCTACGCAGGATATGATCCTTGGCTCTTACTATCTGACCATGCTCAAGCCCGGCGAGCCCGGTGAGGGGCGTGTTTTCCGTGACTTCGACGAGGCAATGATGGCATATGCCAACGGTCAGTTGGGTCTCCACGCGTTGATTACCGTCCGTGCAACCCATGACGAGACTACTGTGGATGAAAACGGCAACGAGACCACCAAGAAGGTCTACCACCGCGTCAACACCACGCTGGGTCGTCTGATCTTCAACCGCCCCATTCCTCAGGATCTGGGCATGATGGATCGTTCCATCCCCGAAAACTACTACAAGCCTGAAGTTGATCAGGTCGTTAAGAAGAAGCAGCTGGGTCAGATCATTGACCTCTGCATCAAGGTGCACGGTACGGCTGTTTGTGCCAATATGCTGGATGAGATCAAGGCGATGGGCTATAAGTATTCCACTCGCGCGTCTTTCTCCATTTCTGTGTACGATATGACCATTCCTGCAGATAAGCAGCAGCATTTGGCTGACGCCCAAAAGCAGGTGGATCAGGTTATGAAGCACTTCATGCGCGGTGAACTTTCCGAAGAAGAGCGCTATCAGAGCGTGATCCAGATCTGGGAAGGCACCACCGGTCGCGTGACCAAGGCACTGGAAACCAGCTTTGGTACCTACAATCCTATCAAAATCATGGCAGACTCCGGCGCTCGTGGTTCTATGACTCAGATGAGACAGCTGGCAGGTATGCGTGGTCTGATGTTCTCCGCGACAGGTAAGACCATGGAGTTGCCTATCACCTCTAACTTCCGTGAAGGTCTGAACATTACCGAGTACTTCATGGGTGCTCGTTCTTCCCGTAAGTCCCTGTCCGATACCGCTCTGCGTACCGCAGACTCGGGTTATCTGACCAGACGTCTGGTAGACGTATCCCAGGAAGTCATCATTCGCGAGATCAAGTGCGATACCGATAAGGGCGCATGGGTCAGCGACATCATTGACGAGAAGGAAAAGAAAGCGCTTGAGCCTCTGGAGGATCGTATCGTAGGACGCTTTACCATGGGCGACGTGATCCATCCTGAGACCGGCGAAGTGATGATTCCCGACGATACCATGATCACCGATGACATGGCAAAGGATATCGTCAATGCGGGCATTACCTCCGTCTGCATCCGTACAGCGATTCAGTGCCATGCCCGTTACGGTCTGTGCGCACACTGCTACGGTGCTGACTTGGCATCCGGCAAGCTTGTCAGTGTGGGTGAGGCTGTGGGTATCATTGCAGCTCAGTCCATCGGTGAACCCGGTACACAGCTGACCATGAGAACCTTCCACTCCGGTGGTGTGGCAGGTTCCGACATTACCCAGGGTCTTCCCAGAGTTGAAGAGCTTTTCGAAGCCCGTGCGCCTAAGAAGGCTGCCGTCATGACCGAAAAGGCAGGTACGGCATATCTTCAGAGAAATCCCAACGAGCCCAACATCACCGACGTTTCTGTTCATGACGAAAACGGTGTGGAGCTTGTCAAGTACAGCATTCCTTACGGCATGAGACTTGCCATTTCCGACGGGCAGACCGTGGAAGTGGGTCAGGCATTGACCGAAGGTAGCAAGGCACCCGCTGACATCATGCGGATTCAGGGCCTGGATGCCGTGTATGAGTATATCATCAAGGAAATCCAGAAGGTTTACCGTTCTCAGTCTTGTAACGTGAATGATAAGCACATCGAGATCATTGCCCGTCAGATGACCCGTAAGATCCGTATCACCGACAGCGGTTCTACCGCCCTGTTGGAAGGCTCTGTGGTGGATATGTCCGATCTGGAAGCCGCAAACAACGAGATCATGGTACGCAGAGAGGCAACGATCGAGGATCCCACCGCACCCAAGCTTTACGAAGCTATCGGCGAGCCTGTGCTTCTGGGTATCACCAAGGCGTCCCTGCAGACCGAATCCTTTATGTCTGCCGCCTCCTTCCAGGAGACCACCAAGGTACTGGCAGACGCAGCGATCAGAGGTAAGGTTGACTACCTCCGCGGCTTGAAGGAGAACGTCATCATCGGTAAGCTGATTCCCGCAGGTACGGGTATGTCCTGCTACAAGGAAATCACGGTGGAAAGCACCGCTGATGAAAGCGAAGCCGTTGCGCGTTAAGCTTTATCCAAAGATAAAGACGACCCGATCGGTTTTGGCGGATAGGTTCTTTTGCCATATATGAGGGAAGAAATCAAAAGAAAACAGGGTTTTGAGATGAGTACCCCAGCGTGTGGGTAGCGCAGGTGGCGCCCCCGGAGAAGATCAGATTGTACTTCGCGTTACCTGTCACTTCACATAGGCGAAGGACTACGGTGTTGGTGCCTTTGTGAAGCTTTACGTTTTGCACGTGTATATTTTCGGCGTCCCACCAGTCGCACGCCTTGCTCTCGCAGATCAGCTCGCCATTGATGTAGAGCGCCACGGGACTGTTGTGACCTAATTGAACGCAGACCGTGTCATCTGTATCTGCCACCAACTTGCGTACAAGATAGTACACCGCCGGACCTTGGAAACCGCAGATGTCCGAGATGGTAAAGCTGTCCTCACGCTGAGAAAACAAAGTCTCCTCATAGCCTGTGACAGAATTTTCGAGATCCAAGGGCGCGAGCAGGGCTACCTCGTCCACATAAGCCGTGTTCGTGTCTACCGCAAAATTCAAGTGGAAGCGGCGGACGATATCCGTAGGATCTCCCTTGTGTTCGGGATCTGACATGAGATGCCAATAGTTGGGGACAGACAGGAGCTTTTCGGTGGTGCAGATGGGATTTGTTCGCCAGATGGGTCCTACGGCCTTCCATGGGGTAGCACCTGCCAGACCGAAGGTGTAGTTGCTCTCAAAATTACCTACCGAGTAGACGACCGTGTAAAGATTGACGTCGGGGAGGGTGTTGACATCGGCAGGGATGGTAATTGATATGGGCTTGGCGTCTAAGGTTTTGCCGTCGATCTGGAGGCTGTCGCTGATATCACAGCCGTTGCCCGTGACAGTGTACTCCACCCATACCGGCTTGTCGGTGATATTTTCCATGCACAGCATGACCGTCACCGTCTCCCCAAGACCGATGGCACAATCGGGAAGACCGTTCTCCTTTTCGGGATAGATGACATCCAGGTGCAGGGGGGAAGGGTCTTTCTCGTGGTGATAATTCTTGATCTCTCCACCTTCGATGAGGTCGGGCTGCCAAGACTTGCCCAGCAGGGCAATATCCTCGGAGAAATCAAAGACGCTATCACTTCGTCTGTTGGATTTTACACCTAACACAAACTTGATATCTCCCCAATGATACTGGGTTTCCAAGGACTTTGCGCCGCGGATGAGACCGATGATCGCCCCTGCGGTGGCGCAGGTGCAGTCGGTGTCAAAGCCGCAGTTGAGGGCGTCCATGCCCGTCTTGATGGCGTCCAGATCTCCCTTTAAAAGAGCAGTAAGGGTAATACCCATATTTTGGAACATATTGGTGCAATCGGGGTGACCGTACTTAAAGAGGATCTTGCGAAGGATGAGCTTCACATCATCATACTTTTGGCACCAAGCCACGGTATCGGTAACCAAAGTGCGGAATTTGCATTCCTCGGGAATGACGGACAGACCCACGTCGATAAGGGCGTACAGGTTGCAGTCAACCTCGGTTACGCCAAAGGCGGCGGATTCCAGCGCTGCCAAGAACATTTCGGCATAGACCGACTCCATGCCGTGATCCAAAACGCCGTCACGGGATGCGTATTCGGCGGCCTGTTCGGGATTCAGGGGGGCAAGACATGCCCAGATCTCGGAGCGGATGGGACAGCCCATGCCGCTGATGTAGTAATCGTTGCAGAAGGTGCCCGAGGCGGGAGGCAGGATGCCCCGGGAGAAATTCTTACGCATGACCGCATACTCCCCGGGGGAGTAGTCACAATGGGTGACAAAGCGCTCAAGGAGCTGTGCGGAGGTGAAGTCCTTGCCGTATTTTTCTGCCACGTCCAGCCAAAGCACCTGTAGATCCAGGTCATCGTTGGGGAGCATGGTGTTGATCATTTCAGGCTTGAAGGGCAGCTCCAGGGGCATTTTGATGCCCTCGTAGGGGGCGCCAAGGGTGCCGATGACCGTCTTGCCCAGGAAGCAACCGTAGATCTTATCAAGATAAACGTCATAGGAGAGCTTGGGTCGATTCATGGTGTTATCCTCCCAAAGAATGTAGTTTTGTGAAAAGGGGTCGGCTCAAGCTGTTTGAGCCGACCCAAAGATTTAGTTGTACATAGAAAGACAGCGGTCGAGATAATCCTCAAACTTGGCGGGTCTGTTCTTCATGAAATCTGTGAGGGAACGGCGGGCGCGGGTCCAGTCGCGGACGGCATACTTGGAGCCAATGACGTGAGACCAGCGGTCAATGTGTGCTTCGATCTGGGGATTGACCTGCGCCACCAGCTTGTCGTAATGTTCGTCCAAAAGTTTTTGTTTTTCCTCGGAGATCAGTTCGCGGCAGTAGGTGGCGAACTCGGCGCGAAACTCGTCGTTTCTCATGCAGAAGGCAAAGAGACCCTGCAGATACAGGGCATCGGCGTAAAGCTTGGTTTCGCCGCTGTCGGAGTAGATGTTGTGGTATGCGGGAATATAGTTACCCAAAGTGCGCCAAAAGCTGTCCACGGTGGCGCGGCTGTCCAGGTCGGAGGTCAACTCGGGGCGGCTATAGCGCGCCATGGTCATGTCCATGTCACGGGTCATGAACCGCCACTTGCCGTCGGTGATCTCGATGCCCTCCACGGGCGCGCCTGTGTACTTCCACAGCTTGATGTTGTTGTGAGGCCAGTCGGTGTTGCAGAGGTAGAGATTGAGAGCGTACCACTCTTTCAGACCCTTGATATCCACGTTGGTTTCCAGTTTTTTGTAAGCCTCGTTGTATTCCGCATCGCTGGCGTTGACCTTGCTACAGATCTCCTTGCAGAACTTGAGCCATTCATTCAAGGTGTTCTGCGCCATCTCGCTGTCATCGGTCTCGTAGAAGAACCAGGAACCGCAGTAGCGGCAACCGCCGCCGTTATCGTGATCGGCGCAGGCACGGGTGGTGTCCAACTCACTCTTGATAACCACCACATCGTTGTCATCCACACCCCAGACACGCTTGACGAAGTCCTCATTGAGGTTTTCTCTCATATCAAGCAGACCGTAATATTCGCCGTTGATGTAGACCACGGCGTACTGAGAGTAGGAATATTCTACCGCCTGAGTGACGTCAGCGGCGAAATTATTAGCCAAACCGTCGCGGATGAGGGTGGCATTCTCGGGGTTGCAGGCGGTGTGGAGCAGGGAATCGTTACCGCCGTTGCGGAGGATGAAGCTGTCATAACGATCAAGAACTTGACCTGCCTTCTCACCGGCTTTGACCACTCTCTCGGGGAACAGGGGATAGCGGAAAGTGCCTTGACCCACATAGGCGGCGTCCTCTCCGAAATATCCCGTCTTGCGAGCGATGAGCTTAAAGGACTTTTGTTGAAGCGAACGGGAAGAGCCGCCAAAGAGACGGAGACCCGCATCCTGAGATACCACGGTGGTGCCGTCTGGGGTGACGATTTCCACGTGGGCGGGGCGTTCGATCTTGGCGCTCACGTTGGCGTACATATCGTCCAAATCATCCTCGTCCACCGAGATCATGACGGTGTAGACGGTGCTGGACTTGGTTTCGCGGATGACGTAAGTGTTGGTGATCACATCCCCTATTCTGTTGCCGTCACCGTCAAAGCGAGCGGCACGGAGGGTCATGGCGCCTTTATCTACAGGTAAGGCGCTCTTGTATTCCTTTGATCTCTTGGTGGGAACGGAGCCGTCGGTCGTGTATCGGATGGTTTGCCCCTCGGGAGCGGTCATTTCTACCGCGATGGTTTGGGTGTAAACGCCTCCCTTGTGAGAGAAGGTAAGTTCATCTGCCGGAGAGGGATTTTCTTCGGTTGTTTTCTCGGCGTCGGTGTTGGTATCAACTGCGGTGACGGTTTCGGCTGCGGTGCCACTGTCGGTTGTGGTATCGACAGGGGGCGTTGTGCTGTTACAAGCGGATAGGAGCATGACAGATGCCAAAAGGCCTGCCATAAGCGATCTCAATATGTGTTTGCTTTTCATAAAAACTTCCTTTCAAGGCACACTGCCCCATACTATTGTTGGTATTATAGCACAGATCTGTCATGAGGATGTGTTTTTTTTGAAAACATTTCATAAACGAATGTATCCCAATGACACAAAAAATGGATAAAATTATGAATTGTCGGTTGACAAGGGGCGTGGTTTCCTTTATAATGGGGGTGCAGCATCGCCCCGAAGAAAGGAGCTTTCTTATGAAATTCAAGACCGTTTCCATGACCGCCAACAAAAAGACCATCCGTATCACCCTGAACGAGCCTGTCCCCGACGGTGCCACCGTCAGGATAGGGGTCTACGCTCCTATTTATCAAGATGGAAAGCACGCAATAGATACCTTGATACCGCAGGTCGACGGCGCGGACCTTGTGATCGACCGTTACGCTTGCGGGCGGGACGGGTTGTGCCTTATGTACCTTGTCAAGATCGGAAATCATAGTCTTCCCGGAGTTTGGTACGTTTCCGACATTGAGGAATCCGACCGCACCTTCCCCTATCCTGTGGTGGAGACCAAAAAGGGCTTGCAGGTGGTGGACTACAAAGACGCGAGGGCGCTTGGCGTGCGCCACTCTGCCATCAACGTCAACGAGGGCGATTTCCTCATGCCCGCCTACGAGGAGGGCAACACCATCGAGTTTGAGCATGACGGTCGTACCTTCTATTTCCGCAAGTCCCACGTGGAAAAGATGGACGAAACCTTCGTTGGGCTGACTGATCTGGGCTGTGTGATCACCTTTATTCTTCTCAACTCCCCCCGCTGGCGTTGTGACATTGATCCCGCCTTTTGGGAGGTCATCAAGCATCCCGCTTATACAGGAAAAGCGGAGGATGGTACGGGGCTGATCTCGGCGTTTAACCTTGTCACCGATGAGGGACTGATGTATTACCGCGCTTTCATCGCCTTTCTGACCGACCGCTACACCCGCGAGAACAAGCAATTCGGCCGCGTGGTGGGCATGATCGTGGGCAACGAGGTGGACGCGGGCTATATCTGGTGCAACTCGGGTGAGATGTGTATGAAGCTGTATATGAGCGAGTACACCACCGCTATGCGCGTGGCCTGGCAGACTGCCGCGGATATCTACGCCCATATGCGCGTCTACATCTCCCTCGACCATTTTTGGAGCGAGGAGATGGACGCCGAGCAACCCCTCCGCTATTACAAATCCAAGGAAATGCTGGAGTTCCTCAGCGAGCTGTGCGCTGCCGAGGGTGATTTCCCCTGGAACATTGCCCACCATCCCTATCCCGAGGATCTGAATTTCCCCGATTTCTGGAATGACAAGACCGCCACCCCCGACGATGACGCCCCCATCATCACCTTCAAAAACCTGGAGGTGCTGGCGCGGTTCATGTACCGTTCCGATATGCTCTACCGTGGCGAGCGCCGCCGTATCATTCTCTCGGAGCAGGGCTTTAACTCCCATTGGACGCCCGAGAGCGAGGTCCTGCAGGCCTGTGCCTATGGTCGTGCCTACCGCAAGGTCATGGAGATCCCCGAGATCGACTCCTTTATCCTCCACTCCCACCATGACAACGCCTTTGAGTTCGGTCTGAACCTGGGTCTGTGGCGAAGAAAGAAGGAAGGACACGGCATGGAAGCCCCCAAGCCCATGTACTACGTGTTCAAGGCCATCGATCAAAAGGACGAGAAGGGTGTTTATCACTGGGAACGCTATTAACCGAAAAAAGCAGTACGGATCAATCCATCCGTACTGCTTTTTTGTGTTTAATACAATCATTTTTTACTTTGACCTTGAATCTGCGGTCACAACGGGGGCAACGGGCGGTGTGCTTGCCTTCCCGACGGGGAAGGCGAAGCACGGCATGGCATTTGGGACAAGCACGGAAAATGTGGGTAACAGTATCCGGGGGACAGTTCTGCCGTCTTCTTCCGAAAAGCTTGGATTTCAAATAAAGAAACTCCTGGTTTTCCCGACGTCGCTTTTCAATGTTGCGAGACAGGCAACGGAACAAGGTCCAGATAAACAGCGCGAACGCAACGAGATACACGAAAAAGGACAGATAGGAGAAAACGTCGGATACCATACCGAGGGCGGTGAACACGACACCAAGAAACAGCAGAATGATCTGTACAATGAAGAGAAAATTGTATAATTGATCGGCACCGTATCTGCCGTATAAAAATCTTGCAATACGAGATCGGAAATTCATGTTTTCAGTATACTCCTGACTCAAAGAACGCATAAAGCGGGGGGACGAATTTGGAAACGAATAAAACGAGATTAAAGAGAATCATGACTTCATCTTCTTGGCATTAGCCAGCATCAGCTTGATGCGGTTTTCCTGATTGATGGCGGTGGCACCGGCATCATAATCGATGGCAACCAGATTGACGTCGGGGTAGGTTTCTTTGATGGGCTTCATCATGCCCTTGCCCACGATGTGGTTGGGGAGACATCCAAAGGGCTGGGTGATGACCACATTGTTTACCCCTTCATGGATCAGCTCAAAGATCTCGGAGGTCAGAAGCCAGCCCTCACCCATTTTGACGCCCATGCCTACGTAATCCCGTGCCAACGTGCGGGTGATGCGGAAGGAGGTGGGGGGAATGAATCGACCGTCCTCTTTGACTGCACGGATCATATCGTCTTGCTTGCCAAGGAAAAACTTGTCAGCAATTTTGTAGATTTGGGCTTTCATCTTACCGATGCCGTACAGCTCATAATCCAACATGGCGTTAGAGACCACGTAGAGACAAAAGTCGATCAAACCGCCCATGACAGGCTCGGCATCCTCGGCGACGAGGAAATCCTCCAAGCCATTGTTGCCCAAAGGAGAGAACTTGACAAAAATCTCCCCTACGATGCCCACGCGCACTTTCTCATGATTGCGGCGAGCCTCGCAGTCTACGCCGTCAATTTCGGCAAAGGACGAGATTATCTTGCGGTAATTCTTTTTGATATCTTTATATTTTAATGACTTGGCGGTCATCTCTTCTGCCAAACGGAGACTCCACTCGTCAGCCAATGCCTCGGCAGTGCCCTTGACTGTCTCATAAGGGCGGCACTGGTTGACCAACAGCATGAGGAGGTCGCCATACAGAATGGCATACAGCAGACGGTGAATGAGGGGCAGAGTCAGCTTAAAGCCCGGCATGGATTCAAGTCCTGAAAAGTTCAGGGAAATGACAGGGACATATTCAAAGCCCGCGTTGGCAAGTGCCTTGCGTAGTAGGGCGATATAGTTAGACGCACGGCAACCGCCGCCGGTCTGAGACAGCAGCAGTGCAACCTTGTGGGTGTCATAACGACCGCTTTGAAGGGCGGTAATAAACTGTCCTATGACCAGAAGGGCGGGGTAGCAAGCATCGTTGTGGACGTATTTCAGTCCGGCGTCAATGACTGCTTTTTCGTCTCCGTGGGTGCCATCCTCTAACAGCTCGGTCTTGTAGCCGTAGAAGTTGAACACCTTTTCCATGATCTTGAAGTGACGGGGCAGCATGGTGGGAAACAGAATGGTATATTCCTTTCGCATCTCCTCGGTGAAGATCACGCGGGGGGGCAACCCGTTGCAGGTGGTACAGTCTTTATCGCAGGGACTCTTGCAGGCAGACTTCTTTTGGTCAGACATGAGCGGGCACCTCCTTTTCCTTGATTTGAGACGCTTGTTTGTCTTCCTCGGCTGACACGCCGTCCATTTTGTATTCCAAAGCCCCGATGAGAGAGCGCATACGGATGGTGACGGCACCGAGGTTGGTGATCTCATCGATCTTAATTTGGGTGTAAAGCTTACCGCCGGACTCCAGGATGGCACGTACTTCGTCGGTGGTGATGGCGTCCAGTCCGCAACCAAAGGACACAAGCTGTACCATTTGTACGTCGGGATGATCAACGGCATAACGAGCGGCTGCGTAAAGACGGGCATGGTATGTCCATTGGTTGAGGACGTTGACTCGAGCCTTTCCTGTCAAACCGGCAATACTATCCTCTGTGACCACGGCAAAGCCCAGGGAGGTCGCCAAAGCGTCAATGCCGTGACCAATCTCAGGATCTACGTGGTAAGGGCGCCCCGAAAGGATCATGATGCGCTGACCGCGATCCCTCGCCCATTTGACAGCCGCTTCGCCCTCGGCGCGGATATCCGCCATCCAACGCTCATAGGCTGCGTAAGCGGCTTTGACGGCGGCAGCGATCTCTCTTTTGGAGAGCCGGTCGGGATAGTCCTTGACAAGCTGACGGTTCAGGTACTCATACAGTTCTTTGGTCAGCTCCTTCGGCTTGTTGATATTGAGGTAAGGATAGAGGAATTTGGTCTTGCGGAGGGATTCCATGTTGCCCTTGAGTAGCTCGGAATAATAGGCGACCACGGGGCAGTTGTAGTGATTGTCGCTGATGCCTTCGTCCACGTTGTAGGTGAGGCAGGGGTAGAAGACGGCGTCCACACCGCGTTCAATGAGATCTTCGATATGACCGTGCATGATCTTGGCAGGATAGCAGGCGGTGTCCGAGGGGATGGAATACTGTCCGCGCAGATAAAGCTTTCGTGAGGAGGGACCCGAAAAGACCACACGGAAGCCGAGACTTGTGAACAACGCGTGCCAGAAAGGAGCCAGCTCGTACATACCCAGTGCCATGGGCAGACCGATGGTGCCGCGGTTACTCTGAGGCAGACTGGCTTCTGCCAGCGAGGCAAGAGCGTCTCTCTTGAATCTGTGGAGATTGGGGATAATGTCAGCGCCTTCGGGAAGCTTTTTGCCCGCGCCGCGCTCGCATTTGTTGCCCGAAATGTATTTTTCGCCACCTGCAAAGGTGTTGATGGTCAGATGACAGTTGTTTCCGCAACCATGGCAGGTGGCGGCTTTGGATGAGTGAGTGAAGGTCGTGAGGGCATGAGCGTCCATGAGAGAGGATGTCTCCAACGCCAGAGAGCGGGCGTACAAAGCTGCGCCGAAGGCGCCCATCAGACCTGCGATCTGGGGACGGACGACCTCGCCGCCGATCTCTTTCTCAAAAGAGCGAAGCACAGCGTCGTTATAGAACGTGCCTCCTTGCACGACGATGTGCTGACCCAGTTCTGCGGCGGAAGCGGCGCGGATGACCTTATATATGGCGTTTTTGACCACACTTCGGGACAGTCCCGCGGAGATATCACCAACGGTGGCACCATCCTTTTGGGCTTGCTTGACCGAAGAATTCATAAAGACGGTACAGCGGGTACCCAGCTCCACGGGTGCTTTGGCAAACAGTCCCAGCTTGGCAAAGGTCTCTACCTCGTAGCCCATGGAACGGGCAAAGGTTTCGATGAAAGAACCGCACCCCGAGGAACAAGCCTCATTGAGCATGATAGAGTCAATAGCATCGCCCTTGATCTTAAAGCATTTGATATCCTGACCGCCGATGTCAAGAATAAAATCTACCTTGGGATTGAAATATTTGGCTGCGGTGAAGTGCGCCATGGTTTCCACCAGCCCCCTGTCCATGTGGAAGGCGTGACGGATCAGCTCTTCGCCATAACCTGTGACACAAGCGCCTCGGATGACCATGCGATCTCCGATGCGTCGGTAGATCTCCTCCAGTTGTTCTTTGACAATGCCTACGGGATTACCGCGGTTGGAATTGTAGTAGGAATAGATCAGCTCGCCATGCTCTCCCATCAGCACCAGCTTGGTGGTGGTGGATCCACAGTCCACGCCCAAATATACCTTGCCGGGAGCTTCTTTGGTGCCGGGGTAGTCGTCGGGATAGACGATTTTTACCGATGCCTTGGCGTGACGTGCACAGAAGGCTTGATAGTCCGCCTCGTTTTCAAACAGCGGTTCTGTGTGTGCCGCTTCGGTTTTTTCGTGGATGCTGGCTTCCACACCGGTTATCAGGCTGTCTATGGTGACGGTTTCCTCGGAAGCAGAAGCGTAGAAAGCCGCGCCCAAGGCGACGGACAGCCGTCCGTACTCGGGGAAGACCGCATGCTCGTCATCCAGCTTCAGGGCGTCTTTGAACGC
This sequence comes from Eubacteriales bacterium, assembly GCA_045531965.1. Classification (GTDB taxonomy): domain Bacteria; phylum Bacillota; class Clostridia; order Oscillospirales; family CAG-272; genus CAMEON01. Next base: position 43,232 of record JAZSFA010000148.1, read on the forward strand.
CTTACGCAGACCTTGGCAGTAGTAGAGAGGACCGCCCAGGAACATGACCTTTCCCTCAATCTTCCGCCCCTGCGCCAGACCGGCGATGGTCTGGGACGCCACAGCGGCATAGATACTGGCGGCGATGTTTTCTTTGGCAGCCCCTTGGTTGAGCAAAGGCTGGATATCGGTTTTGGCAAAAACGCCGCAACGGGAAGCAATCGGATAGATACGGTTGGCATTTTGGCTCAGCTGATCCATCTCCTCCACGGTCACGTCCAAAAGGGTTGCCATCTGATCGATAAACGCGCCCGTGCCGCCGGCACAGGTGCCGTTCATGCGTTCATCCATGCCGCCCTTGAAGAAAATGACCTTGGCATCCTCGCCGCCCAACTCGATGACAGCCGAGGTGTCGGGTTCCAGATGGGAGACCACTTCGCCCGTAGCAAAGACCTCTTGCACGAAGGGAATGTTGGCGGCTTTGGCAAGACCAAGTCCGGCTGAGCCGGAGATGGCGACACGCACGGGACGGTCACCTACCATGCCTTTGATCCGCTGGAGCAGCTCCAGCGTCTTGGGACGCACTTGAGAAAAGTGGCGTTCGTAACAGGAGTAGACCAATTTCCCGTCGCAAAAGACCACAATCTTTGCCGTGGTAGAGCCGATGTCAATGCCAATAGCGGCGGGAATACCGTCGCGGATGGTTTGCCAAGCGGGAATTTGATGTTGAAATTTCTCTTGCATATTTTCCTCCTGTTTTAACAAAATGCCTCAATATTTTATTTTATCACAGAATCATGAACATCATGTTAACGCCCCGTGGAAATTGTGTGTTTGCCCACCAATGTTTTCGTTCTGTACTGAGGCTTTTTTGTCAAAAATCCCCTCCGCAACAGCATGTACGGAGGGGAAGGGATTATTCGGTTCTCAGAGCCACCACGGGATCCTTTTTGGCGGCGCTTCTCGAGGGAATGATGCCCGATACCAAGGTCAAAAGCACGCTGATGGCAATCAGAATGAGGGCTGCGGGCAGCGGCAGGATCGCCTTGAGCAGGGTAATCCCCGTCAGCGCGTTGAGGATGAGGTTGATGGGAATGAGGAGGAGATAGGTCACAACGATGCCCAAAAGTCCCGAGGTGAAGCCAATGATCATGGTTTCCGCGTTGAACATACGGGATACGTTGCGTTTGGAGGCGCCGATGGCGCGCAGAATACCAATCTCCTTGGTTCTCTCTTGTACCGAAATCAGTGTGATGACACCGATCATAATGGAGGACACAATGAGGGAGATGGAGACAAAGGCGATCAGTACGTAGGTGATGGCGTTGATGATGGTGGTGACCGAAGACATAAGCATTCCTACCATGTCGGTGTATTTCAGCTTGTCGGTTTCCTCTGCGGCAGCATTGTAATCGGCAATGAACTGCACAATGGCATCCTTGGACTCAAAATCCGAGGCGTAGAAGTTGATGGACGCAGGCTTGGCTTTTTCTGCGTCTCCCAAAAGGGTCAGGTTAGAATCCAGCGTCGCGTCGGTCTGAGGTGCCAGCTCGTAAAGCATATCCTGGAGCTGGTTGAACTGATCATCATTCATGACCTGCAGTAGCTGCACGAAATTATCGTCGTTCACGCTCATCTGCATGATCTGCTCGTTCATATAGTCATAGATCCAAGTCATGGTCTCCTCGCTGCAGACTTGAGACAGACCCATGACAACGGTGATCCGCTGTTCCATAGAAAGGATAGGCAACAAGGTCAGGACATTGTCGGCGGTGACGCTTAGGTCCATGCCGGCGAGGGGCTTGAAGGGTTCGCTTGCAGACAACTGGGTAAAGAGACCGGGGAGCAACATCCCGCCTGTGGGATCGCTTTCGGCGACAGCCTCCATCATGCTGCTGACCAGCGCCGAAATTTCCTCGGTATTCATGATGGCGGCAAAGCCCACAAAGGTTTCCGCATTGACGGGCGGCTCGTTCAGGAATTGCTCTTTGACAACCTCGGTCATATACGCGTAAAGCGTATCCATGGTAGCGTCGTCGATGGTGTCGATGAGCTTGTCGATGTTTTCCTTGGTGAAGGTGGTGCGCTCAAATTTCAGACCCGTCAACACATTATGCTCGGGGGTAGCTTTCTGCTGGGCGATAATCTCGGACTTGGCGTTCATGTCGAGAATGAGATCAGTCAAGCCTTTGGTATATGCCAAACTGGTTGAAATAGAGGTGGCGGAAGCGCCCTTGGCGGGACGAATGATACCCGAGATCTTCAGCTCAATACCATGCTCGGTGACAAAGGATTCCTGATCATAGCCCAAAAGATCCTTGCGGAGGTCTCGCCAGATATCGTATTCCTGCCCGTCAACCGTATAGGTCTTGCCGGTTTTCTCATAGAAATCAGATGTGTTCAGCAGATGGAAGGACATCCCCAAGAAATCGTCGAAGGAGTAGGGATCGATGGGGGTGTTGTCATATTCGCCGTTTTGCATAAGATCCTGCATGATATCTTCCAACTCGCCCTGATCCAAAACACCCAACATATAGAGGGCCATCTTGCTGATTTGGTTGTCGCCTGAGATCACCAGAACCAGCTCGTTGGGCTCATCGGGCCATTCACCTGCGACAACATCATACTGGCGAGCCAGGAGGTCGGGATTGTCAATCATCTCGGACATGACACCCATCATGCCCGTCATGCCTGACGCCGACATCAATTCGGTCATACCCGAGAAGGCGGATCCCATGTTATCAAAAATGGTGGTGGGACTGACTTGGGTCTTACCGTCGGCGGTGAACACCTGCAGATCAAAATTGTAGGTGTATTGAATGCCCGTGAGGTAAGGCTTCAGCTCGTCATAGTGTGCGTCAATGTGTGCCTTGAACTTCTCAAGGTTATTATTGGTGGTGGCACTCATTGCCCCCATCATGGTGCCCAAAGAGTCGTCTACGTAGATCTTATCGGGGTCTCTGTCGGCTTCCAAGGACTCCTGCACCTCGGTCATCGCCCCCAACATGGCAGAGAAATCCTGGGTCTGCTCCTGAATGGTCAAGGGATAAGAAGACAGTGTGGATTCCTGCACGTAGTCGATATAGGCGGTGGTGCCTTGCGATACGGCTAAGATCAGCGCGATGCCGATGATGCCGATGGAGCCGGCGAAGGATGTCAGCGCTGTGCGTCCCTTCTTGGTAAACAGGTTGGTGAGGGAAAGGGAGAAGGATGTGGCAAAAGACATGGACGGCATTTTGGCTTTCTTCTTACCTGCCGCCGCAGCCTTGAGTTCGGCAACCCGTGCATCCTCTGAGCGGATCTCTTCCTCTGTCAGCGGAGCGGAGTCCTGCAGGATCTGTCCGTCCAGCATACGGATGATACGGGTGGCGTAGGCTTCTGCCAGCTCGGGATTGTGGGTGACCATGATGACCAAACGATCCTTGGCGACTTCCTTGAGGATCTCCATGACCTGTACGCTGGTTTCAGTATCCAAAGCACCGGTAGGCTCGTCCGCCAAAATGATGTCGGGGTTGTTAACCAACGCGCGGGCAATCGCTACACGCTGCATCTGTCCACCGGACATCTCAGAGGGGCGTTTGGACAGTTGATCGCCCAACCCCACAGCTTCCAACGCTTCTTTGGCTCGTTGTTTGCGCTCGGCTTTGCCCACGCCCGACAGCGTCAGCGCAAGCTCGACGTTGCGAAGCACCGTTTGGTGGGGAATCAGGTTGTAGCTTTGGAAAACAAAACCGATGGAGTGATTGCGGTAGGCATCCCAGTCTCTGTCTTTATATTCTTTGGTGGACGTGCCGTTGATCATGAGATCGCCTTCGGTGTAGCCGTCCAGTCCGCCCACAATGTTGAGCAGGGTGGTCTTTCCGCAACCGGAAGGACCCAGGATGGCTACAAATTCCGACTTTCGGAATTGAAGATCGATGCCACGCAGAGCGTGCACGGTATTGCTACCCGCGGGATAGTCTTTTTTTATGCCTCTTAATTCTAACAATTTCTTGACCTCCGTTACGGTATCGAGCAATATTAACTGAATGTTAAATTGCTGTTGATGTACAAGGTTTTTTCAAAGTATTTTGATGAATAACAGTATAGCATTTTCTCCGGCAAAAGTCAAGAGAATTTTCTTAGCACCCACATGATTTTTTTGTGACTGCTTTTACACGGAACCATCACAGAAGGTAAGAAGATTTCTTGGACAAATTTTGTGAAAGTTCTTGAATGTTTGAAGGAGTTATGGTATAATGATAAGGTAAAGCATGATTCAAGGAGGATTTTTATGTATATTTCCGACAGCATCAAATACATTGGCGTTAATGATCACAGCATTGATCTCTTTGAAGGTCAATATGACGTGCCCAACGGCATGGCGTATAATTCGTACGCGATCCTCGATGATAAAGTCGCTATCATGGATACAGTGGACGCTCGCTTCACCCACGAGTGGTTAGATAATATCCAAAACACCCTCGGCGGACGAAAGCCCGACTATTTGATTATTCAACACATGGAGCCCGATCATTCCGCCAATATCATGAATTTTGTTAAAGCCTACCCTGATGCCGTTCTGGTGTCTTCCACCAAGGCGTTTGCTATGATGCAAAATTTCTTCGGTACAGATTTTTCCGATCACCGCATGGTGGTGGGCGAGGGCGATACCCTGACGCTCGGTTCCCATACCCTCACCTTTGTGACCGCCCCTATGGTACACTGGCCTGAGGTTATTGTTACCTATGACAGCTTTGACAAGGTGCTGTTTTCAGCCGACGGTTTTGGTAAGTTCGGTGCTTTGGACGCAGAAGAAGACTGGGCTTGTGAGGCTCGCCGCTATTATATCGGTATCGTTGGCAAATACGGTGCACAGGTGCAGGCACTCCTAAAAAAGGCTGCCGGGCTGGATATTCAGACCATTTGCCCTCTTCACGGCCCTGTGCTGAACGAGAACTTGGGGTATTACCTGAACCTCTATCATGTTTGGTCTTCCTATCAGCCCGAGGAAGAGGGCATTGTGATTGCCTATACCTCGGTTTACGGCAATACCAAAAAGGCGGTTCTGCAGTTGGCGGACAAGCTGAAAGCCAAGGGCTGCCCCAAGGTCGTGGTCAATGATCTTGCTCGCTGTGATATGCATGAGGCGGTGGAGGATGCCTTCCGTTACTCTAAGTTGGTACTGGCAACCACCACGTACAACGCCGATATTTTCCCCTTTATGCGGGAATTTCTCCATCATCTTACCGAGCGCAACTACAGTAATCGCACCGTGGCGTTCATGGAAAACGGCTCATGGGCACCAATGGCTGCCAAGGTGATGAAGGGGATGCTGGAAAAATCCAAGAATCTGACTTATACCGAGAATACCGTGAAAATTTTGTCCGCGCTCAACGAGGAAAGCACCGCACAGCTGAATGCTCTTGCCGATGAGCTTTGCCGTGAGTATCTGGCACAGCAGGACGAGACCGCCAATAAGAACGATATGACTGCCCTTTTCAAGATCGGTTACGGTCTTTACGTGGTCACCTGCAACGACGGCAAAAAAGATAACGGTCTTATCGTCAACACCGTGTCTCAAGTTACCGATACCCCCAACCGTATTGCGGTCACGATCAACAAGGCAAACTACTCTCACCACATCATCAAGCAGACAGGAAAGATGAACGTCAACTGCCTCACGGTGGATGCACCCTTTAAGGTCTTTGAGGTCTTCGGCTTCCAAAGCGGACGCAACGTGGACAAGTTTGCTGATTGTGAGCCTCTTCGTTCCGATAACGGACTTGTGTTCCTGCCCCGCCATATCAACGCCTTCATGTCATTGAAAGTGGAGCAGTACGTGGATCTGGATACCCACGGCATGTTTATCTGCTCGGTCAGTGAGGCGCGTGTTATCTCGGATCGTGAGACCATGACCTACAGCTACTACCATCAGAACGTCAAGCCCAAGCCTCAAACGGAAGGGAAGAAGGGCTACGTTTGCAAGATCTGTGGTTACGTTTACGAGGGTGAGGAGCTGCCGGAAGACTTTGTCTGTCCTTTGTGCAAGCACGGCGCTCAGGATTTTGAACCGATCGCATAAACGTTTGTAATTTTCAGGCGGCTTTCGTAGGAAAGCCGCCATTTCTCTCGCACAATCATGAAAAAACTTAGGACAGACCGTTACTTTATTGTGAACAAACCCCGGCATCTGTTGACTTTCCTTCGATCATTCGATATAATGTTGATAATTCTACATTTGAAAAAAGGAGATGGTACCGAAATCATGGACAGTAGCGGCAGTAAAACCGATAGTAGTGACGGAAACTGTAATTGCGTGTGCGTATGCCCTTATATTCATATGAGTCGGGCGTGCCTGTTTTGCTATGGACGAAACAGGTAGGCCTTTTTGCGTCGTTTTTTAGGCGCGGTTGCTTTGTCAGCAGGTTGAAACTGACGCACACCTTTACACATCATTACAAGGAGTTTGAATCAATATGTTAAGCGATTGTTTACCCCATATAATTATTATGACGGTCTGTCTCATCATGTCAGCCTATTTCTCGGCAACCGAGACAGCCTTTTCCACCATGAGCAAAACCCGCTTGAAGACTTTAGCCGAAAAAGGCAACAAGCGTGCTGCCTTGGCAGTCAAGCTGTCGGATAAGTACGACAAGCTGCTCTCTACCATTCTTATTGGCAATAATATCGTCAATATTTTGTTGGCATCTCTCGGCACTATTGTATTCGTCAAACTTTTGAACGGCGATCAGGAGTTGGGTTCCACCGTGTCCACCGCAGTAATCACGGTGGTGGTTCTTCTGGTGGGCGAGATTACCCCTAAGACTGCCGCCAAGAACCGCCCTGAGCAGTTTGCTATGTTTTCCTCCCCCATTATCCAGTTCATTATTTGGATCCTCACCCCCATCAGCTTCCTGTTCAATTTGTGGCAAAAGCTGGTCAACAAAATTTTCCACAAGGACGAGGATGCCAAAACCTCTCAGGAGGAGCTACTTATGATCGTGGACGAAGTTGAGCAGGAAGGCAGTATTGACAACGACGAGGGCGATCTGCTCCGTAACGCCATTGAGTTCACCGAACGCAAGGCTGAGGATATCCTCACCCACCGTGTGGATCTGGAGGGTGTACCCCGTGACGCCACCAAGGAAGAAGTGGCTGAACTATTCGCAGAGACTCGTTTCTCCCGTCTGCTGGTCTATGAAGACAGCATTGATAAGATCACAGGTGTCATTCACCTGAAAGATTTCTATACCAAAAACGGTATCATCGAGGAAGAGCTGGAAACTATCATCACCCCTCCTGTTTACATCCATAAAACAGAAAAGATCAACGAGCTGCTCAAGCTCCTGCAAACAAATAAGTCCCACATCGCCGTGGTGCTGGACGAGTACGGCGGCACGCTGGGTATCGTCACGATGGAGGACATCCTGGAAGAACTGGTAGGAGACATCTGGGACGAGCATGACGAGGTGGTGGAAGAAATCGTTCAATTGGACGAGACCACGTACCGCGTGGACTGTAATACCGGTCTGAATACCTTCTGTGACGAGTTTGACGTGGAAATCGAATCCGAAAGCGCCACATCGGTCAGCGGGTGGTTGATGGAAGAACTGGATAAGCTGCCTGTCATTGGCGATAGCTTCTCCTTTGACCATCTGGATATTCAAGTGACTGAAACCGATGATCACCGCCCCACCTATATTCGAGTCGTGGTTCACGAGGTAGAAGAGGATGAAGAGGGCGGCAAAAAGAAGGATAAAGAGAAAGAAGACAGCCGAGACCGCGATAAAGACGAGGTCAAAAGCGCCTTCTCGTCTTGACTTAAGGTGGGGCATCCCTTATGGATGCCCCACTTTTTACCGCTGTGATAAAAAAGTTTAAAAAACTTTCAAAATCCTCTTGACTTTTCTCTCGCCTTGTGGTATAATACCATCGTTGCGGAGAAACGTAACCACGGAGGCATAGCTCAGCTGGTTAGAGCGCATGCTTGACATGCATGAGGTCATTGGTTCGATTCCAACTGTCTCCACCAAAAACAAAAACGGATTGCGTAAGCAGTCCGTTTTTTATTTTTGATCGGACTCCCGGCGAAGCGAACCACGCCGAGCTGTGCACAAGCACAGGCGGCTGGCTTTGCGCGATGATTTATCAAGGTGAAGATGAATCGGGGCGCAAAGCGAGGCTCAGATTCCAACTGTCACGCCAAGTAAAACAAATCCGAACAGTTTCGGTTTTACAGAGCTGCTCGGCTTTGTTGTTTTCATTGGTTATCCATTATGAGATTAAAAATGCCCTCGCTCCAATTACGGAACGAGGGCTCTTCATTTGTTTTGGAAACAAGGGTGTTGAATTTATCCTATCTGTGTGATCACAAGATGCGCGGACACGGGGCGAGATCCGCCGGCGAGCATTCTTCGATGCTGACGGTCTTATAGGGTGACAGATACTCCTTCTCGATGTACCTCAACGCGTGACGGTAGCAGGCAAAGCGGACAGTCAATAGTTCGCCCTTACGGTTCTGACAAGCCAGATCATCCAAGTTGTGACCCATGTAGTGGCAGAGGAAGTAGATCACTTCGGATGCTAAGTCGTAACCGTCCGAGAAAGTCGTGTTGTAATCTCTGTTGCCGTAAATGTCCTCGACCAATCCGGCATACAGCTTGTCCAGAGAACGCGGATGGTGTGCGAACCGCATCATTTTCTTGATGGCAGACAGTGCGATGCACTCACCGATATGCTGGACATTTTGCTCGGTGATCCTTACGTTTTCGTTTGTGATTCTTTCTTTAGTTTCGGTTTTCATCTTCTATACCTCCCGATTTTCTGAACAGTTTCGCTGTTCGCGAGCCATTTCGGCAGGGTCGGGGGGAGCATAGGTCGGGAGGAAATCGCGCTCATTCTGAGTGAGGTGTGCAGATGTCAACGAGAGGTATTGATGACTTTCAGTACACGAAAAAATATTGCGTAGGAATAAAGAAAAAGCCAAGTATGGCTACTTGCCTTTCTCGATAAGTATTTCATTTTCAGCGATATTTTTTCACGTTGACAGCTACGAGAGCTATGCTACACTGGACACGGACGAAAGGCAAAAATGAGGGGATATCATCTTGTTTCATTACATCAGATCTCTTTTAATTTACTCATTTTGAGGCAAATGATCAAATTGAGCTTGACAAAAGACGTAATTAGTGATATACTGTATCATAGATAAAAATCATGTAATTCGAGGTTTATATGCGTAATTACAGCTACAAAAACAAATGGCAGACATTACTGACTCCTGAGGTGGTGTCTTTGTTGACTCAGATTCATGAGTATAAGGGGGAGCAAACCCTTTTCATAGAAGCAAAAGCCGACACCCTGACTCAACTGGTTGAAATTGCAAAAATACAGAGTACAGAGGCATCCAATAAAATTGAAGGTATTTGCACCTCAGATGATCGGCTCAAGAGCCTCGTTTCTAACAAGACCACGCCTCGCACGAGAAACGAGCAAGAGATTGCCGGATATCGCGATGTTCTCTCTACCATACACGAGAGCCACGATTTCATTCCCGTAAAGCCGTCAATGATCTTGCAGCTTCACCGCGACTTATACAAATTCAGCGGTAAGTCTATCGGAGGATCTTACAAGGGCTCAGACAACGTAATCGCAGAGGAAGATAGCGAAGGCAATCAACATGTTCGATTTAATCCCGTCCCCGCATGGGAAACACCTACGGCAATTGATGCAATTTGCGAAGCGTTCGATGAGGTTTTGGCACAAGCGGATGCCGATCCGCTTCTTATCATTCCGATGTTTATATTGGACTTCCTCTGCATCCACCCCTTCAATGACGGCAACGGCAGAATGAGCAGATTACTCACATTGCTCCTCTTATATCGTGCAGGCTATATCGTTGGTAAATATATCAGTATTGAAAAAATGATTGAGCAGACGAAGGGAACCTACTACGAAGCTCTGCAAAACAGCTCCGCTGATTGGCATGAAAACAAAAATGACTATATTCCCTTCGTACAATATACGCTTGGCGTTGTAGTCGGTGCATACCGTGAGTTCTCGTCCAGGGTGAAGCTCATGGCTGTAAGCAATATGTCCAAGCCCGAACGCATCAGAGAAATCATAAAAGAAAATCTCGGAAAAATTACCAAAGCCGAGATCATGGAAAAATGCCCCGACATCAGCCAAATCACCGTACAGCGAGCGTTGAATGAACTGGTAACAAGCGGAGAAATTTTGAAGCTCGGCGGCGGACGCTACACAGCATATATGTGGAATCACGAAAAGGAGTAAGATATGATTACAGGCGAACTGAAAAATAGAATTGACGGACTTTGGGACGTATTTGCGGCAGGCGGACTGGTCAACCCCCTCGATGTGATCGAGCAGGTCACCTACCTGATGTTTATCCGCGACCTTGACGATACCGACAACCTCCGCGCCAAGGAAGCCGTGATGCTGGGTCTTCCCCACAAGAGCATTTTTGCTGATAAGGTCAAGATTGGTGACCGCGAGATCGAGGGCAATCAGCTCAAATGGTCGGTGTTCCACGATTTCCCTGCGGGCAAGATGTACTCTACCGTACAGGAATGGGTGTTCCCGTTCATCAAGAATCTGCACGACGATAAGGACAGCGCGTACTCCAAGTACATGGATGATGCCATCTTCAAAATCCCCACGCCCTTGCTTCTCGATAAAATCGTAACCATTCTCGATGATATTTACGCGCAGATGGCGCAGATCAAGGACAGCGATATCCGTGGCGACGTCTACGAGTATCTGCTCTCCAAGATCGCCCAGTCGGGTCTCAACGGCCAGTTCCGTACCCCGCGCCACATCATCCGCATGATGGTGGAGCTGATGGATCCCAAGGCAGACGAGGTTATCTGCGACCCCGCCTGTGGTACCTCGGGATTCCTTGTTGCCGCAGGTGATTACCTCAAGGAAAAGCGCAAAGAGGAAATCTTCTTCAACAGACAGAAGAAGGCTCACTACATGAACGGTATGTTCCACGGCTACGACATGGACAGAACCATGCTCCGCATCGGTGCCATGAACATGATGACCCACGGCGTGGATAACCCCTATATCGAGTATCGTGATAGCTTGTCCGATCAGAATCCCGATAAAGATAAATATTCGCTGATTCTGGCAAATCCCCCGTTCAAGGGGAGCTTGGACTATGACACCGTCTCTCCGGATCTGCTGAAAGTCTGTAAGACCAAGAAGACCGAGCTTTTGTTTCTCGCGCTGATGCTCCGTATGCTCCGCGTGGGCGGGCGGTGCGCTTGTATTGTTCCCGACGGTGTGCTGTTCGGCTCGTCCACCGCGCATAAGGCGATCCGCAGGGCGTTGATTGAAGAAAACCGACTGGAGGCGGTGATCTCCATGCCTTCGGGGGTGTTCAAGCCCTATGCAGGCGTTTCCACAGGAATTCTGATCTTCACCAAGACGGGACACGGCGGCACCGACAAGGTGTGGTTCTACGACATGACCGCCGACGGCTTCAGCCTGGACGATAAGCGCACCCCCGTGGCGGACAACGATATCCCCGACATCGTGGCGCGCTTCCGTGACCGCGCCGCCGAGGAGAGCCGCGCCCGCACCGAAAAGTCCTTCCTCGTGCCCAAGGCCGAGATCGTGGGGAATGAGTACGATCTTTCCATCAACAAGTACAAGAAGACCGAGTACAAGCCCGTGGAATATGCCTCCACCGCGGAGATTTTGGCGGAGCTGAAGGAGTTGGAGATGGAGATCAGTAAGGGGCTTGAAGAACTGGAGGAACTGTTAAATGGCTAAAATTAGTATTGATATCGAATATGTCAAGTGCGCATTGACCGAAATGGGATATGTAATTAGTGATTGTATTGAAAAAGATAATAATGGACTAAATTGGCAGTTGAAATTCCATAATAGTGGAGCGATAGTAAATATTTACGACACAAACACGAAAAAGAACACCGTCGTCAATGGCAAATGCGCAGAGGGAGAAAGTGCGGCATTGAAAGAAATTGTCGATGGACTTAAGTGTAAGGAAATCACATTGGATCCGCTTACTCCCGTTATTGTATCGTGCATAAACTCCAAACAAGAAGGGAGTCACTATGACTTCAAACAAGAATGGTATTCTGAAGGAAAAAACGGTGATCTGCTCCACGATATTCTGTGTTTGGCTAATAACACAGCAAATGCGGATGCGTATTTGATTGTCGGCGTAACTGATTCCTATGATGTGGTAGGTGTGGCCGACTGGCGAAAATCAAATGATGTATATGATTTCATGCGTAGCAAAAAGTTCGCGGGAAATCATGCCCCGGAGATACAGCCACACAAACTCTATTATATGTACCACAAAATTGATGTTATCGAAATCAAGAGTTCCAAGCATGTTCCGTTTTACTTGGATGATAAATATAGGGATGTTGGTGTTCAGATATATACCCGTGTTGGAGATACCAATACCCCTAAAAATGAGTGTGCCAACTATGCTGCTGTGGAAACACTTTGGAGAATCCATTTTGAACGTGAAAAAGAATGAATTTGAAGGAGTGACACAATGGCAAGATTAGGAGATATTGCTACTTACATAAACGGATATGCCTTTAAACCCACAGATTGGTCAAACGAAGGTGTTCCAATTATTCGTATTCAGGATTTAACAGGAAACTCATATCAAGCAAACAGATATAATGGAAAATATGACGCAAAATATGAGGTAAACTATGGGGATGTACTCATTTCATGGTCAGCCAGTCTTGGTGTATATGTATGGACTGGTGAAAAAGCTGTTCTAAATCAACATATTTTCAAAGTTCAATTTGATAAAGCGGAGGTTGACAAGAATTTCTTTGTACACCAAGTAGAGTGTATTTTGAGCAATGCTTCAAATGAAGCTCACGGTGCGACAATGAAGCATTTAACAAAGCCTGTGTTTGATGCACTTCCGTTTTACTTGCCGCATATTGAAACGCAAAAGAAAATTGCAGAAAAACTTGATAAAGTTAGCAGCTTGATTTCCCTCCGCAAACAGCAACTTTCAAAATTGGACGAGCTTGTCAAATCCCGATTTATCGAGATGTTTGGGGATCCAACGACTAATCCAATGGGGTGGAACAAAGTAAAAATTTCATCTGTTGTTGGTGGCCAAGTAAGTAATGGTTTCTTCGCAAAGCGGGAAGATTATCGCGATGATGGTAATGTGCAGGTTTTAGGTGTTGCCAATATTGTGAACCGTATGTATTCAAACATTGAGGGCTTGCCTAAAACAAGTGGAACAGCGGCAGATATTGCTAAGTATGGTGTAAAATATGGTGATATGCTATTCTGTCGTTCATCCTTAGTTGCAACGGGGATCGGCAAAGCCTCTATAGTGTCGCATGAAACACCTAGCAATGTGCTGTTTGAATGTCATGTTATTCGTTTGCCTCTAGATATGAAAAAATGTGTTCCTGAATTTATGCAGGTTCTATCTACTACTGACTACTTTAGGAATCAAGTGATTTCCCAGTCAAAAACTGCAACGATGACAACAATTGGGCAAGATGGAATATTGAAAACTGAAATCATCTTGCCACCGTTGGATTTGCAAAAACAGTTTTTGATGTTTGTCCAACAGACCGACAAATCGAAATTTGAAATTCAAAAGAGCCTTGAAAAGCTCGAAACACTAAAAAGAGCATTGATGCAAAAATATTTTGGGTGAGGTGAAACTATGAATTACTTGCTGAGAAAATCGATGGAAAATATTGATTCTTTGCGACATTTTTACGATGTTCAGAAAAAATACATAGACAAAAAATCCAAAGAGGGGATGAAAAAATATCGCCTCGGAATGCTTGTAGATTATTATTTTATGGTACTTACAAATGGTACTGAAGGTGATAAAAAGAAATCTACATTTTTAAATTTACAAAAGATGATTGAAAATCACATTGAAATTAGGGAACAAGATGAAAAGAAAATATTATACACATTGAAGGATAGCAGTTTATCTGAATTGCACGACGTAACTAATTCTGCAAAAGAATATAGTAAATTTGCTGAAATGCCTATTATGCATAGTAACAATACAATTATTATGCTTATAACTCGCTTTGAAGAATTTATTGCGGATTTTTTAAGAATATTGTATGAAAAATTCCCCCAAAAGTATCTTGACAAGCAAACAATAACATATTCTGAGATTGCCAAGATAGGTGTTGACGATGTGAAACAAAAAATAATCGAACGCGAAATAGATAGCATTATGCGTCAAAGTTATTCTGAATGGTTTTCGATATTTGAAGAACACAAGATGAATTTTGAAAATTGTGCAACAGAATACGAGCAGTTAAAGGAACTCTATGCACGCAGGAATATTATGGTTCACAACTGTGCAATAGTAAACGAAAGTTATATAAAAAATGTCCCCAATACTCCTTATAAATTGGGAGAAAAATTATTTGCAGATGAGGCTTATATTAACAAAGCATT
>JAZSFA010000096.1:0-6886 GCA_045531965.1 Eubacteriales bacterium
TTTTCTCAAAAAGTTCCCCTTGTCGTCCCCCACATTCTAAATACTCAAACGGAGAACCACAACACATGACCATTTTCGAAACACTTGCACAAGAACTGAACCTGACCGTGGATCAGGTGGAAAAGACCGTTGCCCTCATCGACGAGGGCAACACCATCCCCTTCATCGCCCGTTACCGTAAGGAGGTTACGGGCAGCCTGGATGATGCCATCCTCCGCACCCTGGACGAGCGTCTCAACGCCCTCCGCAACCTGGAAAAGCGCCGCGAGGAGGTCAAGAACCTCATCGACGCCCAGGGCAAGCTCACCGAAGAGCTGATCCGCGCCATTGATAACGCCAAGACTGTCACAGAGATCGACGATATCTACCGCCCCTACCGCCCCAAGCGCAAGACCCGTGCCTCGGTGGCACGCGAGCGCGGACTGGAACCCCTCGCCGTCTTGATCTTAGCCCAGGAAGCATCCTACGAGCCTGCCCTTGAGGTGCAGGCAGAGGCGTATATCAACGAGGAGCTGGGCGTCAATACCGCCGAGGAAGCCTTGCAGGGTGCCATGGACATCATCGCCGAGGACGTGTCCGATAACGCCGAATACAGAAAGAAACTCCGCCACCTTACCTTTGAGTACGGCGTGCTGAACACCAAAGCAGCCAATCCCGAGGTGGAGTCGGTGTATACCATGTACTATGAGTTTGCCGAGGCGGTCAAAAAGCTCCCCGGACATCGCGTGCTGGCCATCAACCGCGGCGAGAAAGAGGAATTTTTGAAAGTGTCCCTCACCGTCCCCGAGGACGTGGCACTGAACTTCCTCTTCAACTGTGTCATCACCTCCACCAAGTCCCCCGCCATGAAGTACGTCACGGCGGCTGTGTCGGACAGCTACGAGCGACTCATCGCCCCCTCCATTGAGCGCGAGATCAGAAACGACCTCTTTGACAACGCCTGCGAGGGTGCCATCAAGGTATTTTCGGACAACCTCTCCCACCTGCTCATGCAGCCCCCCCTCAAGGGTAAGGTGGTGCTGGGCTTCGATCCCGGCTACGCCCACGGCTGTAAGCTGGCGGTGGTGGATCGCACGGGCAAGGTGCTGGACACCGCCGTCATCTACCCCACCATGAAGAACCGCGCAGAGCAGGCGGCCATGACGGTCAAACGCCTCGTCCGCAACTACAAAGTGGATGTGGTCGCTATTGGCAACGGCACCGCCTCACGCGAGAGCGAGGTCTTCGTGGCGGATTGCCTCAAGCAGATGGACACAGACTGTAAGTATATCATCGTCAGCGAGGCGGGCGCTTCCATCTACTCTGCCTCCAAGCTGGCAACCGAGGAGTTCCCCGACTTTGACGTCATGCAAAGATCCGCCGTGTCCATCGCCCGCCGCTTGCAAGACCCGCTCGCGGAACTGGTAAAGATCGACCCCAAAGGCATCGGCGTGGGACAGTATCAGCACGACATGAAGCAGGCACGCCTGGATGAAGCCCTGGGCGGCGTGGTGGAGTCCTGTGTCAACGCCGTGGGCGTGGACGTCAATACCGCCTCTTATGCCCTCCTTGCCTACATCGCAGGCATCAACATCACCGCAGCCAAGAACATCGTGAAATACCGCGAGGAAAACGGCGAGTTTGCCACCCGCGCCCAGATCACGAAAGTACCCCGCATCGGTGCCAAGGCTTTCGAACAGTGCGCGGGCTTCCTCCGTATCCCCGGAGGTAAGGAGATCCTCGACAACACGGGTGTCCACCCCGAGTCCTATGCCGCCGCCAAAGCGTTGCTCAAGATGTTTGAATATACCGAGGACGACCTGCGGGCAGGGAAGCTCACTTTCCTCAAGTCCAAGGTGGTCAAGGCAGGGGTGAAACAGACCGCCGACGCTCTCGGCATCGGTGAGCCCACCCTCCTGGACATCATTACCGAGCTGGAAAAGCCCGGACGGGATATCCGTGACGGCTTCGACGCCCCTGTGCTTCGTGAGGACGTCATGTCCTTGGAAGATCTGAAGCCCGATATGATCCTGACGGGCACCGTCCGCAACGTCACCGACTTCGGTGCCTTCGTGGACATCGGCGTGCATCAGGACGGACTGGTGCACATCTCCCAGCTTTCAAGTAAGTTCATCAAGCACCCCTCCGAGGCCGTGTCCCTGGGGGACGTGGTCAAGGTGAAGGTGCTGGCTGTGGACGTCAAGAAAAAGAGAATTTCGCTCACCATGAAATTCAAGGAGTGATATTCAAATGGTTTACGGGTCTACGTTCATCGTGGAACGCTAACCCAAATTTGAAAAATGAATGTCCATGCGTGAAATTTTTCGCCGAGGTTTCACCGCACGATATTGCCGCCGGTACGTCCGGCTGAAAGGAGTCTCTCATGAAAGATACCCGACTTTCCGACGTGATCTTGGGGCGGGAGGACAACTACCTGCTCCCCTTCTATTGGCAGCACGGCACCCACCGTGACCGCATCCCCGCCCAGGTACAGCGCATCTTTGAGAGCGGATGCCGCGCCCTCTGCGTGGAATCCCGACCCCATCCCGACTTCTGCGGTCCCGATTGGTGGGCGGATATGGACATCATCCTCGCCGAGTGCGAAAAGCGGGATATGAAGGTCTGGATTCTGGACGATAAGCGTTTCCCCACGGGCTACGCCAACGGCTTGCTCGAGAAGAAATACCCCCACCTCCGCCAATGGGAGATCATCGAGGAGCATATCGACGTGCTGGGGCCCGCCCCTGATACCGCATTCCTGGTGAGCAAGGTGCTGCCCGACGACGAGATTTTGGGCGTGTACGGCTGCAGACGGGGGGAGCACGGTCAGTTCATTGAGGGGGACTTTGTGGATCTGACCCCCACGATCACCGAAGGCTACGCCTACTGGGACGTCCCCGAGGGACTCCACCGTGTCTTTGTCTACACCAAGTCCCGCCGCGGCAATCGAAACAATTACATCGACATGACAAACCCCGAGTCCTGCAAGGTGCAGATCGAGGCGGTCTACGAGCCCCACTATGAGCATTACGCCAAGTATTTCGGTACGACCTTGGTAGGCTTCTTCTCAGACGAACCCTCCTTCGGCAACAGCATGGCCACTCGCCATCCCGTGGATCCCAGCGCGCACGAAAGACCCCTCGGCACGGTGGGTATGGCACTCCCCTACAACGAGCGGGTCACCGCCTTGATGGACGCCGAGATGGGCGAGCCTTCTCTGCCTTATATGGGAGAATTGTGGTTTTCGGGGACCCACGCCCCCGTCACCCGTCTGGCCTACATGAACGCCGTCACAAGTCTCTACCGTGACAATTTCAGCTACCTCCTGGGCAACTGGTGCCGCGAGCATGGGGTCATGTATATCGGTCACATCATCGAGGACTTCAACTGCCACGCCCGTATGTCCTCAGGCGCGGGTCACTACTTCCGCGCCCTGGAGGGGCAGGATATGTCGGGCATCGACGTCGTGCTTCATCAGGTCATGCCCGGTATGGCGCATTACATCCATAACACCAGCCTCTCCACAGGTGTCAGCGATCCTGCTTTCTATCACTACGTGCTGGGTCAGCTGGGGGCATCCCTCGCCCACCAATACCCGCAGATGAAGGGGCGCGCCATGTGCGAGGAGTTCGGCGCGTACGGCTGGGCGGAGGGCTGTACCATGATGAAGTGGATCACCGACTTCCTTTTGGTGCGAGGTATCAACCACTTCGTCCCCCACGCCTTCTCCCCCGACTATCCCGATCCCGATTGTCCCCCCCACTTCGGCGCAGAGGGTCACGATCCCCAGTTTGAGGGCTTTGCCCATTTGATGAAATACACCAACAAGGTGTCCCATCTGCTTTATGGCGGTGAGCATATCACCTCCTGCGCCATCCTCTACCACGCCGAGGGCGAATGGATGAATGACAAGGGCGGGTATATGTTCACCCAAGTCCCCGCCAAGGCGCTTTTGGATCATCACCTTGGCTATGATATCCTTTGCCTTGAAACGCTGGAAAAGGCAACCGTAGAAAACGGCAAGCTGGTGGTCAACGGCGAGACCTACGGCGCGCTGGTGATCCCCTATGCAAGGGTGTTGCCCAACGCGCTCTCTGCCATCACCGAAAGACTCACCAAGGCAGGCGTGCCCGTGCTGTTCTGCGACGGCAGACCCACCATGCCCGCGGATATGAGCGGAGAGGTGGTTTTGACGGCGTTGCTTCCCGACCGCATCCGTGCGCTGGGTCTTGCCGACATCACCGTGGAAGGGAACTGCCCGCTCTTGCGCCACTACCACGTGAGGCGCGGTGATGCAGACGTGTTCATGTTCTTCAACGAGGACAGCATAAACACGGCGAGAGCCACCGTCACCCTCCCCGTCAGCGGCAAGTTCATGCGCCTCCGCCTCATCGAGGACGGTGTGTTTGCTCATATGACCGAGGACGGCAAGGTTTCCGTGGAGCTGCTGCCGGGACAGTCCGAGCTTTTGGTCTTCGGCTCTGCCGCCGAGGACATGGCACACGACCATATGCGCTGTCTGTCAGCACCCGTCAAGGTCACCGAGCTGCACCCCACCTATACCATCGAGTTGGCAGACTCCGAGGATCTCACCGCCTTCTATCCCTACAAGGCCACCGATAAGCTGATCAATATCACTTCTGCCACGGAAAAGCCCTCCTTCTCGGGGCTGATGCGCTATACCTTCACCCTCCATTTGGATGAAATACCCGCCAACGCCGTTCTTGATCTGGGACGCGTGGGACAGACCGCCGCAGTCTATATCAATGGCACGCGGGCAGGTATCCGCATCACCGCCCCCTATGCCTGCCCCATCTCCTATCTTTTGAAAGAGGGGGACAACACGGTCACCATCGAGGTTGCCAATACCCTCGTAGGCAAGGTCAGAGATCCCTTCTCCCACTGTATGCCCATCACCCCCTCGGGTCTGCTCGGCCCCGTCCGACTTTTAGAATACTGAAAAACGAGGTAGCACCATGAAACTTATTCCCTACAACCAAGTCAAACTGACAAGCGGTTTCTTCTTTGACAAGCAGGAATTGAACCGCAAGACCACCCTCGGTGCCGTCTACGATCGCTTTTCCGAGACGGGGCGCATCGGTGCTTTCAAGTTCGGCTTCCCCGAAAAAGACCCCGTCCAGCCCCACTTCTTCTGGGACAGCGACGTAGCCAAGTGGATGGAGGGTGCCGCTTACAGTCTTGCCCATCATCCCGACGCCGAGCTGGAGGCAAAGGTGGATGACATCGTGGACGATATCGAGAAAAACCAAGGCGAGGATGGCTATTTCAACATCTTCTTCACGGTGGTTCAGCCCGAAAACCGCTGGGCGAACCGTGATTGGCACGAGCTGTACTGTGCGGGGCATCTCATGGAGGCAGCCGTTGCCTACGCCGAGGCCACGGGCAAGACCAAATTTCTCGCTTGCATGGAAAAGTACGCCGATTATATTTCCAAAGTCTTCATGGAAGACCATTCCGCTACCTTCCACACCCCGGGTCATGAGGAAATCGAGCTGGCGTTGGTGAAGCTGTACCGCCACACGGGTAAGAAAAAGTACCTGGATCTGGCAGCCCATTTCATCAATACCCGCGGCACCGTGGAGGAACATAACAAGACCAACTACAACCAGTCCCACCTGCCCGTCCGTGAGCAGACGTCCGCCGAGGGGCACGCCGTCCGCGCCGTCTATCTCTACACGGGCATGGCATACCTCGCCAAAGAAACAGGGGACGAGTCCCTGCTTTCCGCCTGCAAGACCCTGTGGGAGGATATCGCCCACCGCAAGATGTATATCACGGGGGGCTTGGGCTCCACCTACATCGGCGAGGCCTTCACCACGCCCTTCGACCTGCCCCCCGATCAAGCCTATACCGAGACCTGCGCGGGCATCGCCCTCTGCTTCTTCGGAAACGGGATGCTGGCGTTGGATAACGACGCTCGCTATGCCGATGTCATCGAGCGCGCCCTCTATAACGGCGTGGCTTCGGGACTCTCGGTCAGCGGCGATCAGTTCTTCTATGAAAACCCCTTGGAGGTTAACCTCTCTGAGCGTTTCACCAGCGTTTGGGGCGCGAGGAGATTCCCCGCACACCGCCGAGTGGCGTGCTTTGCCTGCTCCTGCTGTCCTCCCAACGTCAATCGCCTGCTGGCCTCCATCGGCGGCTACGTCTACGGACGGGAAGGGGACACCCTCTATGTGAATCAGTTCGCCGCCTCGGAGATGACCGACGGGGATATGACCGCCGCCATCGAAACGGCTTATCCCAACGACGGCGCCGTGACGATCACCGCCACGGGTGTCCGTAAGATCGCCATCCGTATCCCCGCCTGGTGTGACATCTTCAAGCTGAACAAGGACTACACCATGGAAAAGGGTTACGCCGTGGTGGAAAATGACGGCACGCCCGTCACGGTCACCTTCGACCTCACCCCCCGCCGCGTGTGGGCTGATCCCCGCGTTCTCCGCACCGCAGGGCAGGCCGCCGTCATGAAGGGTCCCGTGGTCTACTGCGCCGAGGGTCTGGACAACGGCGAGACTACCCTCCACAACTACATCCTCACCGCCGACTTTACGGCTGTCGAGGAAGCCCATGCCGAGTACGGCTTGCCCACCCTCACCGTCCCCTGTGTCAAGCGGGTGACCGACGGTGACGTCCTTTACCGCAACGCCGCACCCAAGACCGAGAAGGCTACCCTCAAGCTCATCCCCTACTACACCTTTGCCAACCGTGACGAGACGGATATGCGGGTGTGGTTCTATGTCGAATAATACCCCGATAAATTGTAGTTTACCAGGGGCGTCGCCCCTGGACCCCACCAAGAACCTTTTTAAAAAAAGGTTCTTGGAACTCCCAAAACCTTTAAATAATAATTTTTAAAAGGTTCTTGGAGGGGGTCTGGGGGGCA
>JAZSFA010000167.1:0-5386 GCA_045531965.1 Eubacteriales bacterium
CCAATGCTCGTCACGCTGTTGGGGATGGTAATGTTTGTGAGGCTTGAACAGCTTTGAAAAGTACTTTCTCTTATGCTCGTCACGCTGTCGGGGATGGTGATACTTGTAAGATCGGAGCAGAAAGAAAACGCATCATCGCCAATACTTGTCACGCTGTTGGGGATGGTGATGGATTTGAGGTCAGTACAGTTGCCAAACGCGTAATTACCAATGCTCGTCACGCTACCGTCTGTAGGAATGACACTATTCTTACACCCGGCGATCAAAGTTTTTGATTTGGTTTCAATGATACAATTCCCATTGCTGTGATACCATGTATTTCCCGTGTCTACCTTCATGCTCGTAAGAATGGGACAGTGATTAAACGCGCCAACACCAATGCTTATCACGCTGTTGGGGATGGTGATGCTCGTAAGACTGGTACACCAAACAAACGCGTACTGACCAATGCTCGTCACGCTATTAGGGATGGTGATGCTCGTAAGACCGGTACAGCCAACAAACGCGGCCTCACCAATGCTTGTCACGCTATTAGGGATGGTGATGCTCGTAAGACCACGGCAGCAGTTGAACGCATTCTTTCCAATGTTCGTCATGCCAGTGGGAATTTTGATACTTCGAACCGTGTTTTTTTCATAAAACGCATTTTCGCCAATCGCTATGATCGCGTCGGGAATCACCACGTCGGTTTTGTTGCCCGTGTACTTTTTCAGCACGCCATTTTGGACATCACATTCCGCTTCAATGGCTTTGCGGGCTTCCTCGGCTTTGCGCTTTTTTTCCTCGGCTTTGCGGCGGGCTTCCTTGGCTTTGCGCGCTTCTTCTACTTTGCGTTTTTCTTCGGTTTTGCGGGCTCTTTCAGCTTTTTGCCAAGGTAATGTATTTTTCATTACGTCCCTACCCTGTCTGATCTCGGCGGGGATGCTGATATCCAACTGTTCACATCCCGCAAATGCCTCATCGTCAATGAATCTGACCGAGGAAGGGATGTTGATTTTTTCCAGGTTTTTGGCGTCGGCAAAGGCACTTTTACCGATCAGCATCAGCCCTTCGGGCAGGGTGACCTCAAAGGCAATACAGCCTTCAAAGGCACTGTCGGCAATGGATTCCACGCAGTCGGGGACGGTCAGGCTCAGTTCGTTCTTGTTTTTCAAACCGAGGATGGCATACTTACCGTTGTTGTGTGCTTCTACGTTAAAAGAAGAAAGGCTGTTGGCAAGTGCCGTTTGGGTAGCTTCGGCGGTGAGGGACTCGAAATCAAGAGAAAGATCGGAGATGGCAGGCTCGGTCGAATCAGCGGCAGAAGCATCTGCCTGGCTCGCGGCGTTCAAAAATGCTTGCAACGATTTGCCGCAATAGGCACAGAAGGGTGTGCCCGTCCAGTTTTTACCGCAAAAAGGGCAAAAGTTCAGCATGGTTTTCTCCTTTCGGTCTGACATTTGTCAGAAAGGTTCAATTAAGCTCACAGGGCGGCTGCTTGCACCGCCTCAGGGTCGACGACCGTTGACACACTTCGGTCGTGATGGCGGGAGCAAGCCCCCGCCCTTTGGTCATGAGGATTACTGATATTGGTTTACACCCTATATGTAAATTTTTGCCACAGTCACTTCTTACGGCGGCTGTTTTTACTCTTACGCTTCTCTTCCCGCTCTTTTTGTTTCTGCTCGCCATACGCCAAGGTTTCCTGCAAGGCTTTGGCAGACTTTTCTTCAAACTTATCGTTTATCTTATTGATGAAAGCAAAGCGGGAACGCTTGGGCGGTGCGCCCAGCTCTTCTCCTGCGGGGCAGATATCTCTGAAGCAGGCATGAAGCAGGAGAGTATTGAGCACGTAGACCAACAGGATCACCAAAAGGATCAGTTTGGTAAAAAACTGCTGTTGAAACGCCGCGACGGCAGGAAAGAGGGTCAAGATCAGCTGTCCCACAGCCCATACCCCGGACAGCACCATATTGACAATGGATCGGGAGCGGATCTTGTCCTCTTCGATATCTGTGGCGATGGTATATACACTCCAAAGCAGGGCGGCGTGGAAAAAGACCTCGGCGATAAAGCCGGCATATTCGCGGATCAAGGTGAAGGTCTTGCTCACGGGGAGCGCATTCCACAAAAGCAGCTCGTCCAAAAAGACCACCACGTCAAAAAGTCCCAACGCAAGGTACACTCCCGCGGCACCGATCAAAAGGGCAAAACGGGGGCAATACGCTTTCAGTTTCAACGCGGCATTGGCGACAATGACAGCCCCAATGATATAGGGAGCAAAGCTATAGTCCCCCACACCAAAAGACATGAGGGTGATAACAAAATATCCGCAGAGCAGAAGTCCAAAGCCCATAGACGTCACGACTCCTTTCTTTTTTCAGAGGGCGACGGATGCCGTCCCCTCCGTTTTTTCATGCTAATTCATAGAATTACTGTGCGTTGCCGCGGTTCTTTCCTTCGCAACAATTCTTGTACTTCTTACCCGAGCCGCAGGGACAGGGATCGTTTCTGCCTACCTTGCTTGCACGGACAGGCTGGGGCTTGACCGTTACTTTTTTAGCGCCGGGTTTACCCGCAAAGCCTTCCTGCAAGGGTTTGGCTACCTGTACTCTCTGAATCTCGGCACGAGGCGCGGGAATAACGGTCAGCAGGGTACGAACGGTCTTATCACGGATCTCGCCCACCATGGCATCGAACATATCAGCGCCCACCATGCGGTACTCGTTGACGGGATCACGCTGGGCATAGGACTGGAGACCGATACTGCCCTTGAGATCGTCCATGGCGTCGATATGATCCATCCATGCGATATCTACGTTGCGGAGCAGGACGGCTCTCTCCACCTCGCGGAATTTCTCGGGGGTGAAAAGCTCCTCTCGCTCACGGATTCTTGCCTCTGCCTTTTCCATGAGGGTTTCGGTTAACATCTCAGGGGTCAGCTTTTTCAGTTCTTCATCTGAATATTTCAGATCGTCCTCGTTGCAAAGGTATCCCATGAGGGTAGCGCGCAAGCCTGCCAGATCCCAATCGGCGGCATGCTCCGCGCCTGTATGTGCCATCACGGCAGACTCGATATTGCCACGGATCATATGCATGATCTTCTCGGAGATATCGTTTTCGTCCAGTACTTCCTGACGTTGCTTGTAGATGATGGTTCTCTGCTGATTCATGACGTCGTCGTAGGACAGGACGTACTTACGGCGGTTAAAGTTCTGACCCTCGATGCGCTTCTGTGCGCCCTCGATGGTACCCGTGAGCATCTTGGCCTCGATGGGGGTATCCTCGTCCAGCCCGATGCGATCGATCATGGCAATGATGCGCTCGTTATTACCGAACAGGCGCATGAGGTCGTCTTCAAGGGAGATGAAGAAGCGGGACTCACCGGGGTCACCCTGACGTCCTGCGCGTCCGCGAAGCTGGTTATCGATACGGCGGGACTCGTGACGCTCGGTGCCCAGGATGAAGAGACCGCCTACGGCTCTGACCGCGTCGGCTTCGGGGGCAACCGCTTCCTTATACTTGGCATAAAGTTCTTTATATTGACGGCGTACGCCCAGTACAGATTCATCCTCGGTATCCGAGGTGCCTGTGGCGATGGCAATAAGGCTTTCATCAATACCTGCGGCACGGAGGTCAGCTTTTGCCATATACTCGGGGTTACCGCCCAGCATAATATCGGTACCACGACCTGCCATGTTGGTCGAGATGGTGACCGCACCAAACTTACCTGCCTGTGCCACGATCTCGGCTTCCTTAGCATGGAACTTGGCGTTCAGCACGGTATGGGGGACGCCTTCTTTTTTCAAAAGTCTGGACAAAAGCTCAGACTTGTCAATGGAGACGGTACCCACCAGCACAGGTTGTCCCTTTTCATGACAGTGAACTACCTGATCCACCACGGCGCGGTACTTCCCTGCCACGGTCTTGTAAACCACGTCGTCATGGTCTTTTCGGATCATGGGCTTGTTGGTGGGCACTTCCACCACGTCCAACGAATAAATATCACGGAATTCCATTTCCTCGGTCAGCGCCGTACCTGTCATACCCGACAGCTTCTGGTACATACGGAAATAGTTTTGGAAGGTGATGGTCGCCAGGGTGCGGTTCTCCTTTTGGATCTTCACGCCTTCCTTAGCTTCGATAGCTTGGTGCAGACCGTCGGAATACCGTCTGCCGGGCATAAGACGACCCGTAAAGGTATCAACGATCATGACGCCCTCGTCATTGACCACGTAATCCACGTCCAGCTTTTTACAGCCATGGGCATGAAGCGCCTGGTTGATATGGTGAACGAGGGTTGCGTTTTCGGGGTCTGTGTAGGTTTCGATATCAAAATATCTTTCTGCTTTTCTGGCACCTCTGGGGGTGATGACAGCGGAGTTGGCTTTTTCGTCCACCACGTAGTCGGCATCGATATCATCGCGGCTTTCTTTGGCATCCAGCTCTGTAACCACGTGCTTCTGGAGGGTACGGACAAACTGATCTGCCTTTTCGTACAGGTCGGTGGGCTTGTCACCTTCACCCGAGATGATCAGAGGGGTTCTGGCTTCATCCACGAGGATGGAGTCCACCTCGTCCACGATGGCAAAAACGTGACCTCTCTGGACCATACGCTCTTTATAGACCACCATGTTATCTCTGAGGTAATCAAAGCCAAATTCGTTGTTGGTACCGTAGGTGATATCTGCTTGGTACGCCTGCTTTTTGGCTTCATTGGACTGTCCATGGACAACAATGCCTGTGGTAAGTCCCAAAAATCCATAGACTTTGCCCATTTCTTCCGCGCCTACGCTGACCAGATAGTCGTTGACGGTGACGATATGGACGCCCTTCCCTGTCAAGGCATTCAGATAGGCAGGCATGGTTGCCACCAGGGTTTTACCTTCACCTGTTTTCATCTCGGCGATACGCCCCTGATGGAGGATGATACCGCCCAGAAGCTGAACGTAGAAGGGGCGTTTACCCAGAACGCGTTCGTCTGCTTCACGGACGGTGGCAAATGCCTCAGGCAGGATATCATCCAGCGTTTCTCCGTTGGCGAGACGTTCCTTGAAGATATCCGTCATGGCGCGAAGTTCTTTATCTGTCTTCTGCTTATAAACGTCAGCGAGGGATTCGATCTGATCTGCGATCTTTTTGATCTTTTTGATTTGTCTCTCACTGTAAGTGCCGAAGATTTTTTCTTTCAATCCCATTGTTTCTATATCCTTTCTCTTTCCGAATCATCGGAGGGTATGGTTTTCCTTATACTAACTATCTATTATAGCATGAAAATAATAAAGATACTTCATCTATTTGTAAATTTTCAGATAATACTTGAAAAAAGTACAGGGATGGTATATAATTGGTGTAGAATATATGCAGCTAAATTGTTGTTTAGCGGGGTAAACCCCGTACCTTTCGG
>JAZSFA010000030.1:0-10216 GCA_045531965.1 Eubacteriales bacterium
GGAGATCAAGATCTCGGTGGCCTCCGCCGAAACGCCCGACGAGTGGACGGTGATCTATGAGCAGAGCGGAATCGCCCGTCCCACCACCGAGGTGCCCGTCCTCCGCTTTGACGCCGTCACCGCATCCCGCGTCAGAATCGAGATCTCGGGCGGCAGTCTGTCCGTGGAGCTTTGCGAGATCGAGATCTACAACGATGACGGCTCGATCCCCGCCCCTCCCGCTACTTCCTATGAGGAGTTGGTGCAGGAGAAGGGTGTCAACTACGCCCTGGGCAAGACCCCCATCGCCAGCGGCTCGGCCTACGAGCATACCATTGACGCCTGGGGGCTGGCTTACCTCACCGACGGCAAAAAGCTGTTGACAGGCAAGGACGGCGGCACCAACGGCTGGATGGCCCAGGGTATGCCCAAGAGAGAGTGCGAGCCCGATACCTGCTGGGGCGGTGTGGACCTGGGCGCAACCTATACCGTCAATGAAGTTCATATCTACCCTCGCCAGAACGGCGGCTATTTCCCCTCCGCCTACGAGATCCAGATCTCCTCGGACGGCGAAACCTGGGAGACGGTCTACTCCATCGACAACGACACCGAGACAAAGGGCGTCGGCCGCTTCATCAAGCTGGATAGCGACAAGCAGGCACGCTTCGTCCGCATCGTCGCCCGTAAGCTGACAGGCAACTATGAGGCCAATCTGGGCGGATACCTCATGCAGGTCTCCGAGATCGAGGTCTACTGGAACTGATCCGCTCGGTTGAGGTGGATGAGGAGACGGGAAACGGAAACGATTCAAAAGGGTCGTTTTACGTCTCACACCCTCCGCCAAAAGAGAGCAAGTCGAACACGACTTGCTCTCTTTTACTTTTTCACTCTTCACTCTTCACTTTTCACTTGATTCTTAAAAGTTTGGGTAGAGTTTGAATGGAGCTTGGACAGGTGTTCAATTAGAATCCCTCTCTCTCCGCCAGTAAGAACCTAAAACGAACACATGGCATAGCCCGTGTTTGTCTTAGGTTCTTCTTTTTTGTCCTTTTTACCCGGTAAGGTTTATAGGCGATTCCAAGTGCCGCTCTGTGCCTTCAGAATCGCCTGTACGGATCGTTTTACACGATCCATATCTCGATATCGAAATTCTCCTTCCGTCCCGTATAAACAAAACAGCCCCGACTTTCATCGGGACTGTTCCACGTAGGCTTTAAAGAAAGATATCGATTGCCAATCATAGTTTGGGGTCATCATACATGATAATTTCTCCTAATGGCTCCAACAAACGGGCAAAAACGAAATCTATCCAAAAAGCCGCCGAGCGTGATCGCGGACGTACGCCCAAGCGGCTCAGCAGGCGACTCCGCGACCGCAGCGAGCCGACTTGTATAAGATAAGCACACGCCAGGGTGCCAAAGGGCAACTTCACAAGGGAAAGCGGGCGGATTGCACAGGATTATATTTTGCCTTTGTTATCATTGAAATAAGTAGATAATGCAGGTTGGGTTGTTTGTTTTGCATAATAGTATATCTCTATTGCTTTTTCCTTTGTTTTGCTGTATAATTTAGGTGATAGGAGGACGAAATATGAAAGTTACAATTGACAAAAATGAATTACATTTAGATCCCGAAATAATTGTAAAATGCAAGGAAATTGACGATGTTCTTCAAGATATTATTTCATATATCGGAATTGCCGACAAAAATATGATTGGTGAAGTAGATGGAGAAATCTTTTTCATTCCACTTAACAGCATTCTTTATTTCGAATCTGTTGACAAAACTGTATATATTTATACCGAAAAACAGGTTTATAAATCTTCAGCAAGGCTCTATATCTTGGAAGAACAGTTGGTTGAAACCTATTTTGCTCGGGTGTCTAAAACAACTATCCTGAACTTAAAAAAGCTTAGCAGCGTGAAATCAGCCAAAAATGCAAAACTTGAAGGAACACTTGTTAATAAAGAAAAAATACTTATTTCTCGGCAGTACGTTCCGGAGATAAAGAAAAGATTGGGGGTATAGTTATGTTGAAAAATATTCTTAAAAAAAGTTTTATTGATATATCTGCTTCTTTTATGATTATCTTGATATGCTTTCTTTTTGCCTCGTTCTTCCCTCATTTTATGAATTACACATCAGCACAACGATTGTTTTTTTACGACCTATTGGTTAGGGCTGTTTTAGGACTTTCGATTATTGCTATATTGGGAATTATCTCATATCATTTCATCATGAAAACAGACCGGATTCCCGCCCAAAAATCTGTCCGTCAAGCTATATCTGTACTTGTAATTGCTTTGCTTACGGTTTTCGTTAATTTGTCTGTTTTTTCTGTAATACCCAAGATGTATGTTTTGATTGGCACAAGCATCATCGGGGTGCTTGGTGTTGTGGGCATGATTGTAGGATTTATTATCGAAGATAAAACACGAAAAAAAGATATAGAGGTAATAAACAAGCGCTTGAATGAATTAAATGAAGAACAGTAAAAGGATAATATCAATGAAAAAGTTTAAGTTTGAACCGCAAAGCTTGCTTTACATGATATCGACATTTTTTTGCTCCTTGTTTTTTGCATATTTCTTGGAGGAATTTGTTCGTTTTTCGGCATTATTTGAATTGAAATTCTTTACGGAGCGAATCAATACGAATGATCCGTTGGTTTGGGATAAAACCTATGAAATATGTTTTTTAATTTCCTATGTGATCTTTCATAGCGTTTTCTCTATCGTATACAAATCAAGGCGTAAAAAGTTTATAAAGGACACAAAAGGCTTGATAACAAAAAAGGATGGACTTATATATCATATCAAGCACTATTGGATAAACGATATTGTTATTATCGCCGTTCAAGTTGTGGCATTTTTGATTTTGTTTTTAAGCAAAAATTCTCTTTGCCCTATCGCTATTATTTATAGATTTTGCGGCGTTCCGTTTGGACTTGTTATAAGTGCTGTTTTCTTGGTTTCGATACATATTACCCATATTCTTTGGGCGCAGTATAATTGGCGAGTCAGCCATTATATGCACGAATGAGAAAGGAGACATACGATGATAGTAATTATTTTGATCGTTTTAATTCCTGTTTTAATAATCGTTATGTCTGCTTCTGTATTTTCCTTTATTCACGCATTTATTGACAGAATATCGTTTTATAAACGAATAGAGCAAATCTGCAAAACAAAGAATTATAAAATTACGTTCCAGAGAAAACTTTTGGCTTCGTTTTTTAGATATTGCGATAAACCGGATGTTATTATTGAAACATCTAACAAAAATTATTTAATCCGATTCATTACTTGTAAAAACAAATCTTTGTTTTATAATTTTCCCACGCCTGAATGGTATGTTTCGTTTGAAAGAGTGCTTTCAGCACCGATAAACCCTACCGGAAGATTTAAGCACCTACCGCCATTTTACAAAAAGTATTACAGTTCAAACGATAATATTGAAAATAAATATGTTATGGTTTTTGCTCCATGTATACCGAAAATATCTTATCTGAAAGATAAAAACTCAAAACGAGAATTGGCAGGAAATACAGTTGAAATAGAAGATTGTATTATATATGATTCAAAATACTTTTTAACAAGTATTTAGTTTTCATATATCCGTAGATGTTTTTTCATCATAGATATATAAAGCACCGCCGAGAGCGACCAATTACGGTTTCTCTCGGCGATATTACTATGGTTAGTGCAATCAGCCTTGCATGACCACATATCTCAGATACTTCTTCTGAATGCTCTTTCTGCGACGCCAGACGGTCGTATTATTGACGTTCTGCATCTGGGCAATGGCTACGAATCCAAGACCTGCCATGTAGTAATTCAGCGTTTCGGTTTCGGCAATAGTCAGCTGCATTTTGCTGATGATCGTATCGACCTTGGTATAATCTTCGATCTCATACTGAGTCTCGAAGTCAATCGAAGCGTCGGCGGGTGAGCACTCTTCGATGCTGATGGTCTTGTAAACGGACAGATACTCCTTCTCGATGTACCTCAACGCGTGACGGTAGCAAGCAAAGCGGACAGTCAGCAGCTCACCTTTTCGGTTCTGACAGGCCAGATCGTCCAAGTTGTGACCCATGTAGTGGCAGAGGAAGCAGATCACCTCGGATGCTAAGTCGTAACCGTCCGAGAAAGTCGTGTTGTAATCTCTGTTGCCGTAAATGTCCTCGACCAATCCGGCATACAGCTTGTCAAGCGAACGCGGATGGTGTGCGAACCGCATCATTTTTTTGATTGCAGACAGTGCGATGCACTCACCGATGTGCTGGACGTTTTCAGCGGCAATCCTTACGTTTTCGTTTGTGATTCTTACTTGGTTTTGGGTTTTCATTTTCTATACCTCCCGATTTTCTGAACAGCTTCGCTGTTCGCGAGCCATTTCGGCAGGGTCGGGGGAGCATAGGTCGGGTGTTGGGTATGCTCATTTGAGGTATAGTGTGCAGATGTCAACGAGAGGTATAGATTGCTTTCAGTACACGAAAAAATATTGCATTTGGATAAAGAAAAAGCCAAGTATTGCTACTTGACTTTCTCGGTGATTATTTCATTTTTCAGCGATAATTTTTCACTTAAACGGTTGACAGCTGCGAGAGCTATGCTACACTGGACACGGACGAAAGGCAAAAATCGGGGACTAAAGCAAAATGATTCTTCCTGATTTGGTTTTACACAACATTTCCTTTCAAACATATTGAAAAAAAGCATGTATTATGTTATAATTAAGCCAATGATGATGTTTGTGAAAGACGAGGTGTATACATGAACCGTAAAAAAACAGTCATATGCGTTTTTTTGACAATCTGGGCAATCGCGGCAGTGCTTGCGGCGATGAGCACGGGAGCGTTCGCCGCCGAGCCCAAGCTGATCACCACAGAGTCAGAGCTGAAGGAGGCACTTCATCATGCAAGTGAGGGCGATACGATCCTTGTCGGCGATATCGAATTTGCCTACTCCCCGATGGGGATGACACTTTCTAAGGGTGTGACCATTAAAAGCGGTAAGAATACGCCTGCTGTCTTTTCGGGCGGCGCGTTTGCCGTGATGGGAGGGGCGTCCGAGCAGGATACCATACATATCCGTTTTGAAAATATCACCTTTGCGGGCGTGAATGACATCGACAAAACCGACTTTACGGGGAAACAGATCATGACGGCGACCAAGATCCGCCCGGCGGTATTTTTCTCCCGCTGTGTCGATGCAGCCTTTGTAAACTGTGATTTTTCGGGTTACAGTATGGCAAACGGCGGCGCGGTCTACGGCATTTATTCTTCTGCCGACAGCGTAGGTCACCGTTTGTCCGTCTCTTTTGAGGGCTGTTCGCTGAACGCCAACGCAGGCGGCTATGGCGGCGCGATATATCTTTCCGGCGCGGGCAATATCTTTCTTGATATGAAAAACTGCGAGCTTTCCCGCAACGTATCGGGTTACGGCGGCGCGATATGGGCAGATCAGGCGACCGTTACCCTTGAAAGCTGCAAGATCAGTGGAAACCGCTTTGAGAATTTCTATCCCGACACGCTGACCAAGGGCGGCGGTGTCTACGTGGGGCGCGGAACGCTCCATATGAAGAACTGTTACGTTTTCGATAACCAAGCCAGAAACGGCGGAGGCATTGCGCTTTCTTACACCGAAAGCGTACTGGACGGCTGTGTGATCTCGGGCAATCGTGCAACCGAGAACGGAGGCGGTATCTGGAACGAGAATAACGGCAATAACCTCGTTACCGTTGTCAACGGCACGATTGCAAACAATACTGCCGCATCCGGCGGCGCGCTTTACATATCCGAAAACCAAGCG
Organism: Eubacteriales bacterium; assembly: GCA_045531965.1. Taxonomy (GTDB): domain Bacteria; phylum Bacillota; class Clostridia; order Oscillospirales; family CAG-272; genus CAMEON01. The sequence continues at coordinate 5,793 of JAZSFA010000030.1, forward strand.
GAGATCGGTAGCGGAGGTGTGGGCAAGACCTTCCTGGTTCTCTCCACCTTGTCGGGCAACACGCCTGCTATGAAGGAATACGATGCGGAACGCCTTTCCTTGTTCGGATGTGCCCTTCACGGCGAAGGTCGCACAGAAGCGATGCCGAGCGAGGCAAATCAATACTGTTACATGACTGAAACCAATCACTTGGGCGATCCTTATAAGCATATGGAGGGCAGCGTGGAGATCGACGGCGATGCTTTGGAGGGCGTCTCGGGTAACCGCTTTGATAACCGCCACGGCGTTTTCCACGCAGGCAACAATGCCCGTTCCGATATGACCTACCGTTTCCTTGTGGACGGAGAGGTAAAGGATACCGTCACGGTCGGCTATGGCGAGATACCCACCCTTCCCGAATACCAAAAGGACGGTTATACCTTTGACCGTTGGCAATTCGGTGACGGAGGGGACTACGCCCCCGATACGCGGCTCTCCGTGGGAGGCGGCACCGAGTACGTCGATCTGTACGCGGTCTGGACACCCAACACCTACAAGATCACCTTTGTGATGGGAGAGACCGAAACGAGGGTGTCCTGCGACTTCGGCGCACCGATCCTCTTCCCTGAAACAGAGGCCAAGGAGGGCTATACCTTCTCGGGATGGTTCGCCACGGCTGACGGTGAGGGAGAGCCTATCGCGGAGGGTACGGTGCACAGTACCGCAGGCGACGTCACCTATTACGCCTGCTACCGTCTTAACGAGACCGAAGTGCCGCCCGTGACGGTCCCCCCCGAGCCGCCGGTAACGGAGCCTGTCACAACGCCGGATACGGAGCCTGTCATATTGCCTGATACCGAAGTGACTTCAACTCCCGCCACCGAGCCTGTCACGCCTTCGACGGCACCTCCCGGCGAGGAGCCTCCCCGCTTTCCCATCCTTCCCATTGTGCTCCTGTCGATTGCCGTGTCGGTGCTTGGTGTCGTCTGCGTTCTGCTCCTTTTCAGACGCAACCGCAAGGAGCGCGAGCCCATCCCTGTCGTCTCTGACGCAGTCCCCGCCGAGGGCACGGCAACCGTCCCGCCTCCCATCATTGTTCGGATGCGCTACACGGATGAAGAGATCGACCGCATCCTGCGGGATACGGAGGAGGTCAATCTTCTGACAGACCGCGAGCTGGACGTACTGCGCGAGCTGCTCAAGGGCAGAAAGCAGAGCGAGATCGCCTACTATCTCGGTATCACGGTCAACACCGTCAAGGAATACACACGAAAGGTCTACGGGAAGCTGGGTGTCGGAAGCAAGAACGAGCTGTTCGAGCGGATCGACGGAAGGCATCGCAAGGATCCCTAAGGCATACACACTCGATCATATTTCTCCCGTTTCGGCGAAAAAAACCTGCTCCCCCCCAATTACCCCCCTGCCGGGAGGGTCACAGAACCGCCAAGATCCTATATAATGGGAGAACAGTATGATGTCCGTAATGAAAGGGGGGAAAAGAATGCTGGAACCCGTAACGAAAAAGTATGAGGACGGCTCCACGCTTGAGGTATTCAGGTTTACTTTTTATTGCGACCTGTGCGGGCGTGAGGTCTCCCGGATCACCTATCCGTACAAGCCGCCGTTCAAAACGAAAATCTTTATCTCAAGGTCGGAGCAAAAGGCAAGAGAGTTGATCTGGCAGAGCGACCACGCAAGCGCGTATGATCGGGCGAACAAGGAGGTCCTGCTGCACGTCAACCGCTGTCCCGTCTGCCAAAGGCGGGTATGTGATGACTGCTATCACGACACGGACGGCTTATGCATCGAATGTATGAGCAAAACCTGATATACTTTGATTTTATGGAGAAACAGATATGAAAAAGAAATTTTTGATGCTGTGCATGATCCTGACGGCGTTGCTTTTCTTATGCACGCTTACAGCTTGTGACGAGACGGATCCCAACGTAGAAGTTCCCGAGCACGAGCATATCCTCGGCGAATGGCAGGAGGTGCTGGCTCCGACCTGCTCCACCCAGGGCGTGCGGGCCAAGCTGTGCACCGTGGAGGGCTGTCAGCAGTTTGAGCTGGAGCTCATCGACAGACTCGGACATACCATGGGGGAGTGGACGGAGACCAAGCCCGCCACCTGCACCGAGGCGGGAGAGGAGTCCTCGGTTTGTCAGGTTTGTAACCTGGCCGAGACCCGTTCCGTACCCGCTACGGGACACACCTACACCGCCCAGGTGGTGCCTCCCACCTGTACCGAAGATGGCTGCACCACCTACATATGCCACTGCTGGGATCTGTATCGGGAGGATTATATCCCCGCCACGGGGCATCAGTATGAAACCGAGGTCACACCGCCCACCTGTGCGCAGGACGGCTACACTACCTATACCTGCGCCTGCGGGGATACCTATCGGGGTGATTACATCCCCGCCACGGGGCACCGGTACGAGACCGCCGTCACCCCGCCCGCCTGCGCCCTGGACGGCTACACCACCTATACCTGCGCCTGCGGGCATACCTATCGGGATGATTTCGTCATCGCCGAAGGGCATCAGTACGAGACGGCGGTCACAGAGCCCACCTGCGCCACCGAGGGCTATACTACCTACACCTGCGCCTGCGGACACACCTATCGGGATGATTACACCCCGACCACAGAGCATCAGTATCAAACCGAGGTAACTCCCGCTACCTGCAGCTCGGTGGGCTACACCACCTATACCTGTACCTGCGGGCATACCTATGAGAGTAACTTTACCCCCCGTATCAAGCATAAATACACCAGTGTAGTCACGCCCCCCACCTGTACCGAGCAGGGCTACACCACCCGAAGCTGCGTTTGCGGCTTGACCACCGTGGGCAACTACGTGGACGCTCTGGGGCACGAGATGGGCAGGTGGCACGAGGTCAAGGCCCCCTCCTGCGGTCAGGAGGGCTCGGCGTCCCGTTCCTGCCTTGCCTGCGGTTCCATAGAGATCCGCCAGATCGCGGCCATTGACCACGTATTTATTGAGGGCTTTTGCTATTTGTGCGGGGAGTTCAGTCTGTCTCCCTCGGTCGGATTGGAATTCACCTCCAACGGCGACGGTACCTGCTACGTCAGCGGCATGGGTACTTGCAGGGATACTGTCGTGGTGATTCCCACGGTCAGCCCCAAGGGGGATACCGTGACGGCCATCGGCGATCAGGCCTTCGCGGTTTGTACGAGCATCAAAACCGTCATGATCCCGAGGGGCATCACCTCCATCGGATATAATGCCTTCTTCCTCTGCACGAGCCTGACCAGAGTGATCCTCCCCGATACCCTCACCCACGTCGGACAGGGTGCCTTCCAGAATTGTGAAGCCCTTCCCCTCATCACCCTTCCCGACAGCGTCACGTCTCTCGGAGCCTACGCGTTCTACGCTTGCTACTCTATGTCATTCGTCACGCTGTCCAAGGGCTTGACCGCCATTCCGGAATACGCCTTCTACGATTGCGATCGCATGGTGTCCGTCACTATCCCCGAGGGCGTGACCTCCATCGGCCATGATGCCTTCATGGATTGCAGTCTCCTCGCAACCGTCACCCTTCCCGACAGCCTGACTTTCATTGACGAGTACGCCTTCTCGAACTGTCCTGCCATGACTGAGATCTCTGTTCCCGCCGGCGTAACGGCTATCGGAGAGGCCGCCTTCTTCAACACCGATCACCTCACCGACGTGTACTATGACGGCACCAAAGCAGAGTGGAATCAAATTGACATCGGGCTGTATAATGATCCGCTCCTGAACGCCACCATGCACTTTTCGGGAGTGTCCGAGCCTGAATGTAGCCATGCGTTCGGAAAATGGAAAACCGTTCGGGAAGCAACCTGCACCGAAGAAGGAACCAGAGTTCGTTCCTGCAAAAAGTGCGGAAAGATCGAGCTCCAGGTCATCTCCGCCGCGGGACACAGCTATGATTCCGTGGTGACCGCCCCCACCTGTACCACGGACGGCTACACCACCTATGCCTGTACCGATTGCGGTGACTCTTACGTAGGGGACCATACGCCCGCCAAGGGTCACACCGAGGTGACCATCCCTGCCGTTCTGCCCACTTGTACCGAGACGGGCTTGACCGAGGGCGAAAAATGCTCGGTCTGCGGCGAAGTCCTTGCGGCACAGCAGACGGTAGCCGCTACGGGTCACACCGAGGTGATCGACGCCGCCGTGGCTCCCACCTGCACCGAGACGGGACTGACCGAGGGCAGGCACTGCTCTGTTTGTAACGCGATCCTCGCCGCGCAGACGACGGTTTCCGCCACGGGACACAGCTATGATTCCGTGGTGACCGCCCCCACCTGTACGGCTGGCGGCTATACTACCTATACCTGTGCTTGCGGCGACAGTTACGTTGGCGAGCATACGCCCGCAACGGGACACAGCTATGCCGCCGTTGTGACCGCCCCCACCTGTACCGCGCAGGGCTAT
>JAZSFA010000015.1:0-5945 GCA_045531965.1 Eubacteriales bacterium
TGTCAGCGGCGTGGCAGAGGGCTGTGTCCAGTCGGGCGCGGCACTCATCGGTGGTGAGACCGCCGAGCATCCCGGCATGATGCCCGTGGAGGAATACGATCTCGCAGGCTTCTCCGTCGGTATCGTGGACAAGAAGAAGATCATTGACAACACCACCATGAAGGCAGGGGATATGGTCATCGCTCTCGCCTCTACGGGTGTCCACTCCAATGGCTTCTCCCTCTGCCGTAAGGTCTTCGACATCGACAACAATCCTCCCTCCCTATACGAGCCCTGCGAGGCTCTGGGCGGCAAGTCCATCGGTGAGACCCTGCTGACCCCCACCCGCATCTACGTGAAGTCCGTGCTGGCTCTTCTTGAAAAGGTCAACGTCAAGGGCATCTCCCATATCACGGGCGGCGGCTTCTACGAGAACATCCCGAGAAGCATCCCCGAGGGTCTGGGTGCCCGCGTGCGCCGCGCCGACGTCAAGGTGCTGCCCATCTTTGATCTCATTGCCAAGACGGGTAACATCCCCGAGCGTGATATGTTCAACACCTACAACATGGGTGTGGGCATGAGCATCGTGGTCTCTCCCGAGGACGTGGACACCGCCCTGGAGATCCTGCGTGCCAATGGTGAGGACGCTTACCTCATCGGTGAGATCGTGCCTGCCGCCGAGCTGGGCGGTGAGCAGATCGAGATCATCTGATGCCCATGAAGAAGAGTATCTGGAATCTCGTAAACGGCCTGCTGGCCGGTATCATGATCGCCGTGGGCGGGACGGTATTTCTCGCCTGCTTTGGCGACGGCTCTATGGTAAATAAAGCCATCGGTGCCTTCTTTTTCTCTATCGCCCTGCTGTGTATCTGTTATAAGGGCTATTCCCTCTACACGGGCAAGATCGGCTTCATCCCCGAAAAGCACGACAGGGAAGCGTTCTCCATCCTTTTGTGGGGACTCTTGGGCAATCTCATTGCCACCGTCGCGCTGGGGTACGCTCTCCGCGCCGCCATCCCCACCATCGGGGGCGTAGCCGAGACCCTTTGCACCGCCCGTCTGACTCAGGAGTGGTGGCAGACTTTGATCCGCGGTATCTTCTGCGGCATCCTCATGTACATGGCGGTGAGCATCTACCGCGACAAAAAGTCCATTTCGGGTATCCTGTTCTGCGTGCCCGTGTTTATTCTGGCGGGCTTTGAACACTCCATCGCCAATATGTTCTATTTTGGCGCGGCGGGGATGTTCTTCTCGGTCGATTCCATCATTTATCTGGCCATCGTGGTGGCGGGCAATACCATTGGCGGTATGCTCATGCCCCTGCTGGCTATGGTCAAGCCCAAAGAAGCATAAGGAGGGAATCATATGGCACAACAGAAAAAGATCGCCGTCCTCGTCTCGGGCGGCGGAACCAACCTCCAAGCCCTCATCGACGCCGAAAAGCGGGGCGAGCTGGGGAACGGAAAAATTACCCTGGTGATCGCCTCCAAGCCCGGTGTGTACGCTCTGGAAAGAGCCGCTAACGCGGGCATCGAGGGCCGCGTGCTGGCGCGAAAGGACTACGACAGTATCGCCGCCTACTCCAAGGCTCTGGCGGATGAAATGACCGCCGCGGGCATTGACCTGGTGGTGCTGGCAGGGTTCCTGACCATCATCGACGAGCAGGTCTACGAGGCTTTCCCCAATAAGATCATCAACGTCCACCCCGCTCTGATCCCCTCCTTCTGCGGTAAGGGCTTCTACGGGCTCCACGTCCACGAGGCGGCTCTGGAAAAGGGCGTCAAGGTCTCGGGCGCCACGGTGCACATCGTCACCCCCGAGTGCGACGCGGGTCCCATCATCCTGCAAAAGGCCGTAGCCGTCATGCAGGACGACACCCCCGAGGTCCTGCAACGCCGCATCATGGAGGAGGCCGAGTGGAAGATCCTCCCCGAGGCGGTGAGATTGTTCTGCGAGGACAGAATTACGGTGGAGGGCAATCGGGTGTTCATTCGGGAATAAGACGTAACCCGTAGGGGCGGATTCCATATCCGCCCGTTTACCACAGCCGTATCGGGCGGGCGCATATGGAATGCGCCCCTACGACGTTTTGAAAATAAATAATAAGGAGCATAAACATGAAGGTCAATACCATAGTAAACGAACTCAACTCTCTGGCTTACCACGGCCGCGGCAGCATCATCGGTAAGTCCGCCGACGGCAAATCCGCCGTCACCGCCTACTTCATCATGGGCCGCAGTGTCAACAGCCGCAACCGCGTGTTCGTGGCCGAGGGTGACGCCATGCGTACCAAGGCTTTCGACGAGTCCAAGATGGTGGATCCCCACCTCATCATCTACTACCCCGTCCGCGTGCTGGGCAACAAGACCATCGTCACCAACGGCGACCAGACCGACACCATCTATGATCTCATGGACAAGCAGATGACCTTCGAGCAGGCCCTCCGCACCCGTGAGTTCGAGGACGATAAGCCCAACTTCACCCCCCGCATCTCGGGCATCATCCGCCGCGAGGGTGAGGGTGACATGAACTTCGCTCTGTCCATCCTCAAGAGCGCCGAGGGAGACGATTCCTCCTGCGAGCGTTTCACCTACGCTTACTCCAACCCCCTCTGCGGCCGAGCCAAGTTCATCCACACTTACAACGGTGACGGCAACCCCCTGCCTTCCTTTGAGGGCGAGCCCAAGACCCTGGAGCTGCCCGACGTGGATATCGATACCCTGACCGACCTGATCTGGACGAATCTGAACGAGGACAACAAGGTGTCCCTGTTCGTCCGCTACATCGACCTGGCTACGGGCGAGGCCGAGACCAGGATCGTCAACAAGAACGTGTGAGGTAAAAGCCATGAGCATCAACATGATTCGGCCAACGTGGGTGGATCTGCGGTATTTTGGGTCGGATCGGTTCTTTCCGAATGATGCCTTCAAGGCGCCCTTTAGCGGCAAGATGGACTGCGAGGAAATCGTGTCCTTTGACTGTGTTCTTCTGAATATGTACGAGATCGAGTCTCTCGATGCCCCCCTTTGTTCCGACACCGAACAAATCGTGGCGGTGATCCTGCGCCCAGATGTCGAGCCTGTGGCATACATGGAAAAACGAGGCTTTACCTTCTGCGGCTACGACCTCGTGGAGGAGTCCACACTCATCAGCGCCATCACCGATTGCGCGGGCGGATTTACTTCTGTTCCCTACGATAAACTCACCAAGTTTGGTCTGCTTCCTACCTACAAGGATGCCGTGCTGACACAGCTGGCCTTGGTAGAGGAGAACCCCTATGACTTCAACGCCCACGCCTATTGCATGATCTGCGAGATCTGGCGGAAATTGGTGTGATGCGACACCGTGATCGTAGGGGAGGGGGCTCCCCTCCCGAAAAAGAGAGTTTCCCCGATATGTATGCGGGAGGCGAAACGCCTCTCCTACGATGAAAGAATGATAAAAACAAGGAGATATACCGAAATGAAAGAATTCGAGCTGAAATACGGCTGTAACCCCAACCAGAAGCCCTCCAAGATCTATATGCACGACGGGTCTGAATTGCCCATCGAGATTCTCTGCGGCCGTCCCGGCTACATCAACTTCCTGGACGCGTTCAACTCCTGGCAGTTGGTCAAGGAGCTGAAGGTCGCCCTGGGTCTGCCCGCCGTCACCTCCTTCAAGCACGTCTCCCCCACCTCCGCCGCCGTGGGTATCCCTCTGTCCGAGACTCTGAAGAAGGCCTGCTTCGTGGACGACATCCCCGGTCTGGACGAGTCCCCTCTGGCTTGCGCCTACGCCCGCGCCCGCGGCACCGACAGAATGTGCTCCTTCGGTGACTGGGTGGCTCTCTCCGACGTCTGCGACGTCACCACCGCCCTCATGATCAAGCGTGAGGTCTCGGACGGCATCATTGCCCCCGGTTACGAGCCCGAGGCTCTGGAGATCCTCAAGTCCAAGCGCAAGGGCAACTACAACATCGTCAAGATCGACCCCGACTTCGTGCCCGATCCTATCGAGCGCAAGCAGGTGTTCGGCATCACCTTTGAGCAGGGAAGAAACAACTTTGAGATCAACCGCGAGCTGCTCTCCAACATTGTGACCGCCAACAAGGATATGCCCGAGTCCGCCATTCGCGACCTCATCGTGGCACTGATTACTTTGAAGTACACCCAGTCTAATTCGGTCTGCTTCGCTGTGGACGGCCAGGCCATCGGCGTGGGCGCGGGTCAGCAGTCCCGTGTGCATTGCACCCGTCTCGCAGGCGGCAAGGCTGACACATGGTTCCTCCGCCAGCACGAGAAGGTTTTGAACCTGCCCTTCAAGGACACCCTCGGTCGTCCTGACCGCGACAACGTCATCGACGGCTACATCAACCAGAACGAGGAGGACGTCACCGCCGACGGCAACTGGCAGAAGTACTTCACCACCCAGCCCGCTCCCTTCACCCGCGAGGAGCAGAGAGCCTACCTGGACACCATCGACGGCGTGGCCCTGGGCTCGGATGCCTTCTTCCCCTTCAGCGACAACATCGAGCGTGCCAAAAAGAGCGGCGTAAAGTACATCGCTGAACCCGGCGGCTCCATCCGTGACGACCTGGTCATTGAGTGCTGTGACAAGTACGGGATGGCCATGGCGTTCACCGGTATGAGACTCTTCCACCATTAAGATACACCTGTGGCGTGTGAAATGAATATATAGCATGAAGCGAACAAAAACGGATATTCTTATCACACTTTGGCATGCATTGGGAATCGTTGTTGTAGCGGGATTTTTGGTGTATTCTATTCTGATCGGTGGTTCTGCAAGTCTTGGATATTGCGAAGAAAGTATGTATTATGTTGGAAACCATGGAGAATATACTCAAGTTTCCCAAGTCATTTATCAAATAAGTTACATTTGGGAAGCTTTGTTTTGGATCTTTATACTGCTTACCATGATAGGTTACTTTGTCATATCCGGAATCCACAAAATAATAATGATAATTAAGAAACGGCGCAAAAGATTGGAATAATACGTATTGTTAATGCTATAACTCAACCCCGTTATAAAACGAGAAACAAAACCTCATAGAAAGGAATCCTCCTTACATGAACATTCTGGTTATTGGTAGCGGCGGCCGTGAGCACGCCGTGATCAAGTCCATCAAGAAAAATCCCACCGTGGAGACCATTTACTGCCTCCCCGGTAACGGCGGTATCGCCGCCGACGCGACCTGCGTGAACATCGGCGCGAAGGATATTGACGGTATCGTCAAGTTTGCCTCCGAGAACAAGATCGATTACGCCGTGGTCACCCCCGACGATCCCCTGGTGCTGGGGTGCGTGGATGCCCTGACCGCCGTCGGCATCCCCTGCTTCGGTCCCGACAAGAAGGCGGCCATCATCGAGGGCTCCAAGGCCTTTTCCAAGGATCTCATGAAGAAGTACGGCATCCCCACCGCCGCCTACGAGATCTTCGACGATATGGACAAGGCCATCGCCTACCTGCAGGACAAGGATATGCCCATCGTCATCAAGGCCGACGGTCTGGCTTTGGGTAAGGGCGTCATCATCGCCCAGACCCTCGCCGAGGCCGAGGAGGCCGTCCGCTCCATGATGGCGGACAAGGTCTTCGGCGCCAGCGGCGACCACGTGGTCATCGAGGAGTTCCTTACGGGCCCCGAGGTGTCGGTCCTGGCCTTCACCGACGGCAAAACCCTTGTTCCCATGGTGTCCTCCATGGACCACAAGCGGGCCCACGACAACGACGAGGGCCTGAATACCGGCGGTATGGGTACCGTCGCGCCCAACCCCTACTACACCGCCGACATCGCCGCCGAGTGCATGGAGACCATCTTCCTCCCCACCATGAACGCCATGAACGCCGAGGGTCGCACCTTCAAAGGTTGCCTGTATTTTGGATTGATGCTGACTCCCGACGGCCCTAAGGTCATTGAGTACAATTGCCGTTTTGGCGATCCTGAGACCCAGGTGGTGTTGCCTTTG
>JAZSFA010000155.1:0-34102 GCA_045531965.1 Eubacteriales bacterium
TTGGCTGACCTATCCTGTAACAGACGGACTTACGACGATCGTTGGGTTTCTTATGTGTCTGTTCTTCTTCAAAAAGGCGTACACGCAAGCCTCACTTGAAAAGGCAAAGGCAGAGCATCCCGTGGCCATCATGCCGTCACACCCGGGTGTTATTATCACGATAGCCCGTGAACACGGTTCGGGCGGCAAGCAAATAGGCAAAATGGTTGCCGAAAGGCTCGGTATTCCGTTTTATTACAAGGAAATGACGGCGCTCGCCGCAGAGGAAAGCGGACTTGACCGTGAATTTATTTCGGGACTGAACAAAAACTCTCCGAGACGGCTTCATGACCTGTATCTTTCAAGGAAGGTTGTTCGGCATGCGATCCGCGCCCAGTACAAGGTCATACAAAAGATTGCCGATAGCGGTAGCTGTGTCATCGTTGGACGCGCTGCCGATTTCGTTCTCCGCGACCGTCCGAGTGTAGTGCGCGTATTTGTTCACGCACCCGAGGAATACCGCATCAAGCGCGTAATGGAGCTTTACGGTGACAGCAAAAAAGAAGCCGAAAGGAATATCAAGCACTCCGACAAAGCACGCGCATCCTATTATCAGCACATATCGGGACTTGAATGGGGCGACGGCGCACACTACGATATTGTGATTGACTCGTCCGTAGGGCTTGATGCCGCTACAGAGTCGATCCTTGCACAGTTGCAGAGTACATCGGTGTCCAATAAATAAAATTGCTTTTCTTTGCTTCCTCCGACGCAATTTTTGAGGGCTGACTGCTTGGTCAGCCCTTCTTTCGTTTAGGCATTAGCTGCCTTTTTCATATCTGCGATTTCCGCTTTCATCGTCTTTATCAGCTCTGCGAGCTTTTCTTCGCATTCCTCTCGTGTCTTGACTTACACAGTTGTCAAAACGTTTGAAGGGCCGACGGTCTCCCGTCAGCCCTTCAAATATGCGTTCCGCGCCGTTGCGTGGATCTTCGTTTTTTCCCGCTTACCCGCCATCCCGCTTCCCGTATTTTTTCACGAGCAGGATGAGCCCAAGTATCATGACGATGGGAAAGAAGATGGCAAAAAGCAATCCCGTTTTCAGATTTCCGCCCACGGCGTCGGCGATACCGCCAACCATGGCAGGACTGACCGTAGCACCCAAATCGCCCGCCAAGGCCAGGAAGGCGAACATAGCGGTGCCTCCCTTCGGACATTTTTGAGATGAGATGCTGATAGTTCCCGGCCACATGATGCCAACCGCCAACCCGCAAAGAGCACACCCCACAAGCCCGAGCATGGGTATGGGTGACAGAGCCGCCAGCAGGTAGCATACCACGCACAGTGCGCCACAACCCAGCATCACCTTGGAAAGATCCAACTTTTCGCTGAATTTCCCATAAAACACACGAGCAAGTCCCATGAAAACGGCGAACAAACAGGGACCTGCCAGATCACCGATAAACTTGGATACACCAAGAGCCGATTCTGTAAAGGCGGACGCCCATTGGGCCATAGTAGTCTCGGACGCGCCCGCGCAGATCATCAGGATGATCATCAGCCAAAACAGAGGAAGTCTCAGCAGGTTACCAATACCCATGCCTTCCCCGTCATCCACCAATCGTTCTATGGGGCAATGGATAAAATTCACGGTGTTCACAAGGGGGACCGCCGCCCAGATGAAGGTCAGAATCTTCCAGCAGGATGTACCAAATATGGCAAAAAAGACGGTGGAGCCCAGGATCACGCCAACGGCACCCCAACAGTAAAAGGAGTGGAGAAGGCTCATAACTCCTGCCTTGTTTTCAAAGGGGCAGGCTTCGACGATGGGGCTGACCAGAACCTCGATCAGACCGCTGCCGATGGCATACAGCACGACGGCGATCATGATTCCCACAAAGGGATTCGGCAGCAGATCGGGCAAAAGGGCCATCAGGACGAGCCCCGCGGCGGAGACCACTTGCGACACTACCACGCAAGTGCGGTATCCAATGATGTCGGCAAATTTCGTAGCCCCCAAATCCACGAGTAATTGCGTTAAATAGAATACCATGGGGATCAGCGCGATCATTTCCAAGGATATTCCGTAGGTATCCTTGAATGTCAGGAACAAAAGAGGGGCGAAATTCGCGGATATCGCTTGAGTGATAAATCCGAGATAACAAGCAATCAGTGTTTTTTTATAGTTTGTTTTTTTCGTCATGATGCCACCTTCTGTAAAGCGCATGGGGCATTTTATCTTTTCTCTTTGGTAAAAACCCGCTGAATAGCTTCCAGATAGCCATACCCATATTTGGTATCAGGCTCCAGATAGGAGGTTTCCGTCCACTCGTTCCAGCTGTTGATGGTAATGAGGGGAACAGGCAGATTGTGGCTGTCCACGTATTCTTTGGCCTTGATGAGCGCCTGCTCAAACAGCTCAGGGGTGTTATTAGTACAAACGTTGGGCACAAAGCCGCGGAAACGGGGGTTATTATCCCAACCGATGGACACGTGGGGATAGAAGGGGACGGAATAATCCCTGTCCATCCGTGCCCACTCGGCGTAGACCTCAGGTAGAATGTCAGCGTAGTCACGGTTCATGTTGCAGAAATGGACAAACTGATAGTTGGTCACGCTGTCAAAACCCAGCGTGGGCACCACTTCCTTGGTGGTCAGAAACCTGTTGCCGTCTACGCCGCTCATGTTGTTCATGCGTTCGCCCCAGCCCGTTAGCTGTAGCTCAAGACCAGGATGACCTGCCTTGACGGTCTCGGCTCTGAACCAATCCAAAGCAGCCTTGGTGGCCTCGATGCCGCCCAACCCCTTCACAAGATTATCCACATCGTATATCATGAACAGGGGCTTGCCGTTGATCTTATAGTAGTTGGGGCGGGAGAAGTACTTCTCGATGATGCGGTGGACCACCTTCTCGAACTCCACACGGTCCACCGAGCCTAGCCACACGTTGGGGTCTTGCCCACGCCACAAAAGGTCGGACAGACGCACATCCCAGGTATAACCGGCGTCGTGGTTTGCCCACATGAGATAAAATTTCATTTTCTCATTGTTGGATGCGCCAAGAAAGCCCTCGTCGAGGCATTGTTCCAGAAATGGACGGCGATCGTACCAGTACCAGTCGTAGATGAAGACATTGACGCCGTGCTTCACCGCCTCGTCAATCTGCATTTCCATGACCTTGGGGTCTGCCTCGTCACAGCAGCCCCACAAGGGCTTGCGATCCCACTCGTAGTCGTTGAGTTTTAAGGGCATACGTGAGGGGACGGACATAACCGTCTGCCATTCTCCTATGCCGTCAGGCCAAAACTGAAGGGCGCGAAGATCTTTACCGGTGTAAGAAGGCCAGATATAGGCCGCGATGTCATAATTTTGCATAGCTATCTCCATTCTGCCGCCATTGGCATCACATATAAACGTTGAAATTCGACCTACCATCGGGAAAACGGGTTTGTCCACTTTTAGGAAGGTCGGATGAGGTAATGATGTTATTCTCGATTTCCCCTGATTTTCTCCCATGTGTTCCTTGTCATCAGCATGACATGTCCAGTGCGAATCTCGTTCAACAAGGGGAGCTCGATGCCTTCTGTGGTATGATGATAAACAAAGCCAAGCTTTTCTTGCACACGACGACTCTTGCTATTTCCATCATAGTGACCGCACCAAATACGGTTCATACCAAGATCCTCGAAAGCATGGCGAAGTATCTCACGTGATGCCTCGGGAATCAGACCTTGCCCCCAAAATGGTTTCCCGATCCAATAGCCCAGTTCGTATTCGTCATCTTGGCAAGCCAGATCATTGCGGTGCAAACCGATACTGCCAATAGGGGTTCCTTGCTCTTTCAGGCAAACAGCATAGGTCTCATGGGCGGAAAGCACGGTACGAATGATCATTCGGCTGTTTTCCACATTGGTGTGGGGTGGCCATCCCGCAGGCGGTCCAACCTCGGGATCGCAGGCATATTGATAAAGCTCCTCCGCATCTTCCTCCCGCCACGGACGAAGAAGGAGGCGTTTCGTTTCAAAAATCATGTTCATTCAAACGCCATTTTTATGGTTATCCCTATCATGTAAAGACCATCCATGATCACCGTGGTAGATCATTTGCCGCGTCATACCTCCGTCAATACAGACATTCTCCCCTGTGATAAATCCCGCCATATCCGAGCAAAGATAAAGCACCATATTGGCAATATCGAGCGGATTCCCTACTCGACCTACAGGCTGTTGTGTAGCATCCGCGCCCATATAAACCGTATAATCATGATCGATCCATCCGGGCGAGATCGAATTGACCCGTACTTTCCCCGCAAGGCTCACCGCCAAGGCGTGAGTCAAAGCGGAAATGCCTCCTTTAGCCGCAGTATAGCTCTCGGTTTGCGGTTGGCTCATTCTGTCACGAGACGAAGAAATATTGACGATACAAGCACCCTCTGCAAAATAAGGTAAGAGGAGCTTAGAAAGATAAAACGGTGCAGTCACACCCACCTTCAGGGCATATTCAAAGTCCTCATAGGTGCCGTTCTCTATACCACACATCTTTGATGCGGCGTTGTTGATCAAGTAATCCACATGTCCATAGTCAGCGATGACTTGCTTTACAAAATTTTCGAGGGTCGCTTTGTCGGCAAGGTCACCCACAAAGTAGTCGTTTTCCAACAGGTCAATGACGCAAACCGCTGCCCCCGCCGCTTCAAAGCTCTCCCGGATGCATTTGCCAATACCTCTCGCGCCGCCGGTAACAACGGCAACTTTATTAACAAATCTGAACATTCTTGGTCCTCCGTTTTGAACGCCTGCCGCCATTCGGTAATAACATACGGTGAATCAAAATATGAACACAGTAGGCGCTTGTTTTCAAGAAAAAGGCTGGATTTTCATTGTATCTTATTTTTTAATAGGCAACAGCATTCTCGTCTCCCGCTTATACTGGGCAAAGCCCTCTTTGCGGGACTGCCGACCGTCTGCCATGGGGATACTGACCGTAAGAAACAGCACGGTATTGGCTATAGCACCCACCAAAAGATACCACGCCTCAGGCGAAACACAAACCACAGATAGTCCCACGCCCCACCACATGAGGATCTCGCCCAGATAGTTGGGATGACGAGAATATTTCCAAAGGCCACTGCGGATAAAAGGCGTGGTGCGTTTTTTACGAAACTTGTGCATTTGTATATCAGCAATGCCCTGTAGAGTAGCCGCTCCCAGCGACAAACAGAGGAATATGATACTGCCTACATCCGCGGTCAGTCCCTCCCAAATGGCATAGACCGCAGGCAGGATACATCCGTAAACCACCAGCGTGGGTACCATATGGATGCCCACAAAGTTGATAATGGGGTAGAAGACGCCTGTTTTTTCCTTCAGCATGGTATAGCGCCAATCCTGATGAGTGAGATTCCCGAACGTATACGCCCAGTTGGCGGTGAGGCGGATCGCCCAAAAGCACACGACGATTAACAGCAGGATACCAAGGGCAGTCAATTCCCGTCCTACGGCAAAAGCCACGAGAATCACGAGAGGCTGGACACTCCAATAGGGATCATAGACCGAGGCATTCCCGAAGATCAGGCTGAAAACGAAGGTCACTACCGTAGCTGCCACGTCAGCGACGAGGAGTGAAAGCCACCTATCCCAAGGGAGCGCGCGGTAAGTTGCCACACCCACAACGGTGGCGATGATATAAACGGCGGTCACGGCGATAAAGCTTGCCACACGGTTTTGCTTAAGTTTTTTCACACCGGGGTACCGTACCTTTCCATAATTCTTTCCAATATTTCGACATCCGCCGGGCAAAAATCATACTTCCCGATCTCCGCAGGTGTGATCCATTGGATGTCATGATGTTCCAATTTTTGAGGCTTACCTTCGGCGATGGTAGCGTTAAAGAGGGTCAAATGTACTGTGAGATCGGGGTATGTGTGAATCACGTCCATAAACACATCACCAACAGAAAGGAGCACAGCCAATTCTTCCCTGCACTCGCGGATGAGCGCCTGCTTTTTGGTTTCGCCCGACTCAACCTTTCCTCCCACGAACTCCCAGAGAAGCCCTCTGACCTTGTGGGAGGGACGCTGGCAAATCATGAATTTGTCTCCCTGCCAAATGAGGGCGGCGACAACCTCGGTTATTTTCATTTATCTTCTCTCTTTCGTTCGTATTTATCTCATTATACCAAACATATTTCCTCATGTCAAGTGGGGCTGGTTATAGAGCGTCAACACACCGCATATACTGTGCAAAAAGAGGTGCGCTATGAAACCTTCTATTCGACTATGGCAATTTTGGGGCTTTGCCACAACCTCCCTCGGAGGCACACTTTTACATTTCCTCTACGATTGGCTGAACAAAGCCGCATGGATTGCTCCTTTTTCGGGGGTAAATGAATCCTCTTGGGAACATATGAAACTGCTCTTTTGGCCAATGGTGATCTTTGCTGTTATGCAGAGCTTTTTCTTCAAGGATCGGTCGGATTATTGGTGTGTAAAAGCGCGTGGGATTCTTCTCGGCTTGATTCTGATTCCTGTGATCTTTTACACATACAATGGTGTGGTGGGAAAGTCCCCCGATTGGCTGAATATTGCCATTTTCTTTATTTCCGCCGCTGTAGCGTATACTCACGAAACCCGTCTTTTTGAAAAAGGAAGCGTTTCTTGTCACCATCCTAGGGCAATCATGGTGTTCCTTGGTGTTATTGCCTTTTTATTTGGGATATTTACCTTTATGACACCCGAGATCGGTATTTTTAAAGACCCACTGACAGGGACCTACGGCATATGAGACCAAGGCACACGATATGAGGCAATAAAAAAGCAAGATGATCAAGCGGATCACCTTGTTTGATAATTGATATACATTTTCCAAACCTTTGAAATTCTATTCTGCGAAAGATCTAACATAGATCACAAAAAGCGAAGTGACCCTTGGCTGCGTCTGTACCCACAACCAAGGGTCACTTCTGTTCGTTCTTAGTATCTAACATCTTTTGTGATCCTCTCTTTCATTGAGCTACCTATCTGTCATCACACATTCAATCCAAAAACTCCCATATTTTCTTTAACAAGAACACCGTTGTTGATCCTGTGACACTCGAAAGGCGCGATATTCAATTGTAAATATTCATGATCTCCCGGCAATCTTTCAGAAGACCTTCACAGCAACCGTCCTAAGTTCAGCTCGTACGCGCTGATATGCAAATCTGTTTGATGTACTACACCTTACACCTTTTCTACCGATTTATATTGGCGGTCTGCTCTGTTGATCTTATCTTACAGATCCAAAGATCGTTGATCAATTAGTACATTGGCTTATACCTCGTATAATACTGTGGGGTTGATTTTCTTCACTCAGGATACTTTGTCTTATGAGTACATTGGTCCGTACCTCTTTGATAATAAGCTTTAAGTAACTTCTTAAAAAACATAACCTTTCAGCTGATTGGTATATACCTTGATTGATCTTTCCTCTGATTCTCCGTTTTGGAAAATCTCTGTTTTATTAGCCCATTGGTCTGTACCTCCTTGCACCTATAGTATAGCATAAATGAACCCGCATTTCAATAGGCAGACTGTAAGAAATATACAATTTATTTTTGTTCATAGCGTAGAAATTTAGTCATCTTTGAATTATCCCCCTTTACAAACGAGAAAAGATGTGATATAATGGATTTATGGGCGTGTTTGAAACGTTCATGTCACAGATTCTCAAGGTACAAGCAGGAGCAGCCTCCGAAAGGTGGCTGTTTTTTGCGTTCATGAACAAAATCGGACAGAGACTTTTGATCTCCGTCCGATTTTTTATTTTTTCTTAATCGTCTTCCAATATGCCTCCGCCGCCTGCTCGGTCTTATTTGCGCCTGGGATGTAATATTTTTTGTCCTTCAGGTCGTGGGGGAGGTATTGCTGTTCTACATAGTGATTGGGATAATCGTGAGGATAGACGTAGCCCTTAAAGAGGGGGCTTTGAAGATGTACCGGAATGTCCTGCCCCCTGCCCGCCTGCACGTCCTCATCAGCGGCAGCAAGCGCGAGATATGCCGAATTGGACTTGGGTGCCGTTGCCAGCAAAAGAGCGGCATTGATAAGGGGGATTCGCGCCTCAGGCATACCCAACTCACGGGCAGACTCACAGCAGGCACGGACGATGGCGGCGGCTTGGGGATAAGCCAAGCCGATATCCTCCGAGGCGATAACCTGGAGACGGCGCATGAGGGGAAACATATCCCCTGTAGCCAACATTTTCGCTACGTAAAAAGCAGTAGCATCGGGATCAGACCCTCGGATGGATTTTTGCAGGCATCCCAGGAGATCGTAATGCACGTCATCGTTGAAATTACCCACACCGTTGTCAAAGGCAGACACGCACTCCATGGTGATGACCGCGCCCTCGTCAAAACCTGCGGCGAAATAGGCATTTTCCAGAAGTCCGATGGCTCGCCGGACGTCACCGCCTACGCCTTCAGCCAAAGCGAGTCCCACCTCGCGAGGCAAAATTGTGGAAGTCCCCCCCCGCTCATTGAGATAGGCAAGCGCACGATTCAACATAGAAAGGCACTCAGTTGCCGCCACAGGCTTAAACTCAAAGAGAGAGGATCGCGAAATAATAGCGTTATAAACGTAAAAATGGGGATTTTCGGTGGTAGAGGCGATCAGCACGATACGACCGTCCTCCATGTACTCCAGCAAAGATTGCTGTTGCTTACGGTTGAAATACTGGATCTCGTCCAAATACAAAAGAATGCCGTTGGCACCAAACATGCCTTCTGTCTGGCTAAGAATATCCTTCACATCCTGAAGGGACGCGGTGGTGGCGTTGAGTTTATAGAACTCCATCCCCGAAGCAGCAGCGATCACCGAAGCAGCGGTGGTCTTGCCCGTACCGGGAGGACCGTAGAAAATCATATTGGAGATGCGCCCCATGCTCACCATACGGCGCAGAACGCCTTTTTCACCAAACAGATGCTTTTGCCCCACGATCTCGTCCATGGAACGCGGGCGAATGGCGTCAGCCAAGGGAGTGGTCTGCATAGGGATTCCTCCTCATCAATTTTTCTGTCTATATTGGTAAATTTGATCAGCCAGCGCCACGAACTCCGCAATATCCAGTCTCTCTCCGCGGATATCTGCGCGGTGTCCGCAGGACTCGATCATGGCAGTCAGATCTGCCTTAGGAATATCGGGGAAGCCGGTAGACAGGGCATTGGGCAAGGTCTTGCGTCTCTGCTCAAAAGCTGCTTTAATCGTGCGGAAAAGGGTGGGCTCATCCAACGGCTTATAGGGCTTGTCCTTGTAAAGCCGAATCTGCACCACAGCGGAGTCCACCTTAGGCGCGGGCATGAAATTGCCTGCAGACACCTTAAACAGCCGTTCTGCCTCACCGTAGTAGTTCAGCACAGCAGTAATAGCACCGTAGGCAGAACTTCCCGCTTTAGCGCAAAGTCTGTCTACTACCTCGGATTGGATCATGACCGTAATGCTTTCAAAGGGCAGATGGGATTCCAGCAAGGACATGAGGATGGGGGTGGTAATATAATAGGGCAAGTTGGCGCAGACCGCCACGGGACCTGCTTCAAAGGCAGGAGCAAGCAAGACGGACAGATCCAGCTTCATCACGTCACCGTGAACCACCTCTACCACGCCCTCCGGGCAATCCGAGAGG
This sequence comes from Eubacteriales bacterium, assembly GCA_045531965.1. Classification (GTDB taxonomy): domain Bacteria; phylum Bacillota; class Clostridia; order Oscillospirales; family CAG-272; genus CAMEON01. The sequence continues at coordinate 9,639 of JAZSFA010000155.1, forward strand.
GTATAACGCAAGGCAGGAATGAGCCCATTATCAATTTCGATCGCCATGACCTTTTTGTATCTGAGTGCCAGCTCCTGGGTCAGCACGCCAAGACCGGGGCCGATCTCCAATATCGTAGCTTCAGCGGTAGAGCAGCAGGAATCGGCAATATCCTCCACCACCGCGCGGTTGGTCAGGAAATTCTGTCCAAACTCCTTGCGGAAAGTGAGGTTATAAATCGACATGATGTCTCGGATAGTTTTGATGTCACAAAGGTTCATTGAAGGACTCCTTTTTTGGAGATAGTTATCTTATTTTAGCATATTCCTCACATAAAATCAAGAGTAGGGCTAACAAATCCAAAAGAATTTCTCAAAAAATTTTAAAAAGCTCTTGCTTTTTATGAAAAGATATGATATAATACCCCTGTTATGATAAACAACGCTGGTGTGGCTCAGTTGGTAGAGCAGCTGATTCGTAATCAGCAGGTCGCGGGTTCGAGTCCCGCCACCAGCTCCAAATAAGCACCGTAATGATGATACGAAAGCGTATCGCAAAAGCGGTGCTTGTTTTTATTCTAAAGCCTTGATTTATGAAACCTTTTCTTGCTTTTGAGAGCGAGATAAATGTCCGTATCAAAATTGTAAGTGTTCATTCTACTGAATCCCCGAGGACGTATACTTCAAAAATTTGCATACTACAATCACTCAGACACTCAAACAAAAGGCAAGTATCAAAATACGAAATTATAAGTTTTACTGCTTGGCGTGTAATTGTGCGGAAATAGAAATATATGATTAATAATTCTGTATCAAACAGTTTTTGCGAGGAGGCAACTATGAACAAGTATAAAGAATTGTTTTCATATCAAATACTTGGTGGAATGAATTGGGCAAGTGTTGTCATTGATACAGAAAGCGGCATACCCTATACCGCAGTGTTTGGACAAGACCATATAGGTGGTGCTTGTTTTGATAGGATGTATCAATTAGGTTATGAGATCACCTTTGAACAAATATATACCTTTGCGTTAAAAAAACAAGAAAACGATTATTGTTCTTGGTTTGATCCTGAAAAATATAAAAATATCAATCCTGCTAATTGGCGAGAATTTATCTAAAACATACTTGTTAGAATATCACGAAGAGCACGCGGATCTCTTGTCTCCCGACGGCGTACATTTTGTGGGTGATGGGTATCGGTTGATCGCAGAAGAGATCGTTCGCCGTATCGGAGAATCCATTTTACAACAGCACATTTAAACGGAGGCTCTCATGTTTCAAAAAAATGTCTACCAAAAGAACGATTTCACACTGCATTATAACATCGACTACCCCGCAGACTTTGATCCCGAGAATACATATCCCGTTCTGTTCTATTTCCACGGCATGGGCGGCGTCTGCCAAGGCGCGGATTATATCGCCGAGCGCGGTCCTCTGCAAAGGAGCCGTATGCCCGAGGACACCCCCTTTATCCTAGTAGTCCCCGCTTGTGACGATTATACCTGGATGGGACATTTCTCCTACATCGTGGACTTCATCAAGGAGATCTCCGCCCGTCCCTACGTGGACGACAAACGGGTGTGCATCTCGGGCTCCAGCATGGGCGGCTATACCTGCTGGCTGCTGGCGGTGATGGAGCCTGCCCTGTTCGCGGGGGCTGTGATCTGCTGCGGCGGAGGTCTTTACTGGGCGGCAAGCCGTATCAAGTTCCCCGTGAGAGCCGTTCACGGTCTGCTTGACCCCGTGGTACTGCCCCGAGAGAGCGAGATCATGGCGAACAACATCAATCTCACGGGCGGTCATTGCGAGCTGATCCTCCACGATGACCTGAGCCACGACGTATGGACACGGACATTTACAGATCACGAGACGTATCGGTGGCTTTTTAATCAAAGAAAGGCGTAAACACATAAAATAAACATCCGAGACACCGAAAAGGCGTCTCGGATGTTTTTGCAGAGCGATCAGTTGTTGTTTGAACCATCAATCCTTACTGCACCCGCAGCCACCCTTGACACGGTCGATGGGGGTCAGGGGCATAGGAGGGGGCGCGAACTCGGTGACGGGGAAGGCCATGGAGCGGAACAGCTCGCAGGGATCCCCGGGGGTTGCGGAAACGCATTCCTTGTCGGGAATGATGAACTCGGTGGCGTTGATGAGATACTGAGCGGGACGGATCAGGCGCACCAACGAGAAAAGGCCGATGGACACCACCAGGGTGCGGCGGTCGCGGTCATGATCGTGGTCGTGGTCACCGCAGGTGCCATGTTCCTTGCACAGAGGCGCAGAAAGGCAGGAGCAGATAGACGCGGGGATATCGCAGGCGCAGCAACAACAACAGCAAGGCACGTCGCAGGCAGGCTCCAGTACACGGACGCCCAGAACGATGGGCTCCACCACCTCAACAACGGCAGTGGGGACGGTACGCTCCTTGTAGCAGGGCTCAGGCTCAGCACAGAAATCAGAGCCGTCACCACTGCTGCGGAAGATGGACACATTGCTCTCTCCCCCCCACAGCACAACCTGCTTTTCAATAACGGCGATACCATCAAACTCCTGACCGCGTCCGGGACAGATGCACCCCTCGAAAATCAGCCTGATGTAGTAGCGGATGGTCACAGTGTAAAAACCGCGGTTGAATTGAACGGGGTCGATGCCGATATAGGTCCAGGCGATGCAAGCGTCCTTGACGCGCACCTGAGTGGTGTGGTCGATGATCTCCTGACCGAGATCGGTAAGAAAGACCTTTACGTTTTCATAGCAATCCCTGTCACGGCAGGAATCCAGGATGCGATTGGTCTCAATACAGAACGTATCACGAGGACCGTCCTTTCCGCAGGTGTGAGCGGAGAGGGGAGAGCCGCAGGGAAATCTGTTTTCACCCATATGAATAAACCTCCTTATAGCATTGGCAGGAAGACCTGCTCACTCCCATGATATGCCAAGGGTCGGGGGATGTTGACAAAAATCTTGGGTTTTCCCTTTCCTGAGCCGGCGGGGCGATTGACAAGAGCGGGAGGGTATGGTATAATAAATTGTTGTTTAGCGGAGTACGGCCAGGAGGAACTTTTTGCAAAAAGTTCCCCCTGGAGTCTCGCTGCGGCTCGGTCACGCCGCGGCTCTGACTGCCACCGGCAGTCATTCACTACCGCGTCGCCGCTTCGCTACCCTTCAAAAGCCTTTAATAATAAACATTTTTTAAAGGTTCTTGGAGGTGGTTTGGAGGAACCTTCTTGCAAGAAGGTTCCTCCATGCGTACCCCCATATACAACCATTTATCATGATCCATCAAGAAAGGACACGCCTATGAAAACAAAGCTCTCTCCCCATTTCTGGATCGCCCTCACCATTTTCAGCCTGGTAGGACAGATCGCCTGGGTGGTGGAAAATATGTACCTCAACGTGTTCATCTACAAGATGTTCAACGCCTCCGCCGCCGACATCTCCGCCATGGTCGCCGCCAGCGCCGTCGCCGCAACCCTCACCACCGTCTTCATGGGCGCGCTCTCCGACAAGCTGGGCAAGCGCAAGGTGTTCATCTCGGGCGGCTATATTCTCTGGGGCGTATCCATCCTTTGTTTCATTTTCCTGAAAGAGGGCTGGATCAAGTCGGTCTTCCCCATGGTGACTTCCGCCGCAGCGGTAGGTGTGTCTTTGGTCATTGTCCTTGACTGTATCATGACCTTCTTCGGCTCTACCGCCAACGACGCCGCCTTCAACGCCTGGCTCACCGATAGCACCGACGACACCAACCGAGGCGGTGCCGAGGGCATCAACGCCATGATGCCCCTGGTGGCCATCCTCGCCGTCTTCGGCGGCTTCATGTTCTTTGACCTCAACCTCGAGTCCAGCTGGACGTACATCTTCGCCATCATCGGCGGCGTGGTTATCTTCGTGGGTATCGTGGGTTGCTTCATCATCAAAGAACCTGCCCTTGAGCCCGCCAAGGAAGGCTATTTCAAGACCGTCATCCACGGTTTCCTGCCGTCTACGGTCAAGGCAAACCCTTCCCTGTATCTCTATCTGATCTCCTTCATCCTGTTCAATATTTCCATCCAGATCTTTATGCCCTATCTCATTCTTTACTACGAGGTGTCCCTGGGCATGGAGGACTACGTGTTCATCATGGCCCCTGCCATCGTGCTGGCCTCGGTGGTCACCGCCCTGTGGGGCAAGGTCTACGACAAAAAGGGCTTTCCCTTTTCGTCGTGGCTCAGTCTTTTGTGGCTCATGGCGGGCTACATTCTCCTGTTCTTCTTCAAATCTACCGCCCTCGTGTTCGTCGGTTCCCTGCTGATGATGTGCGGCTACCTGGCGGGCATGGCGGTGTTCGGCGCCAAGATCCGCGAGCTGACCCCTGTGGGCAAGTCGGGGATGTTCCAGGGCATACGCATCTTCTCCCAGGTCCTCGTCCCCGGCGTGGTGGGTCCCTGGATCGGCAAAACGGTGCTGGCCAACGCCGAGACCATCGTGGGCAACGACGGGACCACCTCCTTCGTACCCAACGCGAACATCTTCCTGGCCGCGCTGGTGGTGGCGGCGGTGCTGTGCCTGGTGCTTGCGCTGATGGAAACACTCTGCAAGAGAGCATCTTCCGATATGTAAGAAAAATCACCATGGAAAAACTTTCCGCTATTGACCTGAAACAAAGCCTGCTTTCTATCTTGTTCATGTTATGAAAACGTCTTTCAAATCAAAATATTTTCGGAAAAGACTTGACAAACAAAAAATAATATGCTATAATACCCTCCGTTGCGAAGATTTCGGTCTTCGCGGCGGCATATGCGGGCATGGCGGAATTGGCAGACGCGCTAGATTCAGGTTCTAGTCGGGGCAACTCGGTGGAGGTTCAAGTCCTCTTGCCCGCACCATTAAGAGTCTAAGTTGAACCATTACGGTGGTTTTGCTTAGGCTCTTTTTTTGCGCCCTGCGCCTTTCATACGAACATCTCAATCCGCATACTTACCGCCTCCGGCATACCCTTGTGGTACGTAGCATATCGCACTTCCGCGTGCCGAATACAAAAAGGACGACCCCGATCATCCGTATCGGGGCCGTTTTTGAGTGGCGTATTAAAATAGATTTCGATGCGGTCGTTGTAGAGCACAATCTGACGGATCAGAAGATTGACCATCAGCTCCGCCTCCTGCTTCAAGGCTTCGGCGTAGAATTCACGGATCACGCTCTCGGGGATCTTGGTGATCTCCTTGCTTTCCTCGATCAGAATATCCCTCTCCAGCTCGGCCTGCTGCTTCTCCAACTCATGCAGGCGCTTATTGGTAGTTGCGGACATGATCCCCTGCTCCAAGGCGGCTACAAGGTTGTCTAACGCTTTGTCAACCTTGGCCTTCTCACGCTTCATGATGGAGACCTTCGTGTTCTCCGCGCACTGTCGATTTTGCTCCTTGAGCAGCTCGGCGACCATGGCATCCATGATCGGCTTCTTGGAAAGCTCTTCCACAATGGCGTTAACGATCAGCTCCTCCAGCACGTCCTTGCGAACCATTTTCAGCTCACAGTCGGTGCGGTATCGCTTGATTCCGTGGCATCTGTAATAGCGAACAACTTCACCGTTTCTTGCCGTTCCTGTCTCCGAGCTCACGGGGTTGCCACAGTAGCCACAGATCATTTTGTTGCGGAACAGATAGACGGTCTTCACGCTCCGCTTGCCGTAACGGTTACTTTCAATTTTTTTGCGTACTGCCTCAAAAAGAGGTTGAGGGACGATGCGAGGGTACAAATTGTCTATGACTTCTTCGCCCTTGCAGTACGTGCCGGAATACTTCACGTTTCTCAGAATGCCGTACACCATGTTTGGCAAGAAGGGCTTTCCCTTATGGAGAATGCCTCGCGCCGTCAGATTGGATATGATGGTACTGACGTAAACGCCCATGGAGTATTGCTCAAACATATAGCGAACGACGGCCGCTTGATCCTCGTCAACGACAAGCTTGCGGCCTTCCAGCTTGTACCCGTAGGGAATCCATCCGCCTTGATAGTGGCCTTTCCTGCGAGTCTCATACATGCCACGCTTGACCTTTTGTGACAGTTCTGCGGAGTAATACTGGTTCATACCTTCAAGGAGCGATTCGAGGATGATACCCTCGGGTGAATCGGGAATATTCTCCATAGCGGACACTACTTTCACACCGTTCATCTTCAATGTATGCTTGTGGATGGTGGTTTCGTATTTGTCGCGTGAGAACCGATCCAGCTTGTAGACCAGAACGTAATTCCATTGCTTCTTGGCACTATCCTTTAGCATCCGTTGAAAGTCCGGGCGTAGGTCATTCGTACCTGTCATAGCTCTGTCAATGTAAGTGTCCACGATCAGAATGCCGTTTCGCTCGGCATAATCGTTGCAGATGCGGAGCTGACCTTCAATGGACTGCTCGGATTGGCTATCGCTTGAATAACGTGCGTAAATAACTGCTGTTTTCATTCTCTTTTTTCCTTTCTGATTTGTCTTTAGATTTGTCTTTCGACGGGAGCGGCCCAAACGGAACCGCCCAAAGAGGTCAAGGGAAACAGGCGAAAATATTGCATTCTTGTCGGTCGATTTCTACTTTTCTGCGATATTTTCGACCCCTTGACCTCGACGGCGGTTTCGTTTACGCTCCACCAAGGCGAAAGACTAATTGATTTAGTTCTTCTTTGGCATCTGCTTGATAACTTCGGGGCTCACCTCTCCCACATACACCCCATCGTCAAAGCAGATAAAATTGTCGAATAGCAAGAGCTTTCTGTCCTCTTGCCCAATGGTGCATACCACGTCATCGTCCAGAATGTCGGATATGAAATATGCTGGTGTATTCTTGGAATAGACGATTCTCTCGCCGGACTTCTCAATGTACTTCATGAGGTAAGCTGTGGCATTTGGGAGCTCCTGCCTGTTGATTGGCTCAAAGTCGTTTCGGCCAAAACGCTCCGTGAAGTAACTGTTCTGTAAGGTGGTCTGCATTCGGTGCATTTTCGTGCTGTAATCCCGATACTCCGTCAGTTCTCCGACCATGGCATTTTCGGGAATATTGAAAAGTCCATGAAAATGTAGTCGGTTGCTATTGGGTGATCGCTCCCATACACCGATGTATATCCAGTTTCTACGGTGGCACATCTTCTTGAAGCAATCCCGCAGTTTCGATTTGAATGATACTTCTGTATGCTTCTGATCGTCATAGGTGAAGGTGCAAAAATAATTCCAGTTTCCAAGGTTGATCTTCCTGACAAGCCGTGTCCGCCGCACGATCAGATTCCGCTGAATCCTCTCCATCTCGGCCTTGACGTATTCGGCCGCTTGTTCCTCGCTTTCAAATTGCGGTTTTAACTCCGCTACAATCTCCGTAAACCGTTCCTTCCGTTTCTTAGCCTTTGCGCCCTTGTAGGCCTTTTCAAAAGCCGTCCTCATTTCGTCATTTTCGTTCTCATGGAAGCCGCCCTTGCCGGGTGGCTTGCCCTCGCCTTGGGGGATGGCGATGTAGTGACTACCGTCGAAGTAGACCTTGGCTTTCTCAAGTGGCATGGTCTTCCTCCTTTCGTTGCTTGCGTTGAAGTTCCAACACGCGATCCAGCAGAGCCGACATGAAAGTATCACGCTCCGATGAGCTCATTTGTTTGACTTCAAAGCCGCCGTTTGTGATGATGTTGACCTCTCTTTCCAATAATGTTTTCTCCTTCTGGTGTATTTTCCAGAGAAAAAGGCACGAAAAAAAGCGCAATACGCTTTTCTGTCATAAAAAACGTATTACGCCTTTGAGTGCAACCTTCCGATTTCGCCCTCGGAACACGGGTTTGGCCTCTCGGCAACATCTATCTTGGCTTTACACTTTGCATACGAACTAACTAAACTGTGACTATTCCTTTTTCAGTGAAATGTACTGCTATTATACCACAAAAGTTCGAACTTGTCAAGCAAACTTAACCTCTATTTTCTCACATCTTTTATAACAAATCCCAAGTTTCCCCAACTTTTCCCAACTTTTCACAACTTCCATGGCGCATAAACAGGATAGCACACGAAAATTGGAATGTCAACTGACGGGACTGGAGGGTTTTGATTATTAACTAGATCGTTTTCTCACAAGATCTTACGGTGATGATGCGAGGGCTGATAATCTCACACGGCGGCGGTACAACAAACAGCCAAAAACGAAATCTATCCAAAAAGCCGCCGCGCGGGTATAGCGGATGTGCGCCCAAGCGGCTCAGCGGGCGACTCCGCTACCGCTCGGCTTTGGATTCCCGTTTTTCGTTTGGTTGCGGTGCGGGCGTGTGCTTGTCTCGGCGGGCGCAGCGAGCCGACTTGTATAAGACAAGCACACACTAGGGTGCCAAAGGGTAATTTGCCACTCAAAAAATATTTCTATAACCACTTGACATTGACGCAACGTCAAGTGGTATGATATAATATAGAGGGGGTGAGAATATGCATCATAAACTACTATACGATATTACACAAGTTTGTAAGATGGTTGGCACGACATCAAGAACACTTCGTTTTTATGAAGAAAAAGGTATTATCCAAAGCACCACGGTTGGAACTTCATCACGCCGTCAATATACTGAGGAGCAATTATCTCTTATAAAAAACGTTTTTATTCTTCGCACTTTGGGATTATCCGTGAAAGCAATTGCAGAGTTACAAAACAGCGGAACGAATTTGAAAGATGCAGTCCTTTCCAAGCGGGCAGAAATATATGCTTCTATCGAGTTACGAATACGCGAAATCAATCTATTGAATGAGGCTCTATCGGTACTTGAATCCGGTAAAAATATATTTAGCGAAGATTGGCAACTTTCTTCTGATCCGAATGCTAAAGAAAATGAAATTGCTCGGCTTTGTACTGATGCTATTTTGAATGGAAATGACAACATTCTTTATGAATATTTAAGTGCCCGTTTGGCACAATATATGCCCCAAGATGTTTATCGTGTCGTACGAAAAGACACATTAGCCCCGCTTGGCGACTTTATTTCAATTGAAAAGACAATAGCCGATGAGGGTTTTTCAAACAAACTTTATTGTTTTGTCAAATACTCAAAACTCGGGCTGAAAATTACATATGTTTTCCACGGCGGAAAGATTGACGGACTTTGGCTTGGATATTATGATGCAAATGCGAGGTGAAACGGATGAAGACAATTATTGCTATTATTATACTTGTGTGTATTCTTTTACTTTCGGGATGTAATACCGAAGTTCCCAATGTAAGCGAAACAACCCAAGACACCGAAACGATTACAGATGATTCAACAAATACATCTACCAACAACGCCCCTCAAAGTAGTATTGAGGAAAAGCATTTTGTTTTGGAAAGTAACGGTTATGAATTAAACGCTGTTTATACCTATATTAACGACGGAAAAGCGCATCCTGCTGTTCTGTTGATTGCAGGCTCTGGCCCAAGTGATTACGATGAAACCATAGGTGTGTTGAAACCGTTTGAAGATATTGCCCAAGGACTTGCCCAAGAAGGCATCAATTCTTTGAGAGTGGATAAAAGAACATTAGGCTATGCCGCAGAATTTGATATAAAATGCGGTATCAAAGAAGAATACCTTGATGACTGCAATGCTGCCATTGAATATTTGAAATCACAAAATATTACGGGCTTATATTTACTCGGTCACAGCCTTGGTGGCCAGATTGCAACCGAGCTTGCTGCAAACACCGCGGACATTGATGGTATGATTCTTTTCAACAGTTCCGCTCGACATCTTGCGGATATTGCCTGCGATCAATATTCCGCCATTGATCCGGCAAATAAATCATCCTATATCACATATGCCGACGCCGCCAAAAACGTAACTGCTTCCGAGGCCAAAGGATACTATTATTACAGTGCGAGCGATTATTATTGGGCATCCTATAATAATATTGACACTGCACAAAATATTACGAAAGCGAATATCAGGACGCTGATTATTAACAGCAAATTTGACAAGCAATCCTTTGATAAAGATCTCAGTTTGTGGGCAACGCTTTTTTCGAATTCTGCCAATATCGCCATATGTGTATACGACGACATCAGCCATTTCGGATATAAGATTGATACTACAGATCCTTCGTCAATATATACTCAAGTCGCTTTCCCGAGTGAAGTCATTTCTGCTTTTGCAAATTTTATTAATGAGGATTATTAAAACATGAAAAAAGTAGCTACCGTTTGGCTAATGCTTTCACTTTCAATATCGTTGACCTCCTGCACGGTAAATTGGTTTGATCAGCAATATGATGTTCCGTGGTGGGTAATTGCCGTTCCTGTGATCATCATTTCTTTAATTGCTTGGATTACCGCAGGAAAGCATATTTCATCAAAGAAATATGTTTGCCCTGAATGCAACAAATCATTTTATCCCAAGTGGTGGAAAGCAGCGTTTTCTATTCACATGAATGATGACCGAGTTTTCAAATGCCCGCATTGTGGAAAAACAGGCTTTTGTCCGCTTTCAAGGGAACCCGAGGATTGACTAAGATTTTTCAGCACAACCATTATATCGCATAACATTAGGGAGCAGCAAAGCTCCCTTTTGTTGTTCATGTGTGAATCGAATCAGCCTTGCATGACGATATATCGCAGGTACTTCTTCTGAATACTCTTTCTCCTACGCCAGACGGTAGTATTGTTGACATTCTGCATCTGCGCAATCTCTACGAATCCAAGTCCGGCCATGTAGTGGTTCAGCGTTTCAGTTTCCGCAACGGTCAAGCGCATTTGATGGATGATGGTATCGACCTTGGTGTAGTCTTCGATCTCATATTGGGTCTCAAAGTCAATGGATGCGTCGGCTGGCGAGCATTCTTCGATGCTGATGGTTTTAAATCCGGAAAGATACTCCTTCTCGATGTACCGCAGGGCGTGACGGTAGCAGGCAAAGCGGACGGTCAGTAGCTCGCCCTTGCGATTCTGACAAGCCAGATCGTCGAGGTTACGCCCGATGTAATGACAGAGAAAACAGATCACCTCGGATGCTAAATCGTAACCGTCCGAAAAGGTCGTGTTGTAGCCTCGGTTTCCGTAAATGTCCTCTACGAGGCCAGCATAAAGCTTGTCAAGCGAACGCGGATGGTGTGCAAACCGCATCATTTTCTTGATAGCAGACAGCGCAATGCACTCACCGATGTGCTGTACGTTATCAGCGGTGATCCTTACGTTTTCGTTTGTGATTCTTACTTGGTTTTGGGTTTTCATTTTCTATACCTCCCGATTTTTATTGAGCCTTTCGGCAGGGTCGGGGGAGCATAGGTCGGGAGGAAATCGGGTTCATTCCGAGTGAGGTGTGCAGATGTCAACGAGAGGTATAGTCTGTTTTCAGTACACGAAAAAATATTGCATGGGGGTAAAGAAAAAGCCAAGTATGGCTACTTGACTTTCTCGATGATATTTCATTTTTCAGCGATAATTTTTCACGTTGACAGCTGCGAGAGCTATGCTACACTGGACACGGACGAAAGGCAAAAATCGGGATTGTTTGTTCATACGCGCTTGCTAATGCAATTTGTCAGAAAAAATCTGATTTCTATGATCCTTGATATACAATTAAAAATTCCAGTAGCATCAAAAGCGCATTGATTATTAAAAACAATACCCTTGAATAACCCGACTTTTTCCAAATAACGTAGCAACAATAGAATCCAAACAAATAGTAGATTTCCAAAAATAAAGAAAAATACATTAGATTTGTTCGAGATATTAATAAGGCTATCAGCTGTATGGCTGACAGATAACAAATTCTTACAAGTTTTTTTACAGGGGCTGTGCCTATATACGCAGGAGTATCGTTGAGTACCGTTTGTCGGTAATCGCTCCAAATACTTATAGCGAACTTTTTGGCTATCTTTTCTACGCCGGTGGCCAAAGCACCTCCATTATCCGGCATCGGAGCATTCCCCGCTGAAAAATGATGATTTAAGTTATCATTTGCCATCATAGTACCTCAAAGCGAAGAAACTGTTTGAATCTGAAGGTGAGCAAACACCATATAATTTGCAGAACAATGGGCGGCCATACTGAATACCCAAAGCATTTATACACCCTTAGCCATGCAACCAGTTGATAGATGATGATTCCGGCCACAGGCAACATGTACATTAACCAAATAAAAGGTAACGGTAAAAAGCAGTACAGGAAGGATTGGAGGCTAATAAAGAGATATAACCGCAGCAGGAGGCTTCTGGGGATTGCCAAATAGCAGGGATAGCGGATTTGATTCAGCCGTTTCCAGTTCAAGGCATATTGAAACATTCTACCCTCCCGTTTAAATAATGCCGTATTGTCTCGCAATTCTTTCTGCGCAACTGGAACCATTCGGGCTATCTTCTATCACCTTATATGTACCAAGCTCTACGGTCAACGAGGAAATTTCGGGGCGATCGTAAAGACTCCTTGCCAAGCTGTGCAGGTGTGTCGAGAATAAGACCTTGGCTCCCGCTGCCGTCAAACGCTCGATATACTGTTCCGCGATTATCGACGCTTCCTCCGCTCCCGTACTGCTGAAGGTTTCGTCCATGAAGATCATAGTATTGGGAACCAGCTCAGCTTGAATCTCCGCGAGGCATTTACACTCCTCTTCCAGTCTTCCCATTTTGTATTGATTGGCATTCACACTTGGAAAATGAAGCTTGATCTGCGAAAGCGGTGTGATCTCTGCTTTGCGCGCAGGAATGGGTAAGCCCAATCCGGTCAACAAATAACAGATCGCAACTGCGGTGGTATAAATGGTTTTGCCGCCGCTGTTAGGACCTGTCAAAATGATGGCTTTATGGGGAGTTTTAAGGATATAGTTATTGGGGGTAATTTGATCGAAGGGTATATTTTGTGCAAGCATGAGATGGTATAACCCGTAGATCTCGGTATTGCCGTCATTTTTCAAAACTGGATAGCAATAGTAGCCACCAGCGGTACTCATGGCTTGTATGAGACGATATGCTTCAACCACAAAATTCAATTCATCCTTCAGTCTAAGCACATCATAAGCCCACTCCTTGAGTGCCCGAAATCCGCTTTTACGGGCGCTCTTGACAGCATCGGTCATAACTTTGTCCAAAGCGTTGTTTATCGCTGTCTTGAATTGTTGATTTTCCTCAAAAGAAAGCTTTTTGGATAGGCGTGTCATAGATGCGATACAGGAAAACTGACTTTCCGAAAAATCCATTCGCAAAAGTTTATCAATCCATTCGCCGGATTTATAGTATTCCGAATTGAATGACACGACTCCTGCCTCAATAGGACGTAGTTGTGCGTCCAGATTGACACCAACCGTAATACTTTTGATACTTTCTATGACAACAGAGATCTCTCCCAGACTTTGAGACAACTTGTTAAATTCTTCCGATTCTGAGATCTTGGCTATAATTTTTTTGAAATTCAGCATCGCAGAGCTCGTCAGATTGATTCTGTCAAGCCTGCGGCTCAGTTCTTTGATCAGTTCGGTATAAAAAGACAGTACGACGAGATCACGAACACGGTGATCCGCTTCAATTCCTTGGGTATGATTCTTATCATTTTGGCAAAGATCGTTTAATATGTCGAGCTTTTCTTTAAAGTAGTCAAAAAACGCCTTAAGTTCCGAGTTGGTGTCCAATTCGCGGAATAGTTGCTGACGATATGCGATAATTTGAATATTATCAGAAAAATATTGTCTGAAATTGGTCAAAATAGAGATGTTAAATTGTTTAGCAATATCATCTCCGATGATATGTCTCTCCGCGTGATCATTTGACGGATACAGCAAATGATAATTTTCAAAGTAATACATATTGCGCTATATTCTCCTTATATACCTTTTCAAATCCACTCTTATTATGTACTTCGCTCCGTTTCTGGAAATGTATTGGCCTATTATATAGAGTCAGGAAAAGGGGGAAAGGTTCGGTGATTCAGACTATTTTTTTGGATTTTTCAGCTTTTCCATGACCGCGACGTACCGAGGCTCCCCCCGTAGAGGATCAAAGGAAGGATTGGCGATGAACGGAATCAGGTCATCCCGACAGTAGGAATACTCATCCGAGATCCATCCCCCGAAGCCGAGGCCTCGGAAAACAGGGGACGTGTACTGCTTACCTGTACCGGTTTCAAAATCGAGCGCGTACTCACACATACGCTCAAATGCATCCAGTGCTTGATCGCGATTACCCATCTCGGCGCAGAGTGCCGCAATGACACTGTACTCATCCGCCAAGACCACCGCCTCATCACAATAATCCTGATCCGGAAACAAAATTTGCAGAATACCGATGATTTGGTTTCGGATTTGGATCTTTTCCTCGATCGAATAGCAAGAGGCGTGGGCAATATGCCCCAAACAGATGACGAGACTTCGCAAATACACCTTGGCACATTCTGCAAGATCCGTTCGATACTCTTCGCTATCCTCATGATACCACCGCAAAAGCAGTTCTTCTTGAGATGCCCATACGTGAGGCAGGTTTTCGGCGAGTTTCTTGACTTCACCGTACTCTCCCCTTTGTCCGTGTAGAATGATCTTCAGTCTGTAAGCGTGGTCACGGGGTCTACTCTCGGTACAATCCTTTAGAATTCTATCGCATAGCCCCTCCAGCTCCTCTTCATATCCCGGTATCCCGATCAGGCTCTCAGCCAGTCTCGCCATCAGACGAAAGGACTGCGGATACTGCTTCAAGCCGTTCCGCACGATCTCAATGGCCTTTTCGCGTTGCCCTACCCGATAGCAGTCAAAGGATTCATCCGAGATCCTCTCGATCTCCCCCTCGTCTTGGCTGAAATCAACGCCCAGTAAGCGGTCGGTTGTCACCTGCAAGATCCTGGCCAGCATGGGGAGCTGTGAAATGTCTGGTGCTGTTCGGTCACATTCCCATTGGGACACGGCGTTGGCCGTGATGCCGAGATATTCAGCCAGCTGCTCCTGAGTCATATTTCGCTCGCGACGGAGCTTTTTAATGGTGGATCCGATAGACATACGATCTTCCTCCTTGCCTATTTGCTTTACGATGTTATTATAGCATATCTTTGGTTTGTTTTCAACGGAGCAGATTAACACCCGTATGAAGTGACGCTGTATTTTTATCAGATAAACTTTGGTTGAGATACATTGTCTCAAAAGCAATTACCGCCGAGAGCGACCAATTACGGTTACTATCGGCGGTGTTACTATGGTTAATGTACCGGGCATTCCAACTATTCATTTCATTTTGGATGCTGTTTTTTACGTTGATATCTGCGAGAACTATGCTACACTGGGCATGAGGAAAGGCGGAAAAAAGAGTGATTTTATATTTGATGTATTTACATTATCCTTGCGATATGGTATAATATTCGTATGTAAGTAGAAATCAAAAGTGGTGAGATAAATGGTAAAGATTAATGAGAATACAGGAGGACATAATGAGTCTTGCTTCGATACTTATTAAATGTGTTGATTTAATTCTGCAAAATACAATTTCTGATAGATATGATCATTTCAGAAAAAATTTAAGAGATAAGAAAGAAGAATTGAATTTCAAGAAAAAGCTTCAAGAATTTTTCGATAGATTCATTGAGAAGCATCCCAAAGAGATTGTCTCTACAAGTTATTTTGCGGATTATCTGGAGCACTATAATATAATTGAACATGTATTAGATTATTATTGTTCTCCAAGTGAAAGCGCATGTGACTATATCGACAATCTTTCTAGCACAGCTAGAGATATCATTGAAAAGAATTGTCGAATCAGTCCTGCCGATAGATCAATAGAAGAGTTTCATCAGGGACTCTATAATATTGTTGATCAGTATTTTTTAAGTAAAACTTCTCAAGAAAATATGGCACAACTCCATGTGTTAATGCGAAATCAAACAATTCTCGAGGAACTAAAAAGAGAGATAATACCCCCAAAGCCTACTATCAAGAAAAAGCAATATACCCTAGAGGGGGATCCGATTCCGAGAAAATTTTCTCGACGGGATCATGGTAAATACATAGAGAGAGTATGTCCGAAAAACCTCTTCGAAATATGTCAAAAGGATAAGCATATTGTTTTGCTAGATACGGCAGGTGCAGGAAAAAGTGTGGAATTGCTACGCGTGGCTGCAATGGCATCTAAGCCGGAAATAAATATGTATCCGCTCTTATTTTCACTACATTTGCACTGTGATCAATCGATTGAAGAAATCGTTCAACAAACATATCCGGAGATTGATTATGGTCAGTTGCTTCTGATTTTTGATGGCTATGATGAATTGCTACCTCAAAAGAGTTTAGAGTTTGCTAGGTCTGTGGATTATTTCGTCCTTAATCATCCAGAGACATCAATTCTTATCTCCTCCAGAAACAATTTTTATCAAGTGGGAGATGAAAAAGGTAAGGGCGCAACACTTGAAAATTTCAAAGTGTATGGATTAGTACCGTTGTCTAACGAAGATATTGATGCATACGTAAAGAGCAAAGATGTATCATTGGAATGCTTCTGGCAAAGCGTTAATACCAATTCCTTGAATGATCTGGTTTTGATCCCTTTTTATTTGAACCATATTTGCGAACTTTTACAAAAGGGCGTGGTCATTTCCAGCAAGAGCCAATTGATGAATAATATCATATATTCTCTATTTGAACATGATCTTCGGAAATATGTAAAGACAACGCAAGAACTGAAAGAAAAGAAAGAACGCATATTGTGGCAGTTAGGGAGAATGGCCTTTGCGATGCAGTGTATGCATCAAAAGTGTATAACAAATACGGATTACGAAGTATTAATGGCGGCTGAGCCAATTGATTATGCTTCTCTAATTCGGTATTCAGGTTTGTTCAAGAAAACTACCAATGAGACATGGGAATTTGAACACAATAATTTTCGTGAGTACTTAGCCGCAAAATACTTATCAGGACTTGAGTTGGAGGATATCAAAGCGGTTATTTGCGTGGAGGACGATTACATAAAAGAATCGTGGATCAATGTTCTGTCCTATCTGGTTGTTCTGTATGAAGAAGATTCATTACTTAATTGGATCATTGTCACAAATCCGGAGTTGGTTGTTTCCTTTGAAAAGGATAGAATCTCCCAAAACGAAAGAACAAAAATCATTATTGCCCTGTTAGAAACCTGGGCTACCCGCAATGTGTGGTTATCCAATAAATACGGTCATTATAATAGGATCGCGAATTTTGGTCAAAGTGAAGCTCTGATAGATTATCTTTTGGATCGAATTTCTAACCCCAAACATTTCAGAGAACGAGCGAATGCTTTGCACATATTGTTCTTTTTTACAGACAAGTACGGGAAGGAGGATAAAATACGACAGGTTTTATTTGATTTTATTCAAAAAGATGTTGGCGAAGAATACGGTCGATATGTTGCCATTGAAACGTTGGGTGAACTCCAGTTGCACAGTCCTGAAATAACTGAATACCTTATTTCTCATTTGACGAAAAACCACGGAGATTATGAATTAGGTGTAGTTAAATATATTTCGAAACACGAGAAACCGGGACAATTTTTATCGGTGTTATTCGAACAATATTTACTCGCTCGTAAAAAAAGTAGAAGTGGACACGAATGGAATATTTGCCAAAATATTGAAAAAATTGTTTTGGATCTTACGTTATTCGAAATGACGCGTGATGCTTTCCTGTTTTTTGCTGAAAATTCTAACAATTATTCGTCATATGAAGAAGTACTGAATGGTCTCACAGACAACTTGATCTTGCATTATCAAGCTGGAGTTGTCGAAACTGTTGATGTTATCTTTCAGGGATGGATGATTGGCGCAAAAGAATTTAATCAAAAAATTCGCAAGTGCTGCTTTAGATTCTTTGTAAATACTGATACAAGGCAGGAACTTATTAGAGCATTGGCAACGCATTATCTGGAAACCGAGGACTATCATGCGATTTTTGAATTGGAATATTGCAATGACAGAGAATGTTACATTGTTCTTGGCGAATCCTATCGCTCTGATAAAAATACATATGGCCCGCTCTTTTATGAAATTGCCTCTCGTATGCCTGAAAAGAATGAGTTTTATGAATCATATGCCACTCTTTTGCGTGAGAATGGAATTGAACTTCCCAAAAAAGACTCTGCCAGAGATTATGACCTATTTAGAAAACAAGGGAGTCAAATTTATTTTGATAGCTTGTTCAACAAGGAGAAATACAGGGAGTTACTTCATTCCATGCTGAGGAAAGTCGACAAATTCGATGCCTGTTTTTCAGATTCATTTTGGGACGAACATCCTTTCTTAGACCCAGCCAACGAAGAAGAGTATGCATATCAAATGCTTACATATGATATCAAGAATATGGGCGATGATTCCCGCCTTGTCAGCGATTTACCCGACTTGTTTGATAATTGGGACTGGTATGCAATCAATAAAATAAAAAATGTCTTGCATCGCTATGAGGAAATAAATATTACAGACAAACAGCGCGAATATATTGAGGCATGGTGTAGAAGCATGCTTCGGGAAATTGATATAAAGCGTGACATAGAACCATGGTCGGTTTGTAGTATGACCTATGCGTTAAATCAAGTGATTGCTATATCAAATATGCTCAACATCAACTATGAACGAGAGATATTCCTTGATTTCCTTGGAATCCCGAAAATGATTTTTGAAGGAAAAGATAAGGGAGACTCTACTGAAGTTTTTTCTTCGTATATAACTTCTCATTTGTCAGACGAAGATATTCAAGAACAGGTTCAAAAGAATATCACCGCCCGAGATTTGTGCTTGTTATCCGCTCGGGAGCATTTGCAATACTGTCAGCAAAACAAATTGGATTTTGCAGTTAATTATGCAAGGGAGGTATGTGAAAGAACAGCAGGTGAATTTGATATCAGAGATACCGCTCTTCGATATCTCATCGACATGCGTGGCTATGAATATGTGTTTGATTTGTTTCTTGATACAGAAGATGACGAGTTGTTCAAATGCCTGATATACGCGACCGAGAATATTCAGAATGCGCGTCTGGCAAAAAAACTGGAAGCAAAGAACGCCGAGTCATCTGATCGCACCCTTTATCTTTCACGGCTGATCCGAATGCAGAGTAAATACGCACTGCAAACGCTATGCGAGCTCTTGGAAGAAAAAATGAGCGTGATTCGATACCGCAATGACGAATCAACCGAAACCATCACACATGACTTGGATGCGATCCACGATCCGTTGCTGCTTCCCGAACTTGCCAGATTGCAGGCAATACGTTTTAAACCGGGATTCCAGGATAATGGATTTTTTACGTTGTACGAAACTCTCCGAAGAGCATTTGTCAATGTAGCAAAAAATGACTACAAAGCAGTTATCGATCATCTTGAAGCATCTTCTGCCAAAGCCGTGTCTGGATCAGACGAGCAGTTTTTCTGTAATTCTTTGCTTGATGAACTACGACAAACCAATGCAATTAATCTAGATGTTGCATGGACTATAAGACAGATCGGAAGATATTTTCAGCAACATAAGGGAATCATGGACTATTAACCCTTTTCATTTCCTCATAAAAATAGCACGCACTCTTTCATAGGAGTGCGTGCCTACTTAATAACACAAATAAAAAGAGAGTGTATGCTGATGGTTCAACATACACTCTCAATGGTGCACCAACAGAAAAGGGAGCACCTAAGGTGCTCCCTTTTCTGTTGGTGCGAGTAATTGGTTTCTTCGGCTCTCCCAGCGAGCAAAGCGAGCGGGAGGTTCGATGCGCCCTCGCCTTTGCGAGGACGCATGGGTCCTCTTGCCCGCACAGAAAAAAAGCACGCATTTTCTACCAAGACAATGTGTGCTTTTTTCAACGAAATTCGCCTTCGGCGAGTGAAATATGGCCGCGCCATGTGAAATAGCTGCGCAGTAAAATATTTGCTCCGCAAATGCGAGGAGCGAATATCAATTCACATGGCGGCGAAGGAGAAATCTTTCAAAATTCACATGAAAAGCATACCGCTTTATGATATGATAATGGTAGAAGGGCGGTATCATTACTTCAACGTAAACCCAAGCACGCAAAAACTTATTTATATTCGTTCTTGCCTGTAAGATTTCCCCATAAACGTCGTCTATATAGGTGATACCGCCCTCAAGAAAGGAAAAAGCATATGAAATATAAATCTTTCATCACCGCAGCACTATGCGCCCTTCTGCTCGCAACTGCCGTTTCCTGTCATGAAAGCAACACAGGCGATCCGCCGTCGAAGCAAGAGTCCCTTCGCGAAAATCAAGGGGAAAACGATGTCGCCTTGCAGAAGTATGAGGCTGCAATCCATGATGAGATCAGCGTTTTTGACGAACGATCAGGCGAGGCAAAACTGAAAAGCCTGCGCTTTTCAAGGAATGATACCGATTTAAATGCGTGTAAATTACTCAAAAAAGCGATACTGGATGTGGATCGGGATGGGATCAACGAATACGTGATTCAATCCCCCGATCATGAGCATATCATTTTGCGCTGCTATGACGGCAAGGTATACAGTTATCGTCTGGATGCCTGTGATTATTATAGATTCAACACAGACGGCACCTTTTATTGGTACTATTCTCCCGAATCGGGGACGAGAGAGTGCGGACTGAGCGAAATCGTCTTTGACGGCGAAGGGATCAACCTAAGATCCATCTACAGTCTTACATATTCCGAAAAAACCTCCAAATATGAATATTTCACAGAGGGAAAGGCGGTCGAGGAAGACGAATACTATGATTTTCGCAATCAAAATATACGGTACGGCAGCATGAAATTTTCTCAATTTGAGACGTCGTGTTCATATCCCATAACCGCAGAGCAAGCGTGGCATTTGGCAAACGAATATTGGGATCACCAGGACGGTCACGCCGATGCCGGAGCAGGAACCGTTTGGATCGCCCGAATCGCGCTGATCGACACGCCGAATGAAGAAACGGATGATTATCGTTTTGCTTATCAAGTGGAATGGCACTCGGGCGGCGGTTTGGAAGGATATGAATGTATGCCGCCGCGCACGATCCGCGAGAAGGATCAAATCCTGGTGAATGCGTATACGGGAGAAATTTCAGCGGCCTCATTTGACCCGAACGGCAAGGGTGTTTCCGTTGAGGAAGCCATGGAGATGGTCAAAAACCATTGTGACCATATAGATTTCGACAGCGAAGAAAGCGAATACCGCATTGAGCAGGGTGTCAACGCCACGGCGCCCGATCATTTTTACGTTATCCTCATTCAAAAATACGTCATCGATCACTATTCTGTTCATGGTGAAAAATGGGTAGACAAAAGTACCGGCGAAATCATGGATCCATTCTATGTGAATGGCAAATAAGATTTAAACCTCCAATACCGCAGTCAAACGCCTGTGGCACATGAATATTACAAGCAATATTCTCCATTTTAAAAAGAACAGAGCCATTCACTTTTTATACTTTCTGCCCCAAACCAAACGTTTTCCTTTCCCAAAGCAAAAAGCACTTATGAAGCCGTTTCCGGTCTCATAAGTGCTTTTTGTGAGCTTAACAAGTGATTGAAATGTTAACAAGCGCGCATCAAGCTTCTGTAATCCGTCTTTTAAAGATATTTTAAAGATAACAAAAGGGCTTGAATTTGAGGGCACGCCACTTTCCGAATCATACTTACCGTTATAGTTGCCGGTCTCTGTTTAGGACTTCATATAGTGCACCTCAACATTTGTACTGCTGTTGGACGATTTGAAGACACAGCCCTGCTATCGTATTCGTTCACCTACGAGCCCCATTGCGGTCAGAGTCAAAGACATCGTGTTTTTTTGCTGTCTCTTCATCGTACGCAATGGTCATCGTATAGAGGTGTCGTTGTTGTTTGCACCAACCAAAGTATGATCAAGATTAACGATGGATTTGTGCACAAGATAGCAGAGGAAAAACCATAGAACCGGCGGTATCAACCACCTGAGGCTCAACGTTTTTACCGTTGCCCGACTCAAAGGTCACGGTGTAGGTATCGAGCTCTGATTTTGGGGATCAGTAGACAATCTCCACACCCTTGAACTGGATGGTACCAACATTGTTTGCGAAGTGGAGAGTCTCGGCAGAATTCCACTCAATGGTGAGGGTGAAAGCTGCTTCGTCCTTGGTGTAGGTCAAGTCGGTCAGGAGCTTTTCAAAGTTGGTGAGCTGGGTAGCATTGGTGACAGTAATGGTCACGGTCAGCATGGCCTTGCCATTCACGGAGGAGATGGTCAGCTCGTTACCCTTGTAGAATCTCATGTGATCCTTTGCGGTCTTGTAGAGCTGGGAGCTCGATGCCTTAAAGACCGTAACGGAGAACTCGCCGTTGCCCCAGGTGTAGGTGCCTGCGGTCTCGTCAAGAACGCCGCTGGCGTCATCGGTTCTGGTCACGATGTTCTCAACCTTGAGGTTCATGTTCCAGTCGCAACGGTCGCAGAAGCCGCTGGCGTCCTCGTCGGCGTGACCCAGAGCGGGGTCACCAACCTTGCCGCAGAAGCAGACAGCTTCCTTCAGGCAGGTAGGCTCAGAGAATTCGTGGTCATGGGACTTCAGAATGGTCAGCACGCCGCCCTCGACCTTGGCCTTCTGGGTGGCACCGGTAGAGGTGTTCTTAGTGGGCTTTCCGTAGACGCTGACAACGTCGCCGACAGCGATCTTCTGCTCCCAGCTTGCGTGGGAAACACCGTCGGCATTCTTAGGCAGACGGATCAGGATGGTGTCACCTGCCTC
Organism: Eubacteriales bacterium; assembly: GCA_045531965.1. Taxonomy (GTDB): domain Bacteria; phylum Bacillota; class Clostridia; order Oscillospirales; family CAG-272; genus CAMEON01. Next base: position 32,248 of record JAZSFA010000155.1, read on the forward strand.
GTCGGTAATAACGAAAACACCGTTCTTGGCATCGGTCACCTCGGTAACAGTGCCCTCTACGTAGTAGTTGTTGGAGAGAGACACGATGATCATGTGGTTGGCGGTGAACAGGGAGACCTTGGAGTCAGCCGCAGGGAGGATGCGCTTGGTGCAGCCCTCATAGTCGCAGGTGATGTCCAGGTTGGCGTCCACATGAGGAACCATCTCGGTCTCGTCAGCGGTGTAGGTGTCACCGCAGGCGCAGGTGTAGGTGGTGTAGCCAACCGCGGTGCAGGTGGGAGCGGTCACAACAGCCTCATAGCTGTGCTCGTGAGCTGCGTAGTTGGGATCCTGTGCGCCGCAAGCGCAAACGCCGTCAACGTAGGTGTGGCCGGTAGCCGCGACCTCGTCAGCGGTGTAGGTGTCGCCGCAAGCGCAGGTGTAGGTGGTAAAGCCTGCCTCGGTGCAGGTGGGAGCGGTCACGACGGACTCGTAGCTATGCTCGTGAGGAACCTCGGGCTCGCCGGATACGCCCTGTGCATAGAAGGAGATTTCGAACAGATCAGAATTTGCGTTGCTGTAGGTGCTCCAGTTGTTCTTGGAAGCGTACCACTCAAGGTAGGTCTTACGGCCAACGTTCTTCAAGTAGAAGATGCCGTCGCCCTTAGCCTCAAGGGTCCAGGTCTTGTGCTCGCCATCCACATTCAGAGAAGAGTAGCTGGCTGCCAAAGCAATGACGTCACCGGTCAGAGAGGTGAAGGTGTAGCTGCCGTCTGCATTGACAGAGACAACAAAGATCTCGGCATTGGTGACATTTGCAAAATCGTCAGTGGAGTAATCCACGCCGATGTTGTAGAAGCCGGTCTTGGTCGTGGAAAGGAGCTTGCCGTAAGCGGGAGCACCAATGAGAACGTGAGCGCCGTCCTTGAGCTCGGTCACAAGCTGCCACTTGCCTTCCTCGGGCTCTTCGGGAGCCACGTAGTCGGGATCAGCCTCGCCGCAAACGGTGCACTTACCGTCAGCGAAGGAGTGGCCAAGAGCTGCGACCTCATCACCCTTGTAGGTGTCGCCGCAAGCGCAGGTGTAGGTGGTAAAGCCTGCCTCGGTGCAGGTGGGAGCGGTCACGACGGACTCGTAGCTATGCTCGTGGGGAACCTCGGGCTCCTCGGAACCGGAGCCGACGCCATCCCAAGCAAGGCTCAGGATGGTCAAGCGGTCCTTGTTGCCGTCCTGACCGGAGGGACAGTCGTTGACAACAACAATGGTGAAGTCACCGGTGATGGGAGTCTCGAGAACCCACTCGTCGGTCCAGACAACGTACTTGTCATTGGTCTTATCCACGTCACGGGCAATGCTGTGAGTGTAGACAGCACCGGTGGACAGGTCGGTAACGGTAATGGTAACGCCCAGCTTGAGGTCGGTAAACATCTTGGTATAAGTCAAGGTCAGCTTGGAGATACCGCCGTTCAGGGTGGGAGAGGTCAGCTTGCCGGGGGCGGAGGTCTTACCGTTCAGGCAGGGTGCCTTGTGGGTATTGTCAGGGCCGATAACGGTAAACTGGGGGTTCATATCTTTGGAACCGCCCGCCTGGATAGCGGAGTTGGCGATGACCCAACCTGCCTCAGTGGTGAAGGTCTTGGTATAGGAGGAATCACCGTTGGGGTTGCTGGTAACGATGGTATTGAAGTCAGCGGAGCCGCCGGCTACAGGCGCCTCGGGACCGATAGGCTCAGCCTCGCCGCAAACAGAGCAAGTGCCGTCAGAGAAGGAGTGACCCAGAGCTGCAACCTCGTCAGCAGTGTAGGTGTCACCGCAAGCGCAGGTGTAGGTGGTGTAGCCGCCCTCGGTACAGGTGGGAGCGGTCACGACGGACTCG
>JAZSFA010000128.1:0-29240 GCA_045531965.1 Eubacteriales bacterium
TTTTCAAAAAACATATATTATCAATGCTATTTTTCTTTTTTGAAAGTTCTTGGAGGTGGTGTGGAGGAACCTTCTTGCAAGAAGGTTCCTCCAAGCGTACCCCTTCAAACAACAATTTTTCTCTTCAATTATATAGACGAAAAAAATACTCAAATCGTTCCATAAAAAAACGCATTTTTCAAAAAAATCCCAAATTATTTTCAGGATCTGAAAAAAGCGCTTTTAATTATGGGGTTTGACAGCAGAAAGTGTCTCGTATGCCATTCTGGCGGCAAGCTCATCGGGACGGCAAGTCAGTACAAAGGCGGGAACATTACGTACAACACCACCCACGAGAGCCGCCATATCATCTTGCCGTGCGGGTTTGGACGGCAGGAGCGTGCCTTCTAAAATGCGTGCCGTAGTATCAGCAATGGACGCGGTGGAGATCTCATTGACCTTGCCCTGCTCCAAAAAGCAAATGGCGGTCAAAGGGACAGACGTATTGATCTGCTTTCCTTCCTTTCCACACCAAGGCGTTCCCCAAGCCGTAAAGCTACCGTCAGGTTCACGGCGGATAAGGGGCTTGTCACCGTTGATGATTTCCGCGTCAAAATACTGCTCCCAAAGGGCGGTATGGGTTGTTTTCCCCACGCCTCGGCGGGCAGAGAAAGCATAGCCGCGACCGTTCAGAGAAACAACGGCGGCATGAAGAAGAAATGCGCCGTATCCCGGCATCTCCTCACAGATCTTACGGTACAAAAGATAGCTTTCCGCTTCAGGTAGCGTCATGGAACGTGTAACCGATTGACAGTAATCTTTCAATTCACCTTCCGTAACCGATACGCGAAAGGCAGGAACTTCCCCGAAATTCACGTCATATAGATAATCACGGCAAAGGTCTTTGACATATCCGAAACGGTTATCCAATTCCACAATGACGCGGCACAACTTGATACAAAACACGGCGTTCCCTCCTTTCAAGTAACGTTCAATCATTGATCATAGGACGCCGATGCCCAATGACAAGAAAAGCGCACGGAGCAGGCAGAGGCTACCCTCTGCCGACTCCGTGCTATTCATGTACATTACAGATACTTCTTAATCGTATCGGTAGCCTCTTCCACGGGAATGGAAGCGGAGATGAGGATGTTGACCTCCAGCTTGGCAGTTACGGCAGCCAGCTTATCCAGGAAAGCACCGAAGCCAATGACGTCATTGTTACAAATCTTCAGCGCAGAGTCGATAAAGATATCGGTAACGTCGCTGTTGCTGGCGAGGATACCTGCAACAAGACCCTCAAGAGAAGAGGCGTCGGTAATCAAATAGTCATCTGTATTGATCAGGCGAACCTGATAGTTGATGTCGTAACGGAGCTTGGTACCCTTTTCGATGCAGACAACGTTGCCCTTGGTGGTTTCCTGCGCAGCGTTTACCTTTTCGATGAGAGTCTTGGTCTTACCGGTTCCTTTTACGCCAATAAGAAGTTTAATCATATGTGTGTTCATCCTTTCTCTCTGCCTTTGTCACATAAAACAAATCGGCAGGTTGATTGTTTATTTATTATAGCATAAAGATTTAGAAAAAGCAAGAGGCTTTGTTTAATTTTCAAAGGATTTTCACAAAATATTTGCAAAGTTCCACGCTGAACCGTCAGTTCAATCTTGCTTCCAATTCAGCTTTCATATCCTCGTAGCCGGGCTTGCCGAGAAGAGCGAACATATTCTTCTTATACGCTTCCACGCCGGGCTGGTTAAAGGGATTGACCCCAAGCAGATAACCCGAGATAGCGCAAGCCACTTCAAAAAAGTAAATCAGCTGACCGAGGGTGCGTTCGGTTCTGTCAGACAGCTCGATGAGCAGGTTGGGAACACCGCCGTCCACGTGGGCAAGGAGGGTTGCCTGCATAGCTGTCTTCTTCACGAGATTCAGGTCCATGCCCGACAGGAAGTTGAGACCGTCAATGTTATCGGGATCATTGGGAATTTCAAAGCTGACGGGATTCTCGTCAACAGAGATCACGGTTTCAAAAAGGTTTCTCATACCGTCCTGAACGTATTGACCAAGGGAATGAAGGTCGGTGGAGAAGATCACGGATGCCGGGAAAATACCGCGCTGATCCTTGCCCTCGCTCTCGCCGTAAAGCTGCTTCCACCACTCGTTGATCATGGCATTGTAGGGTTCATAGCCTACCAAAATCTCAGTGGTCTTGCCCTTGCGGTAAAGGATATTGCGAAGCGCGGCATACTTGTAGGCGGCGTTCTTTTCAAGATCAGCCTCAGCATAATCAGCCATGCCGTCACGGGCACCTGCCATCAGCTCGTCAATATTGATCCCCGCCACAGCAATAGGAAGCAGACCCACAGCGGTGAGGACGGAGAAACGACCGCCCACGTCATCGGGCACCACAAAGGTCTCGTATCCGGCATCGTCCGAGAAATGCTTGAGTGTTCCGCGTGCCTTATCTGTGGTAACAAAGATACGTTCGCGAGCGCCTTCCTTGCCATACTTAGCTTCAAGCAAACCACGGAACACACGGAAAGCGATGGCAGGTTCTGTGGTCGTACCCGATTTAGAAATAACATTGATGCAAACGTCTTTACCTTCGCAGATTTTGAGCAGCTCGTCGATGGCAAAGGCAGAGATATTGTTGCCCGCGAAGTAAATATCGGGCGTATCTTTTTTGACATTGTTATAGTTAGGAGATTTCAAAAACTCAATAACTGCGCGGGCACCGAGATAAGACCCGCCGATACCGATAGCGATGAAAACGTCACAGGTCTTCTTGATTCTTTCAGCAGCCGCTTTGATGCGGACAAACTCTTCCTTATCATAATCCTTAGGAAGGGTTGTCCAACCGAGAAAATCGTTGCCTGCACCGCTCTTTTCGGTAAGCAGCCGGTGGGCAAGTGCCACCTGAGGTGTCATGTTTTGCAGTTCTTCGGCGGAGACGAAGGAGGAAGCGTAATGAGCGTTCAAACGAATAGACATAGCTTATACCTGCCTTTATTTAGATTCAATTTATTATACACCATTTTGGGGATTTTTTCAATAGGTGAATCACATGTTTTCTTGTTTTTTTCTGTTGTAACATGTGATTCCGGTAATTTTTCTGATAATTCCTTCCATAATTCTGCGTAGGCTTATAATCAAAAAAGAACGATCTCCCAACGGAAAACCGTTCTTTCATATTTGGCGATACTGATTCATTCCGCCGCTTTAAAATTATAGATAGGACGGATGTGGCAGAGGATCTTGGCGGTAGGCTGAATGTTCTCCACAATCTCTTCCATACGCTTATACGCCATAGGGGATTCGTCCAAAGTATCGGGCAGAACACAGGTGGAATAGATGCCTACCATCTCCGCTTCGTATTCTGCCATGGTCAATTGCTCATAAGCTTTGGAGCGGGACATGAGTCGTCCTGCCCCATGGGGTGCTGAAAAATTCCAGTCTTCGTTTCCAAGACCTTGACAAATGAGCGAACCGTCCCGCATATTGATAGGCACCAGCAGGACTTCCCCGGCACGGGCAGAGACCGCGCCCTTTCGAAGGATTCGGTTCTCCACGTCCACGTAGTTGTGAATGGTATGGAACGCATCAAGAGCGGTCACGCCCGTCTTTTGGAGCAGGATCTCAGCTATTTTTTCACGATTACGGACAGCAAACTGCTGACAGATATCCACATCATGGAGATAGTCCTCCATAAAGTCTCCCCACAGGTAGCAAAGATCATAAGGCAACGTAGGTTCTTTGGCTTGAAATGCTTTTTCCAAGGCTTTCAGGGCAGATTGAATCTCTTGTCGTCTTCCCTCTTCCTTATAGGTGCGAATGATCTCCTCGCGGCGACGGAAATAGTCCTCCTTGCCGAGATTCAGGTCTACAGCTATCCCTTGATAATAATCTGCCACTTGCGTGCCCAGATTACGGCTTCCCGAGTGGATGATCAGATATTTTTCCCCGTCCTCGGAGACGTCGATCTCGATAAAATGGTTCCCCCCGCCCAATGTGCCCAAGCTACGCTCCAGTCGCTTTGAATCCTTCAACTGACGATAGCAGCGGAGTCTGGTCAGGTCAAAGCGCTCCAAGCGCCCATCCCAGACATTTCGACCGCAAGGAATGGTGTGCGCTGCCGCGTCAAAAGCAGCAAGGTCAACTTCAATTTTTCCCAAATGAATCGTGTACATACCGCATCCGATATCCACACCCACCATGGCGGGGACGATCTTGTCGGTGACGGTCATGGTTGTACCGATGGTACAGCCCTTCCCCGCGTGAACGTCGGGCATGATACGGATCTTGGAAGCGGCGAACGCTTCGGTATCACAGATCCCTTGGATCTGTTCCATAGAGCCTTCGTCCATGGTAGTGGCAAAACACTTAGCCGTGTTATAAATGCCTTTAATTTCGATCATGATCGTATCTCCTTTCTTAAAGCCGTTGTAGGAGGATCACTTTTCCTTTCGAAAAAAGTAAGGACCGCACCAATCATTTTCATGGGTCTTGATATACGTCCAGGAAAAATCCTCCGCGGCAACGAATATTTCTATGCGTTTGTCAAGATGATAGGCACTTGAATCCTGCCACGTCAAAGAAAAACTCTCCGGGTATTTTTCACCGAAAGGCTCGATAAAGACAGCCCGCTCTCGCTCGTGATGAGGGAGATGGTTGTATGCCTCCCTGGCATCATCTCCCGTGAGATAACACCCGTCGGGTAACAGTTTCCAGGAGAAGACATGCCAGATATGGTTCCCATGCGCGGTCACGTACTTCGCGATTTGTTTTTCAGACACGCCTTCCGCGAATACAGTCAACCATTTTTCTTCAAATTCTTTCAAAGTCATGACAGTCTCCTTAACTATTTTGAGGTCGTAGTACGGACGCCAGTTGGGTGAGCAGATCTCCGTTGCCGTTCAACGTTATATTGCCCACGTTCTCACAAATCCGCTCCACAAATTCCATTTCCTTGAGCTTATAGAGGGTTTGGTTCTCTTCCATCATCTTTGCTGTGTTCAAGAGCGACCGGGTGGAGGCAACCTCTTCCCGACGTGCGATCACTTTTGCTTGCGCTTGCTTTTCTGCAATCAGCACGGTATTCATGATTTCCCGAATCTCCCCGGGCAGAATGATGTCCTTCACGCCCGCGTCGGTGATCTCCACGAACAACCCTGCCTCCTTTGCTTTCAGCTTTTCGAGGACAAAACAAGCCATTTCCTCCTTGTTCTCCAGAATTTCGTCCAGCTTATATTTACCGACGTATTCGCGGAGCGCGAGTTGGGCTACCACGTGAAGCTGTTCCGCAAAGTCATCCACCTCGGAGCGGATGCGAACATAGTCGGTGACACGATAGTTCAGGACAAAATTGACCCGCAGTCCCACTTTATCCGCGGTCAGCAGTTCCTGTCCCATGATATTCATCTGAGTCAAGCGGGTATCCACGTACTCCACATCGATTCGAACCGCGTTTTTCCAAAAATAATAAGTACCCGCGTCCAGGAGACGGACATATTTGCGGTTGAAATACAAACGAGCTTTCTGATGCTCGGCGACCTCCACCTTGACATAATAAAGCGAAGGTAGCTTATTGAAAAGATATTCGGGAATGGCGGGATCTACCTCGGGAGTGGAAATATCCGCGATACGAAATTCATGCGTACCCGCAGCTTTCCAAAACAGATGTTCTCCCTGCGACAGAACACTGTTGAACATGCCATCCACAAAATGGAGCGCCAGTTGCTCGTCGCCGACCTCTACCTGCTCCACCTGTGCTTTGAGAACTTCATCACGCAAAAGCTCTCGTACCCCGCAGAAACGGCAGATGATCGGCTGATCCAAGGGCTGGATCAAAATCTGGCGGTCACCATAAACATGGTATTTTCCGGCACCCAGTAACTTTTTGTACTGACCGTTTTTGAACAGAAGACCCTTTTGATTTTCATGGATAATGATCTTTGGCATAATATGTAACCTCCTTCAAGAATTGATGCTTCGTAGCAGCGGCTCATGGCGCTGAGCGGCCATCCGATTGAGTCAGTCAGGCATCCCACGGAATCTCGCCTTTGCGGTCTTTGGTGAGAATTTTGATCTGACGGTATCCTTGGATGGGCAAGGCGCAACGCCATGTCCCTCGTCTCGCCAAAAACAAGAGTTTGGGCAAAACCGCTTTTTCGTTTGGGTGTTTGTGTTTTCAAACACAGTTTAAGTCTTAACAGGACTTTCCAAACCACTGGCATATGCGTAATGATCGCATAAGGCGGGATTCGAACCCGCGAAAACCGGGGAGTTGAACCCCATCGAACAGAACCGCAGAACAAGCCACGTGTTCACTCGATTGCCCGTCGCAAGCCACCCTCGGCATACGCTTTGGCAAAGCCTCGCGCACCGCTGTGCTGTTTCAAGCACAAGCGCTGTTGATGTCTTGCAAGCATATTCTACCATAGTCATCCTTTGTTTTCACGGAAAAAAAGCTGCGAACTTAATAAAAAACGGTGCAAAATAAAAAAATCCCTCGACAATCGAGGGATTTTTGGCATATTGTTTTATTTCAGATGGCATGCAAACTGGCTACGCAGCTTCTCTTTGATCAATTCTCTGAAGCTGTCGGGGGAGAGGACTTCCACCCGCGGTCCGAAGGAGAGAATACGAATGACCAGCTCGGGTTCATCCTCGGTGTCATATTTCAGATGCAACAAGTAATGCCTTTTGTCCATCTTTTCCGCCCGCTTTTCAAAGTGGGCAAAATGGAGCATACATCGCTCCAGCGTATTTCGTTCGTCGGTAATTTTTAAAGTCAGCGTCTCGTAGCGCTTGGGTTTGATGCTGTAGCCAACGGGTTTATTGCCGGTATAAGGTACACAAGATTGGATGCGCCCCAAATTAACTGTGGTAATAAAGCGGCTTCCTGCAGTCACAACGCGGAATTTGTCATCTTTCTCGGAATATTCCAATCCTGTGGGTCGGCAGCGAAAGAAAATATCGTTACCTTTGCGACTATGAATATTCATTTTTACCGGTGTCCCTTGATGAATGGCTGACAGAATCGTTCTGAATTTTTGAATATAGTCGTCATCATCATAAGGATCACCGTCGGTATATTGGTCAAAAATGCGATAGTCCTCTTTTGTAAACAGAGGATCCACATCATCCAAGCCCTCAAACATGATGTCGAAAAGCTTCACCCTCGGATCCAGGGAAACCGCCTTGAGCCAACGCTTTTGCAGGTCGGTCAGCGGCATAGTGGGCACATGGGTCAGCGTGGTCGTCATATCCGGGCGCACCAGTTGCCACTTCCCTGTCTTCAAGGCAGGAAGAATGGTGAGTGCGCTTTCGCTGAAAGCGTGATCATGCACCAGCTGTTGCAAGACCTTCTCGTTCCGCTCTCCCGCCAGTAGTTTTTCTATGATGGCAGTGACTGTACGATAGTAGGCAGAGTAAAGTTCGCTAAAGATCATGACCCCTCCTTTCCGATCCCATAGAGGCGGTACATGGCTTCAAGATCTTCCTTGAAACGGTTCTCCTGGGTTCTGTTGGAGAAATTCATTTGCTCAATGCGGCAGATGAAGGTACGGATCCACGGCAACAGCTCACCCGTGTCATACACATCCGCCTCAAATCGATAGGTACGGTCGTTCAGCTGTTGGATGCGTCCTACTCGTTTTTCTCGTTGCAAGCGGTTCAAAATATGTTCTTCGCCCGGTTCAATACGTAAGGTAAAAGAAACGTGCTCCAACCGATCTTTGCCCATACGATCCCGACGGGTAGTGACCCCCCACATGTATGGCTCCATATCGTTAAGAGAGGCGCGCAGCTCGTCAAAGCGAGGGGTGACTTCCTCTATACGCACGTGGGACAGATAGTCCAAGCGGAAGGATTTGATACAGTTGAAGTCAGGCTGATAAGCGATCAGGTACTGTCTTCCGTTCTGTGCGCTGATGAAGATACGCAAGGGAATGATTCGATTGCGCCTGGGCTCATCCGCACGGCGACTGAGGTTAGCCACGGTGACGACCCGCTTTTCCCGCATGGCGGCAAAGAGGGCTGCCATAACACCACTATCCAAAGCCCCCGTCATGTAATGGTGCTTGAAACGGATAACCTCCTTATGTGGCTCGGTCTGATCATGCAGAAAAGAACCGATCACGCCGCAGGGTGCAATTTCCGAGTAAAAATCCAGCCAGTCATGGGTAGCGGGCATGGGGAGATCGGGAGCACGGCGGTACACCACCCGTCTACCCTGCTTTTCGATACGGATCATACCCTCCTGTACGTATTCTTTCAGCTTTTTTCGCACAGTAGATTCATCGAACATGAGGGGAGATTCAAAACAAGAAAGATACTGCTCATCCGCCATGGTCATGATCTCGGGCAAAGTAAAACCAACCGAGGGGTCATGTAAAATATCAAACAGGATAAAGTGGAGGGTAATGTCACCGGCGGTGAAACTCTTGGCTTTCCACGCCTTATAGAAGGGATTATGGTATGATGTTCGGCTGTCGATGGAGATAAACACGTTTTTTCCGTCCTGTGTGCGGACAAAACTCATGTGATCTCCCATCCAGCTTTCCATGCGCCGTTTCTCGTCATCATAAGATCGGGCACTCTTGCTCTGATAATCCTCACGGCTTTTGAATCCATACACGTAGAACTCTCGCATATACGCCCGAATTCGTTCAAAATTCTTGATCAGTTCTTGATAAGATGACATGCTTCCCTCCTTTCCGGGGCATTGAATCACGATAGATCAATCTGCCAGCATTTTTAGTAGGGTTTCTTCATCGATGACATTGACACCCAACTCCCGCGCTTTAGTCAGCTTAGAGCCTGCGGCTTCTCCCGCCACTACGTAATGGGTTTTCTTGGATACCGAACCCGATACTTTTCCGCCCTCGGCTTTGATCCTTTCCGAGGCTTCATCACGGGACATGGTGGGAAGCGTGCCGGTGAGGACGAAGGTCAGTCCTGCGAATTTCTCTCCCTTGGGCGCTGCAGTGGAGACTGTAAGGCAGCCGGCAGCAACAAGGCGTTCACACAAGGCAACGTTTTGTGGATGAGAGAAATAGTTGACCACGCACTCCGCGGTGATCAAACCGAAATCCTGTATTCCACATAGCTCTTCTACCGTGGCTGACATACAAGCCTCCAGCGTACCATACTTCCCTGCCAATGCGGCGGCTGCCACGGCGCCGATATTACGGATGCCCAACGCAAACAGCAGGCGTTCCAATCCCGCCTGTTTGGACTTTTCAATAGCGTCTATCAGGTTGCGAGCAGATTTTTCCCCCAAGCGTTCCAGTCCTGCCACCTGCTCTACCGTCAAGCGATAAAGATCGGCGGCATCGTGGACAAGGTCTGCTTTAATCAACGCCTCCACGATTTGGGGTCCCAGACCGTCGATATCCATAGCATCCTTTGAAGCGAAATGTTCGATTCCTCGCGAAAGCTGAGCCGGACATGCACTGTTGGTGCATCTCACTGCCGCTTCGCCTTCTTCGCGATAAACCGGTTCTCCGCAGGAGGGACAGACGGTGGGCATATGGAAGGGGCGTTCACTTCCGTCTCGCTTTTCCTGATGAGCGCAAACCACCTCAGGAATAATATCCCCCGCCTTTTGGACAGTGACAAAGTCTCCGAGATGAATGTCTCGTTCACGAATGAAATCCAGATTGTGCAGGGTAGCGCGTGAAACGGTGGTCCCCGCCAAACGGACAGGAGACAAAACGGCATTGGGAATCAGCACGCCTGTGCGTCCCACCGATATGGTGATATCCTCCAGCTTGGTGATCTTTTGCTCAGGGGGGAATTTATAGGCCACTGCCCAACGGGGTGTATTGGTTCCTTCGCCCAACACACGGCGGTGATCGAGGCTGTCCACTTTGATCACCACGCCATCAATGTCATACGCCAACTCGTCACGGAGCGCGCCGATATGTGCGATATGGGCGATGGCGGCTGTATCGTCCGACACCACAGTACGCAACTCCAAGGTCTTAAAGCCAAGATCACGGAGTCTGTCAAGGGTCTCTGTATGAGTGAGTGGTGCGTGACCGTCAAGATAGAGGTTTCCCTCTTGGAAATTGAACACAAAAATTGACAGCGCACGTTCGGCGGTAATATTGGGATCAAGCTGTCTCAGTGATCCTGCTGCGGCATTACGGGGATTTGCCATAAGCGCCTTTCCTTCCGCTTCACGCTTCAGATTGATGCGTTCAAAAACATCTCGGGGCATATAGACCTCACCGCGCACTGTCAGGTCAAGCGGTTCAGGGAGGGTCAGGGGAATATCGAAGATGGTTTTTACATTGTTGGTCACGTCCTCGCCCACAAAGCCATCCCCTCGGGTAGCGCCTTGGATAAGAACACCATTTTCGTATTTGAGCGACACCGACAAACCGTCTATCTTGGTTTCAACTGAAAATGCGGCATCGGGAATGACGCGAAGCACGCCTTGCATAAACTCTTCCAGCTCTTCAAATGAAAAAACGTCTGCAAGAGAGTCCATACGAACGGTGTGGGTGACCTTTTCAAATTTATCCAACGCTTTACCGCCGATACGGTGGGTGGGAGAAGCAGGGTCATCAAACTCGGGGTGAGCTTCTTCGAGATGTACCAGCTCATAGTAGAGCTTGTCGTACTCGTAGTCAGAAATCTCGGGGGCATCGTAGACATAATAGAGCTTGGCGTGGTGTGTAAGGGTGGCGCGAAGCTCGGTCATACGGTCAAGGATGGCTTGGGTTTCGGGGGTGAGATTTTTCATGGGGAACTCCTTTTTTAGTGAGGAATGAAAGGAAGATAAATTGTTGTTTATGGGGAGTACGCTTGGAGGAACCTTCTTGAAAGAAGGTTCCTCCAAACCACCTCCAAGAACTTTAAAAAAAGAAAATTAGCATTGATAAATATATATTTTTTTAAAAGTTTTGGGAGTTCCAAGAACCTTTTTCCAAAAAGGTTCTTGGTGGGGTCCAGGGGCAACGCCCCTGGTAAACAACAATTTAACCTCGTCTCTGCCTTTCACGGCAGGTCAAAAGCATCTGCGAGGAAAACATATAAAGCAGGCCTGCCATAGAGCCGCTTTCGGCGGTCTGTATAAGACGATAAAAGGCAGGAGTAATGTATCTGACAACATCTCCGTGGCTGACGATACAGTATTCACCGTCAACGATGTCGGGGCCGCCACCGACCAGCATCATAGACATAAAGCCTAAAACGGCGAGGCCCACCACGCCGATCTGGATCCAAAAAAGAACGGTGTCAAATTTTGGTGTGTTTTCTTCTTCGTCATCATCTTGTTTTTGGAAAACGTTCAGGAGAATACCTTGGATAAGGACGGATATAAAAAGGGGGAGAGAAAACCACAGCGTGTATTGAGGCAAAACGATGGCAGAGATCACCGCCGCAATGCCCATCATCCAAGTGGCATATGAAACAACGCATAACGGTTTTCCGGGTTTGCGGAACCTTTTGGGCGGTTCAACCGGGAGCATGATGTGCCTCCTTTTTCAACAATACCGCACAATCAATGTGCGGTATTATGTCTATTATTCACCTTCGTAATCCGTTGAAAACACGTACACAGTCGTAAAATCATACACCTCGCCGGGACGGAGGATACAATCCGTAAAGCCCTCGTGGTTGATACTGTCGGGCATCATCTGGGTCTCCAGGCACAAGGCGTGTTGGGTCTTCTGGGGATAGGTATTGTTATCACCGATCTCGCTGCCGCGCAGAGGATACGCGGGATTTTTGAGGAAGTTGGCGGAATAGACCTGCACGCAGGGCTGATTGGTGAGCAGGGTCATGTCGCGCCCCGACTTGGGGTCGTAGACGTAGCCGCGCACTTGCACGTTCCCACCCGACTTACAATCCTGCCAGCCCTTGAAGTTGAAGCAATGGTCGTAGCCGCCTGCCAGCTTCAGGTCTTGGTTGTCGGCGTAGAAATCCTCGCCGATGGCCTTGGTTTCACAGAAATCAAAGGGGGTTCCGTCCACAGGCTTGATCTCGCCCGTTGGGATAAGACCCTCGTTGGTGGGCAGGTAGGACTCGGCCTCCAGCCACAGGCCGTGGTCAAGGACGTCGCCCTTGTCGTAGCCGCCCAGGTTGAAATAGGCGTGGTTGGTGAGGTTGATAGGGGTGGCCTTGTCGGTGGTTGCGATATAGTGGAGGGAGAGCGCGCCGTCGTTATTGAGAGCGTAGGTCACCTTGACGGACAGAGTGCCGGGGTAGCCCTCCTCGCCGTCCACAGAGGTATAGGCGAGGGTCAGGGTGACGCGGTCTTCCTCCTCGGTCGTACCTTCCACCGTCCAGATCTTGTTGGAAAAGCCTTCTTTGCCTCCGTGGAGGTGGTTGTCGTTGTTGTTGATATAGAGGTTATCGTAGGTCGTGCCGTCGAGGGTAAATTTCCCCTTACAGATGCGGTTGGCAACGCGGCCCACCAGTGCGCCGAGATAGCCGTCGGCCTCGGTGTAGTAGTCGAAGTCCTCAAGACGGTAGCCGCAGACCACGTCGCTGATATGACCGTCGCGGTCGGGGGTGGTGACGGAGACCAGGATGCCGCCGTAGGTTGCCACGGTGGCGGTGGTACCGTTGTCGTTGGCCAAGGAATACAGGGTCACTTCCCTGCTGTCCTTCAAGGTGATGGTTTGGTTCGTGATTTTCATTTTGTTACCTCTCATGCTTCATAGCCGCGGGGATTTTGTCTCTGCCATCTGTCGGCGTCGCGGCACATATCATTGATATCATACTGCGCCTGCCAGCCCAGCACGTCAAGAGCCTTGGTAGCGTCAGCGTAGCATTCCGCGATATCACCGGGGCGGCGGGGGCCGATCTCATAGTTGACCTTGCGCCCCGTAGAGGTCTCATAGGCCTTGATCACCTCCAGGACGGAATAGCCGCGTCCCGTGCCGATGTTGTAGATCTCCACGCCCGTGACCTGTCTTGCTCTTGCCAGGGCCTTCAGGTGCGCCTGCGCCAGGTCTACCACGTGGATATAGTCGCGGACGCCCGTACCGTCGGTGGTGGGGTAATCGTTGCCGTGAACGTGGAGGATGGGCAGCTGACCCTCGGCCACCTTGGAGACGTAGGGAAGGAGGTTGTTGGGGATGCCGCAGGGGTCTTCGCCCATCAGTCCCGATTTGTGAGCACCGATGGGATTGAAGTAACGCAGGATGCTGATGCTCCAATCGGGGTTGGGCTTATGTACGTCTGTAAGGATACGCTCGATCATCTTCTTGGTCTCACCGTAGGGGTTGGTGGTCTGTCCCAAAGGAGTGGTCTCCTTAATGGGGATCTCAGCGGGAGCACCGTAGACAGTCGCCGAAGAGGAGAACACAAGGTTTTTCACCCCATATTTTTTCATGCATTCACAGAGGTTCAGGGTAGAGACCAGGTTGTTGTAATAATATTGCAACGGCATGGACACAGACTCGCCCACAGCTTTCAGTCCCGCAAAGTGGATGACACTTTCAATCTCGGGGTTCTCAGCGAACACGCGGTCAAGAGCCTCGGCGTCGCAGAGATCAACCTTGTAGAACTTGGGGCGTTTCCCCGTGATGGTCTGAATACGATCCAGAACGATCTCTTTGCTGTTGGAAAGATTATCCACGATGATGGGGGTCTCGCCCGCCTCGATCAGCTCTACAACAGTATGGGAGCCAATAAAGCCGGTGCCTCCGGTGATGAGAATAGACATGATCGGGTCTCCTTTTTGGTTAAAAATAGATAAAACGTTATCGTGATCAGATCAATCCGTGCACAAATGCTCGCAATTCATTCATGCACGCTTCGGTCTCGGTCACAAGCTTCAGTTGTGTACGCGCGCGGACCAGGTTATGGTCGGGATAGTCGGTGTGGTAGTAGGTGTCGCCGTCCAGGTAGTCACCGAGAAAACGAATGGCCTGCTCCAGGGTGATGATATAACCACCGTCGGGGAGCATGGTCAGCTCCTTTTCGGTCAAAGCTCCGCCTGTACCCTTGATAAAGCCGCGGGTATAGGCCTTGAACATCTCGGGGAGGAAATGGACCTTGTCGAGGTCGGGCTCGTCCTCGGCAGCGGAGGCGGCACCCGTGCGGATGGAGTCACCGAAGTCGTAGAGGCTCGAGCCGGGCATGACGGTATCCAGGTCGATGATACAGACAGCCTCCTCGGTCATCTCGTCCAGAAGGATGTTGGACAGCTTGGTATCGTTGTGGGTCACGCGCAGGGGGAGATCGCCGCTCTCCAATGCATCCACGATAAGGGCACATTTATCGGCGCGGTCGATGATGAACTTGATCTCATTCCCGACCGAATCCACACGGCCTGCAGCGTTTCGCTCCACAGCGGCAAGGAAGTCGGCATATCTCTTTTTGGTGTTATGGAAATTGGGGATGGACTCGATCAGCCTCGAGGCGTCGAAATCCGCCAGTCTGCGTTGGAAATCGCCGAATGCCTCACCCACGCGGGCAAAGGTTTCAGGACTATCTACCGTCAGACGGCAGACCGTACCTTCCACAAAATCGTAAGCGCGCCAAAAACGCCCCTCGGGATCAGTATAGCCATTTTGCCCATCCTTGGTGAGGACGACACGCATGGTTCCCCGCTCGGTATCCTCGCCCGCCTCGGCCAGACCCTTGCGGATATGGTCGGTGACCGCTATAATGTTGTTCATGACCCCTACGGGATCCTTGAAGATGGCGGTATTGAGAATTTGGAGAATGTAGCGCTTACCGCTCTCGGCAGAAACGATATAGGTGCTGTTGATATGACCGTTACCACAAATTTTGAGATCGGTCACCACTCCGTTAAAGGCGAAGCGACTACAAACATTCAGTACCTGTTCTTGGGTAGGTTGAGCCATGATATCAACCCCAAAGATGCTCGGGATATTCGCCTGCGTCGATGAGAGACTGGATGGCGTTCACCACCCAGGGCTTATCCTCCTTGTAGGTCACACCGTACCACTCGGACTCGGTGGGGTACACCTTGACGTCCACCTTGCCTGCCTTAACAAAGGTATCAATGGAGGTGGGAAGCAGAGATTCAGCCTTGCAGGGATCGGCTGCGTTCTTCAGATTGGCCATGAAAACATCAAAATCGGCATTCAGCATTCCGATGGTCTCGGCACCCAGCCCCCAGCAGTTCATGGAAACAACCGTTTCGCCGTCAAGGAAGACCATGTTGCCGTCGGCATCGGGATACTGGGCGTTATCGCCCAACTTCTCGATCTTGTGAGTCTCCACCAGATCATAGAGCATACCATTCTCGTCCACCTTGCAGATACCGCGGGAGCATCCACCCTTGTCGGTTAAGGTGTTTTTGACCTTGAAGCCAACGGCGCAGCAATGGCAGACACCGTCATCGGGAAGCTCTCCCTTTTCCAGTTTCGACAAGTGGGCTGCCAGTTTTTCATAGGTGTTTCTGCCATAGAAGTCGTCGGCGTTGATGACACCGTAGGGTTCCTTCACAATCTCACGGGTAGAACGAACCGCATGGGTCGTACCCCAAGGCTTGACACGCCCCTCGGGGATCTCATAGCCTTCGGGAATGTCGGAAAGCTCCTGATAGGCATACTCTACGTCGATATGCTTCTCCACACGGGCACCGATGGTTGCCTTGAAGTCCTCAGCGATGGCTTCCTTGATGATGAAGACCACCTTGTCAAAGCCCGCGCGCTTGGCATCGAAGACCGAATAGTCGATGATAAAATTACCGTCCTTGTCAATAGGCTCCATCTGCTTGACGCCGCCGAAGCGAGAGCCCATACCTGCTGCAAGAATGACGAGTGTCATGATAAATACCTCCAAATACATTAGAACTATATGAAAGTAGCTAATACTTCTTCAAAATAATATTATACAATAAAATGCATTTTTTTTGGTGACTTTTCCCGAAAATTTACAGTTATTTAACAAGCGAATTATCAGACAAATCATTTGACAAAAAAGGGTTCCTGTGGTATAATAGAATGATTACGTATGCTTTTGAAAAAAAAAGGGGGGACTCATATGGTTAAAATCACGGAAGTAGCAAAAAACAGCCGTGCCGCTAAAAAAGGCGTGCAAGCGAAAGACATATTGGTGTCCATCAACGGGCGTGAGATCAACGACGTGTTGGACTACCGCTTCTTTCTGACCAACACCGAAGTCACCTTGTCCCTGCTCCGTGACGGCGAGCCTTTAGAGGTCACGATCCGAAAGCAGGAATACGACGACATCGGGTTGGACTTTGAGACCCCACTGATGGACAAGAAGCGTTCCTGCCAAAACAAGTGTATTTTCTGCTTCATTGATCAGCTCCCCAAGGGGATGCGGGAGACCCTCTATTTCAAGGACGACGACAGCCGACTTTCCTTCCTGCACGGCAATTTTATCACCATGACCAACCTGGACGTCAAGGACATTGACCGCATCATTGAGATGCATATCTCCCCCGTCAACGTGTCGGTGCATACCACCAACCCCGAGCTTCGGGTCAAGATGATGAACAACAAGCGGGCGGGTCTCGTTTTGGACTATCTGCCCAAGCTGGCTAAAGCGGGGATCACTCTGTGCGGTCAGCTGGTCCTCTGTCGCGGCATCAACGACGGTGAGGAGTTGGATCGTTCCATGAGAGACCTGTACGCCTTGGGCGAGGCTATGGAAAGTGTGTCCATCGTGCCTGCGGGACTCACGAAGTATCGGGACAAGCTGTATCCTCTGACCACATACACCCCTAAGGAGGCCGCCGCCATCATTGATCAGGTAGAAGCCTTTGCAGACAAGTGTCTTGCCGAGTGTGGCTCACGGAAATTCTTCTGTGCCGACGAGCTGTATCTCCGCGCAGGTCGTCCCCTGCCCTCTGAAGACTACTACGAAGGCTACGCCCAGATCGAAAACGGCGTAGGCATGATCACCTCCCTCATGACCGAGTTTGAAGATGAGATGAACTTTCTTGCGGAGGATTTAGCAGAGTACAAATCACCCCGCACCGTTTCCATCTGCACGGGTGTGGCGGCCTATCCCACCATCAAGGCCATGGCCGCTCGTCTGGAAGCGCAAGTAGCGGGGCTGACCATCCACGTCTACGAGATCATCAACCATTTCTTCGGCGAGTCCGTCACTGTGGCAGGACTGCTGACGGGCAAGGATATGGCCGAGCAGCTGGCAGGCAAGGAACTGGGCGACGTGCTGTTCTTCCCTGAGAATACGTTGCGCGCGGGGGAGGATATTTTCCTGGACGATATGACTCCCGAGGAGCTTTCTGAGAAGCTGGGCGTGCCCGTGATGGCGGGCAAAAACGACGGCGCGGAGTTCGTGCGTGAGATGTTGGGGGTAATGTAGTCATTCTGAGCGAGGACTCTGTCCGAGTCGAAGGATCTCAAATAAATCATGTTTTATGTCTATATATTAACCAATAAAATCAATACTGTCCTTTATATCGGTATTACAAACAATCTTTCCCGCCGCCTGTATGAACACCAGCACGATCTTATAGACGGATTTACAAAAAAATATCACGTTCACAAACTTATATACTACGAAGCCTTCCACGATCCTTCGACTGCAATCGCACGAGAAAAGCAATTAAAGGGTTGGAGAAGAGAAAAAAAGAATATGCTAATAGCAAAAATGAATCCAAATTGGGATGATTTATCCTCGAAGGTTCATTAAAAGAGATCCTTCGACTCGGGCAGCGCCCTCGCTCAGGATGACCGCATTGTAGGCGCCCTCACTCAGGATGACCGCATTGTAGGCGCCCTCGCTCAGGATGACCGCATTGTAGGCGCCCTCGCTCAGGATGACCGCATTGTAGGCACCCTCGCTCAGGATGACCGCATTGTAGGCGCCCTCGCTCAGGATGACCGCATTGTAGGCACCCTCGCTCAGGATGACCGCATTGTAGGCACCCTCGCTCAGGATGACCGCCGGGGCTGTTGTTTTCGTTCAAAACATCAACCACTTTTATACAACTCATTCCCCTTAACGAAAGGAGACCATACACCATGTCAAAACCCATCATCGCCATCGTTGGCCGTCCCAACGTGGGCAAATCTACGCTATTCAACAAGCTTATCGGCGAACGTCGCTCCATTGTGGAGGACACCCCAGGTGTCACCCGTGACCGTATCTACGGCGAGACCGAATGGAACGGCCGCGTGCTGTCCCTGATCGACACGGGCGGTATCGAGCCAAAGACCGACGATATCATCCTGTCCCAGATGAAAATACAGGCCGAGATTGCCATTGAGGATGCCGACGTGATCATCTTCATGTGCGATGTACGCACGGGACTGACCGCCGCCGACCGCGACATTTGCGTCATGCTGAAAAAGAGCGGCAAGCCCATCATTCCCTGCATCAACAAGTGTGACCGCGTGGGCGATCTGCCTTTTGAGTTCTACGAATTTTACGAGTTGGGTCTGACCATTGACCCCGTGGCGGTCTCCTCCATCCACGGCAGCGGCACGGGCGACCTTTTGGACGCTTGCTGTGAGTGCCTGGCTGACTGGGAGGATGACGGCGACGAGCATGAGGGCATCCGCGTGGCTGTCATCGGCAAGCCCAACGCGGGCAAATCCTCCATTGTCAACCGTTTCCTCGGTGAGAACCGCATGATCGTGTCCTCCATCGCGGGCACCACCCGTGACGCGGTGGATACGCAGGTGGTCAACGACCGTGGCACCTTTACCTTCATTGACACGGCGGGCATTCGCCGTCAGTCCAAGATCGGGGATCAGATCGAGAAGTACAGCGTGCTTCGCGCCCACATGGCGGTGGAGCGTGCCGACGTGTGTCTCATCATGATCGACGCGTCCGTGGGTATCACCGAGCAGGATGAAAAGATCGCGGGCATCGCTCATGAGGCGGGCAAGGCGTCCATCATCGTGGTCAACAAGTGGGACAGCATTGAGAAGGACAACTCTACTGTCAAGGCCTTCACCGACAAGATCCGCACGTCCCTTGCCTATATGCCCTACGCGCCCATCGCTTTCGTGTCTGCCAAGACAGGACAGCGCACCGACGGGCTGTACGACCTCATCAAGGAGGTCTACGAGTCCTCCCACGTGCGTATCAGCACGGGCGCGCTCAACGACGTGCTGGGCGAGGCCATGATGCGTGTTCAGCCCCCCACCGACAAGGGCAAGCGTCTCAAGATCTATTATATGACCCAGACCCAGGTGGCGCCTCCCACCTTCGTGCTGTTCTGCAACGTGGCAGAGCTGTTCCACTTCTCCTATCAGCGATATATCGAGAACTGCCTGCGTGAGGTGTACGGCTTTAAGGGTACGCCCATCAAGATGGTGATCAAGCAGAAGGGCGACGAGCCGGATATTAAGGTGAAGAGGGATAAGAAGAAGGGTGAGGATGGGGAGGAATAAGTTTCAACTTTCCTCATTTTTCCGTCCATATATTATCACACCTTATGTCAAGAGGAGAATGCAAATATGGAAAACTCAAACAAAGATTTGACAATAAGCGAATCCTCACTTGTTAGTTCCCGAAATGAATTGATTTCAAATTTGTTCAGCGTGCAGTATCATCCTGCTATTTTTGAAGAAAAGCATGAGACCGAAAAAAGTCTGACAATCCCGATAACGCAAATCGGTGCTGTTGGCACAGCTTTTAAGCCTTTGGCAACTGCTTATCAAAATGTATTTGCCGGCGGAGCCGGGGGCAGTGGACTATATTGGGTAGATGTTCCCAAGGGATTTCATTTATCCCATTTTTCTAATAAACCCGGCTATCTCGGATCATCATTGAGTAATATAAATAATCAAGGCTTTAGGCAAGCTACACTTAACCCTCTTGCTTTTGACCCCACCATGCTATTCATGGCGGCTGTTCTTATGAGTATTGACAAAAAGTTGGATGCAATAAAAGAAGGACAGCAAGAAATTCTCGAATTTCTTCAACAAAAAGAGAAAGCCAAACAACGTGGAAACCTTAATTTTTTAAATGATATTCTCAACAATTACAAATATAATTTTGAGAACGCCACCTATAAAACCAATCTTCATATCAAGGTTTTGGATATTAAGCAAGAGGCGGAACAAAGCATTTTATTCTATCGTGAACAGATAGACAAGAAATTAAACAAACGCTCTTTGCTGCATAGTGATAAAAACGTGAGAGATAAGCTGATCGCTGTCCGAGGCGAGCTTGTTGAATATCAGTTAGCACTTTATTTATACGCTTTTTCCTCTTTCCTTGAAGTGTTGCTTCTTGAAAATTACCAAAGTGCGTTCCTTGATGATATCAAAAACAAAATTAAATCTTACGAACAATCCTACAACGAATTGTGCCATACTTGCTATGTTATGGTTGAGGCATATTCCCAAACATCAGTCCAATCACATATGCTGAGTGGTTTAGCAGTAGCAAGCAAAGCTGTCGGAACTGCAGTCAATAAAATTCCCGTTATCAGCAAATCTCAATTAGATGAAAACCTCATTGCAGCAAGTGATAAATTAACCGATTACAAGGCTAAACGAACCGAAATTACTTTGGAGCGTTTGGAAGGAAAAGAAAATAGCAGTGTCGAGCCTTTTATTGAAAACATCATCATGATCGACCAACTATACAATCAACCGCTACAAATGCTCTTTGACCAAGAAAATATATACATAACCTGCGGCAAGGTGGAAGAATAAGCTACCTTATGCCTGTATTCAGAAAGGATCATAATATATGCAATTCTTCGACCATGTAAAGATCAAGATCAAGGCCGGTGACGGTGGCAACGGTGCCATCGCTTTTCACCGCGAGAAGTATATTTCCCACGGCGGTCCCGACGGCGGCGACGGCGGTAACGGCGGCAACATCGTCTTCCGTGTGGACAAGGGTACCAATACCCTGCTGGCTTACCGCTACAAGCATCATTTCACCGCTGAAAACGGCGGCAACGGTATGCCCAAAAAGTTCCACGGTGCCACCGCCCCCGATCTGGTGCTGACCGTACCCGAAGGGACGCTCATCAAGGACGCGGCCACGGGCAAGGTCATCCACGATATGTCCGAAAACGACGGCGCGGACTTCATCTGCTGTCGCGGCGGCCGCGGCGGCTGGGGCAACCGTCATTTCGCCACCGCCACCCGTCAGACCCCCATGTTTGCCAAGAACGGCACCCGTGGTGAGGAGCGTGAGGTAGAGCTGGAGCTGAAGATGATCGCTGACGTGGGTCTCATTGGCTACCCCAGCGTGGGTAAGTCTTCCCTGCTGGCTCGCATCAGCTCGGCGCGTCCCAAGATCGCCGACTACCACTTCACCACCCTGTCCCCTAACCTGGGCGTGGTCTCCACGGGTCACGAGGGTGAGGGCTTTGTGGCGGCCGACATTCCCGGACTCATCGACGGTGCCGCCGAGGGTGCGGGTCTGGGACACGATTTCCTGCGCCACATTGACCGTTGCCGTCTGCTCCTTCACGTTGTTGACATCTCCTGCTTTGAGGGCAGAGATCCCATCGAGGACGTGAAGAACATCAACGCCGAGCTGGCAAAGTACAGCCCCGAGCTGGCCACCCGTCCCCAGATCATCATCGCTAACAAATGCGACGCGCTTGACGAGGAAGTGGTGGATATCAAGTCCTTTGAGGACTTCGTGGACGAAAACGAGTGGGAGATGATCTACGTTTCCGCCGCCACGGGCGAGGGCATCAAGGACATGATCTTCCGTGTCAGTGAACGTCTCAAGCTCCTGCCTCCCATCACGGTATACGAGAGCGAGGTTGCCGAGAACGAGGGCTATCTGTCCGATCTGCCCGGTGCGGGTGTCAAGGACACGATCATCCGCCAGGAGAACCGCACCTTCTATGTGGAGGGCGACTGGATCTACAACCTCATGGGTCGCATCAATTTCGACGATTACGAGTCCCTCAACTACTTCCAGCGCGTCTTGCAGAACAGCGGCGTGTTTGAGATGCTGGAGGAGAGAGGGTGTAAAGACGGCGATACGGTGTCCATTTATGAGTTTGAGTTTGATTATGTGAAGTAAGACTATGAACGTTTGGCTTTCCAAAAAATGGCGCGCCTTCTACGACCAACACCCTCACCGCACCGGCTTACGGGTGCGGTATGAAAAGGGGGTCGATCCCGAGGTTCGGCGCGCCTGCATGGAGTTCTGTGATTGGCTCCGCTCGGAATATGAGTTTCCCATGCGTGTCGTGGTGTACGTAAAAGCTTGCGAGCAGGTTCGGTGTATGGACGGCGATTTTGCCTATGGCACTTGCTTTCTTCCCTTTGACCGTCTGAAAGAGCCTTATGTACGGATCGCCACGGGAGATTATCAAAAACGTGTGGATGAGTGGGGCAAAGACAGCATTCTGACAGCAAACCTCAAATGCATTGCCCACGAGCTGACACATTATTTCCAATGGCTGAACGATATTGAACTAACGCCCATCGGAGAAGAAAGATCGGCTTCTTACTGGGCACAAGAAATTCTTTACGATTACGCTGATACCCGCGAGCATCCGTAATCGTTTACCGCAAAAAATCATTTGCATAAGGAGGCACTCTATGAACATCTGGCACGACATTGACCCCGCCGAGATCACCCCCACGGACTTTACCGCCGTCATTGAGATCCCCAAAGGATCGTCCTGCAAGTACGAGCTGGACAAAAAGACGGGTATCATGCGCCTCGACCGCGTGCTTTACACGGCGACCCACTATCCCGCCAACTACGGCTTCATCCCCCGCACCTACGCCGACGACGGCGACCCGCTGGACGTTTTGGTGCTGTGCGGCGAGGCCATTTATCCCATGACCCTGGTACAGGTGTACCCCATCGGTTGTATGCGTATGATCGACGGCGGCAAGGAGGACGACAAGATCATCGCCATTCCCTTCTCCGATCCTACTTACCGCGACGTGAAGTCCATCGACGAGCTACCCGCCCATATTTTCGATGAAATCATGCATTTCTTCACGGTCTACAAGCAACTAGAAAACAAGCAGACCGCTGTCAAAGAGCTTTTCAGCCGCAAGGAGGCTGAGGAGATCATCCAGTCCTGCATTGAGGCGTACAACGTCAAATTTGCTGACCGCAAATCCGAGGATTGAGCGGGTACAACAAAAAATCTCTCCACCGAAAAAAAGTCGATGGAGAGATTTTTTTTGCTTTGGCATAGTCAGCATATGGGGATGACGCCTGTACCGATGAGGATCAAGTAGGTGATGGCTGTCAAAATTGGCAGGGCCAATAAAACGCAAATGACAATATGCAGGCCGTGGTGCGGCTTTTTACTGAATGCGAAAACGGCAAGGCAGGCCGCGAGGGTCAATACATATACAGGACCTATGATCAAAGCATATGGTCCCAACGTAAAAATGACCATGGGCATGGCAACTACGAAGCAGACCACGGCAAGCAGTCCTTCAACAAGCGTAAATATTTTGGATTTTAAGGAATAGGGCGAGGGTGGACGGTTGGCTATATGCTCACGATAAGACATAATTGACTCCTTTCACACATTTTTGAATGCTCATACAGCTTTGGGTCAGAAAAGCAAGGAAAGCAGTGCCACGACGCAGAGAGACAGGGGGCTGGACACTGTACCCCAGATAAATTCCTTTACGGTGTGCCGTCCCATGTGGACGGACGCCCAAAAGATCACAGCATACAGGCAAAGGCTGGCGACAATGCAAACAGGGGGAAGGAAGTAGCAGACCAATCCAATGGGACCCGCGATACTGCAAGCATGACCGCTGGCACGTACCTTGATGACCTTATTCATGACAGTCAGCACAATGACCGACAAGAAATACGTACCGAAAACAATCATCTGAGGCTTGGAAACCTGCGCCAAAACACCATACAGGAAGCCACCGGCATACCCCACAGCGGACAAAATGAACGCCAAATTCCGCTGACCTTCCCGTCCTTTTTTTCGGATAGAAGGAATGATCATGGAGATGGGATACGCCAAGACGGGGATGATCGCCAAAAAAGCAAGGGTCAGGAGGCTCTCCAAGGGCGTCGCGAAAACGTCTGTTCTAAGGGTAGACAGCAGGACGATCAACGTACCAACCATCACGGGAGGGATAGTGATAACACGGATCATCTTCGCCAAGACAAACAGAGCTTTGTTCTGCGTCCGTTTGATTGCCCTTACTTCGCGGTCTCGCTTTTGATCTTGCATTTTGATAGGTTCGTTCATGTGGGGCTCCTTTCGGGTTTGCTTTGTGTTCAGTATACCCCACATCTTCCCAAAAATCAACCTACTCATCTCCACGTGAGGTCAACGCACAGGATTTAGACAGTAGAATTCCGTTTTCTGCCATTCTACTCATAGTAGAATTCTTTGACGCGCAAAGAAAATTTCACATTTCAAGAATATTTTTTTAAAACCGCCGAATGTTCATACAAACAACACATTTTTGTGATATAATAAATTATCTTTGATACGGTATTCATCAGGGAGGCAAAAAGAAATGTCAAAAAAGGTTGGTTTTATCGGCGTTGGTAATATGGCAAATGCCATCATTGGCGGAATTACGGCAGAAAAAGGTGCCGTCACATACGCCGATTTGTTGTTGTACGATTGTCTCCCCGAAAAATGTGATCATTGGTTGTCTTTGGGAGCGCGCGTGATGGATTCCGAAATTGAGGTTGCCAACGCTTGTGACGTCCTGGTTTTGTCCATAAAGCCTCAAGGCTTCCCCGCCCTGCTAGAAAAGCTGTCAACTGCTGAAAGTATCCGCGACAAGGTCATTGTCACCATCGCCGCCGGTATCACCGTTCAAACGGTACAAGAGGCACTGGGGAATCCACGGGTCATTCGTGTTCTGCCCAACACCCCTATGCTGATCGGTCAAGGCGTGAGTGTGATCTGCCGGAGCGAAACGGTCAGTCCTGCGGATTTTGATTTTGTTTCAACAATGTTTGAAGCCTCAGGACGAGTGATGTTGATCGACGAATCCGAAATGAACCGCATGATCTCAGTGACGTCATCCTCTCCCGCCTACGTTTTTGCTTTTATTAAAGCCATTTGTGACGGTGCCGCAGTCCAGGGACTGACAGGTGAGGACATTCTCCCTGCCGTATGTGACATGGTCATCGGTGCTGCTTCCTTGATGAAACAAGGGGGAAAGACGCCCGAAGAACAGATCTCCATGGTTACCTCCAAGGGAGGGACCACCGAACGTGCTATGGCTGTATTGAAAGATCGCGGGTTGGAAAACATGATCTTAGATGCGATGCTCGCTTGTACTGATCGTGCCGAAGAACTGAGTCAAAATCAATAAGTTGATTGCCATAAGATTATATTCGTAAAGGAAGTTTTATTGTGAGTAAAAGAAAAATCAGACTTTTAGATCCCATGCGCGATGGGCGCGGTGTAGAAAAGGGTGAAGACACCACCCCGAACTTAGGCTTCTTCTTCAAACAGCTGGGGAGAAAATTCTGGAAGTTGGTATCTGTCAACCTCATCATGCTGGTACAGATCATCCCGTTTCTTGTCATTTTCCTCTTGGATTTGGCAGGTCCCAAGGAGCCTGTTCAAGGCAATCCTTTTTACAGCACTTTAGCAGGCGCCCAGTTCGCCGCACCAACATCCTCAGGGGCAACGCTGCTGTCAGTTTTTGCCGGTCTTAACTATTCCCTTCCCACCAAAAACACCCCCATCTATTGGATCATGGGAATTTTTCTGCTTTTCCACGTGATCACCTACGGTTGGCAAAAGGTGGGCGCTACTTATATTATGCGTAATCTGGCGCGTGGCGACGGTGTATTTATTATTTCCGACTTTTTCTACGCCATCAAACGCAATTTGAAGCAAGGTTTTGTCCTGGGTCTTCTGGACTGTCTTTTCTGTGGCGTGCTGATATTCAATATCATGTCTTTGGGTGGCATGGAAGTCACGGGGTTGAATAATTTCATGTATTTTGCCACAGTTGCCCTGATCATCATCTACTTCCTGATGCGCTTCTATATGTATCTCCTACTTGTCACCTTTAACATTAAGATCACCAAGATCTTTAAAAATTCCCTGATTTTTACTGTTCTTGGTATCAAACGAAACCTGATGGCTTCTTTGGGTATCCTCGTTATGGCAGCCCTGTTGGTAGGACTGAATATATTGCTCTTCCAATTCAACATCGCTGTTGGTATCATCATTCCCTTCCTGTTCTTCCTTGCGGTTTCCGCTTTCATGTACACGTATGCGGCATATCCCGTAGTCAAGCGTTATATGATCGATCCTGCCGAGCCAAAGCCGTCGACAGCGGATGCTGACAACGAACAAGAAACTTCCGAATAATTTTTTCTAAACTATAAACATCGTACGGCGATCTGCTTATCCACAGACCGCCGTACTTTTTCTTGTCTATAAAGGAACAAAAGCCCCCACCCTTGCGGGTGGGGGTATCCTTATGTTATGTAAGGATGGATAATCTCCGATTCCGCCTTATGCAAGGGTCAGAGTATAATCATAACCATTGTACCAGAACACGGAGGGAGCGCCATTAGCGTTCAGCTCAAGCTTACCGAAGTAGATAGCCATGCCTTCTGAAATCACACCATTAGCGTTGGACAGCACAACTGCACCGTCAACGATCTCAAAGGTGTATTCAGCGGTAGTGAGAACACCGCCGCCGGTGGTGAAGGTATAAACCAGCGTACCCATAGCAGCGTCGATCTCAACAGTGCCTTCGCCTGCGGCGTAGATACCGGAGATATCCTCAACGGGCTCAACGGGAACATCGGGAACCTCGGGAGTCTCGCCGCCTTCTGCGTCAACGGCGCAGGAGTAGGAGATAACCCAGTCGGTCTTCTCGGTAGAGCCTACGTAGAAGACATAGGACTCACCTGCTGCCAACTCAATGGTGATGTTCTTACCGCTTGCGTTATCGTTGTAGTCGACCTCAGCAGGACCCCAAGCATCGTAGGAAGCCTTGCTGTAGAGACCGAGACCTGCGGGAAGAGTAAAGGTGTAGGTGCCGGCTACCTCAGCAACAAAGGTATACTGGTCAAACCAGCCGTTATTGTCGGTTGTGGTAACGTTGATAGTACCCTCAATGATTTCAGTATCACCGATTGCGGGAGCCTCACCCATGGTGAAGGTTACGGTGAAGGTTGCGGCGGTCCAATCGGCAGAAGTAACACCGATGGTATAGGTCTGACCTTCAACTACATTCAGAGTAGCGGTGCCGTCTCCGATCCACTCGGTGTTGTACTGACCCAAAATGTAAAGGAAGGAAGCGTTAGCTCCGCCTGTCATGGTCAGAATACCGGTTGCGGGAGCCTGGATGGTGATCTCACCGGGATTATAGCCATCAGTAGAAACATCGGTGGTAAAAGGCAGCTCGCTGACGGGAGGAACGTACTCGGAGAGATTCAAATATGCATATGCACCCCACTCTCCTGCAGTAACAGCCACGAGTGCGCCCTCGCCAATGCCCTCAGTGAAGATGATCTCGGTGAGATCATAGCTGGCAGGATATTCCTGACCGTTGTAAACGATAGTAACGTAGCTGTCAGTAGACAGAATCATACCATTAGGATTGCGGAAGTAGAGATAAACGGTCTCGTTAGCTCCCATGTCAAGTACGGTCATAGCTTCAGACACGTAAATGGGATTCTCAGCGGAATCACCGGCCTTGGGAGAGGTCATGGTGAAGGAAGCGAAGATGATCTCGATACCGTCAGCGTTCTTGTAAACAAGATCAACGGTGTGAGTACCTGCGATCACGGGAATGACGATCTTGAAGCGGGATGCGGTGGTCGTGCCGGGAACGGTAAGAGCTGCATCAATAACGGGCTGCTCAGTTGCGTGAGCAAAGGCATCGTTGTAAACAGCACTCCAGGTATCGCCGTCGATGATGTAACCGAACTGACCAATCTCACCGATCAGACCGGTCCAACCCCATGCAGTGAACTCGGTCATGCCTTCTACGTTGGCAATGCCATTCCAGGTCGCATAAGAACCGGGAGTGAAGATATTGCCTTCCAAACCGGCAACGCCGGAGCCTGCATAAAGCTGGTCGAAGGAAACGTGGGTCACAGGCTTTGCGATCACGGAGTAATCTACGGAATCGCAAACAGTACCATCAGCCTTGAAGAGGACGAGGGAATACTCGCCGACTGCAAGGGTGGCAAGATCAAAGAGATACTCGTCGGAATCCAGGGCGAAGGACATGATAGCGTTGTCGGCGATCAGCTCAGCTCCCTGAGCGAAAATACCGACCCATGCGCCATCAGAGTAGTTACCTGCGGAGGGGTAGATGTAGTTCTCTCCGCCGATCACGAAGATCTCGGACTCGTTGTAAAGCTCGGGCTGAGCCTCTTCGAATACGATCTCAACAGTGAAGCTATCTGCCTTGGAATTCATGGTAGCGAGCAGGAAGGTGTAGGTGTTGCCTGCATAAACGGAGTAAGAGGAATCGGGCGTGCCCCACTCGGTGTAGAGGGAGCCGTTCCAGGAGACGGAAACCTCTGCAACGTCAAGGTTCGTAGAGGCGGTGTTGAAGTAAAGGGTGCCGTTTGCGGGAGCGATAAAGGTGACGTAAGCGCCATTGCCCTTACCGTTGTTGTAATCACCCATACCGTCAGCGGCATTGACGTTGACGGTGTTCTTCTCGGTTGCGGAAAGCTCGATGGGATCATCGTAGGAGGTGCCTGCGGTGGGTTCCTCAGAAGCGGGAGCGGAGGTCCAGGAGAAGTTCCAGATACCGGTACGATCCTTATTCTTATCCGCACCGGTCAGACAATTATTCTCCAGCTTGATGGTGAACTTACCTTGAATAGGGGTAGGAAGCGTGTAATTGTAGGTATAAGCAGTGTCAACAGAAGGATTCTCGACCAAAACAATCTCGGTGATGACAGTACCGTCCTCGCCGGTGATGGTCATGGTCAAAGAAATGTTAGAGTTCTCAGACCAGAAATAAGCAAGATTAAAGGAGATAGCGCTGATACCACCATCCAGAGTGGGAGAGGTCAGCGTACCGACAGCGGAAGTTTTACCGTTAAGAGCGATCACGGAAGCACCGTTCAGGATGCCCGCGCAATCACTATCAGAAACTTCGATTCTTGCACCGGTTGCAGTCCAACCATCGGGGTTGGTGCGAGCGGTGTAGGAAGTACCCTTGGCAGTTCCGTCATTGGGAGCAAAGGTGGAAAAATCCAAAGTGTTAACAGGCGCCTCGGGACCGATAGGAGCATCGGGATCAGCTTCGCCGCAAACAGAGCAAGTGCCGTCAGAGAAGGAGTGACCCAGAGCTGCAACCTCGTCAGCAGTGTAGGTGTCACCGCAAGCGCAGGTGTAGGTGGTGTAGCCGCCCTCGGTACAGGTGGGAGCGGTCACGACGGACTCG
>JAZSFA010000120.1:0-9711 GCA_045531965.1 Eubacteriales bacterium
ACACTTACAGAAGCTCTTAAAAAGACTTTTGAAAACAGAAACCATAATTTCACCATAGAACAATTTGAACAGATGCTTGAATTTGATTCTGATGATGCTATGCAGAAAAAGTGGAAGGCTTTTATCAAAAAGATTAACACCAAGACAGATGATTTTGAAACTGTGTTAAAAACGATAAAACTGTTTTTGACAGAACCTTTTGTAGTCACAGTTGAAAAAACAGAGTATGCTAAGCATTGGTCTGCATCCAATCAGGAATGGATATAATTAAGGAGCGATTCACCTATGCGATTAAGTAAGATAAAAATACAAAATTACAGATTACTTATAGATGCAGAATTAGATGTTGACGAAAAAACGACTCTCATTGTCGGACGCAACAACACTGCCAAAACTTCATGTATGGATTGCATTGAAACTGTTTTAAAAGGTAAAACCTTTTCATATAATGACTATCCCCTGGTTAAAAGAGAGCCTCTTTGTAATAAAATGCTTGAATTTATGGAAAAGAAAATAACCTATGACGAACTTTGTGAACAGTTAGATGTTATATCTGTAGAATTTACAGTAGATTATTCTTTAGACGATCCTGAAACCAATTTAGGTGCATTATCTCCATTTATTATTGATGTTGATGTTGATACAACAACATCTGTAGTACGTGCAGAATACAAGCTAAAAACTGAAGAAAAAGCTTTATGGGATTTATTTGAAAAGTATTGCTATGATGCTACCGGTGTATATTCTCCAAACGTTCAAGAAATACATAATTTGATAGCTGAAAAATTTGAAACTTTATTCGACTTAACACTATATGCGGTTAATCCAAAAGATATAAATGACAGACAAATTAAAAGCAAGAAAGAAGTAAGCGACCTTTTCCCGCTATATTCAATTCCTGCCGAAAGAATTCTTGGTGAAGATGGAACACAGAATAATAATTCGCTTAGTTCTTTAATTGCCGATTTTTTTGATTTAAAAGAAGAAGATTTATCTCCTGACATTGCAAAAGAGGTTAAGGCTCTTCGTGAAATAGTTGAAACTGCAAATAAGGATGTCCAGGATAATAGTGATAAAATTCTTAGTTCACTTGTTAATAGTGCTATTGGCTTTGGATATCCAAATACAGAGGAATTACAGCTTGGAGTTACCACAAAATTAAAAATAGACGAGCAAATAAAAAACCAAACCACTCTTTCGTATAAAGATGGGACTAATGGAGAGAGTTTGCCAAGCACTCATAATGGTCTTGGATATAAAAATCTAATAAAGATGGAGTTTCTTCTTGTAGCATTTGCTAAGGATGTTGTTAAGCGTGGAGAAGCTTGTATTCCTCTGCTATTTATTGAGGAACCGGAATCTCATATGCATCCACAAATGCAACATGCCTTTGCTGAATACTTAGAGGAGTTTCTTGGGAAAATATCAACGGTTCACATTCAAACTTTTCTTACATCTCATTCTGCTCATATTGCAAATACAATTGATTTTTCTAAAATTAGATATGCTCAAAAAAGCAAATCTGGCGTTGTGTATAAAAATCTAAATGTGTTTGCAGAAGAAAATGCGGATAATATGGACTTTATCAAGAAATATCTTACTTTAAGTAGGTGCGATCTGTTTTTTGCAGATAAAATCATATTCATTGAAGGTGCATCCGAACGATTGCTGATTCCGGATATCATTGAAAAATGCAATACAGAAGGTTTGTTTAATTCAGTTAAGTACAAATTGCCTGCGCAATATTATGCTTTAATTGAAATCGGTGGAGCATATGCATATAAGTTTATACCATTTGCAGATTTTCTTGGATTACCTTGCTTAATTCTAACAGATATAGATTCGATGTTAGACGGAAGAACAAAAGAGGTAGTCAGCAAAGGAAAAACCACATCAAATGCCACTATAAAATGGTGGATGAGAGAAATAAAATCATTGCCACAAAACAGCAAAGTAAAAATCAAATTATCAGATATAATTGCATTAAATGATGAACAAAAAACAATAGGAAGATGTCATATTGAATTCCAAACAACTGAAAATGGTCTATGCGGCAGGTCTTTGGAAGAATCAATTATTAATGTTAACAGAAAGCACTATGGCTTAAAGGGCACTGTGACGGAAGAGAATTTGAAATTTGAAGAAAAAAGCAAAACCGATTTTGCTCTTAATCTCATTTGCGATTGTCCCAAATATGAAGTCCCCCAATATATTAAAAATGGCTTAGTGTGGTTAAACGAACAAAAAGTTCTTGAGTAAGAAGGGGTATTAAATGGACGAACACATTAAAAGAAGTAATTATGATACCGCAAAAGCAGAAGCTGATATTGTAGATAATGAAATAATTGATGCACTGAAACAAGGGTTCAATTTTCGCGTCGAAGCCGGAGCGGGTTCAGGAAAAACTTATTCATTAAATCGAGTGATTGAATGGATTCAAGCAAATAAAATAAGTGATTTTAATAAAAAGAAGCAAAATGTTATATGTATTACATATACTAATGCTGCAGTAGATGTAATTGCTGAACGATTATCTGACAATTCGTTTATACTACCTTCAACAATACATTCGTTTGCTTGGAATGCTATTAAACAATATCAAAGTACATTGTTGCAATATATAAACGAAGATGCATCTTTGCAATGTGATGAAGGAGATTTTATAAAGGTTACACAAGTGCAGTATACGTTAGGACATAGATATAAAGAAAACGGAGTGCATTATTTGTTTCATGATGATGTACTTAAGTTGTTCTGCCGTTTTTTAGATAACACAAAGTTTCGGCGCGTATTTGCTGATAATTATCCTTTGATATTAATTGATGAATACCAAGACACTTACAAGCCTATAGTTGATAAATTTATAGAATATTTTATTGCCGAAGAAAAGAAGCCTCAATTCGGATTTTTCGGTGATTCATGGCAAACAATTTATCAATCAAAAAATGCTTGTGGATTAATTGAACATGAAAATATTAAACTTATCAAAAAAGGTTCTAATTTCAGGTCTTCGCCAAGAATTGTTCAGTTTTTAAATGACCTTCGACCTGATTTGCCTCAAAAATCTGCAATAGATAATTTTGATGGAGAGGTAATTGTTGTTACTTGCGATGATTATTCCGGTGAAAGGCGTACTGATCGTTATTTTAAAGATGATTTACCCGCTGTTGATTTGAAAGAAAGATTAAATACTCTAAACTATACAATCAAAAAAATTGTACCTTCTGATGAGAACTTAAAAGTTCTCATGATAACACATAAAGTGCTCGCAACTCAACAAGGATATGAACGATTGTTAGACATCCTTGCTGATGGTTTAAGAGATAAGAACGATCCGTTTTTGTTGTTTTTTATGGACGTTGTTGAGCCTATATATGAAGCCCTTGAAAAATCTAATATGCAATTGCTATTTGATACTCTTGGAGTTAAAAACTATCCCATAACAAAAAAATCAGAAAAAGCTCTTTGGAAAGAACTTAAACAACTATTAGATAAAGTTCGAGAATTAAAAGCAATTGATGTTATTAAAGCGATAGATGATTCAAATTTAATTCCTATTCCTCCCAAAGTTGATGGATATTATCGCTTATATTCAAATGCACCTGAAACATTATATGGTTCCAATACTACAATTCAGGAATTTTTAGACTTGGACTACAGTCAATTTTTAGCTGCTATTGATTTTTTATATCCCGAATCTGAGTTTTCAACTGAACATGGCGTTAAAGGCGAAGAATACGATAACGTAATTTTTGTTATAGGCAAAGGGTGGAATCAATATCAATTCGAGACATATGCACCAATGATAAATAACACAATTCCGATTCCAAGTGGTAAAGAATCTTCTTTTATAAGAAATAGAAATCTTTTCTATGTATGCTGTTCAAGACCAAAAAAGCGACTAATTATTTTTGTTACTATACCTACAGGTAATACATTTAAAGATTTCATGACAAACTTGGTCGGTAAAGAAAATATATATACCTATAGTCAGTTTATTGATAAATGTACGAAAAATTAGATATTCAAAACACAGACCACAAGTGTAATGCTTGTGGTCTGTGCAGTCTGTAGCAAAACCCCATTTTCTTTTAGGAAATGGGGTAAAATAATGTGCAAAGAAGTCAAAAGGCAGAATAAAAGCGTATAACAGATGACCGCCGCACCTATGAATTGCATATTTTTTGAGGTTCATGGCAGCAAACTTAAGCTTGACCCATTTAGTGACCTGAGCCAAGCCTCGATATTGAGTATATCGCATTGCATATTTCTCTTTAGCATCTGCAAATACTCTCTCTATAGTTTCTTTTCGTTTTTGGTAAATTTGCTTTATGTATGGCGTATGTCTGTAATCCTCTGCAAGCTCAGCATAGCTGTTCCAAATATGTATAGTTACTGTCTTTTGACATTCCTTGCTTTGCGTACACTTTTCTCTTGAAGGACAATTCTTACATATACACTTGTTGCTTTTGTATTCTCTGTAGCCTTCTCTGTTGGTTGTTGAGTATTTCAAAATCTGATTTTCGGGGCATATTACGCAGTCATAATATTCATCATAAACATATTCGTGAGGTCTGAAAAATCCATCTTTTCCATTCGGTCTCTTGTATGGCATTGACATTTTGCGGTTATCATCTGTTATTTTCTTGCAAATCCAAGGAGTTTTGTATGCTGAATCTGCCGCTATGATTTCTATTTCGGGATACTTTTCTGTCAGTTCATCATAAAGTCCGTCAAATGCCACACTATCATGTACATTGCCGGGATTAACCGTTACGCCCATTACATACCCGTGTTTGTCGCATCCGGTCTGTGCAGAATATGCAAAACATTTTTTATGTTCTCCCTTGTGGAAAACTCCACTTTCAGGGTCGGTTGTTGATTCAAGTATTTCCTTAGTTGCAGGTGAAGATGGCGGATCATCATCGTCGTTTTTGTTTTTCAAGGGCTTTTTACCATGGGTTTCTCTATCCATGCCGATTTCTTCTGCCAGCTTTTCTTCATAGATCTTAGCCGCTTCGGGAACGGCTTTTTTTATTGCCTTTTTCATATTTGCATTTGCTTTTATGTGTGTTCCGTCTATGAATACTGCTTCTGGGGAAAGGTAACCCGCTTCTTCGATCTCTGACAATATCCACTCAAACACACTGTCTATCACTTCGAGGCTATATCTGTGTTTGAAATTACGTGAAACTGTGGAAAAATGAGGTATTTCTTCATACAATGAATATCCCAAAAACCATCTGTATGCTATATTCATTTGTATTTCCTCGTGGGTTCTTCGAAGCGAATTGAGTCCGTACAAATGTTGTATCAATACCATTTTAAACAATACAACAGAATCCACATTCGGGCGTCCGTTGTCCTTGCAATACAGCTCATCCGTTATTTCGTATATCTTCTTGAAATTTATTGCTTTTTCTATTTTTCTCAACAAATGATTTTTCGGCACAAGCTCGTCTATACAGCAGAACTCTACTTGATATCGATTCTCTTTTTCTTTGTTTAACATCTTTATATCACCGCTTTTATTATACCATATTTATGCACAAAAGTCCACCGAATGGTGGACTTTTGCGACAGACTGAAATCCGCATCATGCGGATCTTTTGATGTATCAAAAATTTATAGATTTATCCTTTGCTGTGATACAGTTTTATGACAGTATCATCAATTGCTGTCTGTTACCGTAACACCGCCGTCGATATGCTTGCATACGACCGTATTACAAACAACGTCACCCTCGATCATGTCGCAACGAAGATCGCGGCATTCAATATCGCCCTTGATCTTATCAGCCTCAACATCACCGTCAACCTTCACGTTGCCGCCACAGTTTATACCGCCTGTGAGATTTCCTCCGACCTTTATATCATCCCCGCAGTTACAGCCGCCGAAAAGATCTCCTCCAACCTGTATTCCGTCACCGCAATTGCATCCGCCTGCAAGCGAGCCTTCAATGCTAATGGCATCTCCTGCGTTGCAACCGCCCGAAACATTGCCGTGTATCTCAATGGCACAAACACTCTTAACGGATTTGGTATCCCCCTTTATTTCAAAAGTGATCCTGTCGGTGATCTCGTTTTGCACCTGCAATATTTTCTTTCCCAGACAAACAACACCTCTGATAACATCGTCATCCTGCCACGGAAGCTCTGTGCAAAGATCGTAATGTATTTCTTTTTCGATACTTCTCGAAAAAAGCACATCAATGCTTGTACCGAAAAGCTCTGCAAGTGCGGGCAAAAAGCTTATATCCGGTGCTGTTTTTCCGTTCTCCCATTTTGAGACAGCCTGAAAGGTAACACCGAGCTTTTGTGCCAGTTCCTCTTGGGTGAGGCAGAGAGTTTTTCGAAACTTTTGAATGTTTTTTCCGATAATGCAATTTGTGTTATTCATCAAATCATCTCCTTTTCTAATCTGATTATAACAGATAGCACAATATCAATCAATAAAATAAAGGTTGATGCAATTCAACCGTGGGTTGAATCAAGATAATCGTTTATGATTTCCTGCGCGACCCAGGCATTGACCTGAGATGTGAAATGTACCATATCGCCCTTGAATATTCCGTTTCCGCGAACATCCGGGACATAATAGGGCGTTTTACGAACATCAAATATGCTGATGTTTTCGTTTTCGGCGGCAAGCTCTTCGAATACCCTGTTTATATAGTGCATATTTTCAAGCGATGCTCCCGTCGGATCGAGATCGGTACAGCGCTCATGGCAAACAAGTCTGTGCAAAACAGCTTTTGACTTTTCACCAAGAGCAGAATTGAAACCGTCAAAGATGACTTCATATGTCTTTTTCAGCTCACGTTCAAGGCTTTCGGCATCAACCGTTGTATCCTCCTCACCGCCTCGCCAATGGATAATAATCTCAGGAGCTTTTTCAAGCTTTCTAAGGCTTTCTTTTACCAGAGAAAGAATGTGAATGGCAAAAGGATAAAGCGAAATATCCACAGTCCAGAGTTTTCCGGGGACAAGCTTTTTTTCATAGTTAGGATTCCACATATATTTTTCGGTGATTCCCTGCGCACCGATGGCGATGTGAATGATATAAAGATCGGGAAGATCATGCGGATTTCCCGAATCGATCTCACTTTGCCAAGCTTTTGCAAGACAATTTGCCACAGAATATGTATTGTCCTGCTCTTCGGCAAGATTCATACCGAAGCTTGTGTAGCCACTCCAAAAAAGCTCATCATGATAAAATGACTGATTCAGTTCTCTTGAAAGCCCGAAAACATTCTTCATCGGCACCTTTACCTTATCTTCGTCAAGCATCGGAAGCGAATGTCCCACAGCATTTGATTGACCGAGAAGTACAAAAACCACAGCTTTGTTATGATTGCCGTTCATTATATAAGACCTTTCAAAATGATATTTATATTGTAATTGTATCACTTATCGTCTGTAGTGTCAATATACAAAGCAGACATGGAACATCGCAGTATAAATTGTTGACTTTCTTAGTATATGTTGTTATAATATTTTTGGAACAACTTAAAAGGAGTTGAAACCATGAATCACGGACTTACCGACGAAAAAGTGTTGGAACACATTATCAAATGCCCGAAATGCGGAAAATATACAACAACTTTCAAATCACTTTGCCCTCATTGCAAGCACTTAATGAACCGCCCCGAAGAGGATGAAAGCCTACAGAAGCTTTTCAAAATAAAGAAAATCGCCTCTGCTCTCCTCATATTACTGATTATAGCATCTGTTATGTTATTGTATATTTTCTTCCCATTTTTCATCCGAGACACCGAAACAAGAGAATATGTCGAATACAACCAAGAGCTTGAAATGGGCACACCTGTGACCGCACGTATATTAACAGCAATGCAAGCCGCCGGAATCGAAACCGAAACTCCTTTGTCAAACTTAAATTTCCCTGACATTAACGGATCTGACAATAACAATCCTTCAAACAAATACAACATCTATTACTACCTCGCTTTTATCGATAATCTTCAAAACACGGACAATTCCAATGAAGCTATTCTTTTTATTGAGGTTAAAAGAGAACATCTCGAAATCTTTAACGAATTAATTGAATCCAACAACACCTTTGAAGTGTCGGGGACTCTTGTTGAACTCGACAACAATGTCGTCGCAAAGGCTTTTTCTATTGAAAACGGCGAAATCACTTCAACACTCGAGGATAACACGGAAATCCTTAATTACATAAAGTCACACAAAGTATTGTCATTTGATCCGAATCCCGGAGATGGAATAGAAGTTATTTTGCCGGCACGCATAACATGGGGCGGATATGCATTTATGGCAAGCATTGTTCTGATGATAGCTGCGGTAATCGCAAACTCAAAAACCAAGCGCAAAATCACAAACTTTCTTATCAAAAACGCGCCAAATGATATTATAAAGTCTCGTCGTACTGCACCGTCGGCTGATGGAATTGAGTCTTGCAACAACTCCTGCCTCCTGATGGGGCTGACCCTTATCGGAAAGTATGTGCTGAGTGCGGTAGGCGCATTAACTACTTTGGTCGGCATATTCTCCTTCGGTGACAATCGTTATACCGTTCTTGTCGGACTCGGATTTCTTGCACTGAGCGTCCTTTTGGTAGCCTTTGCAAAAGATCGCAACAGTAAAATTGATCTTCAGGATCGTTTGTACAAACTTTCAACTTCGGGGAATCTTGAAGAAATATCAACATCCACCATGGCAGCACTTACTC
Organism: Eubacteriales bacterium; assembly: GCA_045531965.1. Taxonomy (GTDB): domain Bacteria; phylum Bacillota; class Clostridia; order Oscillospirales; family CAG-272; genus CAMEON01. Next base: position 8,710 of record JAZSFA010000120.1, read on the forward strand.
TTTACAAAAAATATCCTGAAAAATGGACCTTCAAATTTATCAAAAGTGTCAATCCCATGGCTGCGGAACTCATCATCGGCGGCGTGACAGAGTTGTTATAAATCCCGCTTGGGTTTAATCTAAAAGGAGCAAGGTATATTTTGACCTTGCTCCTTTTAGAATATAAAAGTGACAGAGCGACAGTTTTAAAGGAAGGTATTGCAGAAATAAAAAGCTTTTCTGCTATGTTGAATTGCCTCGCTCAGCTTGTCGGCAGAGATACTCCGATATCCATATCCATTTTTTTATTCCACTCGCGCAAATCAGAAGTTATTGATAATCTATTTTGAGAATGTATAAGAGCAGATAAGTAACAAGTAAAAAAATCCGCACACTTTTGTGTACGGATTTTTGGCGACTCGGATGGGGCTCGAACCCACGACCTCCAGCGTGACAGGCTGGCGTTCTAACCAACTGAACTACCGAGCCATGATGGTTGAACTTTTATTCAATATAAAAGTGGTGGGGGGTACAGGGCTCGAACCTGTGACCCTCTGCTTGTAAGGCAGATGCTCTCCCAGCTGAGCTAACCTCCCATGTGGAGCGGATTACGGGGCTCGAACCCGCCACCTCGACCTTGGCAAGGTCGCGCTCTACCAAATGAGCTAAATCCGCATGGTGACCAATACTCGATATTAAGTTTTAATGGTGCCTCCGGTCGGAATCGAACCAACGACACGGGGATTTTCAGTCCCCTGCTCTACCAACTGAGCTACAGAGGCATTGGAGGCGCCACCCAGAATCGAACTGGGGATAAAGGTGTTGCAGACCTCTGCCTTACCGCTTGGCTATGGCGCCATATGGAGCGGATTACGGGGCTCGAACCCGCCACCTCGACCTTGGCAAGGTCGCGCTCTACCAAATGAGCTAAATCCGCGTACTGAAAGTTAAATTGTAAAAAAGTGGCGACCTGGATGGGACTCGAACCCACGACCTCTAGCGTGACAGGCTAGCGTTCTAACC
>JAZSFA010000097.1:0-84392 GCA_045531965.1 Eubacteriales bacterium
CAATCAAGCAAACTCCAAGCGTTGCCGATACCGGGAGCAGAAGTCCATCTGTCACCGGCACCATAGGCATATATGACTGCGTTTGTAATATTGATTGTTCCGCAGGTACCTTCGCCTGCTGCACCAATAGCTGCTGCGAAATAGTTGTTAGTATATGCATATACTGTGACATTTGAAATGTTAATGTTACCGGCATTATGATTTTCTTCGCCGTAGACGTACTTTCCACCAATAGCTGCAGCAAGAGTACCGTGAGCACGAAGAATATTATTCGTACCATTTGAGGTAATATTAACTGTTCCGCCCTCTGCAACGAAAATACCGCCACATGGCTCATTCCAAGATTCGGTTTTTGTAGTGCCTATCGTATTGTCACCCAACACAAATATGGTTGCGTTGCTGCCGGATGCGATATCAATAGCACTGCCCTCACCAACCGTAATGCTTGCATCATTCAGAACAATCGTCGGATTTCCGCTTTCGACCTTAATTCCGTAGTTGCCGGAGCCGATGAATTCATAATATTTGTTATCGTTAATGACATAGGTTGCGTTCAAAGTGGACAAGTCTATGGTAACTTCATATTTACCACAAACACACTTGCCGTTTACATAGTCGTGCGCTTCATTATTCACATTACTGCAAATGGTGCAGACCTTATCGTGCGTTCCGTCGCCGTTGTCTATGTAGGTGTAAGTATGCTCACCCACACCGTTTGCCACGTGGTTGTAAATCTCCGCACTCACACCGTAGTTATAAAGTGCCTTTGCGAGGGCCTGCATATTCTTCATATGCTCGCTTGTGTCTGTGCTTTGGCTGATCACATAGGCATAATCATTCACGCAGAAAGCCAGCTCACTGATGGTGGTGGTTCCGTCGCTCGCCCTTACTTCAAACTTGTACTTTGTCGCAAAGTCGGTAGGAGCAATGCCTGCGGACGTATAGGTTCCGTCCTCTGCCAGCTTGTCGGTGATCTCCTCGCCGTTCAAATAGAGTCTGTTGCCGTCCGTGAGTGTGACACCGATCTTGACATAGTTCTTCACACCAAAACGAACGGTGTAGCCGACAAAGGGAGCTTCAAGCGTCACGCTTGCTTCGGGAAGCTCTCTCTGCGAGCCGTTCTCCGCGTAAGAGGTGCCTGTCATGGTCTGATGGTTCTTGTATGCGCTTGCCGCCTTGCCGTAAGCAAGAGTATCATTGATAAGAGCTACGAGAGTTGCATCGTCCTTGTATTTTTCAAGAAGGTTTAAGAGGTTCTTTTCAACGCTGTATTCCTTACCATCTTCACATCCGTGACTTGTAACCTCGGTCTCGTTGTAGTAGAGCATTGCGCGGATACTGTCGCCCATGCACTGCGGATTGATCCCCTCAAGGACGAATACGTAGAAGCCGTCAGCATTGGGTTCATCGGCATATATTTTGGTTTTCACGCCATTGTGACTGAACGCCATATAGAGTCCCTTGGAATTGAATTCAGGAGCATAGCCCATCACATAGTACTTCATGGAGAGGTCGCCGCCGATGTTGAACTGCTGACCGTAGATCTCGAATCTCGAAGAAGGAACAGCCTCACCGCCGAGGACGGGATAGCTCTGACGGTTCTCACCTTCGAGTGTCTGTCCGAAGTGTTCACCGAGCTTGTGGGCAACCTCGCCCGAGAGAAGCTGTGCCCCCGTTACACTTGTGATCTCTACGTTGTCACTCCCGGGTTTCAGATTCGAATCGCTGTGTACAGCCTCAAGACTGTCATCACCGAGGTAATAGCAATTCTTGATTGAGTTAACACTCCGAAGCGTGCCAAATGCGCCAAGGAAAGCCTGATCGGTCAGATTTTCACCGCGCTCAAACTTACCTGCAAAGAGGCAGTTTTCAAGGGTAGTCTTCGCTCCCGTGTTGGAAAAGCTGAGGAAACCGCCCATATAAATGGTTGGGGTGTTATTATAGTCGCCTGCGTAATTGGTCTTGATAGTGCCGTATGCCGCGCAGTTGCGGATGGTCACTTCACTGGTATTCTCCTGAATCTTACCGATAAAGCCGCCTGCACCCGAGTCCACACGGTAAATACCTGCATCAAAGGTGCCGTACCAAGAGCAGTTTTCAATGAGGCTTTGATGGTTTGCATATCCCACAAAGCCTCCGATCATGCCAACGCCGTGCGCCTTTGCGGTAAGATTTACATAGGAGGTGATGTTCTGAATAATTGCGCCGTTGCGCTCAAGGTCGGTTTCACCATTCACACCGCAAATCGAACCGATGACACCGCCAACGTAGTCGTGTTGCGTGTTCACGATCACCTCACCATAGATGGTGAAGTTCTTGACCGTACCGGTTCTGACCTCACCGAAGAAGCCCAGCCCCGCTCTGCCGCCTTCCACGTACAGACCCTTGATGGTGTGGTTTTGTCCGTCAAAGACACCGCGGAAATTATTGCTGTTTGCGCCTGTAAAGCCGATGGGTGTCCAAAGTCTGTTTTCAAGGTCGATATCCGCAGTCAGAAAGCCTTTGATCTCTCTGTTGCCGTTTACGTTGACCTGCTCTGCAAACCAGAAGAGCTGACCGGCGTTCGCGATCTCGTAGTAGCCGTCGTTGTTAGAATCTGTGGCAGGCTCATATGCGCCACATACGGTGCAGAAGCCTTTTTTATCGTGAGTGTGCGGTATAGGCTCATCGCCGTAGGATTTGCCGCAATATTGGCACTTTGCTTTTTCGGTACAAGTGACGCTTCCTCCTGAGCAAGCCGCCTCGTCAAAGTGCGTACCGCACCCGTTAAGGCAGGCGTGATAGTGCTTTTCGTTTTCCTGTATCCAGTTCGCGTTATCTATGTTATGATTTGTTATATCTATGGTGCCAAAGTTTTGCAAACAGGTGCCGCAAATCGCTAAGTGGTTGCAGTCTGCTACCGTTCCCTTTGTTCCGACCTCGCAGGTATGGGAAAAAGTGAAGATGCCTGCACCGTCGGTTACGGTTCCAACATAATCGTTTCCATTCGCCACAACCTTTGAGGGAGAGTCACCGTCCGGCAGATATAGATATAGCTTACCTTCAATGGTATTGAGGCTTACGGAATTGTAACCGGTTGCGCCCTCAACTTTTGTAACAGGAAGATCGTTGGTCACGTTATCAAGTGTAACAGTGGTCAAAGTCAGTACGTTGCCGGCTGTATTTGTGGGTACGGTATTAGTGCCGTTTTGACCCGCGCCTATCGGCTGATAGCCACTTGCGTTGATATTACTGCCGTCAATAACGATAAGCCCGTTTGAAACACCGTAACCTCCGCCGATACCCGCACCATATGTTCTGGCACTTGCGGTAACGGTAGAATTCTGAACAGTGACGCTTCCATCACCGCCGCCGATTCCCGCACCAAATAGTCCGCCGCTTGCTACCACGGTGGAATTCACAATAGTGATAGTTCCTTTTTCGGTCCAGGATGAGTCCATAGGGATATAGCTTCCGATACCCGAAGCGTAAGCCTCATCGGTTGAAGCCGTTACCGTGGAATTTTTGATAGCGATATCAATAATTTTGCCATTTTTCCCTCCACCGATACCGGCGCCGCCCCTTCCCGTTGCGGTAATAGTAGAATCTTCAATGGAAACAGAGGTCACTTGCGTGTCGCCATCTCCTGCGTATCCGCATCCGATACCGGCAGCGTGGCCGTTTGCCACCACGGTGGAATTTTTGATCGTAACGGAAGCTTCGGTAGAGTATCCTTTACTTAAGCCGATGCCGGCGCCGCCGTATTGTCCGCTGGTTGCGGTAACGGTGGCATCAGAAACGGTGATCTTACAGCTTGCAACGCCGTTTTCGCCGTTACCAATGCCTGCAGAAGAACCACCTCCCGTGGCAACCACAGTTCCACCAAGGATAGAAATATCTATAAGATACCTACCGTAAAAGCTTCCACCAATACCCGCACAGCCGTAGCCGCCGTTTGCGGTGAGCTTGCCGTTACTTTGTGCGGTGATCGTCAATGCCATTTCATCCCCGCCCTCCATACCAAGCGCGGGCCAACCGCTATTATAATTTCCACCCTTGTTTTTCAGTAGGTTGTCGCCCTGCAGAGTAAGATTCAGCTTGGTTTGACCTTTAAGATACACGACCTCGGTTTTCTTGGTTTCGATACTAACGTTATTGAAGATAACGTCGTGCGTACCGTCATTAAACAGTACCGAATAACCGGTGCTGCCCGTCAGGGTTATCGTACCCTCGTAGCTCTGCATGGTCGTGCCGCCGTCGAGCGAATAGGTCTTGTTATCGTAAAAGTTTAGGTTCTGTGTCAAAGTGGAAAGGTCGATGGTCGTGCCCTCCGCCGCACTCGCCGTCAAACTAAACAGTCCGAGCAGGCTCACCATCATCACAAGCGTGAGCAAAAGCCCCATTATTTTCAGTTTGTTTCTTGTTTTCGTCATAAGCATTTCTCCCTTTTATCGCTTTCTATCTTAACCCTCCCCTTTGGGGAGGGGGAAGGTTATTGGATCCAAATTCCGTCAAACGGGGTGGTATCGGGATCCTGCGTGATCTTGAACCACTTGCGGAACGTACCGTCGTAGTTGCCCATGAAGTTGATCACGACCGTTGCATAGTTACCAACGTACACGTTGTTCTCGTAGGATACGGTATAATCTATGCCTTCTGTCAAGGTGCGACCGTCAACAACGATGGAGATAACCTTGGGTTCCTTTACGTTGCCGTCGTACTGGTAGCTTATCTGGTCAAGAGTTACGATTGGCTCGGTGACTTCCTTTGCTTGGATAGTAAAGTCTGCTCCCTCGAAGGAAATGGTGTAGTTGTCTGCGGACAGAGTGCCCAAAGTGATGGCATACGATCCCACATTTTCGCCCTCTTCACGACTCAGTGCGCCGGTCAGCGCGCCGGTCAGCGTATCACCACCAAGCAGACCTTCTGCCGTGTATGTCAGTGTGGGATCTTCATCGCCGTAGGTCTTGATTTTAGCATCAGCCGTTACGGTAACGGTTGCTTTTTCGATTGTGAAATCAACGGTTGCGGTAGCTCCACTGATAGTGATGCTTGCGGTAGCTGTACCTGCGTTCGTGTTGTTTGCATAGGAAATGGTCAGCTCGCCACCTTTCCATCCCGCGCTATAATCAACGGTGGCGGTGTTATGCTCGTTACCGTCATAGGTCGCATTCGTGGTGCTGATGGTAGCGGTTTCGCTGTAACCGCAGCCCACGGAGCAGGATTCTGTGATGATATTGCCGTTTGCGGTATAGGTCAGGTTATGAGCATCTACAGCATTTTCTCCGTACCACTCGCCGCAAATATCGCACTGATAACCCCTGCAGGTCTGATCTGTGCCGCCCTCGTGGTTGCCCTTTGCAATGTGTGCGGAAAGACCGTAGTTGTAGAGTGCTTTTGCGAGAGATTTCATCGTGTCCGTTGCCTTTTCATTGTTGATTACGGCGTAGCAATAGTCGTTTACGCTATATCCGAGCGTGAACAGACCGTCCTTTGCGAACTGCATCTTTTCAGCAAAATCATACGCTGCAACCGCATCCGAGGTGAGCGTTTTGATCTCGCCGTCAAAATAAGTGATCTTGATCAGATTCACAGAGCTGAAATGCACGGTTGCCTGCCCAAGTGTATGTGCAACCGTTTCATTCACAACAGGAGAGCTCTTGGGAACGTCTGCTTCAGTCTTACCCTCGGATATAAAGTCTACGCCATCCGTAACAAGGGCATCGGTCTTGTAATCGCGGTATACCTGAGCCGCCGCGCCATACTCAAGCGTGTCGATGATGAGCTGCTTGGTTGCGTCACTGCTACCATCGTAGACAGATACGAGATTGTCTTTTACGCTGTAATCCAACTTTTCGTCAACCTTTGTCTCGCCAACGTAAAGCTCAGCGTCAATATCATCACCCATACACTGAGGCGTGATGCCTTCGAGGGTGAAGACATAATAGATAAGGTTCATCACGGGTTGGTCGTCTTCGGTCTTGTCCACCGTCAGATATTTTACGTTGCCGAGATATTCGGTCTTCAAGGCTACGTCTTGAATATCCACTCCGCTGCCAAGCTCAACATAATATTTCATCGAAATATCCCCGCCGAGGTTAACGACAACGCCCCCAATCCTTGCCTCACCCGCAACGATAGGCTCACTCCGGATCAACTGGAGCGTAGACTCTTTTTGAATATGATAATCCGAAAGTGTTTTGCCTTCCTCTAACCGTTTTCCTGCCCAAAACAACCGTTGTTCATCCGAAGCCATGCCCGTTTGTTCCTGTATTTGAGCTTTAACGGCATCTATCGAATCGTTGGGTTCAACCTCTAAGACAAGCGTATCACCGTTCGCTCTCGCCACATATATTTGCATTGCAGATGCCGACAAAGCAAACAAGCACGCAAGAAATATCGTTGTGATCAAAATCATAATGAACTTTTTGCTTTTCATTTATGTTCCTCCTTGGAGTGGTGTTAATTGATGTCAATCGGCAAGTCGATGCCATCGTTTTCATCTTTGGGTGGGTTACCAACCGTTACCTGACAGCCTGCGTTGTCGCAGGTGTAATCGTGGTCAGCGTCGTGGTGACCTGTTGCTCCGGCTTTCGCATCCTGCTCACAGTTCACACACCCTATCGGTGTATTGCAGTTTCCGTCATCCTCACCTGCCACGTGATCCTTCGCCGCCGTTACGGTGTAGCCGCAGGTGCATTTATCATCGGTCGTGCAGTCATTGTCAGAAGTTGCCGTGTGAGATACCTTGGTGCTTTCGTCAATCGCTCCGCAGGCACATCTCGTATAGTGATGCGTGTCGTCGTAATCCGCTACGATGTAAGAGTGCTCGTGAGGATCAATCACCTCAACAACGTATCCGCAAACGGTACATTTACCGTCCTCGCCCTTATTGTGCGCCTCCTTGGTGCCTGCTACCTTGCAGTTCATGTCCTCAGTTGTGTTCTGACATACGTGCCAATGTCCGTCTGCATCGGTTTTCCAATCGCCGTTGAAATTGTGCTCCCATGCCGGTATGATAAGCCAGCCGCATTCGGTACAGGTGATGGGGGTTGTGCAATCGCCGTCATCGGCGTGTGCGATATGCTCGAGTCTTGCAGGAGTGGTTACCGCACCGCAGACCGTGCATAATACGTCGGTGCCGCAGTCGCCGTCATCGTCGGCAGGCTTGTGTCCGAGAGGTTCGCCCTCAGTCGCTTTGCAGGTCTTACAGGTCTTTGCGGTGATACAGGTCGCATCCTCCCAGTTGTGAGGGAGCATTTCGCCCTCGGTGTATCCGCAATCCTTGCAGGTCTTGAGAGACGTGCAGGTGGCATCCTTCCACTGATGCGCCTGCTGGTCTCTCGCTTCGCCGCAATCGTTACAGATCGCGTCGCAAGCGTTATCGTACGTATGCTCACACTTGTCGCCGCAAGACGACAGGATGAAGATCAAAAGAAAAAACAGTAGAATTGAACTAACTTTTTTCATGTGAGCTTCTCCTTATTCTGCGGAGACAAAGCCATCATTGTCGCTTTGCCCGCCGATGGGCACCCATACGCCATCAAATGCCTCTGCACTGGTGGCAATAATATCTACCGGGTTAAACGTGATAATACTCACTTCGGGTTCTGTGTACATCTTTTTGCTCATAATCGCTATTTCCTTTCTTTTTCCTATATCAAAGATCGTTGGGCTTTTTGTTCTTCGGACAAGTGCAAACACCGAACCACTCCTCGCCGCGCCGGAAGTATTGACAGTCAGCACAGGAGGTGTCGGGGGTTTTCTCGTTTTTGCCAATGTATTTTTCGCAAGCATCCTGCATCATCGTAACCAAAGGCATGCCCTCCTCGGTATAGACGGGCTCTTTCAGAAAGTCGGGGTAGATCACGTCAGGCTCATATCTTCTGTCACAATCACCATAGTAACCGTACCTGAGTTCAAAGGTCTTGCCAAAGGTGGTGACGACCTTGTATAGATCGCCTTCCTTATGCTGCGGCTCTTTCTGTATTTTTTTCGATGCCAAAAGTGTCGTAAACATATTTCCTCCCTTCTCAAATTCTCTAAAAAGAAAAATCTGCCATACTATTGCTTACAGTATAGCAGACTTTTTTAGCTTGCGGTATTACCTAAAATCACTTTTTTAGGTCTTATTTTAGCGGCATTTTGAGGTTTGAAGAGATTTTTATATATCTTTTTTGGGGTATTTGGGATATATATTTACAAAATCGCCGCAAACTCCGAACGGGGTAAACCCGATTTTTCGGATACGATTCGCACAGCTTGTTTGACAACAGAAAGGGACAGATGCAGATGCTCCGCAATCTCCCGGTTGCCCATGCCAAAGGCGGCAAGCTTGGCTACCTCACGCTCCTTATTCGAAAGCGTTGTCAGAATCGTCTTTCCGCGAACCGTTCCCGAGAGTTTCGACCAGCCTTCGTTATAGAGCTTATAGAGCTTCTTAACCTCAGACCAAGCGTTCTCGTCAATGAGGGACAGGCGTTTTTCCACAAGGGTATCAAGTGCGCGGCAGTATTCGGCAAGCACACCGTAGAACTTATCGGGGAGTGCCAACTCGATGGCCTTGTCGATGTGGTAGATCGCGTCCTCCTCCTTACCGCAGTTGTGGTATATGGCAGCGCAGGTAAGGCGCAAATAGATCTCGGACATAATGGTGCGATTCGCCCGAGCCCATGAGATCATGGGCTCTACTGAAAACGAGATCACCGACATTATGTAAAGTCCATGCGTTCCGTCCACCTTCACAAGTCCCATGGCAACGGCGTAACCGAGCGCATACAGATATTTGGCGTAATACACCTTTGCCGCAGGATAGGCATCTTTGTGAATTGGCTCAAAACGGCCCTTTTTGAACCATTCCGGAAAGCTTTCCACGTTATATACCATAATATCAACGGCGCTGATCGCAAGTTGCATCACATCTCGCTCATAGTCGTTTTGGGCTGGTGCTTCAGATATATGGATCTTGGATTTGCGCCACATTTCTATGTCGCCCTTCCAAATTGCACACTGTGCCAAAAGCATACCTGCAGAAAGAACAGCATAGAAGCCTGAGTGCTTCGAGAGCAGGTAGTTTGCGATATCGTAAACCTTGTCGATCTCACCGCGGGAGTATGCGACCTCGGCTTCAAAAAGCACCTGCGCTTCGTGATGATATGAAAGACTTTCTCCCACCTTATCAGCCGTTCCCGGAGTGTTGTACAAGTCGGTCATATATAGGAAAGGCGTTTTGCGGGGTAACGGCATATCCGCATCATACTCGGCTCTTGCCACGCGTGTTCTGCCATCTAAGGGTTTCTTCGCATGCCTTGGGATCATCCAAGCACGGCCAAACTTAGTTGCTCCCTCAACAGAACCAAGCATACACAGGTGTTGAACTTGGCGTTGCGACAAGCCCCATTGCTCCGAGGCTTCGGCTATGGTTATATAATCATTTTTGGACATTAAAATCACCTCCGACAAGTAGCGGAATTGCGCTATCAATTACATAGCGGTATTACGCTACATATTATATATCGTTTTCGCGCAATTTGCAAGAGGTTTTAGAGAAGTTTTCTGTTTTTTTACATAAAAATTTTGTCGGTCATCAAAACCGAATAGGAAACGGTGAGCGAGTTCATTCCCCAGCCACCCTTTCCTATCGTCTGTTAAAAATATCGTTATGAAATTCCATACATCAACCACAAACAGATATACGCCGGTATAATTGCCGCCAGAGTAAACGGGATACCTATTTTAAAGAAATCGATATTTTTGACGGGATACCCTTCCTTGCGAAGGATCCCAATTCCGGCAATATTCGCGGATGCACCGATGGGCGTGCAGTTACCGCCAAGTGTTGCACCCGAGAGAAGACCAAAGTAAAGAACCGTAGGATCAATTTGCAATGCTGATGCAAGTCCCGCGATGACAGGAATCATAGTTGCAACGTTTGGTAATATCGGGCTTATTCGGAATGAAGGAAGCGACAATCAGAAGCAAGATCGTGCCGAGAAGCAAAATCGAAGGAACGAAGTCGGTGACCTTCGTACGCTCCTTCACTTTGGGGATCGGTGCTTTTTCCTTGCGGAAAAGGAACAGCAAAATGATGATTGAAGACTGCCGCCATCAGGATCGCGGCTTTTGCCGGCATACATCTAGTCACGACACAGGTGGCAATGGCGTTGGGCGCGTCTGTCCAACCGTTTACCAAAATCACACCGAGCGTTAGTGTTACGGCGACAAACAACAATGGATTCGCCGTCATCTGTCCCCAAAACTCTAAAAATTCCATAGAGTCATCCTTTCCTTTGTTGGTTCATAAGTATCGTTTTCAAGCAAACAAACCGAACTTATCCTATTTTAAGACATTTTATCACATAGTTGGCAAAGGCACAGCAAAGAAGGGGCAAACCGCTTTGGTTTGTCCCTTCTTTTATTGATAGCATCTTTATTTATCGCCGTTCATTCGGTATCCAACGCCAAGCTCGTTTGAGATATAGTTGCTCTCCACCGGTCTCGCTCCGAATTTCTTTCGGATATTTGCCATATTCACCTGCAGTTTTTTGATGCTCGCGTCGTCGGAGTATTCCCGCCAAACCGCTTTGATGATCTTAGCGTATTCCGCAATTCTCAGACAAAAACGCCACAATATCGGCTCATATGATTTTTTTACTTTACTTGCCGAGGTTTACTCCTCGTCAGTCTGCTCGGGCACACCGCCCGTCAAAGCACAGGGGATGCGATCAAAGGCATCCAGCTCGGCAAATCCCACGTCTGTGGCGGTCTTTTCAATACGGAGGGTGTGAGTGCCCTTTTCGAGGGTAAGGTGGATGTCGGCGTAGATATCTTCGCTGAAATTCCCCCAACCCAGAGATTTACCGTTCTCGTTGTAGCGCAAGACACCCCGCTTTACACCATCCACATAGATAGTGTGGGTGGCGAGACCCATGGGAGCGGCGTAGTAGAAACGGAGGGTATAGTCTCCATCCTCACCGATGACCAAATTGTTGAAGGTCAGAGAAGAACCCACCTCGTCAATGCCGGCTATGTGGGATCCGGTAGTGTAGGCAGAACCCGTCAGTTTGGCCTTCTCTGCCTCATAGCGAACGATACCGTTGTCGTGGATCACCACCGACAAAGAAATCGTCAGTTCCGCCGGAATGGCAGAGCCGTCCTCGGTTGTAAAGCAAACGCGGTTGTGGCGGTCTGTGCCCAGAAGTTTGGTGTCCAATGTAACGATACCCGAACCCTTTATCAAGGTGACCGTACCCGCATCCTTGCGGTTGATCTCCACCTTGAGGATCAGATCGTCAGGGGTCTCATAAGCCATGCTCACGGTGTAGGAAAACTGGGTGGCACCTGTCGCCGCGCCCTGCGCCTCCAGAGGCACAATCACCGAGGGGAACAGAAGCGTGCTTTCATCGGGGCGTTCGCACTCGGGAGCCTGCGCTTCTCCCGTCCAAGGCATCAGGGTAATCCGCAGGCGGGTGTAAGCATAGGGCACCAGTCGCACCGTGACGCTCTCCGCCATCAGGCGGTCAGAAGCCACAGGAGAAACGGGGGTATCCCCTGCGATTTCCAGGGCGGTGTTCAGCGTCCAATCCTTGACGGCTCTTGCCTTGGCCTCCAGCACCAGGGGAACATCCGAGAGTTGATAGCGCATCTCATCGGTGATGGGGTTGCGAATGACCGTGAAATTGGAGGCTACGTCGTCGAAATTAAAGTTCTCCAGCGCGTAGTTCCAATCTGTGGTGGGGGTGATATCGTAGGACGGGTATTCTCGTACAGATCGCCAGTTGTGGGGATTGTAACGAGTCTTCTTCCATTCTTCACCGATCTCAAGGGCGAATAGGACGGCACCTCTGCGAATGCTGACACTGTTGTTGTCGGTGAGGGTGGCGGTGATCTCCGCGGGGAATGTCAAGGTGATAACGTCTCCGTCTTCCCACGCGGCGGTGAGGGCGGCGTACTCACCCGCGATCAGTTCGCTCTCAATGGGGTGACCGTTAACCGTAACAGAGGGATTTTCACACCACTCGGGCACACGGATGTAAAGGGGGTAGGTATCGGTCTTATCAGCAGAGAGGGTCAGGGTGACCGTATCCTCATAAGGATAGTTGGTGGTCTGAGTGATCGTCAGCTTGGTGCCGCTGCCCACCGTGGCGGAAACGGTATTGGGACCGTAGGCGCCCACGGCAAGACCGCCGTCAGAGGTGCCCATCCACATGGAGGCAATGAACAGGGGCCAACCCATCTGGTAATTGTGAACACAGCAGGGGAAGCCGCCGGGGAGTCCGTAGACCGAGCGGTTGCCGCCCTCACTGGTAAAGCCGTGAACACCCAGATTGGCCATGACCTGATTCTGCATGGTGAAATAGACCTGCCCCTTGCCGTCGGGAAGGAGCTGCTGAGGCAGGGCGTTGTAGGTAATCTCCTCCAGATGGTCAGCGATGGTCGCGTCACGTAGCAAATAAAGAGCAATCTCGTCACAGAGCATGCGCTCCACCACGGCACAGGTTTCGCTACCGTATACACCGTCGATCCCACGGCTCATCTCGTCACCGTTGGACATACCGTCCTGCCGTCCCGATGCCATGTAGATGTTCTCGATACCTTCGTAGTAGACGTCAAGATAATGCTCGTCTCCCGTGATGGCGTACATGACAGGAAAAAGCTTGAAGCTTTGTTGGGCATTGACAATGTGATAAGTACCCATCCACGCTTCCTCGTCATAGACCTGTTCCCAATCGAAGGTCTGCTTATAAAGCTCCTCGCAGAGGTCAAGCAAAGACTCATCCCCTGTCTTTTCATAGAGCCACAGCACCGCGAAGATGTTGTCTCCGCCGCGGACTCTCGCCCAAGAAGTCAGCTTTTTGGTCTTCAGTGCCTCGACCTCCCATGCGAAGTAATTTTGCAGGAAAGGGATGACCCGCTCATCTCCCGTGGCATCGTGGTACAGCTCCAGCGCCATGAGCATAGGCATCAGCGGCCAGTAATCCAGCTTTTCGGTGTCGTTTGCATAAGGGCCAAAGGCGCCGCTCTCCACCTGACTTTGAAGGGTCCAGTCGATCCACTTTTGCGCCTGGGCTTTCATATCCTCGTCATCCAAGACGTAGGCGGAGGCGATGAGACCGCGGGTGTAGTAGGTGCCCCGCTCCCAGCTCTCGCCTGTACCGCCCAGCCAACCCGAACGGTCAGCACCCTCGGATTTGCAGTCAGGGGAAAGTTTTTCAAATTGCTTCGTGACCTGTTCTGCTTGGAGGAGCAGTTGGTTTCTTAGCCAGCTCGTGGCCTTGACCTGCCCCAGAGAAAGAGGTGAAAATTTCATGTTGTCTACAACTCCTTTCGTTGTTAGAAGGACATCCCGCGGATCTCCGAGCAAGGAGGGAGACTCAGTCTCGACCTCGGTTTCGGTCTCGGGTCCTGCGGACTCGGTTGTGGTTGCTTCTGCTTCAGTTTCACGGAGTTGCGCGGTGGTTTCACTCTGCGTTCCGCCCCCTGTGCAGGCGGTAGCCGTCAGCATAGACAGGGAGATGAGCAAGCAGAGTATACGTGAAAGCGGTTTGTACATAACAGTCCCTCCTTTCTTTTCACCTTAATTTTATCACAGATGAAAGCAAAATAAAAGGAATATTATTGTCAAAAACCTTGCAAAAATCAAACTGATGTAGTATAATAAAGTTATAGTCCAAGAGGAGGTGACCACAATGCCCATCGGTATTTCCATGCAAACCGTTCCTACCTACCGCCTGTCCGCCTTCCGAAAATTCCTGCCGAACGAGCGACACATCACCCGTGTGGAATCCAGCGACATCCTGCTTCTGATGCTGGATGGTGTGCTTCGCTTCACCGAGGACGGTGTGCCCGTAGAGCTTACACGTGGAGAATATTATATCCAACAGAGCGGACTTTTTCAGGATGCCCCCGAGGTTAGCGACAGTCCCTACTATTTCTATCTGCATTTCGGAGACTGCCTTTGGCGTGATGAATCCCCTTCTCTCCCCCGCCGGGGCATATTTGATCCCGACACTCTCCTGCCTCTTTTGAGAGAGTTGAATGATGCAGAAAACGAGGATGCTCCTAAAATCGTAAAGAATGGGTTACTCTGCACCGTCCTGTCTCGTCTGTATCGGGAGCAAATCCGCAGCGAGCGGGATGCGTTGGTGGATCACATAGCACGGCGCCTAACCCGTGATCTTCAAAATCCTCCCTCTTTGGCTGAGTTGGCCGCGGACTTCCATTTCAGCGAAAATTATCTCATTCGGATTTTTCGGGATGCCATGGGAACCACACCCCACGCCTACGTGGGCGCAGCGCGCATCCGCAAAGCCAAGCTGCTTTTGTCAACCAGCAACATCACCGCCGACCGCGTGGCATACGAGTGCGGGTTTACGGATTACGCCCATTTTTATCGGATGTTCAAAAGAGAGACCGGGAGCTCACCCAAAGGATACCGGAAAGAAATGTTTTCGAGGAAAGGTGAGATTTGACAAAATCCAAAACAACTGTTTGGACAATAGATATTCTGCTTTTCTGCAACCTTCCCTCCGGGCGAACACCACGTTTCGACCCAAAAATTCGCATCATTTCTCGTGGAATATGAGTTCATAAGCCGCGCCAGAGATCTCGAAAGGTATTCCTCATGTAAAAAGCTACTTCCATCAAATAAAAAAAGAGCCGTAGGCTAATGCCTACGGCTCAATTATTATATCCTCTACACTATTTGAAAAAACCTGTCAGATCCTGTTCTTCCCCCAAGAAAGGATTAGGAGCGCCTTCGCTTGCGGTCACCACATCCTGTACCTCCAAAACGAGGATCTCGATCTTGGGTTCTTCATAAAAATTCAGTTTCTTTTTCATGGTCGTTCTCCTTTCGTTTCAGTGGTGATCAAGCCGTGAGACCGGTCTTGTACGCCTCGGCGGACTTGCCGTAAGTGTACAAAGCGTTAGCCAATGCAGCCATCTTTTCGTTTTGGCTGTCCTTCATGGCAAAGACGTAGGACTTAACGCTATAGGTGAGGGTTTGGACAAGTGTGCCGTTTTCGTACAGCTCGAAGGTATAAACGGCATCAAAGTCCGTGGCATAAATGGCATCAGTCATGTAGATATTTCCCTCTTGGGTGAAATCCACAGTCTGATCGCCGCTCTTGACCACCAGCGTAACGTTTTCTGCATCGGTGACCTTGACGTAGATCTTGTTGTTGTAGTCGAACCACACGCCCACGGAGGTAAAACCAACGGTCTGGCTTGTGCTCTGAGTGATCGTCATACCGCTCTCGGTAGGCGTAGCAGTAGAGGCTGTCAAAATACCTTCCGCACTATTGACAAGGGCATCTGCTTTGTAGTTCGTGTAGGTCTGTGCCGCCGCGCCGTAGTGGAGCATATCGCTGACCAGCTGCTTCAATTCATCCGTGCTTGTTTCGTCTGTCAGCAGAGACTCTGCATACGCCTTGATACTGTAGCCCGTCTTCTCTGCCAGCGTCTCGCCGTTCAGCTTGAGGACCGCATCAATGGTGTCGCCCATGGTCTGAGGAGGCAACTGGTTGAAGGTAAAGACGTAGATCTTCTTTTCGGCATCGAACAGCGTGCCCTTGACCTCGGCGGTCTTGCCGTTGGACATGGTGAAGTACATCACGGCATCCTTGTAGTCGTCGCTCATGGAGACATAGTAGTTCATGGCAAGGTCAGTACCGACGGTGAGCGTAGCACCCATGATCTCGGCGTGACTCGAAGCCTTGATGACCACGTCGCCGCCGGTGATTTCGGTTGCGTAATCGTCGGGAACGATCATCTCCTCGCCCTGCCAGTAGGCCGCGCCCTCGCCAAGGATCTCATGGAGGGTGATGCTATAATTGACACTGATACCGTCGGGGAAAGTGGCACCCACGCCATTTTCGTCCGTCGTCAGGGTGATGGTGGAAGAACTGCTGTAGAGATCATTGTAATCGCCGCTGATCGAGCCACCGCTGATGGTCACCAGGCTACTGCTTCCGGCACGCACAGCGTAGCGGTCGCCGCTGAAGGTGCCGCCGCTGATGGTCACGGTGCTGTTATAAGCATACACACCGTAATAACCGCTGATGTTGCCACCGCTGATGGTTAAGTTACTGTTAGTCGCATATACGCCGTCATCACCGTTGACGGTGCCACCGCTGATGATCACGGAGCCTCCCAAAGCGTACACGCCGTAATAACCACTGATATTGCCGTCGGCAATCGTCAGCTTGCCATTAAAGATTATGATGCCTGAATTGTTGCCTGTGATCTTACTGCTCTCGCCGAGGCCTCGGATGGTAACGTCGACGGAAGATCCGCTGATATACACGGTACCCATACTGGCAATGGTACTGCTGATCTCATGGCCGTTCAGGTCAATGGTAAACACGCCGGAATAGATGGTCAGATAGCTGTTGCCCAGAGCAACGTCCTTTTGGAGGGTCACCACGGCCTCGTCGTCAGCGGTGCAAGATCTCGCCACCCGAATGGCATCGTCTATGGAGGTGTACGCGCCGACGATCTCGCCGTTCTTGCTGACCGTCGCCACTGCGTCGGAAACGATGACACCGCAGGGGCAGTAGCCGTTATCGTCCAAATGCTCCTCGGCCTCGTTCAACGTCATGCCGCAGGTAGAGCAGACGACCTTGTGATACGTCTCGTCCACGTAGGTATATTCCCTCTCACCAACGTGGCTGTAACGGCTTGTGTACTGCGCCGTGTAAGTCGTATCACCGTAGACGTAATCGATCTCCTGATCCCAGCCTGTGAAGGTGTAGCTGATACATCCGTCTGCTTCCTTACCGGTATTGCCCGTGAAGTAAGGCCAATCGCCATACTCATAGGTTTCCTCAAATCGGCTGTCGCCTACGATCCAGGTAACCGTGAAGGTCTTGTAATTCCAGTAGGCGTAGAAGTTCAGATCGGAGGTCACAGCCGTGCCGTCCTCCAGAGGATTGCCGTACCGATCGTGCCAGCCGCCCCAGACGTACATATCGCCGGGAGAATCGGGAATGGCCAGGTCGGCAATACGCAGGATGCTGCCGTAGGGATATTCCACCTCCCACAGGATGTCGTAGCTGTAACAGAATGTCACGACGAAGGTTTCCACGTCGCCGCAAACGCAAACGTGATCCACATTGTTGTAGTCGTGTTCTCTGTATGCGTAATCCAGCAGGTCACAGCAGGCATAGTCCACGCTGTGGGTGTCGCCGTGATTGGTGTAGACGGGGGCGGAGTGACCGTACGCGCTGATCCAGACGGCATTGGGATCCGTGATTTCCACGGCGCCCTCCGCATCCTCGAACAATCGGTCGCAGCCCGAGCAAGCATAATGGGGGATGTTGCCGTAAGTGGCGCAGGTGGCTTCTCTTGCGGGGATCAGAACCAAAGAATGAACGTGGGACTCGGCAAACAGGACCTTCAGTTCCAGAGCCTCGGAGTAGGTCTTGCCATCCTCCAGATGCACGATCCTGTATGTTTTTTCCTCCGCACGGACGGGCAGTTCAAAAATCGTGTAATCCTCGCACTTCCAGGGATCCTCGTCTGTGTCCATGGCAGAATAACCGATCTGTCCCGAGCCGATGCCGTTCATCATGAGCTGGCTGCCTTCAAGAAGTGTCAGAACGCCGCTCTCGGAAATCTGGACG
This sequence comes from Eubacteriales bacterium, assembly GCA_045531965.1. Taxonomy (GTDB): domain Bacteria; phylum Bacillota; class Clostridia; order Oscillospirales; family CAG-272; genus CAMEON01. Next base: position 17,604 of record JAZSFA010000097.1, read on the forward strand.
GAGCCGTAAGTTCCGTCAGGATCGATCACCGTGACTGTGGGCATATTGGACTGATTCGTTTCGTGTTGGTTGAGAGAGTTGATGCGCTTGGTTTCGACGGTGACCTTCACAGAGGCATCGGAATCGTCAGGGCAGATCTCAATTACCGTAAAGCCGATATCCTTGCCCTCCACTTCGAAGGTGAAATAACCGTTACGGTCGGTGAATACGATCTCATTCAAAAGGTCAGCGTGTTTTTCATCGGAAGAAAGAATGACTCTTCTTCCGCCTACAGGGTTGCCGAAGGCATCCAGGAGTCTGCCTTCCAGGGTCACCTTCTCTGTCGGCTTCACCTCAACGTTGGTGTAGGTCAGTTTGATTTCGCTGACATACTGCTTGACGGTCAGCTCCTCGGAGGTGTAATCCATACCGAGAGCTATGCCCGCGTAATTCTTCACGGAGCCGTCAACCGTCACCTGCGCGGTACCGACCAGCGGCTGACCGTCCTGACGGGACACCATCAGCTTGCGGCCGTAGTACACGCTCGCGTCGGTAGCGCTGACTTCCCTATCGATAAAGGTCAGCACGCAAGGTACGCTTTCGCCGTCAACCGTCAGGGTCACGGCACCGCCGAAGCCTGCAATATCCATGTACTGACTGAACTCTACCAGCACACCTTCCGTATAACCGTTCGCGGTAGCAACGGTAGGTGTCACGGTGGTCACCAGACCGATGTTCACATTCAGCTGGGGAGGAGGCACGGGGAGCCAGCCATCCACCGCGTTGGCATCCCGGGTAGAATCTGCCGTCAGGTAGCCCTCCTTCTCGGCGACGACCTTCCAGTTACCGGGAGGTGTCAGCCAGGAGTAGTAGCCGCCTGCTTCGGTGACGATGGTACTGACCTGACCGAAGCTCTCCGCATCCCACAGGACGGCGTTGCCGTTTTCATCCTTGTAGTAGATGCTGACGGTGGCACCCTCCACGCGGTTGGAAAGCACGGCCTCGTAGATGAAGCCCGCAGGGTCGATCAAGGGATCGGAGCATTCCATTTCGTGGGATACCATTTGTTTCGCGGCCTCCGTCGCCAGATCAAAGGCAAGATCTCCTATGTCAAAGATCATTTCATCATCGGAGTCATCGGTCTCGACTTTCGAAGAATCATTCTCGGATTCCTCGGTTTCAACTCTCGAAGGATCATCTGCCCAATTCTTGCCGTCTTCACGGCCGGTAGGATACAGCGGGAAGTATCGCCAGTTTTTCTCCACCATTTCATCCCACAGCTTCAAGGCTTTTTCGGCAGAAACATAGCGAATACCGTTGCGTTTCCAGACGCCGTCACCGTTGTCACCCTTGGTGCTCAGATCCCGCTTCAGCTCTTCATACTTTTCGATATTCTCCTTCAATTTGCTGAAGCTGGCATTGAAGCGGTTGATATTGCCCTTGGAGAAAATACCGGTATAGCTGTCATTGTTGAAGCCAAACAGACCTACTGCGTCAATCGTCGCGTCCGCAAAGAGCCTTATGGGGTCCGCAAATTTTGCAGGCACCAAGCTGAGCAGCTTTGTCAGCATATGCGCAGATTCCAGGCGCAGCTCATTGTCGTACTGATCACACAGGGTTCTCAGCTCGGTCATGGCAACGTATATGCTCTCTCTCACATCTCTCAGAGCGTTAAGATAACGCGGGCTCTCTCTGTGATAATAAACCTTGGAGTTTTTGAAATACTCGTCAAGATCACCGGCGAAACCTGCAAAGGATCCCAAATACTCACGCAGGGTCCACCGTTGATAGAACGACTCAATGTCCACTTCACCGGTTTCGGGGTTGTTTTCAAACATCCAAGCCTCCATCCAAAGGAACGCCTGCCCCTCATAAATACGGTTGAAGACATCTTCACTTCCGTAAACATCCACAACCAGGCTATGAATATGGAATGTATCCATCATGCTGGATTGATACAGCGGGTAAAGATTGAAAAACTCCATATTCGCTTCGTCGTAATCGACGGTAGCCCAGTAGATCCGGTCGATCTCCGCATACATTCTACCCAGCTCCAGCATTTGGTTTACGTAATTGCCGTAAGCCTTTTGCATCTTATCCAGCGCCTTCGCCGTGTCCGATATAGCACTCGTCGAATCCAGCAAACCGCTGATATAGGAAAGGATACCGGTCACTTTGCTATACATCTTTCCGCCCGTGGTTTTTTTAAGCCCATCCCATTCATTCAGGAGGTCGCTTCTGAACTTCATCGTGCGATAGATCATCGTTTGAGAAGCATTTGAGGAACCACTTGAAGCTATCGACAGAGCCAAGGCCTCGCTGTGTTTCATGCCCCTGATGTTGGACTCAACCGATGCACCAACAATTTTGGTTGGATTATTTGAGTCATAGACGTAGGAGACCTTGATCAATCCTTTATCTTGGGCGGATGTCAACACATCCACATTTCTCTCATAGACCTGATTATCCAAATAGAGATTTGCGGCTTTACTCGTATCCACATTGGCACGCAACGTGACGTCAACGAGCATATCGGCTCTATGATCGTGAATTTTATAGCCCTTCATCACGGTTTCTGCCAAGCCTTTGTCAATCAAGGTGCCTGCTATTTTAGGCGAATCCTTGGCCAGCACTTTGGTAATATAGTCCAGACCGTTCTGTGTCAGGAAGCCGTCGCCTTCCTCCGTCAATTCCACGCTGGGATTGCCGCTCTCATCGTAGTACATATTGATCAGGCGATCCTTGTCCCAGTCCCAATCAAACGGTATTTCATCCTTCAGGAAAGACAGGCCTTCTCCGATCAGATTGCCAAGGCCGTTGAGCGCAGGATTCTTTTTGCCAAGCAGGTAATCAAAAATGGAATCCTCATAGTATTCACGCAGATTGTCGGCAACCCACTTAGCCATACCTTCCAGACCATGGTAGATGATATTCTCCATGAATGCCTGATTGTCTTGATAATTCTCATAGGTAGAATCGATCAGATCGGCAACGTACTGATCGTGAATCCCATCCACGTACTTACTCAGAGAATCACCGCTCGCTTTGCTTCCGTTCGCCGCCATGGTCCGCATGGTCAAGGTCTGCATATTCTGTGCAGGGACATAGGAGGTGAACACGTCCATCCACGCATCTGTGTCGTAGGACAAATGATAGTTGGCGCTGAAATCGTAGACCTCAAATCCGCCGTCCGTGTTTGCCATAAACACACCGTTTTCCTCGCCGTAGACGGGGATCTCCATAAAGCCTCTCTGCCGCAGGGATGCGGCGGTAACGCTTTCATCGATGGATCCCGTCTTCGTGTTAGACATCAGGGCAAGGTAATCTTCCTCGCTCATGTCCTTCGGGCTGAATCCGAAGACCTCCTCAAAGGCGTTGTTCATCATGAACTCGAAATCTTGAGCATACTGGTAGTCGCTGATGATATCCGCCTGCATCTCTGCAGGGTAATACTGGAACAGCGGGTCGGTCTTCACAGGATCCATCAGAGCATAGATGGTGTTTTCCAAGCCGTCTTCAAAGCAGAACATATTCTGGAAGGGCGTCCGATCCTGCTCCTTCATTCTTTCTGCCATGGCTTCCACCTGGCCGGGCATCAGGGTGATGCCCACGGCGTCCGCCGCGGTCTCCCACTCCACACCCATGTGCGTGGGCAGTTGCATCACGGTCAGCAGGGTGGCAGGGTCATACGCCACGTTTCGGATGGTCTTGGCGGTGACGTAACATCCGCTGTCTTCATCGTATTCGGTCCACAGATACTCTTCCCTCTCGCTGCCATATATATCCGTATAACGGATGACGATGGCTGCATCACGGGCATAGCCTGCGTTATTGTTGTCGAAGGCCGCGCGGAAGGTCTCGTAGATGTCGTAGCGCTTCCCTTCCGTGCTGTCCAAGGCGGAGCGCAGGACGATGTTCTTTCGCTCACCGGTTTGGAAGTTGACAGAAATGACGTTATCGGGGTCATAGGAGGTGGGGAATACCACTTCCCCCGTCTCGGCGTCGCGGATCACGATCTCCCCCTCGATCTTCACGGGGATCGCCAGATCCTCGTTACACTCCACGCTGACAGAATCGGTGGTAAACTCAATACCCGTGTTGGCGATGCGCACCACGGCGTAAACCTCATATTCCCACCAGAGCCACTTGAAGGGCGCGTCGTAGCGCAGAACCGCAAGGCCGGTATAGTTGGTGATGCCTTGTGCCACCAGCACACCGTCGGCGTACAGATCCACCTCGGAGCCCGCGGGAGCGGTCACCATGGCGTTAATGCCGGTTTTGTCCGAAATGGTGGGTGCGTGGCTGACACTCACCATACGCGAGAGCATCTCTTTATCCAGCATACTGACAGATCCTGCGGCGGCATAGTAGCGGGAAGCCACGCCGTCCACGGTCGCGTCGGTAACAATGGTGGCGGTGCAGTACTGATCCCTGATCTGGTCAAAGGAAACGACATCCTCCTTGTAACGGAGATAGACCACGAAGTTGAGTCTGCCTGCCCTTTGGGTCAGATCATTGATGGAATATTCATAGTACGTGGTCAGTCCGTCATCCGAAAGATAACGGTCGGTGTAGGTCATGTGGGTACCGAAAGCCTGCTCTACCTGCATGATATGGAACAGCTCCAGATTGGAAGGAATGCTCAATAGCAGGGTGGTATTGCGAAGCTGGAAGTCGGTATCCAGCACCATGTCAAAGGTCAGCTCGGTGTAGTACGGCCAGAAGGTATATTCATAGGGACTGAGCCTAAGCTCCCGCTTCGTCACCATCGGCTCCTCTTTGATGAGGAAGCTGGCATCGGGGGCCAAGGGAGTTTCCACGTCCAGCATCTGGTAGCAAGGCGCCTTCAGGGTCACGTTGGTTCTGTAATAGTCCTCCCCTGCCGTCCATCCGCAGGCGGTGAACTGTGACAGCTTTTCCGCGGCGTTGAGATAGCGGTTCTGCTCGGACACGGTCACCGTGTAGGTGCCGTCCGCAAAGCGACGAATGAGCAGCTCTCCGCTTTCCACGATGTCGATGGAAACGCGGTTGCCGGCGGCGTTGTATACCTGAACGATGGCGCGGCCGCTCTCGCTGTCCTCGGGAAGGACGGGGCGGATATACATGGCGCCGTATCGGTTGAGAGTGCCCTCGGTGTCACCGTAATTTTCCGAGTCACCGGGGTTCAGCACGGCGGTAAAGCCGTACATTTCCAGAGACGGATCGGGCGTGACCGTCACGGTCAGCTCATCGGTCAGCTCAAAGAATTCTGCGTAATTATTGATGATCACGTAGGGGAACTGGAGGGTGTAGTCCTCACAAATCGTACCCTTGGTGACGTTTCTGATCTCCACGGAGATGCCATCGAAGCTCTCCAGCATCTCGGTCTCCTCATCCCCATCGGGAAGGATATCGTAAATGCTGAATTTTGCGCTAAAGGTGCCCGAAACAGGCAGCTTTTCCATTTCAACAGCGAGCTTGTAAGGCGTATTCGCATCCATGGCCGCTTGAATATCCTCGGCAGCCACCGAGCCGGTGTATTTATAGTAACCATCGCACAGGACGTACACCAGCAGGTTGGCAGAGGGTGTTGCCTGCAGGGTGATCTTACCGTCCACGATCTCGGTTTCCAGCTCTCGGAGCAGGTCACTCTGCGTCTGAAGGATGGAAACGCTGACGCCGGGATCATCCTTCACGCCCTCGGGCAGCTCGATCTCCACAGCCCCCTTCTCTCGCTTCATCAGATTGACGACGACGACCTGACCGTCCATGGTGGACTTCAATTCAAATTCACCGGAATCGTAGTCCTCATAATCAAAGGCGTAGGCTTCATCCAGGGTGACGGTGAAGCGGTAGCGGAAGGTGTCAGAGACCATGGCGAAGCCATCCAGCTTTGCGCCTGTGGTCAGTACGTTGTCCTCCAGCCAGTTGATGTACCAGTCGATCTGCACCTTGTCGGTGATATCCTCGTCCCCTGCCATGACCTTCACGCCGAAGGAGGAAAGCACCGTCATGGCCTTCAGGTATTCGTTCAGCTCGACGAACTCCACAGCACCGTAGCCGTTTTCTACGCAAAGCTCGGTCTGCTCCTTGAAGAATTCCCAATATGCCTTCTGGCCATCATAGTCGCTGGTAAAGGGGATGCAGGTGAATGTGTCACCGGGCTTATAAATGCTACTGTAGGCCGTATTGCTGTAATCCTCGCCGCTTTCAAACACGCCGTAACGGTAATATGCCGTGGGCACGTAGCCATCCAGCTTGGCTTGGTTATAGTTTTTCAGAGAGTAATTATAGATACCATCTTCGAAGATCTCCATATCGAAGCCGTTTTCCCTGATCATCCAGCCAACGGAGCTGGGCAGGAACACTTCTGCCAGCTTGGGGCAGTACTCGGCAAAGGAATAGACAGGCATGAACGCGCCTTCTCTTTCCAAAAATACGATCCGCTCAAGCTCGGGACAATCGTAGAAGCAGGTGTCTCCATAGCCCGTATGCGTACCCGAAAGTTCATTGTAAACGGGCGACGTTCCGATGCTCGTCACCTTGGCGGGCACGATGATGGAGGTGATGGAGGTCTTTTCAAAGGCGCGGCTGCCAATACTCACCAACGTTTCCGGCAGGTCAAAGGCAGTAATGCTCTCACAGCCCGAGAAGGCCTTTTCACCGATGTGTTTCAAAATGGAATCCTTACCGCCAAAGGTGATGAGGGTCATAGAACTGCAGCCCTCAAAGGCACTCTTGCGGATATCCTCCGTCTGATAGGAGACGTGGAAATACTTGAGAGAAGGACAATTCAAGAAGCAGTTGGAGCCGATCCACTCGCCGCTGTAAACGTCCACTTCCTCCAGGGCAGTGCAGTTTGCAAAGGTACTGCCCCACAGATGCTGAACGTCGGTGGAGGCACAGGTCACCTTTTTGATCACCGTATTGTCGGTAAAGGCGGGGATGAAGCGCAGGCTGGAGGGCAGCACGATCTCCTCGATGGCAGTGCCGCGGATAAAGTGGTCTCCGATGCTATTTACGCTTTCGGGGATCGTAAGTTCCGTAACCAAAACACAGCCGTCAAAGGCATAGTCGCCAATGTAGCCCAGCTTGCTGTTCAGAGTAATGGACGTCACCTCTGCGCAATCCTGGAATGCACAATTGCCCACATAGGTTACGTTTTCACCCAGCTCGATCTTCGCCAACTTCGTGCCGCGGAAGGAGAACTTCTCTACGCTGATCAGCGAATCGGGAAGATCTGCGATCTCCAGAGAAATACAGTCGCAGAAGGCACTCTCTCCGATGATCTCCAGCGAGTCGGGCAAGACGATGCCGTTCAGCGACGTACATCCGTTGAACGCCCGTCCGTCGATCCGTTCCAGCTCGGCGGTGATCTGCACGTCGGTCAGGGATTCGCAACACTCAAAGGCGGCCTCACGGATGCGGGTAATACTGCCGGGCAGTACCACGCTTTCCAGATAGTAACAATCTTGACAAACACCCTTGCCGAGATAGGTCACGGACTCGGGGAACACAATGGACTCGATATCGGAGTATTGGAAGGCATAGGGACCCACGTAGGACAGGATGCCCTCTCCCGCGGGATCCAGGTTGACTTGGGTAATGTAGGTTTCGGCGATGGTGCCGCCCATGAGCTTGGTCACCTTTTTGGGGACGGTATACTCGGTCAGGTAGGTACCGCGGAAGGCGTCCGCGCCGATATAGCTGACGTTTTCACCGAAGGTGACGGTCTCCAACGACGAATAACAGAACGCGCCGCTGCCGATGAAGGTCACGCTGTCGGGGATCTCAACGGATGTCAGCGGGGTGTTGGAGAACGCATATTCTCCGATGGACGTCAATCGGTCGTTGAAGCGGATAGCGGCAATATTAGTTTGGGTAAAGGCATAGCCGTCCAGCTCCAGAAGACCTGCGGGCAGGACAAGCTCACCCTCAAGACCTGCGCTCGCGAAGGCGGAGTTACCGATATAGGAAACGCTCTCGGGCAGGAAATCCAGGGAAGTGATACCGGAGCAGCCCGCGAAGGCATAGCCGTTCACCCGTTGCAGACCGTCTCGGATCTGCACGTTGACAAGACTTGGGCAGCCTTCAAAAACACTCGTTTCCAGCTCAGGTAACAGGGTCTCGATGATCACTTCCTGCAAGGAATAGCAGCCGTAGAAGGCATATGCCCCCAGCTCTGTGACAGAGGCTGGGATCACCACCCGTTCCACAGCGGAGCATCCCTTGAAGGCACGGTCACCGATGGATGTCACCGACGGAGGGATAACCAGCTCTGTCAGCGCGGAGCAGCCGTCAAAAGCACCATCACCGATCTTTGTCAAGGTGGAAGGCAGCACGATCTTCTCCAGATTTTCACAGCCATAGAATGCCTCGGCGCCGATCTCGGTCACGCCCTCGGGGATCACGATCACACGCAGCGCAGAGTTTTCAAACAGGCCTTCGGGAATGACGGTCATGCCTGCGGGAATGATATAAGTTTCAATACTCGTTCTTTCAAAGAAGTACTCCCCGGGGATAAAGCCCTGCGGCAGATCCAGCTCCGTGACGTTCCACAGTATGCCCGGATGTCCCAAGGTCTTCAGGCTCTCGGGGAAAACCAGAGTCTTGCCATCGTAAGCGAAATTGTAGTCAATAACGATATCCGATCCTTGATATCGATCCCAGTATTCCGTGACGATCCGACCGCCGTCAAAGACCTCCAGCCCTTCGGGAAGCTCCATTTTTTCGCGCACAAAGAAGGACTTTACGGGGGCGAATACCTTCAGCGTAGAGGGCAGGACTACCTCGTCGGCGGTCACGGCGCATTCCAGTCCGCCCTCACCGATGATCTCCAAGCCCTCGGGCAGGATCAAGGTACCCACTTCGATCTCGGCATCCATTTCATTCAGCAGTTCAATGGTCTTGAGCGACTGGATCTCAAGCACGGAAACCTGCGGAATATACAGAGTCTCCACGCCTTCGGGGATCACCAGCTTTTCAATGCTGCCCGGCAGACCTTCGATATGCTTGATCCCATCGCCCATCTCAAGGGTGGTGACGCAGGACGGCACCGCGGTCGGTTCCAGCGTCTCCACCGTATCCGGCAGGATCAGGGTGGTCATATAGGGGCAGCGGTCATATTCAGCGGTACCGTAGGTTTCCGTACCAAAAGTCTTGCCCGCGATCGTCTTGACGGTGATGCCGTTGATGGTTTTGGGAATGGTCACCACTTCGTCATTGGAAAACACGGAGTACAGCGTGCCGTCGCTTGTGATCAGATAGCGGTTTTCGGTCAGCGCCGTCGGATCAATGACGTTGTAAGTAAAGATCTCGGAGGTATAGGAGAAATCCCCCGCCGAAACCACGCAGAACACGTAGTATTCTCCCTCCGTTTTGGGACTCGTCTGGAAATAGCTTCGGTTGGAGGAATGCAGCGTAGCACCGTCATAGCTCTTGACCGTATTGGTATACCAGTTCACCTTCAGCTTGGAAGAAGAATAGGAAGAACCCGTGGTATACAGGACGCCGTTATGATACAGCGCCATGGGTGCCAGAGAGAAAATATTGGTGCTGGCGGTGCTTTTCGCCACGTCCTTGTAAAGGATCTTCTCTCCCAAAATCTCATCATACTGTCCGCTTCCCGTATAGACCAACAGATCCTCGGGATAGACGTTCAGCACGGTGCTGCCTCCGCCGCCGAAATAGGTCTTACCGTTGGGCGCAGTAGCAGAATACGACACACGGTATTCCGTACGCGGGCGGCGGACATCCGCAGACACGGGAACGGTAAAGGTGGTTCCCTGATCCGAAATAATGAATTGCAGATTTCTCCCATCAATATATTCATCATAGAAGAGGGTACAGTCGATCACCGTGTCGTCCGCCAGCGTAAAGACGTTGGAGGTCACGGTTGCCCCCGGCTCCACATAGGTATCGTAGCCAAAAACCTCAAAGGAGCTGATGGGATCATACGTCCAGCTGCGGTCAGGTCCGACCTCACCGCTTTCCCCACCGAACACGGGCAGAATGGGGGTGTTCAGATAATAGTCCTTCCCATCGACCTGCCAGAATACCTGGCAGGAGATATAGGTGGTACGCTCCCACAGTTCTTCCGCGGTGATCTGCTCCTCAGACTGCGAATTCAGATATTCAAGGTAATAGGAATTTTCGATGTCCTCCACCGTCAGCACAGGCTCTGTGGTGGTAAAAGGGCCGTCCCACATGGAATCGTCAAAATTTCCTTGCAAAACCCACTCGGGCACGGCAGCAGACAGATTCCACTCATAGATCACCTGTGTACCCTCAGGCAGGCGGTCGGTATTGAAATCCAGCGTCAGGGTATCCTGCGCCATGCTTCCGTAGCCGGGGCTGCCTTCAAAGAAGGCATTCGTGCCAATGGCTATATAGCAGGGGTCGCTCAGATATCCGCCTGCATAGTATCTGACCCAGAATCCGCCGGTACTGGAGTAGTGATTGGTTTGCACATCACCGGCAAATTTCAAAATATCGTCGGCGGAAAGGCGTATGGTTGCCCGGTTGCCCACAAATTCCATATCCACATCCGGATTGTCTTCCAGCAGATTGTGGGAATAATGGCCGCCGGTTGACGCGATCCAGTGTGCGCCCACTCCGTCTATTGCCGTCATGACCGCGGGAGACAGCTCCACCGTCAGCTCCAGCTCGTTGGGCAGATCCGCTTCGGTGGGATAGTAATAATAGGCAGGCAGATTTTTTAGGAACATGGGCGTGGTCTCGAACTGCTTCAGATCCTCAGCTCTGATCAGACCCAAAAATTCTTCCCTCGCAAAAAACGTATAGTAAATGTTATACGCCTGATCTCCAAAGAATTCTTCCGTTGCAGACACCGCGCTGTAGCCTGCTACCGCGCCTGCTTTTACGTACTTTCGCAGGTAGCCCAGCAGCTCCAGCAGCAGCTCGTCGGACATACTACGGCAATACAGGGCAAAGTTATTGTACTGCCAGAACTCGCCCCGCTCGTCCAAATCCTCCAGTACGGAGAAAAAAAGCTCATATTCGGTGGCAAAGCCCGCTTCGTCCGCCACCTCCAAAAGCTCTGACCGATGCTTGATCAGCTCTTCCTCGGTGGCGCTTTCGGGATCGGGCAAGGCTTCCACCGCAGCGGCAAAGGCCGAAAGCGGAAGCGCCGTCAGTAGCATAGCGACGACCAACAAAATGGCAATCATTCTCTTTCTTAGGTTCAACATTTTTTACCTCCTGTGTATCACACGGATACCGCCCTTGCAGTATCCTCGGTGCGTGGTTTCAAAACGTAGCATCGTCCTTGTTCGTGATATACTCGTTTCCCTTGATATGGGAATAGCAAGTTTATCGAACCAAACTTGCTTTTTTATCATATCTAACACCTCCAGTTTACATAGAGTTGATTGTTAAACTTTATAAGATAATTATATCATTTATAAATAGTAAGGGTGTATAGGGGTGTTTTTCGGGTGTGTTCAGGGTGTTTTTCGAGTATATCGATATCCAAGGAAAGAAAAACGCCAAAAAAGGGCAGAATTTCAATGCTTCTGCCCTTCTTTTGTTATGAATTTTTCGTCTCTAGGTTTGTGTATCAATCAACCGTTTTGAAGAGTCCGATCTGCTCTTTCATGAGATCATAATAAAACGTACCGAGGGTTTTGGATGGTTCCAGATCCTTGGAGATCTCCATGGAGAGCTGCTCCCCTGTAGTCCACTCGTTCCATGAAATAAGCAATACCATACCCGCCCCCAGCCGGATGGCTCTGCCAAACTGCTCGCGAAAGGTTTCGCCGTTCCGTCTTCCTCGGGCGGGAATGTAGCCGCGGTTGCCCTCCTTGCCTTGAGCACGGCTGGATGCGGTAACCGAGATGCACTCTACCCTGCCGTCCTTCACAGTATAGGTTTGGGTGCCCCGCTCCTCCCAACTCCAGAAGTGGTAGGAGCGCATGGTCTCTGGGTCGTACAGACCGTCCTGCTGACCCACATAGCCCGTAACCCAGCGCACCGTAAAGCGGTCGTCGGTCCAGGTAGGATCCGCGCCGTAGAAGTTAGGTGTGGCGCCGTAACACATGAGCAGGGGCTTGCCATCGTACTGATAGTACATATTGGGGTACTTGGAGGCATAGTCCCTCCAAATCTGATCCACCTTCTTTTGGTGGTTGCCATTTGCCAAAGTTTCGGGACCGGAGTGACCGGGACCCGCGAAGATGCAGATTTTAGGTGCGCCTTCAAGCTGTGACCACACCTCAAAGAGGACATCCGTAGCCTCCTCGATCATGCGGAAGGTCTCCAGCTTCTCTCTCTGGACAACGGGGTCATAGTTGGTATTATTGGTCCAATCCACGAAGACAAAATCGATGCCCGCGTCGCGGAGTAAAATACCGTGCTTTCGGATGATTTCGGGATCCTCGGAGATATAAGGACCGTCCAAGGGGAGATCCCATGTACCTTTTCCCCAAGTGGGGTGGGTGGCGGTGTTCCATGTGGTATAGGCGATACCCACCTTACGGTCGGCGGCGGGTGTCTTGCCGTAGAGTCCTACGCCGATGGGCAGGACGGTTCCGTAGCGTTCTTGCATGGCATTTTCTCCTTATTATTCGGCGTTTTCATCAAGGGTGATTTGTCCCTTGAACTTCTTGATCTGTTCACACAGCAGGTCATAGTAGAAGGTACCGTGAATCACCGAAGGTTCCAAATCCTTGGACACCTCGGGAGAGGGCTGCTCACCCGTTGTCCATTCGTTCCAAGAAATAAGGATAACCATACCTGCACCCAAATCGTTGGCTCGTTGGAACTGTTTCTTAAGGGTCATACCGTTGTCACGTCCGTTGGCAGGAATGTATCCACTGTCACCTTCAGAACCTTGAGCGCGGCTAGCGGCGGTGCAGGTCACGCACTCCACCCGCCCATTCAGCGTGGAGTAGGTCTGCAGACCTCTTTCCTCCCAGCTCCACCATTGGTTACGGCTGGACATATCTCTGGGGTTAAACAAGCCACTCTGTTGACCGACGTACCCCGTAGCCCAACGGATGATAAAGCGGTCATCCCTCCAATTAGGACGGGTGCCATATTGGTTGGGAGTTGCGCCATAGCACATAAGCAACGGTTTTTCGCGATAATGGAAGTACATATCGGGGTATTTTTCCACATAAGAAGAATAGATCTGATCCACCTTCTTTTGGTGATTACCATTTGTGACATTCTCTATACCCGAATGACCCGGTCCAGCAAAGATACAGATCTTGGGTGCACCCTCGATGGTAGACCAAATTTCAAAAAGAAGATCGGTGGCTTCCTCGATCATGCGGAAGTCGGACAGGGAATCCCGCATGGTGGCGGGGTCGTAGGTGGTGTTGTTGGTCCAATCTACGAAGACAAAGTCCACGCCCGCATCACGCAGCAGCTCGGCATGCTTGGCAATCATATCACGGTTGTCAGAGTAATAGTTTCCGTAAAGGGGGGTGTCCCATGTGTTTTTGCCCCAGGTGATGATCTTGGTACAAAGCCATGTGGAGTAGGCAATTCCGACCAAACGTTCTTCATAAGGCGTCTCCTCGTACACGCCAACACCTGTCTTCTCGATTTCCACGTCATCGTAGTTATAGATAATATCCTTGTAAAGCTGATAGCGGTCGGTCATCGCCTGCTTACGCTCGTCCGTGAGCGCGTTGGCATTGACAGATACGTAGACAGACGTGTCAGAAGGGGTAACGGTATAGCCCATCCAACGGGCAAGATAGTCGACAGAAATGAGGATGGCATTCTTACGTCCTACAGTAGTGGGACAAGCGTAGGTTTTTCCGTTAAGATCTACCTTTGGAGAACCCACGGTATAGGTCAAGGTAGCTTCATCACGGGTAAGGATGGCCGTGGTTCCGTCATCCGAGATAACGCACTTGAAGCCCAAAAGGGTGGCGGCAGCCTTCGCGTCCATCAGGGCTACGCCGTCATGAAGGGTGATAGGATACTCGGTTTTGATTTGTGTCTTGTCGCAGAGCAGATAGTTGTAGCCGTCCTTCAGCTCAGTAAGCGTATCGGCAGGTGCGTAAGGAATAATCGTACCGGTTTCAAGACTCATGGATTTGGTTGTTGAATCGGCAAAGTGAGACATAGTACGAACATATCCCAACGTATCGCCATGGGCAATACGTTGCAAATCTTTTGTGCGGGCAATTTCAGCACTTTGGGTATCATAGACAGCCAAAGTATCCCCCTCCACTATTGCCTTCGCAATGAGCGCGCCGTTGACGTAGCACTCAATAGTGGTGCCATCGTCTTTGAAAGTGACGTTCAGACCATCCTTGGCGTTGAAGCTGTAATTGCTTCTGATAAGCTTTGTAAAGCCGTTTTTGACATGAACGTACACCGAGTTGCCTGAAAATGTAAACCACAGACCGCTATCGATGTAGAGGTGATCCGAGCGGGTGACGCGGCAGCCAAACATGATAGCGCGGACATCGCTTACCGTGCCATGGTTTGTTAATGAAGCCTTGGCGGTATACGGCTCAACCAAAGTGTGAGAAAAACCTACACTATTCCAACCCTCGGTCGTGAGATTCAGACCGGCTTCATCCACCACATAGTCCTTATTGGAAGTAAAAACCAACGCGTTGTCATTTTTCAACTGACTATAAGTATAATCGGCAAAGTTGTAGTTAAGATTCAAACGGGCATCGGTTCCTGTCATGAGAGAAGTCAAACCAATATCCTCATAGGCAGGGACTTCCAACTCAATGGGTGGCTCGGTTTCAACTTCAGGCTCGGTCGCTTCCTCGGTGGGGGGCTCTGTAGGATCAGAAGTAAGTGCTTCCGTGGGCAACTCAGTGCCGGGCAGAGTTACCAAAGGTTCAGTTGAACCGTTGGTTTCGGTATCACCGTCACCGCTTGTGCAGGCAGCGGTAGACAGAAGCATGAGAGCGGCAAGAATACCGCAAAGCAGTTTTTTCATTACATTAACTCCTTTAAAATAATTTGAGCATCACATATACGATTCATAAGATCAAGAGAGCGGTCTCCTTAGTTATACCACCATTATAGCACACAGCCATTTCGTTGTCAATGATATATCTCTTCGATTGTGATAGCTTTTTCGCACACCATGGCACTGTTGACCGAGACCACACCGTTATTCTTAGCAACGTGCTATCACCAGTTTTTACTCAACAAGACCTCTTGGGGGCAAATTCTTCAGGCTTCCGTATTCATATGGCTACGTTGCATTCGTTTTTCGTGAAAAGACGGCGAATGACCGAAAAAAGTATGATAATTACGATAAAAAGTCGTGTAATCGCCAAATCCGCATCGTTCACAAACGATGGTTGGCTTCTCTCCTGCAGATATCATTTTCTGCGCCATGAGAAGCCTTTTTTCCAGTATATAATTTTTCGGAGTCCGGTGCAGCTCTTTTTGAAACATACGAAAAAGATAACTTTCACTCACGAACAAAAACGCGGCAATTTCTTGGACGGTTTGAAGGGTACACAGGTTTTCGTTGATATATTTGAGCGCCTTTGAAATCATGGGAGACATCGCGGTAGCATTAGTTTTTTGGAGATGAGGAAACATGGCAACATTATAAAACAGTTCGGATAGCAGGTGAGCCATAATTTTTTCAAAGGTTTCCGGAGCGTTGCTTTGCCTGTAAAAGTCACTTTTTTCAAAAATATCCTCAATAATCCGATTTCCGTGAATATTGACCACTTCCACATCCTCGGGAATCAATCCTGCACTCTCCACGCCGTGCTTTTCGGCATCAAAAAGAATATCGTAGCGTTCATATGTAGCAGGCGCATCGATCTGAATAAAATGATACCGGAGGGGACGTATGAGAATCAAATCCCCCTTCTTCAGCTTGTATTTTCTATCCTCGATGATGTGCGTGGCATCACCGTCTAAAAAATAAATCAACTCGTAAGCATTATGTGTATGCATGGAATAAGTATCACAGGGTAGATTTTCAGATATTTCATGTTTAAAAAATATTCTTTCGGCTGTCTGTAAATAATCGTTTTTCATTGTGAGGCCCTCTTTGAAGCATTCTATGTCGTTTATTATACCACCGTTGTTCATTTGTTGCAATCTGTATTTTCAGATATCACTATTTACTTTTCAAAAAAAATATTGTATAATACATAAAAGAATACTTACAAAGGAGTTGCCAAATGAAAAAACTGAACGTTGCCATCATCGGTCAAGGACGAAGCGGTAAGGATATCCACGGTACATACTATCGCAGTGAAAACAATCGCTACTTCTCTGTCAAGTACGTTGTGGAAGCCGATGCTTTCCGTCGTCAGGTGTCGGAGGAACTCTATCCCGGCTGTCGTAGCCTTTCGGATTATACCGAGTTGTTTGCTTTTGATGATATTGATCTTGTTATCAACGCCACTTATTCCGACATGCACTATCCCATCACCAAGGATCTTTTGCTGCACGGAAAAAACGTTTTGGTAGAAAAACCCTTCGCCCGCTCGCGGTATGAGTGCGACGAGCTCATGCGTATCGCCGAACAGCAGGGCGTGATCCTTGCTGTATTCCAACAGACCTTTTTCGCCCCCTTCTATCAGTTTACCTACGATATCATTCGTTCGGGCAAGTTGGGAGACGTGAAGCAGATCAACATCCGCTACAACGGCTTTGCCCGCCGTTGGGACTGGCAGACCCTACAGAAGAAATGCGCGGGCAGTACCTACAATACGGGCCCCCATCCCATTGGTATGGGATTGGGTTTTTTTGATTTCGACCCTAACGTGCGGGTGGCATACAGCAAGTTGGATACTGCGCTCACCAGCGGGGACGCCGACGATTACGCCAAAATCCTTCTGACCGCACCGAACCATCCCCTTGTAGATATTGAGATTACCTCGATTGACGCCTACTCGGGGTATAACCTGAAAGTTTTGGGTACCAAAGGCACCCTCAAGGTAACGCCGAATGCCTATGAGATGACCTACATCGTGGACGGTGAGAATCCCGACCGTCCCGTGGTTGAAACCTTCCTCCACGATGATGCCGGAAATCCCATCTATTGCTCGGAACCGCTCATCAAGCACGTGGAGGCAGACAACTTCAACGGAAGCGCCTTTGACGTGGGAACAGCAACCCTCTACGAACAGCTCTACTACAAAATTACTGAAGGACGGGAGATGACCGTCACAGCAAAAATGGCGGCGGCCGTCATTTCGGTCATTGAGGAGGTTCACGCCGCAAATCCCCTACCCCTTAAGTATTAAGGAGATGACAACATGAAAAAAATCGCCATTCTCGGATGCGAAAACTCTCACGCCGATGCTTTCCTGTCTTTCATCAAGGGAAAAGAGGAATTTTCCGACGTAGAAGTCGTAGGCGTATATAGCGACCATACCGAGGCAGCCGAAAAGCTGCATGAGAACTTTGACGTTCCTGTCATGAAGCATTACGCCGATGCTGTTGGAGAAATCGACGGTCTGATCATCACAGCACGACACGGGGGCAGTCACTATAAGTTCGCACGCCCCTACATCGAAAGCGGTATTCCCATGTTCATTGATAAGCCCATTACCATCAGCGAGGAAGATGCCGTTGCGTTTATGAAAGCGTTGAAGACTCGAGGTGTCCGTATCTCCGGAGGCTCATCGCTCAAGCAGGATGCCTACGTCGGACAGCTCAAATGTGATGTTGCCAACGAGGTCGGGGGCAAGACTTTAGGCGGATATGTCCGTGCGCCCTATCAAAGAGAAAACCCCTACGGGGGATTCTACTTCTATGCCCAACATCTGGTTGAAATGGTCTGTGAGATTTTTGGAAGATTCCCTCTGTCCGTGACCGCTCGTCAAAACGGCGCCAATCTGCACGTGCTGTTTCATTACGAAAGCTACGATTGCGTAGGACTTTTCTGCGACAACAGCTACCATTACTACGCCGCCCGTATGGCGGAAGTAGGTTCCACAGGTTATGAAATCCCCTCCACAAACGATTGGTTTTACAGAGAGTTCCGAGAATTCTACGGTATTCTCTCGGGCGGAAATCAAATCATCGGCTACGATGAATTCATATCCCCTGTTATGATCATGAATGCCATCATGCGTTCTTTGGAGAGCGGGAAAGAAGAACTGATCCCCAAGATTTGCCTGTAAGGAGATCCTACCTATGAGCCATTGCATACTATCTGCGTTTGCGGATGAATACGCCGCATCTTTTGAGAAACAGTTGTATGGACTTCGTCAATTTGGGATTGACTATATCGAAATCCGTCACGTAGATGGCAAAAACATATCACTTCTATCTGACAATGAAGTCAAGGAAGCCAAGAAAAAATTGGATGCTTTGGGCATTCAGGTGTCCGCTATCGGTTCACCCTTAGGAAAAATCCACTTAGACGAAGACATAGGGGCGCATTTGGAGATGGCAAGGCAAATTTTTGAAGCCGCCAACGTGATGGAAGCGAAATACGTGCGCGTATTCAGCTTCTACGCACCGAGTGGAAAAAGCATCGGACGCATGAAGAATCAAGTGCTGGATGAACTTGACAAGCTCATCGCTTTAGCAAGTGAATACGGCATTACGCTGTGCCACGAAAATGAAGCGAACATATACGGTGAAACCCCAGAACGTTGTCGAGAGCTGTTAGACAGTTTCGACGGGCAACTCAAATGTGTATTTGATATGGGAAATTTTGTTTTGGAAGGTGTGGATCCCTACCCTGAAGCTTACAGGCTCCTGCAAAAGGATATCGTCTATTTCCACATCAAGGATGCATTGGCAGCGGGAGCCGTCGTGCCTCCCGGTAAGGGAGAGGCAAGGATCAGAGAAATACTCTCGGCACATAAACTATATGCAACCGAGGATTTTTTCGTATCTCTTGAGCCACATCTGCAAACCTTTTCGGGACTCAATGCGCTCGTTGGTCGTTCCTTCGAAAATCCTTATCAATACCCGAATGCCGAAAGTGCTTTTGCCGATGCTGTTGTGAAATGTAAGGAGTTACTGTAAATGAGAATCATAAAAAAAGATTTGTTATCTGTCAAAATATTTGAAACCAGAGCAGACATGGGAATGTCCGCTGCCATGGACGTTAAGGCGTGTATCCTTTCCCTTCTTAAGACCAAAGAAACCCTCAATATGATCTTTGCCGCTGCACCTTCACAAAACGAGGTGTTGGCTTCTCTGGTCGCGGATCCCGACATTCCTTGGAATCGTATCAACGCTTTCCACATGGATGAATACGTAGGGCTCTCTCCAAGTGCCCCTCAAGGATTCGGAAACTTCTTGAAGGATCATATTTTCGGCTTGGTGTCTTTCAGGAGCATTCACTATATAGATATCGCAGCACCTGATGCTGAGGCAGAATGCGCTCGCTACACTGCCCTTCTGAAGCAGTATCCCACAGATATTGTGATCATGGGCATTGGCGAGAACGGTCATATTGCTTTCAACGATCCGCCCGTGGCAGACTTCAACGACCCCAAGGCGGTCAAGACCGTGGCTCTCGACGAAATCTGCCGCAACCAGCAGGTACATGACGGTTGCTTTGCCCGTATTGAAGACGTCCCCCAATCAGCCATTACTCTGACTGTTCCCACCTTGTTTGCAGGAAAGCATCTCTTCTGTATCGTCCCCGCCCAAACCAAAGCGGCGGCCGTTCGTGCCACGCTGACCGACAAGATTGGGGAACAATGCCCAGCCACCATTCTGCGCCGCCACACGAGCGCAGTACTGTATTTGGACGGCGACAGCAGTGCCCTTCTTCAAAGCTAATCATGAAAAGAATCAAGAGTGATCGAATCATACTGCCCGACGGATTATTTAGCGGGTACATTTATTTTAAAAACGACAGGATCACCGACGTGTCCGCTTCCAACTGCCCGGTCAGTCAGGAATACGATGCCACAGGTTACTACGTCAGCCCGGGGTTCATCGATATTCACACCCATGGCGGTGGTGGAAATCCCTTTGAAGGGAGCGTGGATGAGATCATCGCCGGATGCAACTTCCATTTGAAGCACGGAACCACCGCCATATGTCCCACAGTCTCAGCTGCGGAGTTTTCCAGCATGGCACGCTCTGTTGAAAACATCCGTCAAGCCATGGCAGATCCTCGCGTGCGTGGAACCATCCTCGGTGCCCATTTGGAGGGTCCCTATCTATCCACAAAGCAAACAGGCGCACAGTGCGCTGATTTCATCACTGCGCCTCGAAGAGATGACTATCTACCTCTGCTGGAAAAATATGCCGACGTGATTGCCCGCTGGAGCTACGCCCCGGAAAACGACACAGGAGAGGACTTTGTCAAGGCATTAAAGCGATACGGTGTGGTAGCATCCGCGGGTCATACCGACGCGATTTACGACGATATATTAAGAGCCATGGAGAGCGGCTGCTGTCTTATCACCCATCTGTATTCCTGCACTTCCACCATCACCAGGGATCACGGATTCCGCAGGCTCGGCGTCATCGAAACTGCCTATCTCTTGAAGGATTTGTTTGTAGAGATCATCTGTGACGGCAAACACCTGCCCCCGGAACTGATCAGACTGATCTATCAGATCAAAGGCGCGGACAGGATCGCCCTGGTAACCGACAGTCTGTCTTTGGCGGGGACAGATCAGACTCACGGCTTCATGCAAAGCACTGAATTTATCATCGAGGATGGTGTCTGCAAACTGATGGATCGCAGCGCCTTTGCGGGTAGCATCGCCACGGCAGACAGGCTGGTTCGCGTTGCCGCTCGCGAGGCGGGGATTCCGCTGACAGATGCCGTCAAAATGATAACCGCTACGCCCGCGAAAATCATGAACCTCCCTCACAAGGGACAGATCGCGGCGGGAATGGATGCGGATTTCGTGGTGTTTGACGGGGATATCCAAATCAAAAACGTCTTTGCCAACGGGGTCATGGTTGATCAGGAATCGTTGGACTGAAAAGCAAGGCGAGCCAAACGTGAAATTTTGGGTGCCGGTTTCGTCCCTGCGCTTCTTATGAGCGGTGCATCATATCAAAAAATCGGAGGCTCTATGGAGCCTTCGATTTTTGATTCTACAGTAAATTTTGCTTTTGATGATCCGCACTTTGAGCCTTACATCAGACGTTGGCAAGCATATTTGACCCAATTATCATATAAATCGAACAAAATTGATTGACAAATCTTCGAAAAAGTGCTATTATTTGTATAAACAAAAATATCACCTATCCGCACCGCTTACGGTGCAGATGTGAGCACAGAAAGGATTGACCATGATGAAAAAATTTTTGGCCGTGCTGTTACTGATGCTGGCGTGCGCGCTTCTGTTCGGCTGCGTGCAGGAAGTGCCTCATGAACCCGCCACCGACACCACGCCTTCAGTAGATGAATCCCACCCCCCTGTGACCGATCCTCCCGAAACAATGCCCAACACAGAAGAGGAAACCCAGCCCGCCACAGAGGAAGCCACCACTAAAGATGAAGAGCCTACCGAACCCGCGGCTGTCGCCCTGTACCAGCTGGCTCCGGAAAAGAACAGTCTGATGCAGTCCTACGTTATCAAAACATCGAACGGCAAGCTCATTGTCATTGACGGCGGTATCGACGGCGAGGGGCGCGACCGCGATCCCTACATGCCTGCCGCTCTGCGCTCCATTCTGGGCTTGGGGCAGGACGATTACTTCGAGGTGGAGGCTTGGTTCCTCTCCCACGGTCACAAGGATCACATGTATGAATTATCCAAGATGCTGCGGGACTACTCCGAAGAGTCCAACTACAAGATCAACAACATTTACTTCGACTTCCCCGAGTTCGGCAGTGAGGAGTATCCCACCGAGAACGCCGACATGGAGTTTTCCCAGATCAAAGAAAATATCAACAAGTACGGCGCAGCCATCGGGGCTACGGTCAAGGACGGCTCCACCTACTACGATGATATCAATGGCGCCTTTATCAACAGCGAATCGGTAGCTAAAGGTCTGTCCCTTGAGATTGACGGTGTGAAGATCGATATCCTCCAGACATGGGATCCCGCTGACGGCTTCAGCAACATCAACGATACCTCCCTGGTGCTTCGCTTCCATATCGGTGAGCAGACCGTCCTGTTCCTGAACGACCTGGGCGTCAACGGCGGCCGCCGTCTGCTGGCTACCTACGGGGATCAGCTGAAGTGCGACATGGTTCAGATGGCCCACCACGGCCAGGCGGGCGTGAATAAGGACGTGTACGACGCCATCGACGCCGACGTCCACCTGTGGCCCACCCCCATCTGGGTGTGGAACAACTCCAACGGTATCTACCAGATCGACGACGTCCGCCAGTGGCTGTACGGAGAGACCTTCCTCGAGGGCAGTGAGTACGACATTGTATCTTGCCTATATGATAAATATCCTTCCGGCAGTACTGTGACAAGAACTTGGAGCAGAGTCATTGACGGCATGAAGATCGAATTCCCCTATATCGTGCCTGAGCGTCCCGAGCCCGAGACCGAGCCTGAGACCGAGCCCGAGGTGATCGAGCCCGTGGATCACGATTACGTGAGCGACGGCCTGGTGGCCTACTACAGCGGTACCCAGTCCACCCGCGGCGGTCACGACAAGGATTCCGCTGTCTGGCAGGATCTGGTGGGCGGTCACGACATGGCCATCACCAAGAATGACGACAACTACTTCTCCGACACGGGCCTGCGAGCCAAGGGCGTCAAGCACAACTTCCCCCAGGCCATCGTGGACACCGTCAACGGCCAGGCCTTCACCATTGAGATCCTGCTGGGTGATTTCGTGTCGGTGGGCAACGAGTTCAACACCTTCATCAACGGCTCGGGTGACGAGATCGCCCTGTTCCGCCGCAATTCGGTGGACGAACTGGAGCTGAAGTTCCAGATCAATGCCGGCGTCCGCATCAAGGTCAAGGACTGCCTGAATCTGTTGCAGAACAGTCTGATCACCATCACCTACACTCAGAACGACGTGGTTCGTCTGTACGTCAACGGCGAGCTGAAGGGGGAGACGCCCACCATCAGCGGTTCCCTGGGCGCGTCGGATCTCTTCATCGGACACAACGCCCAGAACAAGATGTTCGACACCACCTACCGTTCCGTCCGCTTCTACGACCGCGCCCTGACCGCCGAGGAGGTTGCAGCGAACGCGGTGGTAGATGGGTATGGAGTCACGGCAGAGTGAGCGTTCGCCGTAGCGTGATATCCTCATAATTATTGATCGCCCCTGACGCAAAATTTTGCATCAGGGGCGATCCCCTTTGGAATTTCACGGCTTGACAAATTTGTTGAATGACATAAAAGCCTGTAATTTTTCCGTGAAGGCTTGTTTTTTTGAAAAAAATATGTTATAATGGTTTATAGGGTAAGAAAAGGAGGTGTGACCATGGTAATCGCATATATAGTTATGTTCATTTTGGCTCTGCTATTGCCCCTTGTATATTTTCTCTTCGTGCAAAAAACGCAAAATGAACCTTGGCTATTAGTCCTATACATATGTGTTTGCATCGCCACTTTGGGTTGGTTACTTCTTTCCATTTCCCCCAGCGTAAATTGTGCCCTGTGGGCTAATAAGATCGCATATTTAGGTCAGGTTTTCATCCCCCTTTGTATGTTCATGATCATCTCCAAGCTCTGCGGCTTCCGCTACAGTCGCTCCTTGGTCTTCTCCCTGGTGGGTGTCTCGGTTCTGATGTTTGCCATGGTCATGACCACGGGTTATCTGGATTGGTACTACGCCAAAGTCACCCTTGAATATGCCGATGGCGCTGCCAAGCTGGTCAAAGAATACGGTTTTCTCCATCCTTTATATCTATTCTACATTCTCGGATATTTTGCAGCCATGATCACGGTGACCGCCATTTCTCTGCGCAGAAACAAGGAAGGATCTCCAAAGCTTGCGGGGCTGATGCTGGCGGTCGTTCTCGGCAACATCGGTATTTGGATCATTGAGAAATTTATTCCCTTGAATTTTGAATTTTTGTCAGTTTCTTACTTAATGAGCGAGACGGTTTTCTTCTTCGTCTATCTTCTTCTGCAAGATTATATTCACGTAAGAGATATTCCACCGCCTGTCATTGTCAAGGAAAAAGTACCTATCATTGTAGTGGATACCATCCCGAGAGCCGAAAAGATCAAAGCGATCCTTGAAAGAGTCCCGCAAGGAACCACCCTTTCCGCCCGCCAAATGGACGTGTTGGAGGGGATTCTTGACGGAAAGAGTCGCAAAGAAATTGCGGCAGATCTTCACCTTTCCGAAAACACGATAAAGATGCATACTTCCTCGCTCTACAGATTGCTTGACGTATCCAGTCGCGAGGAAATTTACGCGATCTTCAAAACCTAAAGTTTTTTCATAATGCTTCAAGGCGGTAGCCATGGCTACCGCCTTTTTTGCGCTTTATGCTGCTTTTTACCCCCAAAACACCCTTAAACACCCCCAAAGCACCCTTGGCGGGTGTATTTTTTTATACTTATATATGATATATTTATTATGTTAGTGTTGTGGTTCTGTCCCAATGCTTGGTCATTTGTGCAGAAGAGGAAAAGCACATTCAACGCTGGCGAAACAGTCCCCGTGTAAACGGTAAAGGAGAAAAAACATGAAAACAAATGTCAAGTCAAAGCTATTGTCCATCCTGCTTGTACTCATCATGGTACTTGCCTCGGTTCCCTTTTCCGCTCTGCCCGCATGGGCAGATGAGCCCGAGATCACCGAGGTCGGTACTTGGACCGAACTACTCAACGCAGTCAACTCAGACAAGACACACATTAAGCTCCAAAAAAATATTGAAGACATCGTTCCTGACGATGAGCTTCCCACAAAGCACCGTCTTGTCTTTAACGGCGGCAAAGATTACGTCCTTGATCTGAATGGCTATGAACTGAAGGTGCTCAACCATATCAATGAGTTTTACAGCGGTGAGTTTTCCATGATCGAAGTGTCGGGCAGTTCAAAGCTTGAGATCAAGGCCGGTAGCCTTATTTTTGATAACTATTCTACAAAAGCCAACCGTAAAGCCAAGGGTGTTGTTGCTGTCAAAGATGACTCTTCCCTTATTGCCATCGACGTAAATATGCAGAACAGATACACAGGCACGGTGGTTTATGCGAATTCCTCTGCCAAGGTTACCCTTGACGGCGGCGAGTACGCTGTTCAAAACGGATTTGCAATATATCTTGAAAATCAGGCTTCTCTGACCCTTGACGGACCCTATATCCATACAACTATGGGTGATGGCACCCCTACTCAATACGTTGACGGCTACGGTGCCCTTTACTCCGAGAGTAAAGGGGCGCTAGTCATCAATGACGCTTTCTTCAAATCGGGTGTACAGGTAAGCAGCTCGCAGATTGACGCGTTTTCTGTTGCTACCCACGAGGTGACGGTCAACGGACAGGTGTTGACCGAGGATATATTCGTAGGAACGAACTTCGAGGCGAAGCAGCAGAATAAGGCATATTATTGGTATTCATGGACAGGATATTCTCTGACTAAAACCGATAACTCTTCTTTTGCCAATCCCGTAAGAGTGATTTCCTATGAGAAGAAATATCCCGTAACGGTTGAATCAGGTGTTGCGATGGTTGGCGGTAAGCCCGTAACCGAGGCAAGCTACGGTCAGGAGGTCACGGTCGTAGCGAATACCCCGGAGGAAGGCATGGAATTTGTGCGTTGGGACACCAGCGGAGTTAAGCTTGCTGACGATTACAGCGCATCAACCTCCTTTACGATGGTGCCCGCGCCCGTTACCTTGGCGGCATATTACGGTAAGGAAGCGGTCAAGGCGGTGAGCATTACCGTTGATGATCTTATTCCCGGACAAAGTGTAAATGATACCAAGATTACTTTGGAAAACGGCGTGATCCTCCAAGCCGTTGAATGGCGCGAGGAATCAGCTTTGAAAGGCGATTATGCTGTTTTCAGAGCAGGTAAAAGCTATACCGTAAATATGCTTGTCTATCCCCCCGAGGGAAACAAGTTTAGTGACACCGTAACAGCCACGGTCAACGGCAAAAGCGCGACGGTGAACGCAAACTCCCAATACGCGTATATCGAGTACACCTTTGAGGCGACGCCTTCGGTGGGATTTAGCATTGTGTATGACACCAACAATTCTCAACTCGGTGTCGGCGGTAATCTCCTGCTCGATACTGCATTGATGGCCTCCCAAAGCGCGGAATTCAAATCAGCCTTGGATGCGGGTAAGGTTACCTATCAATGGTACAGAAACGGCGAGGCCATTGAGGGTGCGACGGATGCTGTTTACAACTTTACCGCAGAGGATGTGGCGGGCATATTTTACGTAGCTGTGACAGCAGACGGCAAGAGCAATTACGGACATAACGTGACTTGCAGCGGGGATCTGTATCAGGTCTATTTGAATGCCAGTGATATTATTGCGGGCGAAAAGGTGCCTCAGATCACTGTGGCTACCCCCGGAGTTTCTATTGATACAGAGAGCATGGCTATCTATGAGATACTCGGGAATAATTCTTACGGAAATCCCCAAAGCTTGGCAAACTCGATTTTGATTCCCGGTAAAAGCTACTGCTTGGTCGGTAAGATCATAGAGCAGGATGGCGTAACTGTTGCTAACAATGCCAATGTTTACGTAAACGGTGAACTGATGAAAGACAAGCTCGACACCGGACGCTTCTTCTATGAATTCACAGTTCCCGAGGCAGACTTCCCCGTATATTACAAGGCAAACGGCGAGACAGGTATTGGCGTGACGTTGACGGTGGATATTGAGAAGATGTGTAACGAAAACGGCACTTTTAAGCACGCTGTTGAAGCTGCAAATCCCACCTATCAGACGGTATTTTATCAGTGGTACAAGAACGGCGAGGCTATCAAGGGTGCGACAGATCCCTCCTACACCGTAAAAGCTGTTGACAGAGACAGCTACATCCACTGTCAGGTCACCCTTGTGGACGGAAAATACGGCATTGGTGAGCAGTATGCGATCTCAAACGTTATAACTGTCATCAACGTTAATATGCCTCTACCTAAGGACGGCGAATCGAGAATAACCACCGGAATTTCTGCTGACGGCGTTGTCATGAGCGGCATTATGTGGTGGCCGAAGGAAACGGGGGCTACCATGCAAGGAGATGCTAAGTACGTCGAAGGTGAAGTTTATGAGTATCTAATCAGCTTTGAAGCTAAAGACGGTCTTTCATTGGATTTTACGGGAGAGATGACTGTTGCTTACGTTAACGGCACAAAAATCACTCCCGCGGGCTCCGGTAATGGAGCAGCACGTTACACAGGCGAGGTTACCGCCATCCATAAGCATCAATACAGCGACACGGTATGGGATCATGACGAATACGCACACTGGCAGCCCTGTATCGTTCCGGGCTGTCCCAATCCCAGCGAAGAATGGATGATGTACACCGAGCATAAGGGCGGCACCGCAACCTGCCAGACCAAGGGTGCATGTGCCCTTTGCGGCTACGAATATTACGCGGATCACGATTTTTCCGTTCCCGATTACCAATACGTGGACGATATGAAATGTGCCAACTTCTGTGAGAATTGTGACGTATATAGTGCCTGGAGCTATCACGAGGGCGGTGTAGCTACCTGCAAAGAAAAATCTGTCTGTGATATTTGTCACCATGAATACGGCAAGCTGGCAGAGTGTGCGGGCGGCACGGCCACCTGCACTGAAAAGGCCATCTGTGCTACCTGCGGTGAAAAGTACGGCGAGCTTGCGGAGCACGCATACACCAATCTGAACGGCTACAAAGGAGCTGACGGTCATGCCAACGTTTGTGAATGCGGCGCTCACGATACCCCTGTTGCTCATACCCCCGACAGAGCCGAGGCAACCGAGACCGAGGCTGTCAAGTGCTCAGATTGCGGTTACATCATCACGCCCGCTTTGGGACACACCACCCATACCCCCAAGGATGAATGGAGGAGCGACGGTCAGAACCACTGGCACGAATGCGTCGGCTGTGAAGGTCAGGAGCTTGACAAGGCGGCTCACGCAGATAGCAACGACGACGGCAAGTGCGATACTTGTGATTACACCATGAGCACGGACATCCCCGATGATCCCGAGACACCCACCACCTCGGAGGATCCTGAAGAAACTGAAACCCTCGATGTTCCCCAGAAGGGTGACGGTGACAAGGGCGGTATGGGTGCCGGTGCTGTGATCGGCATTGTCATCGCTTCCCTGCTGGTTGTCGGCGTGGGCGGATTTGTCGTGGTTTGGTTCGGTGTCAAGAAAAAGAGCTTCGCTGATCTGAAAGCGGTATTCAAAAAGAAATAATATATGTCGAGCATCCCCCTTTCTCTTCGGGGAAAGGGGCGTAAAGGAGAAAAAACATGAAAACTCCATTAAAATCAAGACTTATCGCCATGCTGCTTGCCCTTGTGATGGTGCTTGCACTCGCTCCCGTGAGTGCCTTGACCGCATTTGCGGCAGGTGGTGCAGAATGGGTAGATTTTGCTATTATTGGGCATTGGGGTGTATTTTTTGAGCAAACAGGCTCATCTCAAAAGTATCCCATCGTGCTTACAAATGAAAACAAGCTCTCAGTGCCGCTTCCGACTCTTTACAGAACGGATACCGACGATTACGTGTTTGACGGTTGGTATATCGCCGACACAGACACAAAGGTAACGCAGGATACCGTGTTTGACGGATATACCGTAGTGGTTGACAGATGGACTTTCAGGGAAAAAGACTATAATACGGTGATAAGCAGCATTAAGGTAAACAATGTGGCTCTTGAAGCAGGTATGACCACCGCAGAATACAATGCGGCAGTACAGGGTGCTACTGCAACTGTAAACGGCGCGCCTGCAAACGCCATTACCGCCGACAGTGCCAAGACCTATACGATCTATCACGGTCTTAACAAGAGTGGTGAGCCTCTCAAAGCTGACGAGGAGGTTGAGGTAGGTCAGGACTATTCGGTTGTTACGAAAATCAAGCTTGCGAACGGATATACCTTTGATCCCAATATCACATTCTCATCTGAGGAAGGTATGTGCGCAAGCGAAAGATTTTTGGGCGGTGCTGACATTTACACAAAGCAATGGAACACCCTTGCAACCGAAGTTGAAGTGACCATCAACTTTATGAATACCGATTACTATTTTGATCAGACTCCCGAGAGCAGAAAGCTTGAAAACTATGCACAGTATAAGAACTGGTACACGGTTTCAAAGCATGAAGGTCTTGAATCGGTTACGCTTCAATATGAGTCCGACGGCGCGTGGGCGGTGTTCATTGATAACGTGCCGTTTGAAGCCAATGGCGAACAAGCAGGTGGATACGTTACGGTATCCCCCTATGTAGATACCACAAAAACCTTCAGACTCGTTGCAAATTATACGCAAGGAAAAGTATATAGCGAGCCATTTGAGGTTTCTTGGGCGTGCCTAAATCCCGTGATTGAAAGCGTAGGCATTGGTGTTACAGCACCTGTAAACGGTTATGCGCCTCAATATACGGCAACGCTTTCTACAAGCACTTGCACTCTTAAATCAGAGGACGAATCTACCGTGAAGAATGGTATTAAGTGGACTGGCGAGACAGGCGAGTTAAGGGTTTCGGACGGTATGTTTGCCGATGATAGTGATTACACAGTAGGTGTAACGTTGGTTGCACAGGATGGCTACACCTTTGCAAATAGTGTAACGGCTACCGTAAACGGAGGCAAAGCAAACGTTAGCGTTAAAAGCGAAACCGAGATAATAGTCAGCTATACCTTTCCTAAATACGAGCCTCCCGTAACGAAATATTACGTTGTGTTTTCCAATGCGGGCGGTTATGCGTCGGGCACGATGCCGACTGAATGGGTTGAAGCGGGAAATTATACGCTTCCTGCTCCCGGATATACTCCGTATAAGGGTTATGAATTCGTTGGTTGGATGATACAGGGTGAGCTAAAGCAGCCCGGGGACGTAATTTCGATATCGGATAACGTTGTTATCGATGCCCGTTGGAAGAACGCAGACGCTGAAAAAATAGGAAGCCTTGGTATCTCTATTACCGCTCCAAAGAACGAAAATTCTCCAGAATATACCGCAATTCTCACCACCAGTAAATGCAAGCTCAAGGACGTAAGCTGCATAAGCTGGGTGGGAGAAAATGTAGGCGAGCTTAATGTCAATTCTAAATTTAACAACGACAATGATTATACCGTAACGATCAAGCTGGTCGCGGAGGACGGATATAAGTTTACGAATAGCGTAACGGCTACCGTAAACGCAAACAACGCGATAGTTTTAGTTAAGAGCGAGAGCGAAATATGGGTGAGCTACACCTTTGCGAAGCCTGTAAAGCATATTGTAACCTTCAATACTAATAGTACCTTTGCCACGGGAACAATGAGCCCTGTTGAAGCTGTTGAAGGTAGCTACACGCTTCCCGCACCTACTTACACGCCCAAATACGGCTATACCTTTGCGGGCTGGCTTTTAAATGGATATCTCAGACAGCCGGGTGATGAAATTACGTTAACTTCTCCGACTACTTTGGAAGCTCGCTGGAAGAGCGATTACGCACCCGTAGGATTTATAAAGCAACCGAGTGAGCCTGACGCAAAGACTACGTCAACTCAGATCCAATATAGGGTGAGCAATTTTGAAATCGATCCGTCTATTGCCTACGACAGTATTCTCGCGCAGGTGTACAATGAAGATACGGGCGAATGGGTGTCCGACATATATGACGGTGGCAATCTTGTTGTAACTGCCGGCAATGGGGCAGTTGACTCAGGATATGGATATGATATTATTGTTTTCTACGCCAACATAGCCAAGAAATATACTTTCCGCATCATTGCAAAGAATGGCGGTGACATTGTAGCCTCCAGTGAGTCTTTTACGGTCAGATGGATTCCCAAGTCTATTACAGTTCAACCCAAGGGAGATATGATAGATATTGGTGAGACCTATACCGTAACTATAAAAACAAACTTTTATATCTCCTCCAGCGAGATCGAGTATTATGACGCAGAGACCGACCAGTGGAAGCTTTATACGACCGTTGGAAGCAGCAAATGGCAGCCGTTTACAAAAGATTTTACGTCCAATACGGAAAGCTCCTTAAGACTTCGTGTCAAGATATACGAATCCCCCGGAAATCTTACCGACACAAGTAATGAGTTTACGATCACTTGGACTAACCACAAGCATACGTACGGAGTGTCACCGAACGGAAAGGATGAATCAAACCACTGGAAAGAATGTACCGATCCTGCTTGCCCCGATCAGCAGAACAGCATCATTGAGGTAACGCCTCACAAGGCCATCGGCGGCAACTGTCAGATCGAAGCGGCGTGCGCTTGCGGTGAGATGCTTCTCGGCAATCACATGATGTCGAATGAATGGTCACAGGAGAACGGTCAGCACTTCCACAAGTGTATGATTTCGGGATGTTCGCATACCGACGAAAAAGTGAATTGCTCGGGCGGCACGGCCACCTGCACTGAAAAGGCCATCTGCACCATCTGCGGTGAAAAGTACGGCGAGCTTGCGGAGCACGCATACACCAATCTGAACGGCTACAAAGGAGCTGACGGTCATGCCAACGTTTGTGAATGCGGCGCTCACGATACCCCTGTTTCTCATACCCCCGACAGAGCCGAGGCAACCGTGACAGAGGCTGTCAAGTGCTCAGATTGCGGTTACATCATCACGCCTGCTCTGGGGCACACCTCCCATACCCCCAAGGATGAGTGGAAGAGCGACGGACAAAACCATTGGCACGAATGCGTCGGCTGTGAGGGTCAGGAACTTGAAAAGGCGGCTCACGCAGATAGCAACGCCGACGGCAAGTGCGATACTTGTGATTACACCATGAGCACGGACATCCCTGATGATCCCGAGACACCCACCACCTCGGAGGATCCTGAAGAAACTGAAACCCTCGATGTCCCTCATACGGGTGACGGTGACAAGGGCGGTATGGGTGCCGGTGCTGTGATCGGCATTGTCATCGCTTCCCTGCTGATCGTCGGCATAGGTGGGTTTGCTGTAGTTTGGTTCGGGGTCAAGAAACGAAATTTTTCCGAGCTCGCGGCAATATGGAAGAAAAAGGAGTAAACAGTTATGAAAAATCAAACCAAAGTATCCTTTGAAAAGAAAATCTTTTCGGTCTTTTTCCTGCTTCTCTTCGTTGTAGCCATGATGCTTCTCATGACTATAACGGCATCGGCAAACGACGTCACCGTGTTATTTACCAGTCAAATTCCAGATAATGAAGACGTGAAGCTGAAAGAGGATACGGTCATTTACGTAGACACCCCTCGGGTTCTGTCCTCCATTACAGGCGATTACAATCTGACCATTCGCGGAGAGGAAAACCTGATCATCAACGCCAGGAATTTCTCTGCCATTGATGTCAATTCTTTGTCGGTTAGCACGAATCTTACAGCTACCAGCACGAGTGACAGGGTATTTTGCATTGACGCCTACGAGGGATTCACCTTCAACGGCTCTGCGTTGTCTGTAAAGGGTCATGGCGGTATCTATTGCGAATCCGGTGACGTCATTCTGAACAGCGGAGACATTGAGATCTTCGGTAACGGCCGCGAAGCGATCCGCACCCAAGGCAAGCTGGTGGCTGACGTCCGTACCATCCTTCTCTCATGCCGTATGGAAGAAGATGCAGAGAAGTGGCACCAATCCGGTGCATATGCCATCGCCGGTATGAACATCAAAGCAAATAATATCGTTTTGGCGGGAAGAAATGCGGCCGTTTCTCAGCACGGCGACATCTGTCTGGAGGGTAATACCATGGCCCTCGCTACCGAGGATGCCATCGTCAACTATTACGGATCCGTAGTCCTCAGAAAAACCGCCAAAATCACGAGCGGGGAGACGTATACCGGTATTATCTGCGAGGAGGATATTTCCTTTGAGGGCTTCAACCTTGTGATTGAAGGCGGTCGAGGCATCGTTTCCGAAAAGGGTAACATCACCCTTGCCGACACTGTGACCGTGAAAGTCAACGGCGATCACGCCATCCGCGCTGCCGGAAAGATCACTATGAATGACGGTCATTACAAGATCTACGGCTCGGACAATCAGCATTCCGCCATCTACGGTACGGGTGGACTGGAAATGGCTCCGGTCCTCGACGTTGTTCTTCCCCATCAGGGTTATGCAGACGATCATACGGTCAGAGATCAGGACGGCTATGCCGCTCACGATTTGGAGATCTGTCGTGCTATTACCGACGTGGACGTTTATATCGGCTCTCCCATCGGAGGTTACCTTCCCCCCGAAGGGGATGACGCCTTCTACGGTCTCGACGAGGATATGACCGTGAAGTTCATCATCTGGTATGAGGACGGCGTCCGCATGAACGCGGGTGACAGGTTTATTTGCGGCAAGTCTTACACCGCCGATATCCGTTTCGTCACCAAAAACGGTGCTTTCTTCCATCTGGACTCCATGGCCAAGGTCAACGGTAAGTCTCTTAACACATATTCCTATAATGGCCAAACCGAAATTGAGGTAAACGTCAGCTTCGGCAAGTGCCCGGACCTTGTGGGTCAGGTTGACCTGGACATCAAAGCCCCTGCGGAGGGTGCTACTGCTTCCCTGTCCGTCAGCTATTTTGGTTCCGGCTACGGCGTGCATCAGAACAGCGAGAACATCCGCTGGATGGTATCCACCGACGGCAAGAACTACGTTTCCATGACAGCCGGCGAGAAATTTGTAGCGGGCAAGTACTACAAGGTCTTCATTGACGTACAAACCTCCGCTGACAATTACAAGTTTGTTACCGATACTAGCGGCTCCAGCGTACAGCCCCGCATCGCGGCCACGGTCAACGGTGCCAAGGCTCAGGTCACTAAGGCATACGATCAAGATCCCCAGACCATTGTGACCGTAAGCTACGACTTCGGCAAGTGTAACGATACCGTCATTGAGGAGATCATCATTACCGGTGTGGTCGCTCCCGTGGTAGGTGAACATCCCTCCTACACCTGTACGATTCTTGGCTCGGGTTATCATATCAACACAGAGAAGAATGCTTCCTATGATGCGTGGTGGGCAACACCTCCTACCCAGTGGCCCTATATTAAAAACGGTATCGGTTGGTTCGACCTGACCAAGGGCGACTGGGTCTACGCCCATGAAACCTTTATCGCGGGACACGAGTACCAAGTAAACGTCTATCTTGTCACCGATGACGGCTACACCTTCGCCCACGACAGATATTATGAAATGCTCTTCACCGTCACGGTCAACGGCCAGGCCGCAGAAGGCAACACCTCCGGCTCCAACGGCCTTTACAACCAGACCATCATGAGCTCCTTCCTTTGCCCCAAGAAGGAGATCACCAGCATTATCATCCATGATTTAGAGGCGCCCAAGGCTGGGGAGACACCTGACACCGCCGTATCTCCCGCATACCCCGAGTTCTACGCTGTGGACAGCGTGACCTGGTATAACGCTGATTACCTGCCCCTGGAGCCCGGTGAGGTCTTTGTGGCTCGCGAGGTTTACTGTGTGGAGATCAAGGTGGTTCCCGGTTCCCTGGGGGCAAGCGCAACCACCTTCAATCAGTCTCTCACAGCCTACGTCAACGGTCAGGAAGTCATTTCCTACGGTATGGGCGGATGGGACAAGGTGGAGGTAAGAGCAGGCGCTATCTATATCCGCTACACCTTCAAAAATCCCGCGGCCGCTCCTGAGGTGGCTGTTGAGAGCAATATTTCGGGTATTATCACCGCCGGCAGAGTTAACGTAAAACCCGAAGTGCTTCTCTATGCCGCCGATGACACCGCATTCGCAAGTCCCCTCTACACCGCTACTGTCAGCGATGGATTTACCGTATCCCCCGATCACTACTGGAATTACAGCTTTGAGGGTGTTGCCCTTGGCGATTACGTCCTTGTTATCAAGAAGGTTGGACACGAGACCTATACTACCCAGATCACGGCCACCGTGGGGCATGTTTTCGTAGAAGATCTCTCTCTCGTCATGCTTCCCTGCGAGCATGAGGGCGGCAAGGCTACTTGCACCGATTTAGCTGTTTGTCTCCTTTGCGGTGAGGGTTACGGTGAATTGGATCCCGAAAACCACGCAAGTGACGATACCGCATGGGAGAGAACCGACAACTATCACACCGAATACTATGTCTGCTGTGGTGCTGAAATCATTTCTGATGAGTTCCATATGTGGGCAAACGGCTCTTGCACAGTGTGCGGTTACGATTGCGACCACGTCCCCGGCGACGCAGCCGATTGTGAGAATGACCAGGGTTGTATTCTCTGCGGATTTGTGCTTGTCCCCATGCTTGGACATGATTACACCACTATAGTTACAGCACCTACCTGTACCGATAACGGATATACCACCTATACTTGCAACCGTTGCAAATATACCTACGACGGTGACGTTGTAGAAGCCGAGGGTCACAGACCCGGTGATCCCGCCGATTGCTATAACGATCAGGGATGCGTCCTTTGCGGCGCGATTCTGGCCGATAAGTTAGGCCATGATTACAAGAGTGAGGTCACAGCGCCCACCTGCACCGATAAGGGTTATACCACATTTACATGTACCCGTTGTGGCGACAGCTACGTTGGTGATGAGGTAGCCCCTAAGGGTCATACTCCCGGTGCGGCAGCTACTTGTACCGCCAATCAGACTTGTACGGTCTGCGGTACCGTGGTAGCCGGCAAGCTGGGTCACGATTACAAGGCTGAGGTCACAGCTCCCACCTGCACCGACAAGGGTTACACCACTCACACCTGCGCTCGCTGCAATGACAGCTATACCGACACCGAAGTTGCCGCCAAGGGTCACACCCCCGGCGATTGGATCGTGGATAAAGAGCCTGCGGCAGGCGTGGAAGGCAGCAAACATAAAGAATGTATGGCTTGCGGCAAGACCTTGGAGACCGCAGTCATGGAAGCATTACCCACGGAGACCGAGGCGGAAACTGAGCTCGAAACAGAACTTCGAACGGAGCCTGAAACCGAAGCAAAAACAGAAATGCCTGCTGAACTTCCCACGGAACCCGATACCGATCCTCCCGCGGAAAGCCAGACAGTTTTGGCTGACGATACGACGGCAAATACAGAAAATGCCCCCGGAAAGAAGGGATGCTCCGGCAATATGGGCGGATATGCTTCCCTGCTCCTTCTGATGCTTGCAACAGTTCCCGTAATCTTCAAACGCCCAAAAGAACATGTATAAAAAAACACATCGCCCCTGTGCTGAAGCACAGGGGCGATTTTCTTATCCTTTGTCTATATTATCTTTGCGACGATTCAAAACAGGCATGACGGCAACAACCAAAAATAATAGCCCTGCGCCTCCGCAGATGACGGAATCACAGCCTGCCGTTGTCTCCTCGGTAGCAGGCTCGGTTTTTGTTTCGGTCTTGTCCTCGATGGCGCTATCGGTGGGTGCTTCGGTAGGTGCTTCTGTAGGTAGTTCTGTGACAGGTTCAGTAGGTGCCTCGGTAGGGGCTTCGGTCTCCACGGGCGGCTCGTCGGTGCGAAGACGGTAAAGTCTTCCCTCGCCTGCCAGGAAGCTTTCTTCCATCACACCATCTTTGATCTCCACAGGAACATACTCACCGGTAAGCGGATCAAAATATTCCAGCCACTTGACATCTTCGGAAAGGGATAGGTTGAATTTGCCAACCATTTTTTTCCTCACTGAGTTTTTGTTGAAGATCATAATATAATGATCATCACCCTCTTTGGGCTCCATCACACTGATGATAAACTCGCTTCTGCGTCCTTCGGGCTGAATGAAAAAGTCCTCAGGGAGATACTCCACGTTTGCTGTTTGCTTATCTGTATGGTATGCGTGAGCCACATCCTGATTCATGAGGATAGAGGAAAGCCCTCTGACTTCCCAGTTCAGCTCGCTGAAGGCGGCGAACAGCTCAGGGTCACGAATGGTACCGTCACGGTAGATAAGGGAATCCCGGAAGCCCTCGCCCTCGGTATCAGAAGAGCCGGGACAGACCAAATTGAACCAGGACAGGGCTTTGAATCCGTATGTCAAATAGGCGTAAACATTCCAGCGCATCTCATTGACAGTAGGCATTCTGGTCCCATTCCATGCAGTCGATTGTGGGAAGCCATGGGTTTTGAGCTTGCCGTTTTCATATGCCACCTTGCGGAGCACCTCCATATCGGCAAAGATGTCGGTCAACACCACGCCGCCGTCGCGGAAGGGGTAGTAGTCGTGAGACAGATACTCGATGTTCTCCGCACCGATAGTCTGCACAAAATTGGTAACATGCTCCTCGTAGGTACCGCCCAGTGCCCATTCCGGGGCGTAGCTGGGGAAAAGGTTGACCATGGGATAGCGGGTAGGATCCTGTTCGCGGTAAAGCTTTACCAAACGGGCAATCTCGGGGAACTTGTCGGCGGTAGGTTCATCCACCACATGATAGCCCACGCAATGCTCCTTGCCTTCGGCAAACTCCACGCCAATGGCGATGTTCTTCTCTGCCATGCTCCCGTTCATCTGATAGATCATATTGCGCTTGGCATACTGCTCTTCGATGTTGTTCCAGTAGTCGGCGTCGTACATATATCCCGACCCGAAATCGCGAGGAAACATATTGAAGTTAAGGCCCGCGGCTGCCATCTGGTCCAGCTGATACTCGTAACTATCTTTTTCAAAGGAGTAAAATGACACCCAAGAGCCAATGAGCAGGTCGTCAGTAGTGACATCGTCTGCCATGATCTTTTCACGCCACGCTTTCTTTTTTGCCTCATACGCTGTGTCTGCATCGCTAACATCATCATTGTCTGCGGCATAGGTCGTCAAAGGAGTCAGCACCACGGTTAATAGGGCTGAAAGGATCATGACAACGCTCAAGATTCGACAAAGAGCGCGAAGGCACCTATCGTTTTTCTGCTTTTTCATAAACATTGATCTCCTTTTGAGGAATAATATTGGCACGAATATTATAACATATCGAAACCGATTTCACAAGAGAAAGATTTCATTTTTATCAAATTAAGCAATGTGAACAAAAATATAGCATCATTTTTTCATACAGAACAAGGTTCTCTTTTATTCCTACTGTTTTTTGCCTTGTAACATTATGTTATTCTGACAAAAAAATCTTGACACAGTACACAAATTATTGTATAATTGTGAAAAGAGGATTTCGACGAGACCCTATTTTGCCCATGCTCCAAAGTAATCATCCTTACATTTCAGAAAGGTAATCTCTTTATGAAATTGAGACAAATGCTATTGACAGTCCTGTGTTTTTCCCTCTCATTGAGCGGATGCCTTGCCTCTTGCGGAGGCAAAAAAGCCCCCTCCGAAGACATATCCAACACAGAAAGCAGTCCCCTCGGCACCGAAAGCGAATTCGGTGCTGACACAGAAACCGAGACAGAGGTTGGCGAAGAATACGTAGAGCCTGTGATCACCGGTCCCTATGCTGACACCATTATGCAAGCCAATCGTATGGCAGATGGCGTACAGGCTTACTATGCCAACGCCAAGCGGACATCCTACCGCATTGAAAACATGAATATGCGGCTGAATTATGAACTTTCCTCCGCCAAGCCCAATCTTATAACAGCTTTATCCAACACACAAGGGAAAAACTACGTTGAAAACACCATGGATGTTTTCATTACCATGGCAGATGGAACGACCTATCTGGCTTCCGAATCCACCGCTGCCCCTCACACCAACGTTTACCGTATGGGCTACTATTATTACGATGCTCACATTATGGGACAGAACTTTATGGGCGGTTCCGCTATCCTGAAAGAGATGCCCTTTACGGTGAGCAGAAATACCATCAAAGGCAATCAGGTTTTGGGATTGTCGGTTTCCGATGGCATTATTTCCTACACGGCTGACGGCATCGATCCCTACGTTTACACCCCCAACAACAAGAATCTGAAGGGACAGGGCTTCAATGCAGACGAGTACAACGCCGTACAGTTTTCGGTCAAGTCCACCGCCACCGAGGGATTTCTGTATTTTATCGCAGGTTCCCGCACAGGACACACCGATGAGCAGAAAGTTCGCTTCGATCTGGAGGCAAACGGAGAGTGGAACACCTACACCGTGGTGCTGAACACGGTTCCCGATTACACGGACAAGGTCACTTCCCTTCGCTTTGATATAGGCAACAGCGGTGAGAAGGTAGAGATCAAGGATATCAAGGCTGTCAAGCTGGACACCTCTGCCCCCGCCATTCTTCTGGACAGAACCTTCCACACCTACTCTGACAAGATGAACCAGGTGCTTCATTTCGTAGCCTCCCAGCAGGTTGAAGGCATTGAGGGCATGGGCTTTGTGACCCGTATCCCCGCCGACACCGTGGCAAAGCTTTTGGTCAAGGATCGGAACGGTATCCACGAGGATCTGGACGGTGTGGATTTCTCCACCGTTGAGTACGCGGGCTTTGACGTTAAGGAAGCCGGTATTCTGGGCTTTATCCTGCTGCCCCACGAAAATAGCGGCAAGCTGGAAATCGCCTTAAAAGACGGTGTATACACAATCACTCAAACAGCTTGTCCCGAGGGAGGAATATTGCGTGCTGATCCCAACACCACCGCCGATGACTTCTACATGGGGCACCGTCTTTACACAGACGAAAGCCATGATTTCACCGTTTTCCTACGTGAAGCAGAATTCGAGCGCCATCCCTTAGAAACGGTCAGCGGTTCTACCTATCTGGGTTACGATGTACTGAGGGGCGCGTACAAGTTCAAGATCGGCGGCACGGGCTTTAACGAGCCCTTCTTCACCGAGCAGAACCGTCACTACGCCTCAGATATAACGGTTGAGGGCGATA
This sequence comes from Eubacteriales bacterium, assembly GCA_045531965.1. Lineage (GTDB taxonomy): Bacteria > Bacillota > Clostridia > Oscillospirales > CAG-272 > CAMEON01. The sequence continues at coordinate 57,271 of JAZSFA010000097.1, forward strand.
CGGATGACCGCAACATTTACGTATACACCTACTTCGAGGGTGGATGCGGCGAAAACGCGTTGGTCCTGGACAAGAACGATATGCTCCTGCCCATTCCCGTTATGATCTACAAGAACTTCAAGGGTGAGAACGAGGAGCCGATCTTCGATCCCGGTGATCCCTCCTATTCAGAGACCTATTTCCCCATTTCGGTGAAGGCGGGCAGTAAAACCGAGCTGACGGTTCTGAATCTCTATATGAACTGGGGTCAGATCCCCCTGAAACAGCTCTCCTCCATTCAGTTCTTCTGGCCCTACTATCATCTGTCTCTGGGTACCACCGAGACCAGCTGTATCAGCCCTCTGTACGGTGCCAGAGATCTGTGGACGTTGCCTGATTTCCGCTCCATGTCCATGCCATATTGGTTTGAGCTTCCTGAGGGTCAGGGCTACAGCAATCAGCCCCAGCACACCCACGGCGGCTTCCAGTATTTCCTGCAATACACCGACAAGAACGGGAACTACGCCGCCACCGAGAACGATCACAACGACATCATCTCCTCGGGTCCCGTCTACACCGACGTAAAGATGGACTATATTTCGGATGACGGTCGCATCAAGGTCTCCTACAACCACCTGGAGCTTCCAGAGACTGACGAGCTTCGTGCTTACTACGAGATCAATTACGAGGTATTGGAGGACATCTCCATTGCCGATTTCGCCAAGGATTTCTCCTTCTATTCTCTGGAAGGGTACGCGGGCAAGTATCAAAAAATCGGATATTTGGGTGAAAATCATCAGATCATACACGGAGAAGTCAACGACAAAGACACCGCTGAGATCCTCAAGCTGGGCGAAAATTACCCCTACGCGGCACTTTACGATCTGAAGGCAGACACGCCTGATTGGGAACAAAACAACGTAAATCTCGGCTTTGTGGTTTACGATTCCAGCTTCACCATTGGCGGCAAGGACTGCGACGCGGGCTTTGTTCTGGTGGGCAGAAACGCCAAGTACAGTCTCTCCCTTGATCTTGGCGAGGTCACCCTTAAGAAGGGCGACACCATGAAGCTCTGTCTCATCATCTCCCCTTGGGGCTTTTATGATTCTGTTGACGATAGCCATATGCAAAAGATCCGAGAGAACACCTGCCTGAAGGGGCTGAAGCTGACGGTACAGGACGGCGAGGCATTGAACAGCGTGTATCTGCCCAAGGTGAAGTCTACCAACGGCAAGTCTGCCGAGTTTACAATTTCCGGCGGCTCCAACAATAAGGCTGTTCGAGTATACGGCTTTGACATGCTGACCGCCCCCGTTATCTATGAAAAGATCGACGGCAAGTGGGTAGAGCTGACAGTCAACTCCTCGGGGACCCCCGACAAGAAGGGCAACGCTCATTACTACGATGGATACGCCGTCTACTATGACCGCGACGGCACCTACTCCTACGCTTTCGCGTTCAACATGGATGAGAGGGATAGCCGCACCTTCAGGATCGTGGCCGACAAGGACTTTGCGGGCTGGCCCGAGGAGGATGCAGGCAACAAGGAGCCTACCCTGAACGTCTACGCCGATGCCGAGGCGTTGAAGATGGCCACCCAGACCGACGCGTTGGGCATTGACAGGGCAGAGCTTTCCGATGACAAGAGCTATGTCCGTATCTACGGCTATGGCGAGGAGACCGGCGAATCCTTCTTTACCGTATTCAAGAATTCGGATCTGACCCCCACGGGACAGTATCTCATTGTCAAGTGCCGCGTGCCCGAGACCAATGCCACCCCCGCCGAGTTTGAATTTTTCGTCAGTACCACTCACGCAAGTGCCCACGCGGGGGACAGCTTCCACATGAGAAATATTCCCGCCGACGGTCAGTGGCACTACCTGATCGCCGATCTGTCGGTTCAGGGGCTTCCCACCTTTGAGGCTGACTCCAGCGGCTCCTACACCGCTCTCCATCTCCGTTTCGACGTATTCAACATTCCCACCGAGAAGGATCAGTACGTAGACATCGGCTACGTCGGTCTGTCCGACAGTCTGGAGGAGATCTGCGCCTTCCAGAAGACGGGCACGGGCGAGATCTACAGGGGCGGCGCGCCCTCCTCTGCCATTGACTTTGCCACGGGTAAGACCCCCGGCAACCCCGGCGGAACCGGGAACAACTGCGGTGATTTCGTTCATCCCGATTCGGGGTACACCTTATCCGACGTCCGTTACGCCTCCATGATCGATTTCATCAACGGAAGCGGCGACGGCGACGGCCCCTACGATTCCCGCGGCACCAATTCCGACAAGGATCTGGACAAGATCGCCTACGAGGGCAAGACCGTGGACGGCGGCAAGCTTGCCTTGGCGGGTTGGGCTGTTGCCAAGGGCGGCATTGATAAGTATATGTGGTCTGCCGACGGCGGCAAGACCTGGCAGGAGTGCGGTCTGTACAATCGGGACGGCTTCCATGACGTGACCTCCAACGAGGGCATTCTGGATTCCGCCAACCACTTCTTCTCTGCCTCGGGTTACAAAGTAACCGAGCATCCCGACAAGATCGTATTCCAAGGCACCGAGGGGACTCCCTCGGGTGTCTGCGCCGATCTTTACGCATATGCAGGGCAGAAGGTTGACGTAGTCTTTGCGCTGGTACCGCTGGATGACCCTTATGGTCTGTGTATCATGACTGTTGTATGTGGGGTTACAGTAGAGGGTTGATTTTCATGGCGATTATTCCCTATTCCGTATATTAAGCCTTATGAAAACACCGACGTGATTCTGTAAAGGATTGCGTCGGTGTTCTTTTTACCGGACATCATAATTTTGGGAACGATTTCATATCATAGGCAAGATTATGTGAATTTTTGGGGTTTTCTCGACAAAAAATCAAAAACTGCTTTGCGGCAATTTTCATTTTTCTATAGACAAACATTCAGTTTTGTTGTATAATAAAATATATTTATGAATGTCAACTTCTCAATTGGAAGAATTGGACATGGGATTTTCCTCAAGTAAAGGCAAGCAATCTTGGGGCAAATGAAAAAATTTATTTGTGCCGCAATAATATAGCGACGGAATGGGGTTAATATGATGAAATTACAACGTGCTTCCGGTGTACTGATGCACATCTCGTCTCTCCCAGGTAGCAACAGCATCGGCTGTTTTGGCAAGGAGGCTTTTGAGTTCATTGATTTTTTGGCAGACGCAGGCTTTACATGGTGGCAAGTCCTTCCCTTCTGCTTGGCTGACGAGTGCAACTCCCCCTACAAATCCTATTCTGCCTTTGGCGGGAACCCCTATTTTATTGATCTGCGTGCTTTAGAGGAGGCAGGACTTCTGATGCCCGCTGAGTTGTCAGCAGTCAGGGAAACTCAACCCTACGCTTGTGAATATGAAAAGCTTGCCGAGACACGTATGGATCTCCTTCGTCTGGCTGCCAACCGCGTATCTCCCTTCGAAAGAGAGAAAATAGAGACATATATTGTTGAAAATCAAGAGCTTTCCCGTTTCTGTGATTTTATGGCTCTGCGCCGCGCCAATGGAGATACCCCTTGGTACGACTGGACCGTGAGCGTGCCCGACGCCGACGAGCGTTTCGCATGGGCGTTTATGCAGTACACCTTCATGAACCAATGGTCTGCTGTGCGTGCTTACGCCAACGGAAAGGGGATCAAGATCATGGGAGATATGCCCATCTACGTTTCCTTTGACTCCTGCGACGTATGGGCGAACCGCGAGCTCTTCCAGCTTGATAAAAAGGGCTACCCCTCCGCTGTTGCCGGCTGTCCCCCCGACTATTTCTCGGAAGACGGTCAATTTTGGGGCAACCCTCTTTATGATTGGAAACGCATGAAGAAAGACAACTTTGCGTGGTGGTCCAAGCGCATGACCCATATGCTCACCCTCTTTGACGGTGTTCGTATCGACCATTTCCGCGGACTTGAGTCCTACTGGAGTATCCCTGCCGACGCCGAAACAGCCAAGGCGGGCAAGTGGGTCAAGGGTCCCGGCATGCCTTTCATCAAGCGGATGTACGAGGTGGCAGCCGAGGTAGAGGCCGTTACGGGTCAGCCCGCCATCATCGTGGCAGAGGATTTGGGCGAGTCCACTCCCGCCCTTGAAAAGTTCGTCAAGGAGAGCGGTATGCCCAATATGCACGTGATTCAATTCGCCTTTGACGGCGATCCCGAGAACACCCACCTTCCCTACAACTATAGCAAAAATTCTGTGGCCTACACGGGAACCCACGACAACAACACACTTTTGGGCTTTATCTGGGATCTGGATGACGAAGCCCGACGCGAGGTTCTGTCTTTCTGCGGCTACACCAACGATTGCTGGGATACCGCCGAAGCTTACCGCTCGGTGATCCGAACCTTGTTCGCCTCGGTGGCTGACCTTGCCATTCTACCCATTCAGGATGTGCTTTTGTACGGCGCAGACACCCGCATGAACATCCCAGGAGCACCTGACGGCAACTGGCGTTACCGTGTCACCTCAGAACAGCTCAGTTCTATTGATAAAGCCTATTTCCGCAAGCTAAACCGATTGTACGGCAGATAAGATCTTGCCTTAGCCGATGAAGGGCACCGATCGGGCAAGCCTCCGAGTATATGGAAAAAATAAAAGTATCCTTTTTAATTTTTTAAAGGAGATAGAAAAAATGACCTCGTTTTTGACAGAAGACTTTTTGCTTACAACCTCCACGGCTCGGCAGTTATATACTGATTACGCAGCCGGGCAACCCATCATTGACTATCATTGTCACGTCAGTCCCAAAGAGATCTACGAGAACAAGCGGTTTGAAAACATCACCGAGCTTTGGTTGGGCGGTGATCACTACAAATGGCGGCTTATGCGTTCAAACGGTGTGGAAGAATACTATATCACGGGAGATGCGCCCGCTTACGAAAAATTTTTGAAATTTGCGGAAGCTTTACCGAAAGCCATTGGTAATCCCATGTACCATTGGTGTCACTTGGAGCTGAAGCGTTATTTTGGCTACGACGGCGTACTGAATGCGTCTACTGCCCCTCTGGTCTGGAAATTCTGCGAGGAAAAGCTGAAGGATCCTGCCATGAGTGTCCGAGGGATCATCAAAAAGAGCGGCGTCAAGTTCATTGGCACAACCGACGATCCCATTGACTCCTTGGAATACCACCGTCTGATCGCAGAGGATAAGAGCTTTGAGACGATCGTGTCCCCCTCCTTCCGTCCCGATAAGGCGTTGAACATTGACAAGGCAGGATGGCTGGATTATATCGACAAGCTGTCCGAGATATCGGGTATCAAGATCGGCAGCATGGACACGCTGAAAGCCGCCTTGTCTGCCCGCATGGTGCATTTTGCCGCTCACGGATGTCGCGCCAGCGATCACGGCCTGGATTTCATGGCCTATGCCGAGGCGGATGACGCGACGCTTGACGGCATTTTGAAAAAGGGTCTTTCGGGCGAGACGGTCACGGCCGCTGAGGCGGAGGCCTTCAAGACGGATCTGCTCCTGTTCTGCGCCCGTGAATACGTGCGCCTGGGTTGGGTCATGCAGATCCATTACAACTGTCTGCGCAATCCCAATTCCGCGATGATGAAGACCCTCGGCCCCGACACGGGCTTTGACTGCATCGGCCCCAACGACGGTTGCCGTGCGCTTGCACGTTTCCTCGACCATCTCTACGGTGAAAACGCCTTGCCACGCACCATTCTTTACAGTCTGGATGCCAACGATAACGCCTTTATTGACAGCCTCATCGGATCATTCCAGAGCACCGAGATCCCGGGCAAGCTCCAGCACGGTTCCGCCTGGTGGTTCAACGACCACAAGCAGGGGATGCGGGATCAGCTGATCAGCCTTGCCAACCTGAGTCTGCTCGGCAATTTCATAGGGATGCTGACCGATTCACGTTCCTTCCTCAGCTACACCAGACACGAGTATTTCCGCCGCATCCTCTGTGCACTGATCGGCGAATGGGTAGAAAACGGGGAGTACCCTGCCGACATGGTGACCCTTGGCAAAATCGTCAGTGACATTTGCTACGGAAATGCCAAACGCTATTTCAATCTTTGATTCTATTTTGAGGTAAAGATATGCCAATGCAAATGACCTTCCGCTGGTACGGCGAGGGCAACGACCGTATCAAGCTGTCCGACATCAAACAAATTCCCGGCGTGACGGGGATCGTCTGGGCGCTGCACCACAAAATGCCCGGTGAGATCTGGGAGGAGTCCGAGATCGCCGAGGTCAAGCGTCAGCTGGACGAATACGGCTTCAACATGGACGTGGTGGAGTCGGTCAACGTCCACGACGACATCAAGATCGGTCTGCCTACCAGAGATCAGTACATCGAAAACTATAAAACCACCATCCGTAATCTCTCCAAATTCGGGGTCAAGGTGATCTGCTACAACTTCATGCCCATCTTCGACTGGACGAGATCCAACCTGTTCCACCCCGTGGGGGACGGCTCCACCGCTCTGTTCTACGAGAAGAACATGATCCAGGACGACTACAACGCCATGGCCAAGTACATTCTGGACTTCACCGAGAAGTACCATATGTCCTTCCCCGGCTGGGAACCCGAGCGCATGGCCAAGCTGGACGAGCTGTTCAAGGCTTACGAGGGCATCGACCACGAAAAGCTGTGGGCGAATCTGAAGTATTTCCTCGAGGCCATCATGCCCACCTGCGAGGCGTGCGACATCAAAATGGCCATCCACATGGACGATCCGCCGTGGGATATCTTCGGTCTGCCCCGTCTGCTGATCGACGAGGCCTCCATCGACCGATTCCTCAGAATGGTGGATCACCCCTGCAACTGTCTGACCCTTTGCTCGGGCAGTCTGGGCGCGAATCCCGACAACGACGTGGCGGCCATTGTCCGTAAGCATTGTGACCGCATTGCCTTTGCCCACATCCGCAACGTGAGGCACTTTGAGAACGGTGACTTCTCCGAGGCCAGCCACCGCGATTGCGACGGGGACACGGGTATTCTGGACATCCTCAAGGCCTACCACGATTGCGGCTTTGAGGGCTACATTCGCCCTGACCACGGACGGCACCTGTGGAGCGAGGGCCCCGGGACGGTAAGACCCGGCTACGGACTCTACGACCGCGCCATGGGCATTATGTATATGCTGGGCGTATGGGATATGTTGGATAAATTGGAGGAGAAGTAATGCATAGCAAAGATTTATCCGTAGGGGCGTTCTTTGAACGCCCGCGGGCGAACACAGTTCGCCCCTACAAAACAAATACATAAAACGAGGTAAAAACCATGCTGAATCTTCCTTTAAATATCGATTACACCGGCAAGGTGGTGGTCATCACGGGTGCGGGCGGTCTCATCTGCTCGGCTATGGCTCGCGCTTTTGCACAATCGGGTGCCAAGGTCGCGGCTCTTGATCTCAATGAAGACGCCGTCAAGGCTCTGGCAGACGAGCTGACCGCCGAGGGCTTTATTTGCAAGGGCTACAAGGCCAACGTCCTTGATCCCGAGATGCTGGCGGCTGTCCACGAGGCTGTGGTGGCCGATCTCGGCACCTGCGATATCCTCGTCAACGGCGCGGGCGGTAACAACCCCCGAGCCACCACCGACAACGAGTACCAGCACGAGGCCAAAGATGGCGGGAAGTCCTTTTTCGACCTCCAGCCCGACGGCGTGGACTTCGTGTTCAAGCTCAACTTCCAGGGCACCCTCCTGCCCACCCAGGCCTTCGCCAAGGATATGGTGGACAAAAAGGCCGGATGCATCCTGAACATTTCGTCTATGAACGCCTATACCCCTCTGACCAAGATTCCCGCTTACTCTGCCGCCAAGGCCGGTATCTCCAATTTCACCCAGTGGCTGGCTACCCACTTTGCGGGTACGGGCATCCGTTGCAACGCCATCGCCCCCGGCTTTTTGGTGTCGGCGCAGAACTACAAGCTGCTGTTCAACGAGGACGGCACCCCCACCGCCCGCTCCAACAAGATTTTGAACGGCACCCCCACCCACCGCTATCTGGACGCATCCGAACTGCTGGGCGCGACTCTGTTCCTCTGTGACGATCGGGCGGCTTCGGCTATTACAGGTGTCGTCTTGCCCATTGACGGCGGGTTTGCTGCCTATTCCGGGGTTTGACAGAGGTGAATATGAATATGGATATGAAATTGAAAGCAACCTTGCAGTATCATTCCACCCCCATCAGCAAAAAACTGGCATCCAACTTCATCGAGCTGGGCTACGGTCTGCAGGTGGAAGGCATGGCTGCTGAAATGTTCTTCAACCGTAGTTTCGAGCCTTTCTACCCCTACCGCATGATCAACAAGCTGTGGTATGACCTCCTGGAGGACGAAAACGACCATTCTTCCCGCTGTGAGACCGACTGGCGAGTCTTTGACTGGTATCATTCTTCTTACGAGCACAACGCTTGGTTTGCATTTCCCGGCACTGCGGGCTATCAACCCATCACCGATGACGCCACCTTCGTCATCGAAAGATCCCCAACCGCTAACGTCCGTATCGGCTACGTGCAGGACGCCTGCCACGGAGATCACGCCATGGAGGTGGTCAACGGTAGCGACAACCTTGGTGGTCTTGCACAGGACGGAAAATACTGCTTTAAGGATGTCACCTATACCTTCAAGGGCAAAATCAAGCGAATCTCGGGAGAAAAGTGGCTAACCGTCGCCATATACAGAGAAGGCACTACCACCGACCCCGTAGTCACCTGCGCCCTGCGTGAAGTTGGCGAGGAATACACCGACGTATGTGCGGTCTTTGAGGTGCCGACTGAGGGGCGCTACACCTTTGCCCTCCTCCTGCCCCCTCATACCACCGTCATCTGTGACGACTTTACCCTGCTCCCTTCGGACGCGATCCGGGGTTTCAAAAAGAGTGCGGTAGAAGCAGGAAAGTACGTGTCCCCCAAGGTGATCCGTTGGCCGGGCGGTTGCTTTGCCTCCTTCTATAACTGGCGGGACGGCGTAGGTGATTACCGTCCTCCCATGTATTCCTACTTTTGGGGCGGTTATCAGTACAACGATATCGGCACAGATGAACTGGCCACCTACGCCGAAGCGGTGGGGGCGGAATCCATGATCTGTGTTAATATGTTCCACCCCTTCAAGCGCTTCTTCGATTACGTGCCTCCCGAGTCTTTGAACGGAGACCCCAACGACAATACCCTCTACGCCGCTTATCACGGCCGTGATCTTCCCCACTTCATGGACAAGGAAGAGGGGGCTCGCGAGGCCGCCGCATGGGTAGAATACTGCAACGGTGACGCGACCACCGAGGGTGGTCGCGCCCGCATGGCAAACGGTCGGGTCAAGCCCTATAATATCAAGTACTGGGAAATGGACAACGAGATGCACCGTTGGTTCACCGACGAGGAATACGCCGAAGCCTGCGTGCTGTATTCCCGCACCATGAAGGCCGTCGATCCCACCATCAAGATCGGTATGATCTCCTACTGCTCGAACATCGAAGCACTCTCGCGCATGGTGGAGATCGCGGGCATGGATATCGACTTCCTGGCCGACAGAGGCTTTGAAGAGCACGACCTTCAAGACAAGCTGGATATCCTTCACCGCTTCAATGAAACCCACGGCACGAATATCCGCTACTGTAACACCGAGTGGCTCCCCCTCAACGGCGCCGACGTTTACAATATGGTCCCCCGCGCCGAGACAAAGCAGAACAAATGCTTCATGTTCTCCAAGTGGTCCTATGCCCTGGACGCCGCCGCCACCCTCATGATGTGGCAGAGATACGGACAGGACATCGACTTTATCAATTTCAACAATCTCGCCAACACTCATTCTCAGTCGGTCATCGAGACCCCCAAGGAGGGTGCGTATATTACATCGGCGGGCATGATGATGCACCGCTTCGCCACCACCGAGGCGTATCAAACCCTGGTGCTGGAGGACTACCATGCCCAGCGCACCGATCCCATTCAGGTCCAGCTTTCGGTCAACAAGGACGGCACAGCCCTCGTCCTCAACCTCCTGAACCGTTCCGATGAGGACGGGGAGGTGGAGCTGGATCTCACCGCCTTCGCGGTAGCTGACGGCGAGACGCGGGGCGTGCTCTTGGCGGCGGAAAGTCTGCTGTCCATGAATACCCTCCTCGATCAGCAGGTGGCCGAATATCCTCATGCCGTTACGGTGCAGAATGGGATGGTCAGGACCGCCGTCAAGCGGCTGTCCTTTGGGGAGTATATCATTCCCCTGAAGGACTCCGCGCAAGTGTAAAACTGCATAAAAGAAGGATCATACTATGGAAAAATTCATCCCCGTGGTGGTCATCAAGGAACTTGCCGAGACTGACAAGATTCTGACCGCCCTCAAGAACAACAACATCAACTGCGCCGAGATCACCTTCCGTACCGCTTTTGCCGCCGAGGCCATTGCCTACGCTGTAGAGCATTACCCCGACATGGAGATCGGCGCGGGTACGGTCATCAACGCCGAGCAGTGTGAGGCGGCTTTGACCGCAGGAGCTACCTTTATCGTGTCCCCCGGTCTGTCCCCAGCCGTTGCCAAGATCTGCAACGAACGGAATATCCCCTACTATCCCGGGTGCGTAACCCCCACCGAGATCATGGCAGCTTTGGAGCTGGGGATTACCACGGTAAAGTTCTTCCCCGCCAACGTCTACGGCGGCTTGAAGGCTCTGAAAGCCCTCTCCGCCCCCTTCCCCCAGGTGCAGTTCATCCCCACGGGTGGCGTGGATCGCTCCAACATCGACGAATTTTTAGCCTTTGACAAGGTGGCGGCCATCGGCGGCAGCTTCTTCGTCAAGGAGGCGCTGGAAGCCGTGGAGAACAAATGATCACTTTCAAAAAGACAGATCGAAGGGCTGATGGACTTAACAGACTGATCGGTGAATTTGAGCATCCCTCTGCCGAGTTTTCCCCCATGCCCTTTTGGTTTTGGAATGATACCTTGACTGAGGAGGAGATCGCACGGCAGATGCGAGCTTTCAAGGAAAAGGGCGTGGATGGCTTCGTCATCCATCCGAGGCTTGGGCTGGATCCTGCCATTCCCTACATGGGGGAGCGGTGGCTGTACTTCGTCCGCTACGCCGTGGCTTTAGCCAAGGAGCTTCACATGAAGGTCATGCTCTACGACGAGGCCATGTATCCTTCCGGGTCTTGCTCGGGGCAGGTGGTGGCAGAGAATCCCGACTACGCTGCCAAGGGACTGAAGATGGTCCGTAACCCTTCCCTGTCCGAGGGTGAGCAGTTGGTAGCGCAGAGCGAACACGAAGGAGAAACCGTGTATTTCATCATGACCCCCTCTCGCGGCACCATTCGAGGAGTCTGCTACGGTCAAGATGACGGTCAGCCGGGTGCGCCTCCCGCGGCGGATCTTTTGAACCCCAATTCGGTGTCTGCCTTCATCCGTCTGACCCATCAGAAGTATTATGACGCGCTATCCGAGTATTTCGGAGACACCGTCATCGCCATTTTCACCGACGAGCCCTGCCTTCTTGGGCGGGGCTCCTTCCCAGGGCTGATCCCTTGGACGGGGGATTTCCTCGCGGACTTCAAGTCCCTTGGGTATGATGAATCCCATCTGCCCGCCCTATTTGAGCCAAAGGATGATACGGCAAATCGGATCAAGGAAGACTACCTGCGCCTGATCTTTGAGCGCATGAACCGTGTGTTTTACGGTCAGATCGCTGACTGGTGCGAAAGCCACGGCATACTGCTTGCGGGGCATCCCGAGAGCAGCTCGGACATCCATCTACTTTCCCATTTCGGTATTCCCTGTCAGGATATCGTTTGGCGGTATCTCTACCCCGGAGATCCCACCAATATACGAGGTGTCCATAGCACCATGGGCAAGTGCGCCTCGGACAGCGCCCGCCACAGAGGCAAACGTCGCAACGGCAACGAGTGCTTTGGGGTGTGCGGTCACCGAGATGATCCCTACGCCTTTGAGCGGGAGGACATGAAGTGGTATCTGGACTGGCTCTTTGCCCGTGGATGTAACCTCATCATCCCCCACGCTTTCTATTACTCCCTTCGCGACGACCGCAAGGACGAGCGTCCCCCCGAAGTGGGGATGCACAGCACGTTCTGGGGCGAGTATAAAGAAATAACCGACTACATAAAGCGATGCTGTTCTCTGAACACCGACTGCGTCAATATCACCGACATCGCCGTGCTTTGCACCGAGCGGGAGCTGCCCGACGGGGCGGTGAAGTCTCTGTATGAGCATCAGGTGGAGTTCAACTATTTGGAGCGATCGCTTCTGGATGCAGTCACCCTGAAGGATGGAGCGGCTAAGATCGCCGAGCAAGCGTATCGCGTGATGATTGTGGATCGCGACTACGATGCCGAAACGATCGCCTTTTTGGAGAGATTCAAGGAAGCGGGCGGTATGGTGATCGACTTCCGCGACTATGCGGTGGAGGCGGACTACCTCGCGGAAGTTCGCAGTGCGAGTCGGACTCTACTGAACATTGAATCCACCGAACATCTGCGAATGACCCATGTGCGAAAGTATGGGATAGATATTGTCTTCCTGTCCAACGAGGGCGAAGCGCCCTTGACCGCCACGGTGCGGGAGCGGGTGGCCGAGGTCTGGGACTGCGAGGCGGGGGTGCGTGTGCCGCATAGCGGGGAGATCTTGACGGTCGAGTTGGCTCCGCGGAAGAGCGTGCATTTGATTCTTGCTTGATTGCGCGATATATTCAAATTGCAGTTTATAGGAGAGCGAAGAGAACGGCCTCCGGCGGTTTAAACCCTTCTTGGAAAAAGGGTTTAAGAATCCCAAGAACTTTAAAAAACATTGATAAGTATACCTTTTTGAAAGTTCTTGAAGGGTGTCCAGAGGGAAACTTCTTTCAAGAAGTTTCCCTTTGGTGTCCTCCCCGCTCCCCTACAAACCCAAATTTTCTGACACCAAAAATCCTACAAATACGGAGATCTATCATGAAAGTCATTACCTTTGGCGAGATCATGCTGCGTCTCGCCCCCAACGGCTACTACCGCTTCTTCCAAAACGATCAGATGCAGGCCACCTTTGGCGGCGGCGAGGCCAACGTAGCAGTTTCTCTCGCCAATTTCGGACTGGACAGCACCTATGTCACGAAGCTTCCCAAGCACGCCATCGGACAGGCGGCCATTGATTCCCTGCGTTACTTTGGCGTGGACACCTCCAAGGTGGTGCGCGGCGGTGATCGCGTGGGAATCTACTATCTGGAGAAGGGCGCCTCCCAGCGTGGGTCTGTCTGTATCTACGACCGCGCTCATTCGGCGATTGCGGAAGCATCTGCTTCGGATTTCGACTGGGATGCTATTTTTGAAGGAGCCGATTGGTTCCATTTCACGGGCATTACCCCCGCCTTGGGCGGTGAGCTGGTGGATATTTGTCTCGACGCCTGCAAAGCCGCCAAGGCTCACGGTGTCAAGATCTCCTGCGATCTCAACTACCGAGGCAAGCTCTGGACGAGAGCCGAGGCAAGAGAGGCCATGACCAAGCTCTGCGAATACGTGGACGTCTGCATCTCCAACGAGGAGGACGCCAAAGATGTGTTCGGCATCGAGGCCGAGAACACCGACATTTACGGCGGCAAGCTGAACCACGAGGGCTATAAGTCCGTCGCAAAACAGCTGGCCGACAAGTTCGGATTTGAGAATGTGGCTATCACCCTGCGTTCTTCTATCTCCGCCAGCGACAACGATTGGGCAGGTATGCTCTACGACGGCGAAAATTACTGCTTCTCCAAGTCCTACCACCTTCACATCGTGGATCGCGTGGGCGGCGGCGACAGCTTTGGCGCAGGTCTGATTTATGCCTTGCTGTCGGGCAAGTCCACCCAAGCCGCCATTGAATTTGCTGTGGCCGCATCTGCCCTCAAGCACTCTATCGAGGGTGACTTCAACCGCGTCAGCGTAACCGAAGTGGAGAAGCTGGCAGGCGGCGATGGATCAGGCAGAGTGCAAAGATAAATCATAAGATATCATGAATTGATAATTAAAGCGGTTGCTTTTACCGAATGGGTTTAGAGCAATCGCTTTTTTCGTTCAAACGACCGATGGGCAGCCTATTTCCTTTCCCGGAAAATCAGGCATACATAAATGTAAGGGGCTGTCTTTTCAGACAGCCCCTCGGGTATATAACATGATTATTTCTGACGTATCAGTACAGGACCATAGCCCTCCTCAAGACATAAGCCTTTGATCTTCCAAACGCCGCTATCCCAGCCTAACAAATCGGTATAGAAATCGGAATCATCGTATTGATCCAGTGTTATCTCGGTCACATGATCTTCACCCGGTAGCGAAATAGCATGACCACAAGATTTCACAAGCTTTTGTCCTTCATAGCGGTAGCAATTTACCACCTCGGAATTTTCCTGCTCTCCGATCAAGCCGCCAATGCCATAGCAGTACACAAAATCGGAATAACCATAGCTACCTATGACATTTCCAAAAGCAAAGCAGTTTTGTATGGATGCGTCGTACGCACGACCTATAAGACCTCCTACATACACATCATCATAAACAGAGCCACTCACATCTCCCAACGCATAGCAGTTGACCACTGTACCCGTACTTGAGCCGATAAGACCGCCTGCATATACATGATCCGCAATATACTGGAAGTTTCCGTGAGTTTCTCCCATAACGTCGCCCGTGGCATAACAATCCGCGATGCTACCCATGTTGGTCGCCACAAGTCCGCCGGCATAAGCCCCGGGATTTCTTTCCTGATAAAGAGCATAAGCACCAACGCCGCCGTGGGCAAAACAACGGGAGATCTTCCCTTCTTTCGCATTGATACCAACCAAGCCGCCGGCATACGTTTGGGCATAAAGTGTCTTATTGGTGACTTCGCCCCAAGCAAAGCTGTCGGCGACCTCACCCTCATTGTAGCCAACCAGACCGCCCGCGACAAAATTGCTATATCGATACTGATTGTATAGCTGATTCATGATGCTAATGCCAACATTCGCATAGGTATTATGAACATAACCACGATTCTGACCTACAAGACCGCCCACGTAAAATTCTCCGTCTCCATTGGCGTTAGAAATATTTGTGGAAAGCGTGATATTTCCCGTGGCATAGCAGTCGACAACCGTGCCATGATTTCGACCAACCAAGCATCCAAAATCGTTGCTTTTTGTCAACCTGCTGTGTACGACATCACAATCCTCCAAGCCAAGATTGATGATATATCCTTTCGAGAACCCGAAGAGTCCCCCTTGCTCTCTTGGAACACTGTCTCTGATCGTCAGATGATAGATGACATGACCGTTGCCGTCAAAGTATCCCGAGAACGGATACTCAAATGCACTATAAGTATAACCGATCGGTGTCCAAACCAGTCCGTTCAGATCAATATCGTTCATCAGTCGGAAGCATTTGTCTCCATACTCTGAAATATGCAAGGAAAGATATGCCAGTTCAGCGCCTGTATAGATTAGGTAGGGGTTTTCTTGCGTTCCTTCACCTCCGCCAAAGCCGGAGGCAATGCTTCCGTCCCATATATCGGTTTCCCGGGCAAGCTCTTTGGAAATGAACACAGCCACAAGGGAATAATGATCCGAAGGCATGATGAAGGTATACTCCATTTGGCGGCTGACGGACTTGTCACCGACATACCAACCGTCAAATACATATCCATCCATAGGGACGGCAGAGACAGTAACAGATTGACCCTCATAGCCGACATCCACCGTGATGACGGTTCCCTGTGCTTCATCATTGGGTGCAATCGTCAGATCATAATACTTAGCATATCTTGCCTCAATTATCACACCTGCGGCAGGCATAGAAAACGTATAGGACATGGCATCAGACAGCTGTCGATTCTTGCTGTACCAGCCAAGGAAGGCATAACCCTCTGCCTCTGTTGCGGTCAAGGTAACCGAATCGCCAAGACCGTAAGCATCTCCCTGTCCCGTAATATGAGCAATGCCTTCATAAGTCGGAATTACGGTGACAGAATAAGCACTGCGTTCAAACACGGGAGTCATAGATACATCCTCGGTAATTGCCATCTCAAAGATCCTTTGGTTACTGATCAACATACCGTTCATATACCAACCGATAAACGCGTACCCTGTATTCGGTATAGCAATCAGGACCGCAGTACCGTTCTTATGAACAATCGCCTCGCTCAGGTTGGCTGCGCCTCCTATCGCGGGAGAGACCCATACCTGATGATAAGTAACCGGCTGATGATCCAGTCCGGGAAGTTGGTCCCCATCCACTTGCTGAAGCTGCCAGACTTCCTTACTCCAGAAAAGCGAAGTCATGTAAAACTCGGGAGAAGACAGTTGTTTTGCGGAGACAAGTATACCGTTTTCATCAATCTTGGCAAGTGTACTGTCGGCTTCGATGATCTGATCATCCGAGCGATAGCAATTGGTTATGCTTCCGAGCGGATTGAAATAACTCACAACGGGTCCTACCAAATCAGATAGGGCGGCATAAGGATGGATGACATCGCCCATAGCCAAGCAATCGGACAAGCTGCCGCGGTTCATTGCCACCAGCCCTGCAAGGAGTTGCTGTTTCGATTCCGGTCGGGCAGTTGAATAAACTTTACCCGAAGCATAACAACGAAGCACGGCGCTCTCGTTGATACCGATCAGCCCTCCAAGGTATTGCGCCGCACCGCCGACATCATCGGTAGCAAAGCAATCCGTGATCTCTCCCTGGGCGTGACAACCCACAAGTCCGCCTAAAGCAGTTTCGCTATCGTAGGTTCCGTACTTATGATAAGTCGGCATGTAAAGCTTGCCCATCGCATAAGATTCGGTGATCGTGCTTGCATTATAGCCCACCAGTCCGCCTGTATAACTACAATAATCCACGGTGATCTGTACGTCGGCTTTACAGTTTTGCACTATACCGATCTCATGATTGAAGACACGGTTATATCCGACAAGACCGCCAACGTAACCATAGTTGGTTGCATAGATCTCACCAAACGCCTCGGACCGGCTCACAAGTCCGCGGTTTTCCACAACGAGTCCTGCAATCCAAAGGGTCGCTTTGGTGTTGCTCGAGGCATCTTTGTCCGAAGCCGTCAAGGAAACGTCCGCTCGACAATCTGTGATCGTACCTTCATTGAGGACAGCCAAGCCGCCGATCTTTTTCTGCGACGTCATCTCTGTGCGGGTATAACAGCGTTGGATGGTGCCGCCATTGTAGCCCACAAGTCCGCCCGCGAATGAGATATCATCCGCTGTGATCCAAGCATAAGAATCGGTGATCGTGCCTAAATTAAAGCCGACAAGTCCGCCAAAATAGCCATATTGACCACTTGCTTTTCCGACCACAGAGCAGTTTGATATCGTACCGCCATTATTATAGCCAACGAGTCCGCCAACGTATCCACGATCACCGTCAAAGAAGATGTCGAAATTTTCCACGCGGACATTCTTGATCGTGCCCTCAAGATCTCCGAAGAGACCGTTATTTGCCATGGCAGGCTTAAAATTAGCGATCGTATAACCATTACCGTCGAAATGACCCGCGAACGGCGTACCGTTCTTTCCTTCAGTGAAACCGATGGAGGTCCATTCATGTCCACCCAGATCAAGCGAACAGGTTAATTGATAATACTGATGGCTATAAAGAGATTTAGATGCGTAATCCTGCAAGACCAAGCTCAAGAAAGCCAGTTCACCGGGAGAGGAGATGAGATAAGGATCTTCTGCAGTTCCCCGTCCGCCGGAGAAGCCTATGGCGGGCTTACCGTCCCAAGGTTCGCCTGGGATAGAGATTCGGGACGTAAAGCGTGCAATCAGTTCAAAATCCTGTGGAGGCATACAGAAAGTATAGGTAGGATCCTCACAGAGAAGCACCCCATCCGCAAACCATCCAAAGAAGACGTAGCCTTCGTTTGGTGCTGCCGATACCGTGACGCATTGGGTTTCATAAGCCATATCCCATCCTCCGGTCACCAAACCAAAGCTATCCTCGTTGGACTTGACCGAAAGATCGTAATATGGATAGTACCTTGCTTCAAGGGTCAAATCTCGAGCGGGCATGGAGAAACTAACGGTCTGTTCTGCTGCATAAAGCGCTCCGTCTATATACCAACCGAGGAAAGCATAGCCGTCAACCGTCTTGGCGTTGATGGTGATGTCATCGCCGTAATGGTAGCCTGTTCCGCAACCGCTGAGGCAATCCAGCCCCTCCACCGAGGGCGTGAGCGTAATGGAATAATCAATAATTTCAAAAACGGCGGTAATCTGCACAGAACCCGTAGGGGTATAGAGGAAGGTTTCTTCAGAAGAAACCAGCTGATCATTGATATACCAGCCAACCAGCCGATAACCTGCATTCGGCAGCGCCATCAACGGAACTGTCGTATGGCGGCATAAAAGATCCGTATAGTTGACCGTTCCCCCGCCCAGAGAAGTCACAAACACTTGTTCATACAGAGCAAATAGTTGATCGCAGATGGACAGAGTGAGAAGGCAACCCGATTGCAAAGGTCTGTATGCCATATTCCAGATCTCTGAACTCCATGTAAGGGTTTCGGTGAAGAACGTCAAGCCTTCAAGCGTCTCCTTCGGGAGCAGGGTTGCAGAGCGATCGGTATAAGGTTCCCCATTTTTTGTCAGCTGTTGTCCCTCAAAGCCATAGACATTGGTTTTACCGCCTGTCACGGCGGAGACGAAACATGAATATCCTTCCGCCGTTACGTGACCGAGAGCCACACCGTTGGTCGCAGATACCGCGAGACCATAGGCATATGCTTTGGAGTACTTGGCGGATTTCGGGGCAAGGGCGGTGACATTTCCCGCGGCATACGCGTTTGTAACGTTTCCATTATATTGGGTACCCACAAGACCGCCCGCATAAGCACACGGATAATTCGACATCCCCGAAATGATGGCAGTTACGTCACCCAAGGCGTAACAATTGACGACCTGACCGTTCAAATATCCGATAAGACCACCTGCGTATACCGTAATGTTGTTTACATTTTCGGGGGCTTCTCGCGAAGCCTGAACGGTACAATCCGCATAACTTGTCTCTATGGTACATTTTTCACCATAACCAACCAAACCGCCTGCGGTATAGGCAGAAATCTCTCCGTTTTTCGCATAACAGTTACGAACGGTTCCTCTGTACAGATAACCGACAAGACCGCCCGCCTTACCCACTGTATGAATGCTGAAATTCTCTATGCCTAAATTTTCAATCGTTCCTTCGACGTAGCCAAAAAGTCCAAAATAATTACCGGTCGCATCTTCTGACGAAGTAATTACGAAGTTGGAGATCACAAATCCGTCGCCGTGGAAAGTTCCCGTAAAGGCTTTTGTAGCCGAACCGATGGGCTCCCATGCCAAGCCACCTAGATCAATATCATTGACCAAGCGATAATGTTGGTTATAATAACGTCCAACTCGGTCATTGATAACATGAGCAAAGAACGCAAGCTCCGCACCCGTGGAGATGAGATAGGGATCCTCGGCTGTGCCCCTACCGTCGACAAAACCCTCGGCAATACTACCATCCCAAATGTTCAAAAGCAAATTCTGCGTGGCTGTAAAGCCTGCCACAAGACTAACATCATCATCAGGCATATAGAAACTGTAGACCGCCTCACGGCTGACACATAGGTTTCCATCGAACCATCCGACAAACGTGTACCCTTCAAAGGGCTCAGCCGTCAAGGAGACATATTCGCCACCATACGCCCGCTTCCCCGCAGTACATGTGCCAAAAGACGATGCATTGGGGCGAGCATCGAGCATAACGAGAGGCAGATACCTTGCCTCGTAGATCAGATCCTCCATAGGCATCTCGAAAGAATAGGTTGCGGTTTCCGAGATCAACGTTTCGCCGCAGTACCAGCCAAGGAAAGCATAGTCTTCCGACTCAGGTGCATACAGCGTGACCTCATCCAAATAGTGGTATGCTCCGCCACCCGACATTTCGACACCTTCCTGATTACACGTCAGATTGACCGTATAATCGATGTGGTCAAAGCGGGCAGTCAGCTTATCCGATCCCGAAGGCTTATAAGTATAGGCAATAGCGGTACTGATCTGTGCGTCTCCGCGATACCAGCCAAGGAATTGACAAGCCATATCAGGTGTCGCCTGAACAGTCAGACTTTGACCGACCCTTACAATGGCTTCCTCAAGAGTTACCTGTCCGCCATGTGTAGCTTCTATGATAACCTGTACGTATTCCAGACGAATATGAGGATACTTTCCTTCCGAGGGAGAAAGGGTTGTCAACTGCCATTGATCTGCGTCCCACGCAAGGGTATCCGTATAAAAATCCGTGCGACTGAGATCAGCATAGGTACAAGCGCTGTATATACTCTCGCTATGACCCACGGGTTGTCCATTTTCAAAAATATGGCCATCCGCGCAATAATAGGCATTGACGACACTATCGTCAAACATAGCATAAGGGACAAGACCATCCGCTTTGTAGTCACCTTTGCCAAAGCCGTTCATGTAGATGTTTCCGGCGGCAAAGCTGTTTTGGATCATGCCTTTAAACTCCAAATATCCTGCAAGACCGCCGACATATGGTCTTGTGAAGAAGACTTTGGGGGCAGTCACCGTAAGCTCAACCGCGGCAAAGGATTCCGAAATGAGACTTTGGGAGCAGCCCACAAGACCGCCGGCATACAACTCACGTTCTTCAGACGGAGAAACGCGGATCTCACCGATCGCATAGCATGATTCGACAGAACCAGCCTCATACAATTGTCCAACAAGACCGCCAACCATGGTATCATAGTCGGAACGTAGGTCTACTTCAATGATAAAATCCCGAACACCGAGATTTTGGATGCCTCCCGAAACCTGGCCGAAAAGCCCGATGTAGGGGGTGTTCATAACAGGTGCAGTGATTTTGAAATGATGTACCGTATACCCTGCCCCGTCAAAATGTCCTCCGAAGGCGCAACGAGACGAAAGGCTTTCTTTCATATCCAATCCAATGCCGATCGGCATCCATTCCAGCCCACCCAGGTCAATATCGTTTGCCAACTCATAATATTTATTCGCCTGACCATTGTGGGCGAGTTCTGCAAGATATGCCAGTTCAGCGCCGCTACTGATCATATAGGGATCGTTGGCTGTTCCCGTTCCTCTCGAAAAGCTTTGAGCGACGTCTCCGTTCCACACGTTTTTTGAAACAGGCTCTGTAGCGGTAAAGAACGCTGTTACCGTACGGTCTTCCGCCCCCATAGTGAGGGTCAGTTTCGTTTCACGGCTAATCAAGGTATTACCGTCAAGCCAACCGAAGAAATAGTATCCTTCCTCAGCCTGTGCCTCAAGCGTCACTTCCGTACCCGCCCCGATCAGCTGAGACGAGGAGACCTGACCGTATTTGTCGGGAGATGCCACCACGTTCAAAGCATACAGCGGAGGCAAAGGCTGCTGTTCAATAAAGACCAACCCGCAGTAGGCACAATGAACTCCCTCGGTAAGACCGGGTGTTCCGTGCGCGGGTGGTACGGCGGGACTGACGACTTCTTGATGTCCTAGAGCGGGAAGCGTTTGATAGGTGGTATAGTCGCAGCGCGTACAAGTGACATACGCCTCATGCCCCACCTCCGTACAGGTTGCCGCTTGACCTTCATGGGTCACTTCATCGTGCCCTAACGGCGCAAGAGGTTCTGTTTCTTCCTCGCCGCATAGCAGGCAAGCACGCGTTCTTTCCCCTGACGTAGTACAGCTGGCCGATGAAACAGTTTTCCAATCGTCAAAGCTGTGCGAACAGCTTGGAGTCGATGGCTCTGTGACAGCATCGGTGAAGACTTCCGTGTCCTCTTCCGTCATACCTTCCGTGATCATTTCTGTACAAGTTTCAAAGGGCTCCTCAGTTGACTCCTCAGACGACACTTCGGAGGGATCTGCGGTAGGTTCCTCGGTAAGATTTTCAGAAGAGGTATCGAAAGACGGCTCGGTAGGTTCTTCAGTCGTTTCTATGGTATCATTTTCTTCTGTAAGCGTAGTTATACACTCGCTGAACGCCTCTGTAGATGCCTCAGAATCCTTATGGCATGAGGGTAAGAAGCAACACACCGTAATAATCACAATCAATAAAAGCTCCAAAGCCAAAAGTTTTTTTAACATATAGACCTCCTGATATGACAAAAACGGAAGATAAATGTATAGAATTACAGTATAAAACATTATATCACTAAGGTGTCAAAAAGTCAACCCTTGCGACTCTTTAGCGCGTCAAACGATTCCGCCAAATTGAAAAAAAGAGAAAAAGAGACGGCAAATGCCATCTCTTTTTCCATGCTCGGTCATTTGAGTTTCTTACCGTCAGAAAATGCCTGACCGACAGATTCACCCACACGTCGGTAAGCGTGTGTTACGCTATCATAAATAATAGGATCTAACTTCTGAACAGCAATCCTGCCCTGCTCATCCAATATGCTTTCATCCGCCGATACATTGATAATTTGTCCCACACAAATTCCGTCTTCATTAAATTTGTTCAGCCGACATTCCACCGTCATGGGAAGCTCCTGGATGATCGGTGCATTGACAAACGCACTTTGAGTGGTATGGAAACCGGCTCTTTCGCATTTGTCGGGAACATCGTTAGCGGAAACGATCCCTACGTAATCGCAAGGCACAACGGTTGCCGCTGTCGCGAAGCTGACAGTAAAAGCGCCGTTTTTCTTGATGTTTTCGGTAGTTTTATGGTCATCTGCCAGACAGACCATAACTTGATTGGTGTCGTAAATACCACCCCAAGCGGCGTTCATCACATTGGGGACACCGTTTTCGTCATACGTCCCGATCATCAACACAGGCATAGGGTAAAGCCATGTTTTGGCTCCGAAATTTTTTCTCATATTCATCTCCATTCTGCCGTTATCAGCGGCAAAAATATATTCAAAAATTCGGCTATATCGTTAAATAAAATGGACTGATCCCATTTTGGGGAGAATATTGCGTACAGCCGTTTACATAGGATTAGAACGCTTAACCTTCACGCTAAGCTTCTTTCTTCCCTTGCACGTCGATAAAACTATTCGTCTTCTATACTTTCATTACTGTTCTCTTCCTGCTGATCCAGTTTAAAAATCCGAAGAGTATTCCGATAGATCTGTGCTTCCACCGCGTCATAAGGCTCGCCTCTGAGTTCAGCAATTCTTCTGATGACCGCAGGCAGAATCAATGATGTGTTGCATAGCTTTTTGCGATCCTTGTCAGAGACGATCTGCTCGGAGATTTTCGGCAGGACATAGGGGGCATCCGTTTCCACCAATAAGCTTGTCAAGGGCACGTTTGCAACCGTGTCTTGAAGCGCCCGACCTTCCGCTGTATCATCCAACAAACGTCCACCAACGCCCAAAGCCAGTCCCAGGGCGATGTACTTTTCTGCCAACTTATGATCGCCCACAAAGCAATGCGCCACACCCCCGTGAAGCATATTCTTGTATCGCTTCAAAATTCGAAGTCCATCGCGATCCGCTTTACGAATATGCAGAACCAAGGGCAGATTCAATTGATCTGCCAGCTTCAGTTGATATATGAACCATCGCTTCTGACGAAAACGGTGCTGCTTTTTGCGCTTGTAATGATAGTCCAGTCCGGTTTCTCCAATGGCGATGATGGGATAGCTTTCAGCATATTCCCTGACTTTTTCCCGTTTTTCCCAAGGCACATGGATACATCGGGTAGGATGTACTCCCAGCGCCATCCAAGCAAAATCACGATGCGCGGATACAAAAGCAGCTTGATTTTCGATTTGATCAAAGCCGATAGACGGCTCAATGAACCCCATGATTCCTTGCTGGCGCATGCTTGAAATCAACGTTTCTTTATCCGCATGATCAACCGCAAAGGTCTCGTCCTTCGCCCCAAAATACGGAATATTCGCACGAAATCGGGGGTGTGCATAATGTGCGTGTGAATCAATGATCACAGGTTGTCGCCTCCTTTATAATAAAGCCAACACATCCGCTGACAGAGATTTCATTCCTTCGGCATTGGGATGAAAACCGTCTATGGTATCAAAGGGCTTCGCGTATCTATACAAGTCTATCACGCGGCAACGATACTTTTCGGCACAGAGGCGTATTATCTCACAATACTCTTCTATGTGTATACCGCCAAACTTGTAGGGGAAAAGATAAGTATCTTTTTTTGTACACATACTCACAGGCAAGGTAAAGCACCAGATTTCTGCCGAAGGATACCGCGAAATCAGCTTTTCGAGCATTTTTTGATACGCAACAGAAAAAATCGAAATGTCCTCATGATCTGACGGATCGTCAGGCATAAGTTTCATGCCGTGCCCCCAATCGTTGGTACCCATGAAAACCATGATCACATCCGGCATCATACCGTTTCTGTCCAGAGCGGAGGTTCTTTCGTCACTGCATCCATACGAAGGGTATAGACAGTTTCGATGCCGGCATACCATACTCCCGGAAAACGAATGGTTAACAAGCAGTTCCCCATCAAGGCTTCGAATTACCTGCCCCCACCATGTATCCTCGGGAGAGAAAATATCAGCTTGTAATTTATTCAAGCCTTCATAGAAAGCCGCATCCTCCGGTTCGGTATATCCTTCAAGGGTACTGATAGAATCGCCCAAAATCGAAAACAGCGGACGATGATCTTTATTTTTCATTTTCATGTTTCCCTCCTCATGTTTTACGGTGATGATACGATAATTATTATATCAAAAGAAGGTGGAAGTGTCAATATTTTTTCAGGAGCAATCTGTTTTTTGAACAGCATGTTTGTTTTCTTTTGCTTAAACGATTGATTGAAAAAGTTTCATGTTTTTTCAAAAATCCCTTGCTTTTTTCAAAAAACTGTGATATAATATGTAAGTCGTTTGACTTTCATTCATACGGAGGTGTATCGAAGTGGTCATAACGGTCTCGACTCGAAATCGAGTGACGGGTAAAACCGTCCGTGGGTTCGAATCCCACCGCCTCCGCCAACAAAAAACGCACTTTTGTCTACCGACAAAGGTGCGTTTTTTGATTGAAGTATACCTTTGACAAATTCAGAAAAAACATACAGATCAAGCTGTTTTTTCTCTGACCGCCCCCGCCCTTGGCAATCCTTTCTCCCTGTATCTGACAACCGATAGCGGGGAAGTCCCCGTGGAGCATACCCTTGGCGAAGGCAGAACGGTTTCCGTGACTTTTGACGCCGATACCTGCTCGGATTGGCAAAGAAACTCGGATAATGAATTTGTCAGAGTCGTGTTTTGGTATGCGTTTGAAGCCTCTGAACTCACCCCGGTGTGGTTTAACTTGAAATGTGAACAAAATGCTTGACATATGCTTCGAATGGTGCTATAATGCAGACAAAGAAAGCAATTGGTTAAAAAATAGAGACGTTCAATAAACTAAATCGGAGGAAACTCAGATGAAAAAAGGATTGCTTATCGTCTTGTCTCTTGTCATGATCCTGAATTTTGCAGGCTGTGGCCAAGCAAATACCGTGGAAATCGTTAAATGCCTGTATTGCGGTGAGAGCAACGCGACGGACGCGAACTTCTGTGCCTACTGCGGAAAGCCCTTCGTGCTGTCGGATGACGGAACAACTGCCAATAGCTCGTCCGTCACGGGCAAAGATGAAACCGACAATGAAGGATCCACTAACGGCGAAAATGAGCCTCTTCCCCCGGAAGATCTTTACGTCATGCAAAATTCAGGCGCGAAGGACGTCCATTACGGCAGCAATATCTGTATTGACGGTGACATGATCTACCTGGGCTATTACGGCAGCCTCTACGTTTTCTGCGGCAATGAGGTGGCGACCTATGCAGGCGGCGGCGCGACCATGTCGTCTATGGCCGAAATCTATTTGTATAATGGCTATGTCTACTATGCCAACCAATCCAATCATTGCATCTATCGCATGAGCGTGGCTGACGGCAAACGTGAGGCCGTATTGTCGGATATTGGAGATATCCAAAATACCTTTATGCTCAAAAATATTCTGTTTGTTGAAAGTGATGTGACTGACAGAAGCAACAATGTTATATATACATTGAATCTGGATACACTGGAAAATAAAGAGTTGATTCGCGATGACAGACCTTACCAGTTGATTCAAATCGACAACGATCATCAGTTATTAATGAGCGATACAGACGGTAAAACTCTTCGATTGCTTCGTATGAACGCCATCGACGGAAAGGCAGAAGAACTGTGGAGTATGAACGTTCTCGAAAGTATCTTTTACGTAACACCCAAAACAGAGGGGCCATACATATATTTTAGAATCTCAGGATTTGACGAAAGCGGCGAGGATGTCTCGGTTTATTATAAATTCAACCAAGAAAACTACATTGCCGAACGCTCCACCCGTGATGAGTATAACAATATAAGCAACGGGCCAAATGATGATTATGAATGGCAGTACTATTTGGCTTGGGGCTCCAACAACCTGTGCCGCGAGCATAAGGAAACCGGGGTGCAGGAGCTTCTTCTCAGGAGTGGCTCCGGTCAGCGAGAAGAAGGCGAAACAGTTGCCAAAACCTATGCCATCAATGAGATCATATATGCCGACGATACACGCATCATCTTCCAAAGATCCAGAATGGCAGACGGCTTGGAAAGGTCTGTCTGGATGGTGGACTCCGACGGCAATAACCTGATAGAGCTGATCCGCAAGGAGTACCACGCCAATGAACCCGAACCTTACCCCACAGGTACACCCGGCGTTTCGGGCGGTAGTTCAGGCAACGCAGGCTCATCCTCGGACAGCCCCGCCGTAGGCACCAAGACCTGCGCCCTGTGTGAGGGCGACGGACGCATCACCTGCTACTACTGCAAGGGCAGCGGAAAAGGCCCCACCATTGACGTGATGGGCATCCCCACAGAGCAAGGCTGCACCTACTGTGGAAGTGCCGGTTGGCGCCTTTGCTCCGGTTGCGGCGGCCGAGGTGAAAAGTAACCGAGAATCAAACCAATTTTTGATGGTTTTCCCTTGACATTCTCCCATCTTTGTATTATAATACCCTTATTATTTTCTACCCCACGAAGGCACCGTCCCCAACTGCGACTTTCCCGAGGCTATGCTGAATACTTCCTTTGACTGGAACGGTGCCCGCGAGCCTTACATCCTCGCCACCGAGAACGACGTGCTGAACGGCATCGGTATGCTGTTCATGAAGCTGCTCACCAACCGCGCCCAGATGTTTGCCGACGTGCGAACCTACTGGAGCGGTGAGTCT
>JAZSFA010000023.1:0-18150 GCA_045531965.1 Eubacteriales bacterium
CAGACCCCCTCCAAGAACCTTTAAATAATGATTCTTTTTAAAGGTTTTTGAAGGGTTCCAAGGGAAACTTTTTGCAAAAAGTTTCCCTTGGCCGTACTCCCGTAAACAACAATATTATAACGAAAGGAACCTTACCATGAATGTCTACACCTCCATTGACCAAGCCGTAGGTCATACGCCTTTGGTAGAACTGCGGAATATCGAAAAATCATATAACCTCAAAGCTCGCCTCTTCGCCAAAGTAGAGGGCATGAATCCCGGTGGATCCATCAAAGATCGCGTAGGTGTCGCTATGATCAACGAGGCAGAGACAGCAGGCACGCTGACACCGGATTCTGTCATTATAGAGCCGACCTCAGGCAACACGGGCATTGGTCTTGCCATGGTCTGTGCCGCGCGGGGCTATCGTTGCATCATTATCATGCCCGACACCATGTCGGTGGAGCGGCGCATGATCCTCTCGGCGTTGGGTGCAGAGTTGGTATTGACTCCCGGCAAGGAGGGCATGAACGCAGCTATCGCCAAGGCAGAGGAACTGGCTAAGGAAATTCCCAACGCCATGGTAGCCGGACAATTCGTCAATCCCGCAAACCCCAATGCTCACGAGCTGACCACAGGTCCCGAGATCTGGGCTGATACCGACGGTCACGTTGATGCTTTCGTGGCAGGCGTGGGTACGGGCGGCACCATCACGGGGACGGGGCGATACCTGAAAGCCCTGGACCCCACGGTGAAGATCATCGGTATCGAGCCTGCGGATTCTGCCATCTTATCGGGCGGTAAGGCGGGCGCACACGGTCTACAGGGCATCGGAGCGGGATTTATCCCCGAGGTGCTGGACATTTCCCTTCTGGACGAGGTCATCACGGTGACCACCGACGAGGCTTATAACGCAGGGCGAGTTTTGGGACGGAAGGAAGGCATTCTTGCGGGTATATCTGCCGGTGCAGCGCTTCACGCAGCCATTTTGGTGGCGCAGAGAGAAGACTATGCCGGAAAAAACGTGGTGGTTCTTCTCCCCGATACGGGTGATCGGTATCTGTCGACCGCTTTGTTTGAAAGCTAACCCCAAACGGGGTAACCATACCCCTTCGACAACTGTCGGAGGGGTTTTGATTATTTTTTTGCAACGGCAGATTCTCCCTCCATTTATCGTCTTTATAAGTGAAAGGATCCCCAAACGAAAAGATCCAAACGAAAAGAAAGGAGTGTGAACTATGAAGGACACAGATATTGTCGACCTGTACTTTGCCCGCGACGAAGAAGCTATACGTATAAGCCAAAAGACTTATGGCAACTACTGTACCACCATAGCCATGAACATTTTGTCTTCCCAAGCTGACGCAGAAGAATGCGTCAATGATACGTGGCTCAAGGCGTGGCAGTCCATCCCACCCGCGCGCCCTTATGACCTCAAGGCATTTCTTGGGCGCATCACGAGAAATCTGTCCCTTGACCGCTTTCGCACCCTGAGGCGGCACAAGCGAAACCGAGACCTGGAGGTGGCCATGGAGGAATTGTCCGAGGCCATTCCCCTGCCCGACGATACCAAGGACAGCCTGCTCAAGCATCTTTTCAGCGAATTTTTGGCACAGACGGATTCGCTCAACCGCCGCCTGTTTGTAGGTCGCTATTGGCACGGCTACACGGTAGGCAAGCTGGCTCGCCACTACGGACTCACCGAGAACGCCGTATCTCACCGTCTCGCCCGCACAAGGGCGGCACTCAAGGAATTTTTGGAGAAGGAGGGCTACAGGGTATGAAGGGTGATATTGCCATGAAAAAATTAGACCTCATCAGCGACGAATACATCCGTGAGGCCGAGATCCCCGAGGATCTTGAGGTTATCGTAACTGAAAAGCACAGCTTTTGGCAAAAGCTTTCTCACTTCATGAACTCTCCCGTGGGCGTGGCCATGCTGTGCGCCGTGGTGTCCCTCAGCGTGCTGGCGATCATCGTCATGGCAGGGACAGGTAGGTGGAGCGGATGGCAACCGCCGGCAGGAACCCACGTTGAAAACGAATCGCCCTCCACACAAGTCGTGACCCTTCCCCCCGTCGAGACATTGGACACCAAATCCTTCGTCCCCGAATTCTATCAAGCCCTCAAGGACAAGGACATGATCGGCAAGATCCCCGATCCCACCGTGAACGGTGGGCTGATATCCTCGAGCGATCCCATTTATATCGTTGAGGAAGCCGACATTCACAACACCACCCCTCTCGATGTCTACGAAAAAACGGGAGCCATGATTTTCAACGCGGGCGTGATGGTCTATCTGTGGATGGACAGCGAAATCTATATCCTCAACAAAAGCGTGGTCTTTGGCTCGGGATTTACTGGCGCCGTGCTTTGCGACTACGATCAAAACGGCATAGAGGACATTTTCTGCGGATATATCACCAGCTTGTCGGGTGTCTGGTATACCGATTTCGTGGTGTTCGACGTTGCGGATAAAGCCTTGAGGCACAGTCTACAGCGTCCACCGTCTGCCAATTCTTCTTCTGCGATCGGCGGATGCCGCATTTTCTGCGACCTCGGTGTGATCCAAAAACGGATCACCGATGGAAAAGATTATTACGATATCGTCAAACTCACAGGCGAGTTGGTCGCCACTTATATACCCACCCCTGGAGGACTTTTCTATTATGAACAGAATACCACCTCCTGTGAAACAACGCCTATAGAAATCGATCCGCTGTCTCCCGCCATGGAGAAGGAGATCAAAGAAGCTTTTTTAAGCACCAAAGTTTCAGAAGACATTCAATCATCCTACACGATAGATGATCTCTCCATCCGCTACTACGGATGCTATAGCGGAGGGCACGTTATGTTCGTGGATGGTATTTTTGAGTTCACCCAAGTACCAACCGCTGATTTCGTGCATGGATATACGTTTTCTTACGGATCATCTCAACATTTATGGTATTACAAAGACGGACAATTCTATAGCCTGTTTGAGGCTAACCTTGCGAATCTCCTAAGCGCAGAGGATGCAAAAATCCTACATGACGTCTACTATCGATCATAGGAGGAATGATTGTCTGTCCCGGTGGGAGGAATAACAATTTATCTTCCTCAGCTCCAATTGACATTTTTTATCAATCCGCAAAATCCCCCTTGTCAAATCTCATTTTTTATGGTATAATAATCCTAATATAAAGAAAACAGGAGGGAGTATCATGAGAAAACGCATCATTACCGTCAGCCGCGAGTTTGCCAGCGGCGGTCACACCATCGCCCAAATGGTAGCAGACAGACTCGGCGTAGCCTTTTACGACAACAAGCTCATCACCGAAGTCGCCAAATCCAGCGGACTTTCCGAAGAATTCATCAAGGAGCACGAAGAATATGCGTCTCATTCCAACAGCTTCCTCTTTCAACTTGCCATGAGTACAGCAGGAACCTTGGGATATCCTTCTGTATATCAGCGACTTTACGAGGCACAGACCCGTGTCATTGAGGATATAGCGGATAAAGAGCCTTGCGTTATCGTAGGTCGTTGCGCCGACTACATCCTCCGCGACAGAGCCGATTGCCTCCACGTGTTCATCCACGCCGACATGGATCACCGTGTGGCGCACATTTTGGAGCATTACGGTCAGACCGAAAAAACCCCCGAACAACGGCTCAAAGACAAGGACAATCGCCGTCGCAACTATTATCGCTTCCACACCGATCGCGAATGGGGCATCTGTACCAATTACCATTTGGCATTGGACAGTGGTCTGCTCGGTGAAGAACTTTGTGCACAGCTGATCATCAAAGCGATGGAGCGCATAGAAAACTAATCATCCGTGCCTGTGAACTCACTTCACAGGCACTTTTTGGAGGGAATATGGAAGGAACTGTCAAGTCCAAGTGGAAGATCCTCAGCGGAAGCGGACTGAAAATGATCGCCATGGTCACTATGCTCATCGACCACATTGCCTGTTTTTTGCTGTTCGATGAGTTTTCGTTGATTCAACCACTGTTCACGGTAGGAAAAACCAACGTTTCGATCTACTGGCTGCTTCGCTCAGTGGGACGGCTGGCTTTCCCCATCTATTGTTTTCTGCTTGCCGAAGGTTTTCTGCATACAAGAAACCGTCTCCGATACGGACTTAATCTTTTGATCTTTGCCCTGATCTCCGAAATTCCATGGAATTTCGTGCATGGTGGATCCTTATTGTACAGCGCACAAAACGTCTTTTTCACCTTGTTTTTCGGTTACGTTTGCCTGTACCTCATGGAAATTGAAAAATGTCCGACTGTCATTCGGGTATGCGGGGTTTTGGGTATATTCGTTCTCGCTTATTTTTTCAAAGCGGACTATGGCTATATGGGTGTTGCCGCGATCATAGCCATGTATTTACTGCGTAAGAACAGCCTCGCCCGTGCCGCCGTTTGTACCTGTCTGTTCAGCAGCACGTGGAGAGCCGCTCTTGCCTTTGTCCCCATCGGGCTATACAATGGTGAACGTGGCTTTATCAAGGGACGGGTTGGCAAATACATCTGTTACATATTTTATCCCCTGCATCTCTTGGTTTTAGGTGTTTTAAGGTTCAAACTTTTTTTGTAAAATAAACCCTTGGTTGATTGACAATTGCCAAAACTTCTGCTATAATCAAGGCATCACAGCAATGTGAAATACAGCGTCCTGATTCGGAAGGTCGACATTTCGTTTGAAGGACAAGAAAGAAAGGAGGCGGAGTTATGATTAACTCGTTAAATTCCGGATATTGCTGCCCGCGCCTCACGGGTTGGCGCGGTTGAATCAAACCGCAAATTGACTTACCCACGGGTCCTTCCCTCAGGTAAGATGCTCTTTGCAAATTTACGGGATGATTCAAAGAGATTCATCCTCTCGGCACATCCGGCTCCCGCCGTACCCCGATTGGGGTACGGCTGAGGGGTCTTGTTTTGCATGACCCCCTTACAAGAACCCGAATTTGGCGGGAAACCGCTCACACTTAGGGAGATGTGCCATTATATGATATCTGTTGAAAAGTTAGGGATTCGTATTGCTTGTTTGCGTCGTGCAAATGGCTTGACCCAAACCCAAGTGGCCGACCGCCTGGGCGTAACCCCCCAAGCAGTGTCAAAATGGGAGAGAGGGCTTGCCTGCCCTGATCTCGTTTGCCTCGATGAGCTTTCCGATCTTTTAGGTACGACCATAGACGGATTGCTTCGGGGGGCGGCTTATGGGGTTTTCATCGCCGGTGCATACGGTTCCATAGCCTTGTAAACAGTCCCCGTACGAAATCAGGGACAAAAAAAGAACGCTTCCGCATTGTCTTTCCATAAGGAACGGCGCAGGGAGCGTTCTTTTTATTTATATGTTGTCAGAAGGCTACGGAACAGTAAACGGTAAAACAGTCGCCCTATCACCGCCATGCTGGCAAAGATCTCTTTAGGGGACAAATGCTGGTAGTAGTCCTGATCCACAGTGCGGTCATCGGTATAATCCAAAAGATTCCCTTGATAGCACACCACCTCGGGAAGTAGCTGAACCAGATCATCAGGACGGTAGCGACAAAGGGGCTTGTCCAAGGTATAGCCTAATCCACGTAAGATAAACATGACAAATTCGATACAGGAGAAGGCGCGGTTGGTCGAAAATCCGCCTGTAATAGGGGTAGTCAGTACCGAAAAAAGATTGTAGATATACGCTTTGTCATTTTTTATGCGGTAGATGGTATCTTTCACCCAAGCATACTGGTCTTCTGTCACAGGAATGCGGAAGATCATCACATCCACAAAGGAATGCTTCCCCAGGGTGTAACGAAATAAGGTTTCGTGCACCAATCGCCCCAGCAATAGGGCATGGTGCTTAGGACGGGCAAACGCATATAGTTCAGTCATTTGCTCATCCAATGCTACTGCCGCGTGGTTATACTTGATCTTTCCGAAGCGGCGGATGGTTCCCGCAAACCCGGTGTGCGTTTGTGAGATCACGATGTAAATATATTTCATGTATTTCTTTCCACAGAATCCTTTTATTTTATAGTCTTATTATACACGAAAGCCGCGCTCATTTTGTTAAGTGAATATTAACTGTCCGTGTTTTTTTACGGAATATTCGGTGAATACAATAAGGCATCTCTCAAACGCCGTTTTTTCGGAGTCATGCAGAGATGCCTTATTCTATGATTTTCGATTTTGCTTTTTCTGTATCAGGTGATAGATCAAGAGACCAATACCGCTGATAAAGGCAGTAATCGCAAAAACCCAAACCGCGGCGACATAGTTTTTGTCTCCAACCACATCTCCCCCAACAGTAGAGGAAACCACCGAGGGGAGTCGGGCGAAAGTCGTCAGCAACAGATAATGGCAAATTCGCATATCGGTAAGACCCACAGCATAGGTGAACATATCTTTGGGCGTTCCCGGAATCAAATACAGAAGGAGAATCAACGCATTTCGCTTTCTCGGATGATTCAGGATGGGAAGGGTGTCCATTTTTTCTTTAGGATAAAACGCATACACGAATTTCCGCCCGAATCTTCTGACAAGGAAAATCACTGCGACACTTCCAATCATCATTCCGATAACACAAATGATGGTTCCCCACACAGCACCGAAAGCATATCCTGCGGCGATCTCCACCAGCTCCCCCGGAACTAAAGCAACAACCACTTGTACAGCACAGATTAAGATCAAGCAAAGCGCGCCCAAAGCATAATTTTCTGCAACGCAAGCACGTATCTGTTCCGCATCGCTGAGATATTCTCTGAACAAAATGATCAGGACTACCGTCATAACCAAAAACACCGCAGAAATAAGGCTGAGCACCCATGCAGCGCGGGACTTTTTAATGGGCAGAGAAGCTTTTGGGGCAGATGATTCTTTCATAAATTAAAACCTTGGCTTTTTATCGAATTTTTTCATCAGACAGGTCTTGATGATTGAGCGGAAGCTTTACGGTAAAAACACTCCCCATACCGAGGGAACTTTCCACCTGAATATCTCCACCGCAAAGCTCCAATATGCGGCTGACAATAGTCAAACCGATTCCGTTTCCTTCCCCTCCGTGAGATCCGTCTCCTTGATAAAACTTCTCATAAATACGCGCCATGACCTCGGGTGTCATCCCTTTTCCCGTGTCGCTGATGCAGACGCGAATATGATCTTCTTTTTTACGAAGAAGACAGGTGATTTTCCCGCGATGAGGAGTAAATTTTATGGCATTGCCAAAAATGTTGATCCACACTTCCGAGAGCATATCTTCGTTAAAGCAATACGTGACAGGATCCAGATCAATTTCCAGCTCCAGTTCCTTTTCCACCCATTGTTTTTCTAAAAGAAGCAAACAGGTTCGGAGCTGCTCGTCCAAGGAAAAATTCTGCTTGTTTGTAACGATTTGCTGATGCTCCAATTTCGACAAAAGCAATACATTGTTCGCCATTTTCGCCAGGCGATCGGATTCCGAGGCGATGATATCGATATATTCTCGTTTTTCGTCCTCCGTCAGTCCTCCCGCTTGCAGTTGATGGGCAAATCCGCGTACCGAAACGATAGGCGTCTTAAACTCATGAGAAAAGCTATTGATAAAATCCGTTCGGAACATTTCAATACCGTCAAGCTCTCGCGCCATATGGTTAAAGCTTCGTTGAAGCATACCGATCTCGGTGGTCTCACCATAGTTTTCCCGCAGTTGGACTTTAAAATCCCCGCGGGAAATTTTATTGGTTGCATTGATCATCTCTTTTAGCGGTAACAGAAACCATTTTGACACCAAAGCGGCAAGCAAGGTACCGATAACGATACTTGCCAAAAGGCTGGCAAAAACAGTTGCCATGGCATAATCTGCCAAATTAGGGAAAATGGCGTCAAGCAAAATATAGATCAGAACCGTAAGTACCGTTGTCACCACCATAACAAACAGCACAAAAATCGTCAGCAACATTCGGAGCGACTTGATTGGCAGTCCTCTTTTCATGCGCTTATTTTTTTGATTTTTGCCTGAATTACCCTCAGGTTTGGATGCTTTCATTTTAAAAGCACCGCCTTATATCCCAATCCACGTACCGTAATGATATCAAAATCAGGGCTTTCGCGAAAACGGTCGCGCAGGCGACTGATATGCACATCAACCGTGCGTTCGTCGCTTTCAGATTCCATATCCCACAGCTCGTCCATCAGTTGACGGCGTGTAAAAATCTTATTCGGATAGGACAGAAGCTTAAAAAGAAGTAAGAATTCCTTTTGAGGAAGCTCCATGCCGCCTGGAGCGGAAGCAGCTTCACCATCGGTGCGAACCGTCATAGAATCGTAGTAAAGCACGGTGCCTCCCACCTTCAGCTTGCGCTCGCTGACAATGCGGGAACGTCGCAAAAGCGCACCTACGCGCAGAATCATTTCTTCTTCATCCACAGGCTTAGTCATATAATCATCGGTTCCTATGATAAAGCCGCGTTTTCTGTCCAGCGGTGTCTGCTTGGCAGAAACCATCAGAATAGGCAGGGTATTACCTCCCTCTCGCAGAATTTTGGTAAATTCATAGCCATCCATGCGAGGCATCATGATATCCAAAATGATAAGATCCACGTGTTTTTTATCCAACTGTTCCAGTGCGTCCTGACCGTCTATGGCAGGAACAGGATGATAGCCATATCGTTCCAGCACCGCACACATCAGACGCCTGGTATGGTTGTCGTCTTCTACGACCATAATATTAAACATATTCGCACCTCCGTATTTGATGACTTTATTTTACACCCAATATGTGAACTCATTATCAACAAAGCGAGGATATTGACGGATAGCACACTGAAAAATCGCTGTGACAAATTTCCATTTATATTTTTTGAAAAACAGCTCAAAATAGTAGCAGAGAACACAAGACGGTGCAAGAGTCCCGTTGATAAGATTTTTCTCCGCCCTGTGAACTCGATGATATAGATAAAACGCCCGAACGATCGGGTCCAAATCAACGCTTTGCATTTGCGGGCGGAGATTTCAAACGCAAAAAAGAGGAGTCAAAATTATGGCAAGCAATAAGACCCTTGTTCCCCAGGCTAAGCAGGCTATGGAACAGTTTAAGATGGAAGCAGCAAACGAAGTCGGTGTAACCCTGAACCAGAAGGGCTACAACGGTGACCTCACCTCCCGTCAGGCAGGTTCTATCGGCGGTCAGATGGTCAAGAAGATGATCCAGTCCTACGAGAACGGTTTGGCTGGTCAGAATCAGAACCAGTAATCTTCCATGAAAAAAGCTCCCCTTCCCGATGTATCGGGAGGGGGAGTTTTACATATGCGAGATCAATCATCCAGCTTCATATCGCCCAACTTGATCCATCCCAGTTTCCGCATGATCTCGGAGAACAGGAAGGACAGGACGGCGGGGAGGACGATACAGCACAGCCCGAGACCTACCCACATCATGGGGGAATGCTCCATAGCGGAGATCACGCCGATGGGACCCACCATGCCGCAGGTACCCATACCGGCTGCCACCCCCGTGCACTCCAGTTTGAAGACCATGGTAGAGAGAGGACCGATGATGGCAGCAGCCAGGGTCGGGGGAATCCAGATTTGGGGACGGCGGCAGATGTTGCCCATCTGGAGCATGGAGGTACCAAGTCCCTGAGAGACAAGACCGCCCCATTTATTCTCACGGAAGCTGCTGACGGCAAAGCCCACCATCTGGGCACAACAGCCCACCACGGCGGCACCGCCTGCCAGCAAGAAGCCTTCCTCAGTACCATTAAGGCAGGCTACCTCATAGGCAGAGGTAGAGAAGATCATGGCACAGATAGCCGCGCTGGAAATAGGCAGAGTGAGAATGATACCCACCACGACGGACACCACAATACCCATGAGCAGAGGCTGGAAGGTGGTGGCGGTGGCAATGAAGATGCCGAGATAGTACATGATATAGGAAACAGCGGGACAGAAGACCCAAGCCGCACCAAATCCCACCAGCAGGGTGACTACGGGGGTAACGAGGATATCCACGGGGGTCTTTTTGGACACCAGCATACCGATCTCAGCAGCGATGATAACGGCAAAGAAGGCACCCGCGGGGCCCGCGCTATAGAAGACGCCCTCCCCCGTCCCGGCGGTGACTGCCCAGGCGAGGATCTTACCGCCGTCAATAATGGCACCCATAGCATTAGATAAAGCGCCCACTGCGGCGGCAGAGAACATCACCAAGGGATGTGCCCCCAGCTTATGGGCTATGGCTACACCGATGGCCATACCCGTAGCGGCCTTGGCGTAGGTTGCGATGGTCTTGAGAAACGCCCAGGGTATGTAATTGCCCAGGGTGTCAAAGATGGTGCCGATGAGCAGGGACGCGAAAAGACCCAGAGCCATAGCACCCATGGCATCAATGAAATACCGACGTGGCAGGTTCTTCAGTTTCTTTTGAAATACTTCTTTTTTCTGCCGCTTCAGTTCTGCTTGTTCGTCTTTGCGTTTTTGG
This sequence comes from Eubacteriales bacterium, assembly GCA_045531965.1. Classification (GTDB taxonomy): domain Bacteria; phylum Bacillota; class Clostridia; order Oscillospirales; family CAG-272; genus CAMEON01. The sequence goes on from JAZSFA010000023.1 coordinate 10,409, forward strand.
CTATACTTTCCTTTAGCCATGTAACATCACTTCCTTGTTTTTTTGTATGCTTTCTTCGTATTATTCTTCAACCAGCAGTTGAATCACGAAGAGAATGCCGTAATAGAGGAGAGGAATCAGGGAGGCAGGTAAAAAAATCGCAGCGTTAGGCTTTTTCCTGTTGAATGCCATTTGTACGCCAAGAAATATCAAGGTAACAGCCCCGATTACCGACAGCTGAGCAATCAAGGTAGGGGTAAAGAATGCTCCCATAAAATCAGGGAGAAGCAGGCAAAGAACCCAAAGTCCAAGTTCCATGGCTGCCATAGGAATCACCGCGTACAGGGATCCTGTACCCATCATCATAGCGAATAAAAAGCAGAACAGAAAATCCATTCCTGATTTAATCAGGAGAGGCGTTGTTTCCCCCCACAAGGCATCCTCCAGCCCACCGTTCAAAAGAAGCGCATTGGCACAGAGAAACACCACCGAAAGCAGGAAACCATCCCCGACAAGATCCTTTGAGAGCGGCGCAGGCATTTCATAGGTAGGCAGCTTGTCCAAAAAAGGCACGCGAGGCGGCTTCATGCCTCTTTCCACGGAGATTTCCACGGCTCGCGAAAGCTTTGCCACGCGGTCAGCTTCAACTTCCTTCCCTTTTTGATCCTTCAATGAAAGTTTTTTACCAATAGCCCACAAGCCGCGGTCCATACCGAAAAGATGTCCCATCAGACCGCCAACGACCAAGGCAATGATCACCAACAAAGAACCTGTCAGTTCCACTTCTCCGCCTGCCATGACGAAATAATGGTCAATGACCTCAAAGGCGCCAATGCCCAGGGCAACCAGACCCATCAAGCGATAGATCAGCTGTTGAACAGACACCCTGAGTTTTCCTCGAAACATCAGACCAAAACCACCACCTACAAGAGCAGCGAGAATATTGACAAGGATACCGATACCTTTCATACCGTATTGCTCCTTATAACCACTTATTTTTACACATAAATGACAACATTTATTTCCGCTATCAAAAGAGCCTCCATATATGTAACTCTTTTTTATTATACCACAATTCCCCTTTAATTGCAATAGGGCAGGTCAAAAAAAAGCCCCGACTGTAAAAATACAATCGGGGCATACCAATGAAAAGATATTTCGGTATCAGCCGAAAGGTCAACCAACCGCCACAGGACCGCTAATCAACTCGAAATCCTGTGCAAGAAGATCATAGTAGGTTTCGCCATCCTCGGAAATGATCAAGGTGGTAGTCAAACGGATCGTTGATTCATCTTCGGGGAGCGTCATATCGACAGCAATCTCTTCAGGAATCAAAACATATAGATAGGGGTAATAGGCAGGAGATCCATCCTCATATACCTGATAGATGATTCCCTGCACTGTTCCATCATCATTTCGGATAAAATCGCCGGCACGTGCTATGACAGAGAAGATCGCACCACTGAATTCTTCCGAGTGTTCCATCAGGTAATCATATTGAAGCGCAAAAGTATCAGGATTCTCTGAGAGGGTGATAACACCCTGTTCATCGGGGACAAGTTCCAGCATTTCAGCAGTATAAATACCAAAGAGGGTGCGCCAATCTATTTCCTCGTAAATGTCGGCATCGGCAGGAGGGGTGACCGTCTGAACTGCGCGGTCAAACAAAGTCGTTGCGGTCATGGTCATCTTCATGGGTACATCGCCCACCAAATCAGGCGCATTGGTCATATCCATCGTCATGGTAACCGTCATGGCTTTCAAAAGTTGCTGCTGGTCTACCGTTAAAGTGAGCATAAGGGCATCCATATCAAAGGTGGAGAAAAGATCCAAAAGCAGACTCATATCCATATCCGAGATCTCATCGGTAGGTAGTTTGTCTATGGAAGAGATCATCATATTGATCAAAAACTGGGCTTGATTTGAGAGTCCTTTTAAGGTAACCGTGATGTCCCCTGTGGTTTCGTCGGTGACCATCTCTTTTTCAGCGAAGAGTGCAGATATTTTCATGGTGGACAGCAGATCGGAAAATCCACCCGTTAAACTGCCTTCTTCTCCGCCTTCCGGGACACTATCCATAGGGAAAAGATCTCCCATCAGCTCTGACCAAACAAGCGCCATCTCCACTTCGTCGAGCGGGCAACGGTACTTCCCTTCCGCATTGGCAACAAACAAAACGCCGTCGATGTAAATGAAACTATAGGGCTCTTGGGTGGGGATATTCATTTCCACCGCCATGCCTTGATGCTTCTGCTGAATGAAAGTAACACCGCCGGTCATGGACATATTGGTATCCATTCCGTTCATGCCCGCCGTGATATCCAGCTTGATCTCTGTATCGATTCGGCAATCTTCTTCAACATCCACCGGCTGATTCTGCATAATATCATCCAAAAGGTCATCAATCCCCGCATCATTGGAGGGGAGAGTTTCAGATTCAGTCTCCGGCAAGGTTTCTGGGGTCGTTTCGGGCAACGTATCGACAACTGTTTCCTCTTGTGTCTCCGGCTCGGTTTGAACATCATCCGTCACAGCCTGAGTATCGGTTTCTGTGGGGAGGTCTCCTTGCTTATCACAAGCGGCAAGCAAAAATACGACCATCAGTAAGGACAAAAGCAGGAAAAAACTTTTTTTCATACAATCGTTCATCCTTTCTCGTAAAACAGGATTATTGGCTTTAAAAGCAGGGGGGCTTATAGGAACGCGCCCTGTAAGCCCCCGTTATTCGTTTTTGGCGGCTTACGCCTTGAGTCTTGCCTCCAGAGCGGCCAACTCCTCGTACATGGTCGCAGGCACGTGATCGCCAACCTGAGCGTAGAACTCCTTGATGTTCTCCACGTCCTCCAGCCAGGACTGAGTGTCCACGGTGAGCAGATCGCGGATGGTATCGATGGTGATATCCTCGAGACCATCAATCATGATGTCCTCTGCCTTGGGCACGTAGCCGATGGCGGTCTCCACGGCGTCCACCTTACCCTCACAGCGAGCCAGGATCCAAAGCAGGACGCGCATATTGTCACCGAAGCCGGGCCAGATGAAGTGACCCTCGTCGTCGGTGCGGAACCAGTTGACGTGGAAGATCATGGGAGGATTGGGGATCTTGTGACCCATGTTGAGCCAATGCTGCCAGTAGTCACCCATGTTGTAGCCAACGAAGGGACGCATAGCCATGGGATCGCGACGGACAACACCCACGGCACCTGCTGCGGCGGCGGTGGTCTCGGAGGCCATGATGGAGCCTACGAAGGAACCATGCTGCCAGCCAAAGGACTGGTACACCAGGGGAGCGGTCTTGGCGCGGCGACCACCGAAGACGATGGCAGACACGGGCACGCCCTTCAGGCTGTTGAACTCGGGAGAGATGCAGGGGCAGTTGGCTGCCAGAGCGGTGAAGCGGGAGTTGGGGTGAGCGCCGCAGGTGGACTTATCCTTCTTGTCGTACTTGGTGCAATCCCAAGGATTGCCCTTCCAGTCGATGGCGTTACCGGGCTGAGGAGGATTGTTGTCCAGACCCTCCCACCAAACCGTGTTGTCGGCGGTGTTGTGGACCACGTTAGTGAAGATGGTGTCACGCAGGCAGGTGTGCAGCGCGTTGGGGTTGGACTTCTCGTTGGTACCGGGTGCCACGCCGAAGAAGCCGTTCTCGGGGTTGACAGCCCAAAGTCTGCCGTCCTCGCCCACACGGAGCCAGGCGATGTCGTCGCCCACGCACTCCACCTCATAGCCCTGCTCGGACAGGAACTTGGGGGGGATCAGCATGGCAAGGTTGGTCTTACCGCAGGCAGAGGGGAAGGCGGCGGTGACGTACTTCTTCTCGCCATTGGGATACTTGACGCCCAGGATCAGCATATGCTCAGCCATCCAACCCTCCTTGCGACCCAGGTAGGAAGCGATACGCAGAGCAAAGCACTTCTTACCCAGCAGAACGTTTCCGCCGTAGCCGGAGTTGACGGACATGATGGTGTTGTCCTGAGGGAAGTGAACGATGTAGCGGTTCTCCTCGTCGATGTCGGCGCGAGCGTGGAGACCCTTGATGTAGTCGGGGGAATCGCCCAGAGCCTCCAGGACGTTGTTACCCACGCGGGTCATGATGAGCATATTCAGCACCACGTAGATGGAATCGGTCAGCTCGATACCGTACTTAGCGAAGTCGGAGCCCACAACACCCATGGAGTAGGGGATGACGTACATGGTACGGCCCTTCATGGAGCCGGTGTAGAGCTTCTTCAGCTTGGCGTACATCTCGGCGGGATCCATCCAGTTGTTGATGTTACCTGCCTCCTCCTTGGTGGGGGTGCAGATGTAGGTGCGACCTTCCACACGGGCCACGTCGTTGATAGCAGTGCGGTGGAGGTAGCAGTTGGGCAGCTTCTCGGGGTTCAGCTTGATCATCTCGCCGGTGGAGCAAGCCTCGGCGCGCAGTGCCTCTGCCTGCTCGTCGGAACCATCGATCCAAACGATCTGATCAGGGCAGGTCATAGCTGCCATTTCTTCGATCCAATCAAGAACGAACTTGTTGTTGGTAGGGGTGTTGTTCATAGGACGTTCTCCTTTTATATGGTGAATTTTTAAACAGATTCAGGGACTCAGATGAGGAAATCCCTCATCCTTGCCCAGTATATATTTTACACCATTCTTTGTCAAATTGCAAGGGGTATTTTTAAAGGTTACGAAATGTTCACATCTTTAACTCAAACTGTTTATTAACTTTTTGTAACTTCCCTGCCCACCACCCAACTTTTTTATTCAAAAATATACTATTATTGTTGAAACCCTCTTGACTTTACAGTCAACTGATATGTTATGATAATAAAAAACAAGTGGAGGCAGATATGCTTGACATGAAACAGATGGGTGGACGGATCCATCAATTGCGACAGAAAAAGGAGCTCACACAAGTGGCTTTGGCAGAAGAACTGGGGGTTACGTCCCAAGCGATCTCCAAATGGGAGCGCGGGCAGTCCTTTCCCGATGTATCCCGGCTAGATGAGCTGGCGGAATTACTTGACGTTACGGTCGCCTACCTGTTGACCGGTGAAGAATAACTTTTTGAGGTATTTACAAAAAACTTTCAAAATTGTCACCAACACTTTTTGAAATTGTGGTACTTATAGGGTGAGCGCTCAAAAAACGGAGGGACACCTCATGAACCTAAACGAACAACTGATCCGGGAATACGCAAAAAAGATCAGCGGCTTTGCCTGGTCCAAGACCCGCCATCCCCAGGACGCGGAGGATCTTGCGCAGGACATCATGCTGGTTTTGTGTCAACATGATTTTGCCGCCAACCCCATTCAGAATATGGATGCCTACATTTATCAGATCTGCCGCTACACCTACGCCAATTTCGTCCGCGCCCGTGTTCGGGACAGGGATCACACCGCCGTCGTCACGTCGGAGCAGATCATGGCCATCCCCTCGGAGGAAGACATTCCCACCGAGGTGGCCAATACGGAGCTGTACGCACGATTGCGCCGCGAGGTAGCCTACCTTGGCAGGATGCGGCGGCAGATCACGGTCATGACCTACTATGAGGGCAAAAACAGCCGTGAGATCGGCACGATCCTCGGTATCTCGGACGCCACGGTTCGCTGGTATCTCTCCGACACACAGAAAAAACTGAAGGAGCGCATGGATATGAAAGAAAGCATCTACTCCCCAAAGCATCTTAACGTTTATATCAGCGGTTACAGCCCCGATTTGAGCCTGCGCGGTCTCAGGGACGATCTTCTGACTCAGAATATCTGCCTGGTCTGTGCCTGCGAGCGAGGCATGACGGTGGACGAGATCGCCGCCGCCATGAATATGTCCGCCGCCTTTATCGAGGACAAGATCCCCACCCTTTTGGATATGGTCTATCTGGAGGAAGTGGGCAAGAGCCGCTACCGCACCACCTTCCTCATCCAGAATGGCGCATACGAGCTTGCAAAGATCCGCTATCAGATGAAGACCCTGCCCCCCATTGCTCGTATCATTTACGAAAAGGTCAAAGCAAAGCTCCCCGTCATCCGAGAGATCGGCTTCGAGGGCTGTGACCTTGGCGAAAACTTCCTTTTGTGGTATCTCGTCACCTTCGCCGCCCATATCTACGAATGTCATCCTCCCTTTGAGGAAAAGTACGAGCAGACCATGCGGGGTGACGGCGGTCGATTCGCCGTAGACGCTGCCTACAGCGACGCTGACACTCTGCGCGAGGGAGATTTTACCGCCGAGGAAGCTGACTACCTCACCCATTATCGCGGCATGGCAGGCAAGCACAACGGCAACGGCCGTATCACCATCCAGCAGTTTGACCCGCCCGTATGCGGCGGCGACCGTCCCATGATCCCCGTGGGAAACATTGGCTACTGGGAGCGGCTTCACGATCTGACCAAGGAAGGGGCTGTCCCCACCGAGCCCGACAAGGACATCATCGCCCACGCCGTTCGTGAGGGTTACGCCGAAATGAAGGACGGCCAGCCTCGACTGTCGGTGCCTTATTTCACCGCCGATCAGATCGACAAGCTGTATAATCTTTTGAGACAAACCGTCTTTGAGGAGATCGCCCCAGCCGTGGGAGAGCATCCCGCTGTAGGCTATGCCAAACTTGTAGCCGCCCTGATTCCTGACTATCTCTCGGACAACGAGCGAAAGTTTCATGCTCATCACCGTTTCTATCAGCCCAATGCCTATACCTATCTGCTGCTGAAGGAGGGGCTTTTGTCCATGCCCACAGAGGACGAGCAGAAGCGCATCTGTACGGCTGTATGGGAAAACGCCAAATAAACAAAGGAGAAAAACAACATGAATGAAGTAACCCTGAGAGAAATTTGGGACCGCATCGTAGCCACCCAGGATCAACTGGAAAGCATTGAAAAGCAGGCTTTCTATTTATCGGGCATCGATGAGTCAGGAGCCTTCGTGGAAGTAGAAGAAAGCGATTCTGAGCATTACGGCGAGCCTTTGCCTTACTGCAAGGAGGTAGCTTTGGAAAAAATCCACGCCATGAAAGAGGTGATGATCGCCCGAGAGCAGACCTTGAAGGAACTATTGGATTTTTACATGAATGTATATCATGAGCAAAAGAGTAAGACCGTATCTGAATAAAACACAAAAGATTTCCTTGACAACTTTCCCCCTCCTGTGGTATCATAAAAATAACGATCCAAAGGAGGGTTTCTTATGTGCGATCATCAATTTTCCAACATCATTGATGTTCCGGGTGATCTGGAATGTCAAACCATGTGTTTTATGACCGACGATAAGACTGCCAAAAAGAACTTTATTGATCTCCGGCTTTTAGTGGACGATAAGACCGTCCTGAAGAACCCTCACAAGGGTTGGTTCTGGCACTTCATCGACAACGGCTACGGCCGCCCCCCCTACCGCGACGGCTACGAGGACGACCCCGTGCTGGATTTCCCCGGTCTCAACCACCTCTACCTCCGCTTTGACTGGGGAGACGTGGAGAAAGAGGAGGGGGTATACGATTTCTCTTATTTGGATGGGATTATGGAGAAATGGGGGGCCTACGGCTATACCTTCGCCCTCCGCGCCGTGACCTACGAGGCCGACCCCAACCTCAACTACGCCACCCCCGCCTACGTTTTTGAAAAGGGGGCGCGGTGCTATGAGCTGGAGAACGGCAAGCTCCAGCCCGACTTCGCCGATCCCATCTTCCTCCACCACCTGGAGTGCTTCCTCGCCGCCCTCGGCGAAAAGTACAACGGCGACCCCCGCATCGAGCTGATCGACGTGGGCACCATCGGCACCTGGGGCGAGGG
>JAZSFA010000146.1:0-12802 GCA_045531965.1 Eubacteriales bacterium
GAAAGGACGCGCGCCATGATCTACACCTTGACTCTGAACCCTGCTCTTGATTATCATCTCTATTCCGATACCCTGAGAAAAGGGGCTACCAACCGTGCGGAGCACGTCTCTGTTTCCTGCGGTGGAAAGGGGATCAACGTATCCGTGGTGTTGACCCGATTGGGGGTTCCCAACCGGGCGTTGGGCTTTGTGGCGGGTTTTACGGGTGATGAACTGTGCCGGAGACTCACCGATGCGGGGGCAACTCACGATATGATCCGCTTGGACGGGGGCATGACTCGGATCAACGTCAAGCTCCACTCCGCGGAGGAGACCGAGATCAACGCCTCGGGCCCCATCATCACGGCAGAGGCTATGGAGGCTCTGATGGTCAAGCTGGAGCATATGAACGGCGGGGACACCTTAGTGCTGTCGGGAAGCGTGCCGTCCTCGCTACCCAAGGACACATACGCGCGGATCATGGCTCGTCTGGCAGGGAAGGACATCCGCTTCGTGGTGGATGCCGAGGGGGAGGTCTTGACGGCGGCTTTGCCCCATCGTCCTTTCCTGATCAAGCCCAACCGTCACGAGCTGTCCGCTCTGTGGGGACAGGACTTAACCGACGACGAGGCTGTGATCTCTGCTGCTCGTGATCTGCAAAGGAAGGGCGCGCGGAACGTGCTTGTCTCCATGGGAGGAGACGGAGCCATTCTGCTCACCGAGGATGGGAATGATTACCGATCTTCCGCGTTGGGCGGACGGCCGATCAACACCGTGGGCGCGGGGGATTCCATGGTGGCGGGCTTCTTGGCGGGACTCTCCGAAGGCTATGAAGCCGCTCTGCGCATGGGGCTTGCGGCGGGGGGCGCAACGGCCTGCGCCGATGGCTTGGGAACGCGGGAAGGTATTCTTTCGCTATATCGGGGATAGATCGGAGATGGATCAACGCTTCCTGCGTTTCCTTCGTCTTGACAAGGGGGCGGTTTTGTGTTATACTGGATGCAGACAGGGAAATTGTTGTTTATAAGCCTTCCCCAGCGGGGAAGGGGGACCGCTTTAGCGGTGGATGAGGAGTCACACAAAAGGTTTTTGATCTAAAAAAGCTTTTCTGTGTAAAGAATTTGGAGCATTTTCCTTCGGAAAATGTTCTTTTATCAGGCTACTCATCCGTCACTCCCTTCGGTCGTGCCACCTTCCCTCGCAAGGGAAGGCTAAGGCGCGGGGCATCCTTCTCTAAACAACAACTTACACTTCACAATCAAGGAGATTTTCATGAAAACGATTCAAAGCTTTACCGTCAATCACGACGTTTTGAAACCCGGCATATACGTTTCCCGTGTGGACGGGGACGTGGTGACCTACGATATCCGCATGAAGACCCCCAACGGTGGCGACTACGTGCCCACCCCTGCCGCCCACACCATTGAGCATCTGTTCGCTACTTACGCCCGCAACAGCGGTTTTTCCGACGGCGTGATCTACGTGGGCCCCATGGGTTGCCGCACGGGATTTTATCTCTTGCTCCGTGACCGCATCAGCCACGCCGAGGCCATCCGTCTCGTGCAGGAATCCTTTGCCTTCGTGGCCGCCTACGGGGGGGAGATCCCCGGCACCGAAAGATGGCAATGCGGCAATTATCTGGAGCATGATCTCGCGGGTGCCAAGTCCGTGGCCGCCGATCTCTGCAAGACCCTTGAGGGCTGGACGGTGGATAAGTTGTGGTACGAGGGCGGCTCGTCGGGGGTATAACCCATTATGGGGGTAACTGCGGCCTCACGAAGTTTTTTCAAAAAGATCGTGTTTTGTGTAAGAATTACGGGAATTGACATTTCGGAGAAAATATGCTGCAATTGAAGATGTTAAGACGGATCTGTACCGCTACATAGAGCTTTTCTATAACAGAAAACGTCTGCATAGTACCTTGGGTTATATGAGTCCCGTGGCATACCGTCTCGCAAACTCGCAGTAAGCCCCTCAAAGCGGCGACGCGATTTTTCGGTTTTCCGTTCCGCTACGCTCCACTCCAAACCGAAAAATCGTAAGAAAAGACGAAGCATAAACGTCGTTTCCTACGATTTCGGATGTTTCTATGCAGGATAGTTTAATGCATATGGTTGACATTTTTCTATCTTATGTTTTTTCAACCAATCCACTGGAGGATTTTTCTATGAGAAAAGCACTGAAAACGGTATTTGTTATTATCATCACACTGTTGTTCACTTATGCCTGTTTTTCGGGAATTGTGGCTATGACATGGTCATCCGAGATGAATTGCATGATGCATTTCGATTTGGATGGCAGACCCACCGCGTACGGAGAAGATCCCCCGAGATTCTACACGGATACCGGGCTTTGTTACGAGGCAGTTGACGTTCCGGAAGGAGTCACGCGAGATATGTTGACAGAAGGTCTTTCCTGGAACAATTACGATGAGATTGTAACCTCCGAATGGGGTACAGAGTACCGCCTGTATCGCGATCCTCTGCAAACGGGCGCGAACTACGTTTTGATTGTCCCCGCCGTCGGTGCGTTTAACATACCGTTTACTACCATTTCACGCCCCTTGGGCTATTACGCGAAGGAGGTGAAGGGAGCATGAAACAGAAACTTCAAAAAATCGCTTTCTACTACTTCGTTGTTGCGTCTGTTTTGGCATATTTGATCACGGCTATTTCCTTGATTGCCAATCAGAATTGGTATGAATACTTTGTTTCCCCCGTTTATCTGTACTGTCAACTATTACCTGCAGGAGTCGTATTGGGATTGCCAACGGAAATCATCCTATCCATCCTGCCTCTCCTGTTTATTTGTGTCAGTTTTGTCCTCTATCTTACAAAGAAGGCGTGTTATTCAATGTTCGCGCTCCCCGTATTGCTGGGAAATATCGCTCTATTGGCCATTATGATCATCATTCTGCTACTTTTTGGTATCTCAGGTAGTATCAATATTAGCGGAACAGGAATTGCGTTTTTACTTTCAAGTATTCTTGAAATCGCATTATGGATCGTGTTATTTTGGCGTAAAAGATCATAGTCAGGTATCAATACACCCGCAGGGCAATGCTCTGCGGGTTTTTGGAACGAAACAAATAAAGGTCTCCTACACATATGACAATTTTGGTCAACTCACCCGCGAGGATAACCCCTGCCTCGGCAAAGCCTTCAACTACACTTGCGACTTTTGCCGGCATCCGCACGAGCAAGAACGTCAACGGGACCGTACACACCTACACCCTCAATGGTACCCAAGTTGTCAGCGAAACGTGGGGACAACGAATGCTCGTATAAATGAAAGCCCGACGGCGTGCCGGGGGGGTTTTTCCTGCTTGGTATGTATGAGAAATTACCGCCCCGTCACCACGGTGCCGTCGGGATAGCGGATCTCAAAGGTCTCGGCGTCAAAGTCGCATTCCACCACGGTGCCGTCCGAGAAGGTAGAACGACGGCGACGGGGATGCCCGTCCATCAGCTCGTGGGAGGTCAGCTCACAGAGGGCCACGCGGCGGTGCAGCTCCAAGGCGACCTTGCCGTAGGCGATATCCTCTGCCGAGGCGTCCACATCGTAGTAAATGGTGCCGCCGCAAAGGAGTGCCCAGTAGAAGCCGCGATCGGTGCCCGCAATGCCCCAGGCACCCTTGTGATGGATGCCGTACCAAGGGATGATGATACAATCGTGGTATACCAAATTGAAGAAGGGAATGGGGATGCCCACGTTCAGGGCGTTCCGATCCTCCCAATCGGTGGTGTAGAAGGGGGCGTGATGGCAAAGGGCGATGGCGTTGACCATGCAACCGATGGTCTCCTCAGAGGAGGGGATGATCCCTCGGTCGGTCAGCAGTTCCAAACAGTGGGCGCGGGCGGTGGCGCACTCTTCACGGGTCATGGGGTGATGGGGGTTGAAGCATTCGTCCAGCTCCACCACCGAGAACACGTCCAGATATGAGCCGTCCAGCCTGATGCCCAACCGCTCAAACTCATCGTAATTCCGACGGACGTAATCGACGGCCAGTTTGGCGCACAGGAAGCTGTGGGGACCGCCGTTCCAGTAGTCGTGGTAGGGATGGGAGCCGTCTATATGGGTCACGGCGTTGTCAAGATCAAAGGAGGGGGCGTCGTAGTAATAGTCACGGTACTGATCGTGGATGCCGAAGTAGTAGCCCAGCTCGGTGCAGGTCTCCTGCAAAGCCTTCATGCCCTCAGCCCCGCCCGAGGCCTCGTGAACGGGGAAGGGATCGGGGTGGAGGTTATCGTAGCCGTGATGACCCCAGCCGTCCAGATGGAGGTAAACCTTTTCCGCGCCGTTCTCCTTCAGCTTGCGAAGGAGCTTGCCGTTTTCGGCAAAGGGGAAGTAGGTATCGTTGTTTTCGGGATGCTCCTTGTCGTAAAAATGGGAGGCGGGGTGGATGTGGATGGCCGTACCCGAATGGACGATGGGACAGCCCAGAAGATATTCGATCTTCGGATTGCGTACCATCTTTTCCTTAAGGGTCTTGATCTGTCCCCGCTCGGTCAGATAGGCGCGGTAGGTCTTGGCGACCGTGTTGAAGTCTCCCTCGGCAAAGAAATCGTAGAGCATGGCGCGGGGGTAGCGCATAGTGCCCAGAGAGGTGGTGAAATAGGGCTGGATCTCCTCTCCTACCACGCTGTAGCGGGCGTCGTAGGGGGTGTCATAAATAGCGGTGTATCCACAGCCGTCCTTGATCTGACCGTACACGGGGATGTAGGCACCTCGCTCAAAGACGATGCCATCGTTCATTTTTTCGGGGTGACCCGCAGGAATGAGGGTACCCTGCATACGGGGCAGGACGGTATAGCCGTGACCCTCTTCGGCGTCATAGACCATGCGGGGAGGATAGGCCATCACCGAGATCTCGCCCATGCCGTCTCCCTCCACCCGTGCCTCCATTCTGACGAAGCCCGTGGCGTGGTTGACCGAGACGTCGGTCTCCACGGAAAAGGGGTACACCGTACCGTCGGCACCCGTGAATTGGGAGTAGACCGCGCGGACGCCTTGGGAGACCCCCGTTTGATAGGCGCGGCTTTCGCATTTTGCGTCGGTGAAGGCTACGGACTTATCGCCCAAGACGATGAAGGGGATGTTGGCGGTTTTCCAAGTGATGTCACGGCTGTTGACGGTGACGGACAGCGCGGTGGTCTCGGGGGTGTATTCCAGGGTGATACGAGGCGTTTTGATCTGATAATTCATGCAGTACCTCCAAAGCGATGTTTTTTACAGGTGATGGGGAATGAAAATTGTTGTTTATGGGGGTACGACGTGAGGAACCTTCTTGAAAGAAGGTTCCTCACGGAGTCTCGCTGCGGCTCGGTCACGCCGCGGCTCTGGTTGCTATCAGCAACGATTCTCTACCGCGTCGCCGCTTCGCTACCCTTCAAAAGCCTTTAGTAATAAACATTTTTTGAAGGTTCTTGGAGGTGGTTTGGAGGAACCTTCTTTCAAGAAGGTTCCTCCAAGCGTACCCCAATAAACAACAATTTGACTGCCTGCGTCAGGGTTATTTTTTCTGCTGCTTGCACCAGATCTCCATGACCACCCCGTGGGGGAGCAGCTTGGTCAGAAGCACCTGGGCGCGGATGGAGGCGCCGCACACCGATACGTCCTTGCCCTTCTTCATATCGGACAGGGCGCGAGTGACTACCTCCTCGGGGGAAAAATAGCGGTTGTAGTAGGTGATGGTATCGTCTACCACGGCGCGCTCAAAGAAGTCGGTGCGCACCCAGCCGGGACAGACTGCCATGCAACGGATACCACGACCTTGCTTTTGAAGCTCTTTGTTCAGCGCACGGGAAAAGCTCAACACGAAGGCCTTGGATGCCCCGTATACGTTGATATAGGGGACGGGCTGGAAGGAGGACAGGGAACCCAACTGGTAGATCTCGTCTCCCTCCTGCATATAGGGCAGGGTCATATAGGTCATGGCCACCAATGCCTTATCATTGAGGTCAATCATGGCAAGTTGTTCCTCCAGGGGAAGCTCGGTAAAGGCCTTGAACTTGCCAAAGCCCGCGGCGTTGACAAGCACCGTGACGTGGGGATTTTCTTCGACTAGCAACTTTTTGTAGATCCCCAGATCCTTCTTTTTGCCCAGATCCAGGGGGATGGGTCGGATTTCGGCGCGTGTTAGCCCCTTGAGGGCTTCCAGGCGATCGAGACGGCGGGCGATGACCCAAATTTCGTCAAATTTCTGCTGTTTGTCAAGTTCGGTGACGAAAACACGTCCCATGCCCGAGGAAGCACCTGTGATGACGGCGATATTTTTGCTTTTTTTATTCATAAGTCTTTTCATTCTTCCGAAGAGAAGAACGAGCACCTCACTTCTTTTTCTTGATTTTGTATGCTTTATGCTTCTTTGCCATGGGCGCTTTTTTCAGCTTTTCTGCTTTCATAAGCTTAATGAGCCCTGTTTTTTTGTCCAGCTTGCCACCCTTCTTCTTTAGATTCTTTGCATGCTTTTTGGCGGCTTTCTTTTCGTTCTTGATCTTCTTTCGGCGCGCTTTAGCAAAACGGGCTACAAGATCCGCATATACGTCCAACCCCTCCGGACGGAAGGTTACGCTGCTGTCCGCGCCTTCATTGGTGCCTAGAACCTCGGCGACTGCTACACGTGCGGCAGCTTCGGCAGCCTCCTCTGTGATCTTCTTACCTGTGGACATGACAGCTTTGCGGTAGTTCTTGTCTTTCATAACGGACTTTACAAGACGTCCCGTGACCTTCTTTTGCTCTTTGGGTGTAAGCCCTGCCACGGTAACGACAATTTTTTTATCTTTGGTTGACATGTTTTTTCTCCTTGGTGTACTTTTTACAGTTCTTCAATACTTTCAAACAGTCCCGAAGCGGTGAGCATATCTTTGCCACCAACAGCGGTACGCAGGCTTGCTTTTTGTTCGTTCAGTTTTCGAATGGTCGCAGAAAAGCTTGTGAAATCCTTTGCCTCGGTGGAAAGAATGGTGTTGATATCGGCGGTTATGTCTTCCGATGTCTTGCCTTTGAGATATCTTGTAACGGCTGCGATACCTTCGTCAAGGGGACTTTGCGGCGTGCAGTAACTCGAACCGATGGTGCTGACGATCAGGCTTCCCAGTTCATCCTCCCCGGGAATGTGAGCATCGAGCCACTCGGGAAGACGGTTGTATACGTCGTAGGTGTCGCCAACGCGAGGGTCGCGGTAGGAAACGAAGGAAATAAGTCCGTAGGGGAATGCTACGGCAGCAGCACCGTATGCGCCGCCGCGAGCGCGGATCTCGTCCCAGAAATAGGTGCTGGAGAGGTGAGAAGTGACGACCTGCATCCAAGGCGAATAGATCATACCTGCATCAGACAGGGCGTAAGATTCGCCACAGTAGTTAACGTTGCCGGGGATGGACAGTGCACTGTGAACACGGGGCGCTGTGGTGACAGGGATGGGATCAGCGGCGTTTTCTGTGCAAAGGGGAAGATCCTGCAATGCGGTTGCCCAAATGTCATATGCCTCCGCACTGCCTACACAGTAGCACAAAGGCTGAATGCCGCTGAAAATATGGTGGCTGACACGGGTGAGCCCTTTGACAAGATCATCTGCGTGGGTGTCAAATCTGTCAGCCAACTTAGACAGATAGTTGTAAGCGGGAACACCGGTCAGCTCCCAACGAACAGCGCCTGCAGAAGAGAGACTTGCTTCGGCAATTTGAATTGCTGTACCGTTGCCGCGCATGATCATGTGGTTTTTGAGGTTAGCTGTATTGGAGAAGAGACGGCTCAAAATGGTCTTGTCAAAGACTAAGTCATTGATCACTTTTCCGAGCAGGATGGTGGCCTCGGCTAAATGCTCTTCGGGCGCATCAATACGCACCTGCAAATACTGACGGTAGTCTGTGGAAGAGGTACCTGTTACGGCTTGGATGAAGCTCCATTCAATGTTGGTCTGTAATCTGGTCCAAAGATCTGACAATTCACTGACAGTATACCCGGCTGCGGGCAGATCCATGAGCGCATCTTTGAGACAACGAACATATTTTAGATCCTCTGGAGAAATGGAGCCCAAGTCAAAGAGCCATCCTGCCAAAACCATACCTTCAGCACGGGTAACATAGCGCAGAGAGGTTACGTCTCCGTCTTTCAACGAAGTGTTCAGAACTTCCACATCGCGGTTTTTACGAAGATCGGTCAGATCCTTGGGGGACAGGTGCGGGATGGATGCCATAGCTTCGGGGCTGTCCTCAGCGACCAGATAGGCGTTGAGTGCTTCAACACGTGCAGCCATTTGATCGTATCCGTTGGGGATGGCATTCAACATCTCCATCTCCTTGTCAAGGCGAGTTTTCATGGCGGCGCGTCGTTCTTCCTCTTTGGTGCGGGAAGGAATGCAGACGGTCATAGCGTGGTGGTCGCTGTGAAGAATAAACGATTCAATGATGTTTTCGAAATATCTGGGATCAGCTGCCAGTTTCTCACGGATCAAAGCAAGACTATCTACTGTGGTGATATCTCCTGTCATGACGTGTTCGCGCAGGAAGGAGATCATGAGCATAAAGCCGGAATCCACGCGAAGCGCGGCACGGCGGCAGTCGGTTTCATGGCGGTCAAGAAGTGCGTTGATGCGATCTTTATCTAAGCCCTTGGCAACGATAAAGCGAAGGGTGTCGCCAATCGCTTTTTCAAAGCCATCCGCCTTTTCGGGATCGGACTTGCCCAAGGTGAAATAAACTAAGGGCTGAAGACAGTCGATATCACAACCCATGGAAAAATCCAAACCCACGTCGGCGTTCAAAACGGCGGAAGACAGAGGAGATTCGGTAGTTTCTGCCAAATAGTTGGAAAGCAGATTGAAGGCGAGGGACAACTCGTCTGCACGATCTTGAGGCAGGACATAGGACAGCATGAGATGCGTGTTACCGGCAAGCTCTTCTTTATCGCTGAGCTGATAGTAAACATTTCCGCGGTTAATCACGGGGGCTTGCGGTGCGACAATGGCAGGCTTTTCGTAGCCAAAGGACGGGCGAGCGGAAAGCACGCTGTCAATATAGGTCAGTTCTTCTTCCAATCCCAAACGACCGGAAAGATAGAAAATAGCGTTGTCGTTGCCATAAAAACGGCGGTAGGTTTCGCAGAACTTCTCGTAGGTCAAATCGGGAATGGCATAGGGATTGCCACCGGAATTACGGGCGGGATACCGATCAGGGAACAGTTGTCCTGCGGCGGCGTGCCACATGACGTAATCTGCGTTGTTGTCATGGCCCTGCATCTCGTTGAACACGACACCCGAATAGTTTACACCGCCGTTTCCGTCAGGTTCCAGATGCCACGCTTCTTTTTCAAAAATTCGGCGGTCGGTGAGAAGCAGGGGGTGGAATACGGCGTCCAGATAGACCTGCATCATGTTCATATAATCCCGCTCACTGGTGGTAACGAAATAATAGAGCGTGCGTTCGGGGTAGGTCATAGCGTTGAGATCAGACGCCATGGAGGTTTTGATGAGATTGACAAAGGGCTCTTTAAGTTGGTAAGATTCGGAGCCGTCGAGACAGGAGTGCTCTAAAATGTGGAAAACACCGGTGTCATCTTCGGGGATGGTTCGGAAGCCGACGGAGAAGATGAGCTGACCGTCATCGCGGTCGGTATAGTACAGAGCCGCCCCTGTTTTTTGGTGGGTTAGCTTAACGTAAGACGCATTCATCTTGGGAATGATGCCGCTGCGTTCGATGCGGAAACCGCAAACGATATCGCCAATATTTTGGTTGAAAAGATTCATATGGAGTATCCTCCCTTCAAAAAATAAAAGATTCAAACTAATTATAGCACACTTTTACACATTTGGCAAGAGTTGACAGAAAGATTTGACCGCACAAGCAAGAAAATTTGAGGATTTAAGCACAAAATTTAAAAATCCCCTTGACATTTTTGCCGCTTTGTGATACAATACCCATGTTGCTCCCACGGAGCATACAATTCAATATGCCGGTGTGATGGAATTGGCAGACGTGACGGACTCAAAATCCGTTGATGGCGACATCGTGTGGGTTCGAGTCCCACCACCGGCACCAAAACAAAAAGCCACCTTTGGGTGGCTTTTTTGTTTTGCCGATCGTGGGGCAGCGAAGCCACACGCCGCAAGCCGGTTGTGAAAAAGAGGGAAACAAGAAAGACAAAGAGAGGCTTGCCCCGAGGTCGAAGACCGAGGAGGGGTTCAGAGTCCCACCACCGGCACCAAATAAGGAACAGTAGATTGATACAATCGTATCGACCTACTGTTTTCTTTTTATCGTTATAAACCAGCCGAAAGTCCTTGATTTACAAGGGCTTTTTTGCTTTCGTGGTGCATTTCGATATATGCGGTGCCTATATCTTGGGCTTCGGAAGCCCTAAGATGCAGAAAAGCACCACTCCCCGTCAAGGTGTAGTACTTTCCTATCGTTAAAAGATTGGTATTCGTTAAATTACTGATTTAGTGTTCTGCCCAACTCAATGTAATCCAATTTGCATAAAGCGTAGGTGCTGATGCGACCGTTATCGCTGACTTGGATTTTTGCGTTTTCGAGAGTTATAGTTCTTACTGAGGCATCCACCATAGTAATATGCAATTCGTCATAAGACCAATGGTGGGAGATGCCGATGGAAGTGATATTGTCCGCAGAAATATTCCCTTGGGGAGTTTCAAATCGCAATGTGGCTCGGTTGATAATACAATGCAAGGACTTTCCCCAAGCGTTGGAATATAGGTAGTCGGCGGGTACACATCTTTCAAAGAAGTCATTTGCACTTGTGCCGAAAGAAGCCTTGCCGTCATTGCTGATATAATACACAAGGTCTTGATAGCGATCAAACCATACATTTTCGGAAAACACGGAAACCGACTCAAGCTCATCGTCCTCAAAGAACACAACGGCATTCAACCACGCTTTAAGGGAGATTTGCTTTCGCAAAAGGTATATGGCTCTTCCAAGTTGTTTGAATGGTGATTTCAGGAGCTTTGTATGCATCTCTCCCGTCCACCTGTCCGTTTTTTCTTGCAAAAAGCCATCATCGCGTTCGGTCAGACATCCCTTCCAACGCTTGACCTCTATAGCAAAAAGCTTATTATTATGGAGAACCAGGCAGTCAATTTCTGCATTACCATCCGGTGTTGAAATGACTACATTTCTTTTAATTTTACACGAAGGAAGCTCTCTGCGGAGTCTATATGTAAATTCATCCTCGCCGTAATTACCGTAACGCTTCGCCTCATTGACATACGGAATGGAGGACTCCCCGGCTCGTACAAAGCCCATTTTGATTTTATGAAAAAACGCTCGAATTCCCACGGGATACCTCCTTCGGTATTTAATACGTTTATTATACCACTTTTTTATGAATTTTTCAATCTTCTGAAAGCAAAAAAAGAGCCGACTATCATAGCCGACTCTTCGTAAAAAGTTATTCATTACATCATCACTGTCTCCTCACTGCCGTTGCGGAAGGTGAATATCTTCGATATGTCCGCTTGCGTATTCCTCTCTCGTTCTGACATCGAGAAGAATTGCGTTTTTACTTTCACGGAAGCTTCTGAACCCATCGTTAATATCCTTGCGTGCTAATATTTTGAAAATACTCATTTTGTATCCTCCTTGCGTTTTGATTACGGCTTTGTTTTAACACGAAAGCAGAGTCCCGTCCGGGACTTTTGTCACATACAAATATGATTTGCTATGTTGCACAAAATATGATATAATATGCTTGAGTGACAAAAGTCACAGCGGATACGGAAAAAGTATGGTAGAATATACCCACAAAAGAAAAACGGAGGTAAGCTTATGAAGACCTTGATTATCGGAGGCGTGGCAGGCGGTGCGTCCTGCGCGGCAAGACTCAGACGGCTTGACGAGAAAGCCGAGATCGTCATTTTGGAGCGTGGAGAGTTCATCTCCTTCGCCAACTGCGGACTTCCTTATTATATCGGCGGTGAGATCACCGAAAAAACTAATCTGACTTTGCAAACACCCGAGAGTTTCAAGACTCGTTTCAATATCGACGTTCGCATATTCAGTGAGGCGGTCGCCATTGACACAGAAAACAAGACTGTTATGGTCAGAGATCTGAAAACGGGAGAGGAATACGCCGAGCGATACGACAGCTTGGTTCTTTCTCCGGGGGCTTCTCCCATTCGTCCGAAAATTGAAGGAATCGACAGCGACAAGGTATTCACCCTGCGAAACATTCCCGATACCCTGCGGATCAAGCAGTATATCGAGGAAAACCATCCAAAATCGGCGGTGGTCGTAGGTGGTGGATATATTGGCGTGGAGATGGCTGAAAATCTTGCCAAGGCAGGGCTTGACGTGACCGTTGTGGAGCTGTCCGACCATCTCATCGCTCCCCTTGATTTCGATATGGCGGCGGACGTTCATAGATATATCAAGTCGAAAGGCATTAAGCTCGCCCTTGGCAACGGTGTGGTTGCTCTTAAAGATAGTGACAACGGCTTGACCGTGGAGTTGAACAGAGGCATCATTGATACGGATATGGTTCTTCTGTCCGTAGGCGTGCGCCCTGATACCGCTTTTATCAAGTCAGCCGGTATTGAAACAAACGAACGCGGCAGTATCCTTGTGAATGAGAAAATGCAGACGAGCGCTCCCGACGTGTACGCCGTGGGCGATGCTGTAGCGGTCAAGAATTTTGTGACGGGTGAGCCGTCCTTCATTCCGCTTGCAGGTCCTGCCAACAAGCAGGGACGCATCGCGGCGGACAACATCTGCGGTATCCCCTCGGAATATAAGGGTACACAAGGCTCGTCGGTGATGAAGCTCTTTGATATGACGGTTGCCACCACGGGTCTGAACGAAAAGAGCGC
>JAZSFA010000092.1:0-8136 GCA_045531965.1 Eubacteriales bacterium
TGGCTCACAGAACGACATGGCTACGATCCGACTTCTTTTCCATTCTTGCGCTTGCGACGATTACTGTGTTTCTCTTTGTCAGCGGAGTGCCGTTTATCGCCAAGACAGGCTTTGCCAAGTTCCTGTTCGGTAGTGATTGGGCGCCGCTTGCAGACACACCAAGCTACGGGATATTCCCGATGATCGTAGATTCGCTTTACGTTACGGCGCTTTCGGTCATCATCGGTATTGGTATAGGGCTTCTCACGGCAATCGCGCTTTACAAGTTCTGCCCGAAGAAGCTTGTCGCTCCCATAAGGCAGATGATCAACCTGCTTGCAGGCATTCCTTCGGTTATTTTCGGTCTGTTCGGTATGACCATTATCGTGCCCTTTGTCAGAGATTATATTTCACCCACGGGCGTTGGCTACGGTATTCTTTCGGCGTCGCTGGTTCTCGGTATCATGATTTTGCCGACCATCGTCAGTGTCAGCCTTGATTCTCTGAACAGCGTTGCGAACACCTACTATGAAGGGGCGCTCGCGCTCGGTGCGACCAAAGAACAAGCCACCTTCAAAATTATGTTGCCTGCTGCCAAAAGCGGTATTCTCGCAGGCGTTGTTCTCGCCATCGGACGCGCCATCGGTGAAACCATGGCTGTGATCATGGTCATTGGCGGCAGCCCCGAGATGCCCGAAAGTCTATTCCAAAGTGTCAGAACGCTTACGGCTAATATTGCTATGGGTGCTTTGGAGCTTAACGGAGACGCGCTTTCCGCGCTGATTTCGACGGGCGTTGTATTGTTCGTGTTCACGTTGATTCTCAACGTCAGCTTTGCTCTGCTCAAAAAAGATAACGGCGACAAAGGCACCGACAAGAAGGGGAAAAGGGGTGCAAGAAAATGAGAAAGCTATATTCTGCACTCAAATATGTTTGCATCACAGCACTTGTCATATCCTTGATCGCTCTTGCCCTCGTCGTTGCATACGTGCTTATAAACGGCGTAGACAAACTTTCCGTGGATCTTTTGTTTGGAGATTATAAGGACACCCCTTCTATTCTCCCTGCGTTTATCGGCACACTCCAGCTCGTCGGTATAGCTGCCCTTATTGCAGTTCCTATCGGTGTGGCAAGTGCCATATTCCTTGTCGAATATACGAACAACAAGGGCAAGTTCGTGAAGATCGTTCAGGTCGCTACCGAAACACTCGCGGGCATCCCAAGTATCGTTTACGGTCTTTTCGGCTATCTGATCTTCGTGGTTGCCTTCGGTTGGGGTTATTCCATGCTGGCAGGCGGTATCACCCTTGCCATTATGATCTTGCCCACCATCGTCAGATCCACACAGGAGAGCCTGCTTTCGGTGCAGGGGGGACTCCGTGAAGGCGCGTACGCTCTTGGCACAAGCAAGGTCAGAACCATCTTCAAGATTGTTCTTCCCTCTGCCGCAGGCGGTATCGTTACGGCCATCATCCTCGCCATCGGGCGTGTCGTTTCGGAAAGTGCCGTGCTGATTCTTACCGTTGGTATGGTTGTCAATAAAGTTCCCGAAACTCTGATGGCACCGGGCACGAGCTTAGCACTAGACATTTACTATTTCGCAAGCCACGGGTATCCCGATGAGGCGGCGGCAACGGCTGTCGTGCTTCTTGTCTTTGTTATGATACTCAACCTGCTTGCAGGCTTCATCGGCAATCTGATCAAAAAATCAACGTACGGAGACAGCGCGAAGATATGACTTTTCAAAAATCAATACTTTGTCTCTTCGCGCCCGAGCTTTTGCAAGCAAAAGCTCCCAAAGAAAACGAAAGGTGTTAATATGAATGAATTTATCGGCAGTATGGACCTCACCGCCAAGGGCTGTAACCTTTATTACGGTGATTTCCACGCCTTGAAGGATATAAACATAGAGATTCCCGAAAAACAGGTGACGGCTCTGATCGGACCTTCGGGATGCGGAAAATCTACTTTTCTTAAAATATTCAACAGAATGAATGACCTTGTGGAAGGCTGCCGCATCGAGGGTGAATACCGCATCGGCGGCATTGACATTTTCGACAGGGAAACCGACGTGAATCTTCTTCGTAAGAACGTCGGAATGGTGTTCCAAAAGCCCAATCCATTCCCCATGAGCATTTACGACAATATTGCATTTGCGCCGAGAACTTTTGGCTTAAAAAAGAAGAGCGAGCTTGACGAGATCGTAGAGCAGTCTCTGCGGCGCGCCAGCATCTGGGACGAGGTGAAGGACAGACTCCGCGGGAACGCGCTCGGAATGAGTGGCGGTCAGCAGCAAAGACTCTGCATCGCGCGCTCTCTTGCGGCAAGCCCCAAGGTGCTTTTGATGGACGAGCCGACCTCAGCGCTCGATCCCATCTCTACGGGCAAGATCGAGGAGCTGATGGAGGAACTGAAAAAGGACCTGACCATCGTGATTGTAACGCACAATATGCAGCAGGCAACGAGAATTGCCGATAAGACGGCGTTCTTCCTCCTCGGAGAGCTTGTGGAGTATGGCAACACCGACGATATTTTCACTTCTCCCGCCGATGAGCGCACCGAGCGTTACATTACGGGAAGATTCGGTTGATTTTGTAACAATTTTGTGGTATAATATGAAGGAGATCGTGATATGTCTATCAGAAAAATATTTGAAGAAGAGCTTGCTGACCTGAAAACACAGCTCGCCCAAATGTGCAGACTTACCGAGCAGATGATCTCGGATGCCATCACCGCGCTTGTGGAGCGTGACCGAGAGCTTGGCAAAAGCATCGGCGTGATGGATAAGCGCGTTGATGAATATGAGATGACGATTGAGAAGAAGTGTATGCGTATTCTCTTAAAGCAGCAGCCTGTGGCGAAGGATTTTCGTGAGGTATCCACCGCACTCAAGATGATTACTGATATTGAGCGCTTCGGAGATCAAGCTGCTGATATTGGCGACCTTGTATACACCATGCCGGGCGATGCTTATATTAAGAAACTTACCCACATTACGGCTATGGGCAATCTTGCGGTCAAGATGGTCAGAGATAGCGTAAGCTCCTTTATTAACAACGACGAGGCTCTTGCTGACGAGGTGATCGCGCTTGACGATCAAATGGACGATATGTTCCTTACGGTCAAAAATGACCTGATCGAATTGATTAAACAGGATGGCAGAAACGGCGACCAAGCCATTGAACTGATGATGGTCGCAAAATACTTGGAACGGATCGGCGACCATGCCGTGAACGTTGCCGAGTGGACAAAATATAACGAAACGGGGGTACATCAAAAGTTCTAATGGATGAGATCATTTATATTGTCGAAGACGATGAAGGCATAAGAGAATTATACGAAGGAGCTTTTGAAGGAGTATTCCTTACCAAGATGTTTGAGAACGGTAAGGACTTTTTGGCGTGCTTTGAGAATGCTCGACCAAGCCTTATAATTCTTGACATTATGCTTCCCGATATGGACGGATACACCATCCTCACAAAGATCAGAGAAATGGATGAAAAGATTCCCGTCATTATCGTGAGCGCAAAATCCGACGAGATCAGCGCGGTCAAGGGACTGAACAAGGGTGCTGACGATTATATGACGAAGCCCTTCTCGGTGCTTGAGTTGATCGCCCGCGTCAAAGCCAACATTCGCCGCGCGAACCTCTACGTGACGGCCCAGAAGGGCTTTGTCATTGACAATAACGTTTACAAGATCTTTTACGAAGGAAACGACCTGGGGCTGACCTTGAAGGAATTCAAGCTGCTTAAGATGCTGATTGCACGCGCGGGCGTTACTACCCCTCGCGAGGAGCTGTTCCGCGAGGTTTGGGGCGAGAGCTATATGGGAGAAACGAGAACCCTTGATATACATATCTCTCAGCTCCGCGACAAGATCACCGAATGCGGAGGGGGCGACGTGATCGTAACCGTGCGCGGTATCGGCTATCGCTTTGTGGGGCAATAATTCATGAAAAAGAAGATATTTTACAAGGTGTTTGCCGCAACTCTCGCCTGCGTTCTTCTGATGTTCGTGTTTGGGATCATGGCGGTTCATATGAATACGGACAATATTGTAAGTGAACGGTTGAAAGAAGAAACCGAGCTTGCCGCTACGCTGATGAATGAACAGAGCGACTTTGCTGTATTTAATAAATACTCGGACAACCTCGAGCTTCGTATTACGGTTTTTGACACAGACGGTAACGTTCTTTACGAGAGCGACACAAAAGCACCTCTTGAAAATCACAGAGACCGCGAGGAAATCAAAAACGCGCTTGAAGGTAAGCCCGATACCGTGGAAAGATATTCGGAAACCTTTAAGTGCGATATGACCTATTATGCAACAAAAACCGCTCTTTCGGACGGTACCGAGGTTATTCTCAGGCTTGCGATAAGAAGCAGCCATGTTATTACGCCTTACTTTACCGCTATCATTCCGCTTCTCCTTCTCGTTCTTGCCGTATCCCTGATTCTTTCCTTTGTCCTCTCAACTTTTATATCCCGTAACGTTTCATCCAAGGTGACCGAGATCGGCGAGAGCTTAAAGAGCCTGAACGAAGGGCAATACGCACCGATCAAGACGGATATGAGCGAGCCGGAGCTGTTCGGGGTTTTGAATCAGATCAACGAGCTGAACGCAAACATTCATAGTCATATCCGTGTCGCAGACGGAGAGCGGGTCAAGCTAAATGCTGTGCTTGATAACGTATCACAGAGCATCATCGCACTTGACAACTCAAATCGCATCGTGTTTGCCAATAAGCGTGCGTTTGAAATGTTTAACGGAACACATCACGATATTGGCAGAGATCTTGTGTTCCTGATTGAAAAGCTTCCCATTTATGAGCAGATCACCGCGCATATCGGGGAGAATTTCGCTTTCAACTGCGCTTACGACGATAAGTACCTATCGGTAGTCGTTACCAAAGTAGCAAACGAGGTTGTTTGCGACAACATTTCGGTTATCATTATCGTGACAGATATTACGAAGGAAAAGCTCATTGAGAAGCAAAAGAGCGATTTCTTTGCTAACGCTTCTCACGAGCTCAAAACCCCTATTACGGTGATGCAGGGCTTTGCCGAGGTGCTCTTGAACAAGGAAGGTATGGACGACACCTCCCAAAAACAGCTTGGACGGATCTATAAAGAATGCCTCCGCCTCGGCTCTTTGATCTCGGATATGCTGATGCTTTCCAAGATCGAAAGCGGAGATGCTCCCATAAGAGCGCTTTCCGAGGTTGCGCTTGAGGATATTGCAAAAGAAGTTCTTGACGGGCTGTCCGAAAAGGCGCAAAGCAGAAATATCACCGCAAGCATCGTCGGCTCAGCCAAGATCTGCGCTGATCAAACCATGATTTTTGAGCTTGTGGAAAACCTTGTTTCCAACGCCATCAAATATAATAAGGATGGCGGCTCGGTAACAGTTTCTATTACCGAAACGGACACGGGCGTTTGCCTCAAGGTCGAAGATACGGGCATCGGTATCGAAAAAGAGCATCTGCCGCGCCTTTGCGAACGCTTCTACCGAGTGGATAAATCCCACTCCAAGCGTATTGGCGGCACGGGACTTGGTCTTGCCATCGTCAAGCACATCTGCGCTATTTCGGATGCAGAGCTTTCTATCGAAAGTGAATTCGGTGTTGGTACGACCGTCACGGTTGTGTTTCGGAGATAATCATTTGACCTATACAACGTATAGCTTCACGACATCCGAACCCCCCCTTCAGATGATTGCCACGATTGCTGTCCCTCATGTGGAGACGCTATTTCTTAACGGACGTTTCCTGCTTAAAAAACTCAAAAAAGGTCAAAAATATTTCAAAAAACCTCTTGACAAAACCCTAAGGGTGTGCTATAATGGTCAAGTCTTGAGCGCCTTATGTTTGCTGGTATAGCTCAGTCGGTAGAGCACGTCATTGGTAATGACGAGGTCATCAGTTCGAATCTGATTACCAGCTCCAAAGGCACTCAGACAATGCTGGTATAGCTCAGTCGGTAGAGCACGTCATTGGTAATGACGAGGTCATCAGTTCGAATCTGATTACCAGCTCCAAAAAAGCACTGCTGAGGCAGTGCTTTTTTGATGCCTTATTAAAAATCAGATCACGGTAAAAAATCTCAAAAAAATTCATGAAAATTCAATTTACCTATTGACAAATTTGTGAGTTTGGAGTATAATAATCAAAGAGTTTGCCGATGGTGGACATTTTCCGCGTTTCGGTAGTTCAATGACCGAGATCGTGGGATAACCGCATCGGCGGCTATCTCCGGCGTTAAGCGAGGGGAGGGAAAACAGAAATGGCAGAGGTTAAAGTTAAAGAAGGTGAGTCTTTGGACAGCGCTCTTCGCCGCTTTAAGCGTCAGGTCGCTCGCTCTGGGACCTTGGCAGAGCTTCGCAAGAGAGAATGCTACGAGAAGCCCAGTGTTAAGCGCAAGAAAAAGTCTGAAGCTGCACGCAAGAGAAAGTACAAGTAATAGAGTCAGATGGATTCTGTTACGTTCAAAAAGCGAGTCGGAAACGGCTCGCTTTTTGTTTACTCGCATAAGTCAAAAAAGCGCATCCTCGCAGATGCGCTTTTCGTGTATATGGACAATATGGACACGACGGTGTCTTATCTGATCTCGGTCATACCGCCCATGTAGGGACGCAGAGCCTCGGGGATAGCCACGCTGCCGTCCTCGCGAAGATTGTTCTCCAGGAAGGCGATGAGCATGCGGGGAGGCGCCACTACGGTATTGTTGAGGGTGTGTGCAAAGTAGTTTTTGCCATCTTCGCCCTTGACACGGATCTTGAGACGTCTTGCCTGAGCGTCCCCCAAGTTGGAACAGCTGCCTACCTCAAAATACTTCTTCTGGCGGGGAGACCATGCCTCTACGTCAAGAGATTTCACTTTCAGATCAGCCAAATCACCGGAGCAGCATTCCAAGGTGCGGACGGGGATGTCCAGGGTGCGGAAGAAGTCCACGGAGTTCTTCCACATCTGATCGTACCAGTAGTTGCTGTCCTCGGGCTTGCAGATAACGATCATTTCTTGCTTCTCGAACTGGTGGATGCGGTAGACGCCGCGCTCTTCGATACCGTGAGCGCCCTTCTCCTTACGGAAACAGGGAGAATAGCTGGTGAGGGTGTAGGGAAGCTCTTTTTCGGGAACGATCTGATCCACGAACTTACCGATCATGGAATGCTCGCTGGTGCCGATGAGGTAGAGATCCTCGCCCTCAATCTTGTACATCATGGCGTCCATTTCTGCAAAGGACATAACGCCGTCCACGATGCCGCCGCGGATCATGAAGGGAGGCACGCAGTAGGTAAAGCCGCGTCCGATCATGAAGTCACGGGCATAGGAGATGATGGCGGAGTGGAGACGGGCGATGTTGCCCATCAGATAGTAGAAGCCGTTGCCTGCCACGCGGCGGGCTGCTTCCAGATCCAGACCCGACAGTCTCTCCATGATGTCGGTGTGATAGGGAATATCAAAATCCGGCACCACGGGATCACCGAATTTCTCCTTTTCCACGTTGCAGGAGTCGTCGGGACCGATGGGCACACTGGGATCAATGATATTGGGGATGGTGCGCATGATCTCACGGATGCGGGCGTCCAGCTTCTGAATGTCGGCGTCCAGCGCTGCCATCTCGTCAGCATTGGCTTTGACCTTGGCGTTGTTCTCGTCGATTTGCGCCTGGATCGTTGCCTTTTCAGCTTCGTCGGCTGCTTTCTTCAAACGACCGAACAGACTGCCGTTGGCTTTGGAAATTTGATTTCTCTGTGCCTTGAGCTGATCGGTCTTTTGGATGTTCTTGCGCCTCTGGTCGTCGAGGGTGATGACTTCGTCAACCAGGGGAAGCTTGCTCTCTTGGAACTTCTTGCGGATGTTCTCTTTGACAGCCTCGGGGTTTTCCTTCAAAAATTTGATGTCAAGCATTTTTTTACACCTATACTTTAGATTTTTCTTTCACCTTTGGCGGTGGAAAATGATATACCGTATCATTATATCACTCATTTCTCGTTTCGTCAAGGGGGACAAGGAATATTTTTGTGAGTGGAAATATAAATTGTTGTTTGCCCCTGCGGGGCGGCTCTGGCTCGGGGACGTTCAACCCATGCGAACCACATACCGCGATGGGATGTAAACCGATAAATTGTTGTTTGAAGGGGTACGCTTGGAGG
>JAZSFA010000140.1:0-1808 GCA_045531965.1 Eubacteriales bacterium
CCTACCGCCGTTGAGTGCTGTGGCGGCAATGGAACTGGCATCCATCAGGGCAACGCCCGACAGCTGGCCCTCACCCGGCTTGGAGCCTTCGCGGTTGGGGAAGTTACGGGTAGTGTGACGGAGGGAAAGCCCGTTGTTGGCAGGCACGTCGCCCGCGCCGAAGCAGGGACCGCAGAAGGAGGGCTTGATGACGGCACCCGCGGACAGCAGGTCGGCCGTCACGCCAATGCGGGTCAGCTCCAGAGAGACGGGGACGGACGTGGGATAAACCGACAGAGAGAAGTAGCCGTTGCCTGTGGAGCCATCCTTGAGGATAGCGGCGGCCTCGTCGATGGAGTCAAACATACCGCCCGCACAGCCCGCGATGATGCCTTGGTCGGCCATGACGGAGCCGTCAGCCTGTACCTTGTCCACAAGGGAGATCTTGGCTTTTTTGAACTTGGCGGCGGCTTCTGCCTCCACGGAGGCGAGGATCTCCTTGGCGTTTGCCACGAAATCGTGAATGGTGTAGACGTTGGAGGGATGGAAGGGCAGGGCAATCATGGATTCCATCTGGTCAAGATCAATGTCGATCATGGCGTCGTAGTAAGCCACGTCGGCAGGGGTAAGCTCCTTGTACTGCTCGGGTCTGCCGTGTACCTCGTAGTGCTTCTTGACCACCTCATCGGTGACCCAGATGGAGGACAGACAGGTAGTCTCGGTGGTCATGACATCAATGCCGTTACGGAAGTCGATGGGCAGAGCCTTCACACCCGGGCCAACGAATTCCAGTACCTTGTTCTTGACAAAGCCGTTTCCAAAGGTGGCACCAACGAGGGCGAGAGCTACGTCGTGGGGGCCGATACCCCGCTTGGGGGAGCCGTGCAGGTAGACCATGACTACCTCGGGGCGGTTCACGTCATATGTATTCTTGAGGAGCTGCTTGACAAGCTCGGGACCGCCCTCACCGACGCCCATGGTGCCAAGCGCACCGTAGCGGGTATGGGAATCCGAGCCAAGGATCATTTTACCGCAGCCCGCCAGCTCCTCTCTTGCATAGGAGTGGATGACCGACTGGTTGGCGGGGACGTAGATGCCGCCGTACTTCTTGGCGGCGGACAGACCGAACACATGGTCATCCTCGTTGATGGTACCGCCCACGGCACACAAGCTGTTGTGGCAGTTGGTCATGGCGTAGGGGATGGGAAATTCCGTGAGGCCGCTGGCGCGGGCGGTTTGGATGATGCCAACATAAGTAATATCATGAGACACCAAGGCGTCAAATTTGATCTGAAGCTTGTCCATGTTGTCCGATACGTTGTGGGCGTTCAGAATAGAATAGGCAATGGTGCCCTTGCGCGCCTCTTCGGGGGAAACGGCGGCAGTTTCTGCGGGGACACCGTCCACGAGATACATACCTCTATTGTATAAAGTGACTGCGTTCATAGCAAAACCTCCAAATTGAAAAAACAGATATATTATTATATCATTTTTTTGCGGTTTCGTCAATAGGGAAACGGCGATTCATGAAAATTTGCAGGAATTTTGCGCTGATCTTTCAAAAAAAGCCCGCTCCAAAATACTACGGAGCGGGTGGGATATTCTATGCGGTTATAGGGGGAGTTTCATCATGTAAATTGTTGTTTGCCCCTGCGGGGCGGCTCTGGCTCGGGGACGTTCAACCCATGCGAACCACATACCGCGATGGGATGTAAACCGATAAATTGTTGTTTGGTGGAGTACGGTCAAGGGAAACTTTTTGCAAAAAGTTTCCCTTGGAACCCTTCAAAAACCTTTAAAAAGAATCATTATTTAAAGGTTCTTGGAGG
>JAZSFA010000145.1:0-2624 GCA_045531965.1 Eubacteriales bacterium
GGTACAGAATGATGAGGGTGGAATAATACGACAATACAGCTACCAACTTGACGGATCGCACATACTATTTTTATACCTACGAGGAGGTAAACAAATGAACTATTCAGAAATCACACCGTATATCAGGGAGCTTGCGGCTCTTTCGGATTCAAGCAATCATATTGTCCCCGATATGTACCCAGAGCACGACGTAAAGCGCGGTCTGCGTGATATAAACGGTAACGGCGTTGTTGCCGGACTTACCGAGGTGTCGCATATCAAGGCAAAGGAGATCGACGCGGAAGGAAATGCCATTCCGTGCGCAGGTCAGCTTTATTACCGAGGAGTTAACGTTCGAAATCTTGTAAAGGGGTTCGTTTCGGATAAGCGCCCCGGATTCGAGGAAACAGTATATTTGCTCCTTTTCTCAAAGCTTCCGACCAAGGATGAGCTTGATGCGTTTTGTGAGCAGCTTTCGCTCTATCGTTCCTTGCCGCCATCCTTCGTTCGTGATATGATCCTCAAAGCCCCCGGCAAGGATATGATGAACATCCTTTCAAGAAGTGTGTTGGCGCTCTATGCCTACGATGAGAATCCCGACGACATCTCCACCGAAAATATTCTGCGCCAGTGCTTGCAGCTGATAGCGGAATTTCCGCTACTCGCGGTTTACGGATATCAGTCCTTCCAGCATTACCATAACGGTCAGAGCTTGTTCATTCACTATCCCAAAAAGGAATTGAATACGGCAGAAAACCTGCTTTACATACTCCGCGAGGACGGTCAGTATACGCCCCTTGAAGCAGAACTGCTTGACCTTGCGCTCGTTCTTCACGCTGAGCACGGGGGCGGTAACAATTCAACCTTTACAACGCACGTGGTAACGTCGTCGGGAACAGATACCTATTCTGCGATTTCCGCCGCGCTTGGCTCACTGAAAGGCCCACGCCACGGCGGTGCAAACATTAAGGTGATGCAGATGTTCGATGATATGAAAGCGAACATTGATACAAAAGACAAGGACGCGGTAAAGGATTATCTTGTCAGACTTCTCGATAAGCAAGCCTTTGACAAAGCAGGACTCATATATGGCATGGGACACGCCGTTTACTCACTCTCCGATCCAAGAGCGGACATTCTGCGCTACTATGCCGAGCAGCTTTCGATCGAGAAAGGACTTCACGAGGAATTTGAGCTCTACCAAACGGTTGAGAAGATGGCTCCCGAGATCATTGCTGAAAAGCGCAAAATGTATAAGGGTGTCAGCGCGAACGTGGACTTCTATTCGGGTATGGTCTATAAAATGCTTGGACTTCCTTATGAGCTTTTCACGCCCATCTTTGCCATCGCAAGAATCGCAGGATGGAGCGCGCACCGTATGGAAGAAATACAGAACGCAGGCAAGATCATTCGCCCTGCGTACATAAACGTAAAGGGAAAAACAGAATACGTATCCTTGAAGGATAGATAAGAAACGCCCTCGTTCCGTAATGGAGCGAGGGCGTTTTTAGTCCTATGCAATTTTGTTCTGTCGTATGTTCTTTACATAGCATACAGTATATGTCAATAAAAGAGGAATTACGATATATGATACAATGTTTATGAGCGTAAAATTAAATACATAGCTTGAATTTGTAGAAAAGTGTGCAAGCAATATTTTTGCGATAAACAAAACTACATAAGCAGTCCAACCTACTATTATTGCGATTGTTTTTCCTTTTTTTATTTCAACATGTGTATTGTTAAACAATTTATTTGCTATAAATGTCATCACTATGCAAAAAATAATAAGTGATCCGCCTATACTACTAAACACGGGTAAACCTACAACGAAAGGTGATAGGATGCTGATTGGTGAGAAGGCTGCCCAAGCACACCAATAACCCACATTGTATTTTACGAGAAAACATATCAAGCTGCACACAAACATTGCCAATAAAAACGGTAAAAGGATAAAAACTTGTTCTATATCATCCGTCAGAATAAACGCTAAAACACTTCCAATCAAAGATATAGATAAAAGAACGATACCTACTATTTTTTGTGCAGTTAATGTTGGTGATTTTTCAATAACGGTTACAGATGGAGGTATATCTTCTTTTTGCTCTCTCCCCGTTAGCTCATCGAGTGAAACACCAAACACATCACACATTTTTATTAGTTTATCTAAGTCGGGAATTGCCGCATCTGTCTCCCATTTAGAAACAGATTGACGGGAAACATCTAACTGTTCGGCAAGATCGCCTTGCGATAAATTTTTGGCGGTTCTTAATTCGTATATATTTTTACCTAAACTCATATTAAGGTTTCTCCTTTGTTTTGATGCTATAATTATACCATTATACTGTGACTTTTTCAACCAATGCGCCTTTGAAATTTAGCAACTCGCAGTTGCATATATATAAATATTTGAGCAAAAGTATTAAAAGTAACACCGTAACACACCATAGTAACACTCTAAAGGGTAGATTTTTAGCCGCAAATGTGATAAAATATGTTCAGAAAGAACGGAGGTGTTTCTATGGAATTTTCCGAAAAACTAAAAGAACTGCGGAGCGAAAAAGGCATCTCGCAAGCAAAGCTCGCAGCCGATATACATATCTCAAGATCTGCTGTTGCCAAATGGGAAAACGGCTTGGGATTGC
>JAZSFA010000058.1:0-7688 GCA_045531965.1 Eubacteriales bacterium
ATTTCCTCGACCTGCTGGCCGGTGTCTCTGACCCTGAGCGTAAGCGCAAGATCATCGGTAAGGAGTTCATCACCGTCTTCGCCGATGAAGCCCGTAAGCTGGAAGGCATCTCTTTCCTCGCGCAGGGCACCATCTATCCTGATATCCTGGAAAGCATCGAGAAAGCTAAAGGTAAGAAGGCTGTCAAGTCCCACCACAACGTAGGCGGTCTTCCCAAGGATATGCGCGCCTTCAAGCTGGTGGAGCCTCTTGCCGTCCTCTTTAAGGACGAGGTTCGCGTGGTTGGTGAGGCGCTGGGTCTGCCTCATGCCATGGTCTACCGTCAGCCCTTCCCCGGCCCCGGTTTAGGCGTTCGTTGTCTGGGTGCCATCACCCGCGACAGACTCCACGCGCTGCGCGAGGCTGACGCTATCCTCCGCGAGGAGTTCGACAAAAATGGACTGGCAGAACACGTTTGGCAGTACTTCATTGCCGTGCCCAACATCAAGAGCGTGGGCGTGAAGGACGACAGCCGCTACGAGGGCTGGCCCGCCATCATTCGCGCGGTGAACACCAAGGATGCCATGACGGCCACCATTGAGGAGATCCCCTACGAGATCCTCCATCATATTACCTACCGCATCACCCACGAGGTAGAAGGCATCAACCGTGTGTTGCTGGATCTGACACCTAAGCCTATTGGGACGATTGAGTGGGAATAATCGACGAACAGATAAAAACGGCAAGAACGTAAAAATTCTTGCCGTTTTTATTTATTCAATAACTTCTTGACAAAAGCTATACTTCGTGTTATGATATATTGTGTAATCCAGAGTATCAAAAAAAGACTTTTGCCGCCGTTGCTGTGGAAAGGAGATTGACATGGATATTCAACTGAAACGCGGTTTGCTTGACGTCTGCGTGCTTGCCGCTATCAAAAATGAAGATTCCTATGGCTATAAGATCATCAAAGATATGAAGCCTTACATCGATATGTCGGAATCTACACTATACACCATTTTGAAGCGGTTAGAAAACGCCAATATGCTCACCGTCCGCACCGTGGAGCATAACGGCAGACTTCGAAAATATTATCACATCACCAAGGCAGGACTGGGGCGTATCGAGGATTTCAAGGACGAGTGGCGCGAAGTGATGCTCATGTATCAATTTGTGACAAAGGAGGATCAGCATCCATGACAAAGCGGGATTTTTTGAACGAGCTTGAGAAAAAGCTCACGGGATTGCCCACATCTGACTTAGTAGAACACCTGCATTTTTACAGCGAAATGATTGATGATCGCATGGAAGAAGGTCTCAGCGAAGAGGCAGCCGTCGCGGCAATAGGCTCATCGGAGGAGATCGCGGCGCAAATAACAGCGGAAATTCCTCTCAGCAGAATCGCTAAGGAAAAAGTCAAGCCCAAGAGGAAACCGAGAACGTGGGAGATCGTGTTATTGGCGGTCGGCTCTCCTCTGTGGCTGTCTCTGGCAATAGTGGCATTCGCTGTGATCCTTTCCCTGTACGCTGTACTGTGGTCTGTCATCGCTTCTCTGTGGACGGTGTTTACGGCGGTCACGGTCTGCGCGCCGGCGGGGCTTGCGGCAGGAATCCTGTTTGCTTGTCAAGGAAATATCCCTTCCGGCGTGTCTGTGATCGCGGCTGCCCTTGTCTGCGGCGGTCTTGCCATTTTCTTGTTCTTCGGATGTATGACCGCCACAAAGGGGACGGTCAAGCTCACGGGAAAAATCGTCTTGGCTATTAAAAAAAGCTTTATGGGGAAGGAGAA
Organism: Eubacteriales bacterium; assembly: GCA_045531965.1. Lineage (GTDB taxonomy): Bacteria > Bacillota > Clostridia > Oscillospirales > CAG-272 > CAMEON01. Next base: position 1,769 of record JAZSFA010000058.1, read on the forward strand.
AAAAGCATGAAAAAAGCAAAAAAGATATGGCTGATCACAGCCGCTTCCCTGCTGGTATTGGGAAGTGTTATTTTCACAGCCGTGATGACCGTGCTGAACTGGGACTTTACAAAGCTATCAACAAGCGAATATGAGACAAACACGCATAAGCTCCCCGAGGCTTTCCGAGACATATCCATTGAATCCAGCACCGCTGATATCACCTTTGTGCCCACGGAGAATGCTGAATATTCCGTGGAGTGCTTTGAGCAGAAGAATCTGAAGCATTCGGTGACGGTGGAGAACGGAAAACTTGTGATCCGTGTGGAAGACACAAGAAAATGGTATCATTTCGTTGGTTTGGGCTTTGATTCCCCCAAGATAACCGTATACCTGCCTCGAGGGGCATACGGCGATCTAACCATTGATTCCGACACGGGTGACGTGGAGATTCCCTCGGATTTCAGCTTTACGCGTATGGATATTTCAGAAGACACGGGTGACGTAAGATCATTTGCCTCGGTATCGGGGGCTGTCCGCATATACACAAGCACAGGTCGTGTTCGACTTTCAAACGTTACCGTCGGTTCTATGGATTTGAAAACCTCCACAGGCAATGTGATCGCCTCGGATATCATTTGCATGGGGGATATTTCGGTTACTGTCTCCACAGGGGATACCCTTTTGAGCGCCGTCACCTGTCAAAACCTCACTTCCAAGGGAAGCACGGGAGATCTACAGTTGGAAGGCGTGGTAGCCGATGGGCGATTCACCGTGATGCGAAGCACCGGGGACGTAACCTTTGTCGATGTTGACGCCGCTGAAATCTTCATTGAAACTGACACCGGTGACGTGGATGGCAACCTGCTTACCGACAAGGTGTTTATCGTCAACTCGGATACGGGAGAAATAGATGTTCCCAACAGTATCACAGGCGGCAGATGTGAGATTACCACCGACACAGGTGATATCAAAATCACCATCATGCCGTAGATCGACGTTCAGGTAAAAAACGGGAAAGTGACGATCAATCAATCCCAAATACCGCAACCCCGAAAGCTCCGACGCTTACAAGCAGCAACGGTTTTCGGGGTTTTTCCTTTTGCGGAGCGCACTCTTGACATTTCAGGATGGTTTTGCTATAATAGAATCACAAAGAAACCTTCGAAAGCTCAGCGCTCCTAAACTCAGGTGAAATAATTCAAGCAAGCTGCCCATGGCGGCGGAAAGGGAAAATACGATGAAAAAGATTTTTGGTGTCATTCTTCTCGCGCTGTTTGGTTTTTCCATTTATCTGTCATATGCGGACGGTGATTTTTATGCTGCCTATTTCACGTCTCCCATCGAAGCCGCGGGATATTACCTCGGCTATGCGCTCAGCATGATCCCCTTTCTTGGCGGCATTATCCTTCTCACCTTCGACTCGGTAAATAAGATGCCCCGTCACAAGGCTGTGGCTGTCAGAAAAGTTCAGGTCTTTATCATCTTCCTGCTTTTCATCCTTTCGGCTGTTTTTCTGTGTCTGACGGTGTGGGCATTGGCTACGACGAACTACCGTTATGGCGTTTTACTCCGGTGGATCGCGTTGGAATTTGGTGTTCTCTGTTGTCCTTTGCTCATAGCGACCGCCATCTATGCGTATATGCTGAAGGTTTACTGCTGGCCTTTTAAAATCTCCCAATATCGAAAGGATCTTCAATAAAAAAACGACGAAAAAGCGGGCATTTCCCTTCCGCAACCTAAAGTTGCGCTGTAGTTGGTAGACCGCAACCGCCCATTATGTTATCATTTGGTCAAAGATCGCGGATCATCGGCGGTCGGTTTTCAGAACGGAGGATCATAAAAATGACCATTGGTGAAAGAATTTCGGAGCTGAGAAAAGACCGCGGATATTCTCAGGAATACGTGGCGGAAAAGCTGAACGTCAGCCGCCAGGCGGTGTCCAAATGGGAGTGTGACGCATCCGCGCCCGACACCTATAATCTCATCGCACTTGCCGAGCTGTTTGGGGTGTCGGTGGAATATATTGCCGTGGGCAAAAAAGAAAACACTACCGAAACTGCGCCCCCGCCGCAAGCTGAAAAACCTGTCACGGTGATGAACCATTATCGTCAGAGCTTGGGACTTTCCAACATTTTGGGCATCATCTTTTTGATATGTGGGCTTGTCTGCGGTATTTTATGCATTGTCATGGACGAAGACCGTCTTCTGCCCCTTTCCATATCATTTTTTGTCTGTACCGTGTTCAGTTTCATTCAGGTAAAACACAAGAATCTGGTGACTAATTGGGGTTATTGGCTCTACTTTCTCCTTCTTGATATATTCGGCATAACCTCAAGCCCGTTTCTGATTTTCAATCCCGCTTATTACGATGTTGGATTTAACTGGAACTTGGTCTTCGGCTACGTCACATGGATTTGGCTGGCGATCAACATTGTCTATACGGTCTTTTACGTCAGAAAGCTCAAAAAGCAGAAAGATAATGCTCCTCAGGAGCCATAGAATCTTGATTTTAACAGAAAGATATGTTACAATAGCGGCAGGATGCGGTGCGTCTTGCCGCTTTTCATATGTCACCATTGGTTTACACAAAAATATTTCATCAAAATTTCCTGAATCATTACACACTTTCATTTTTTTCGGTACTTCTATAGATGAAGGGCCTTTCAAAAACGTAAGGAAGGAGGCAAGCTATGGAACTTCAAAAGAATCAAAGGGCAAGAATACCCTTGGATGACGACAGCATCGTGGCGCTGTATTGGGCGCGGAACGAGCAAGCCATCGAGGAAACCGACTTCAAATACAAGGCATACCTGTATACCGTCGCCTATCGCATTCTCCATGAGCGGCTTGACTGCGAAGAATGTCTCAACGACACCTACCTTGGCGCATGGAACGCCATGCCCCCCGCAAGACCTGCCCTGCTCAAAGCATTTCTCACCACCCTTGCCCGAAGGATCGCCATCAAGCGGTATCATCGGAATATGAGAAAAGCGGTGGTTCCCTCGGAGATGACGGTATCTCTGTCTGAGTTAGAGGATTTTGTGGCAGGAGACGGAGACGTGGACGCGGCATTTGACAGTGCTCATCTGGGGCGTGTGATCAGCGACTTTGTCCGTTCCCTTCCCGACAGAAAACGCTTTATTTTCATGAGCCGTTATTATATGGCTGAGCCCATTGACGTCATTGCGGGGGAGCTTTCTCTGAGCCGTTCCACGGTCAACAAGGAGCTTGCCGCCATCAGATGTGCCTTGAAAGAAAAACTTGAAAGTGAGGGGTATTCCCTATGAAAAAAACAGAATGGAACGAGGGGATGGATCACCTGGATCCCACCCTTGTGGAGGAATATATTGCAGAAAAAGACAGGCTCAGGCAAGCGGGCAAAAAGCCTAAAGGTCTGTGGCTCCGCGGGGGGTTGATCGCCGCCTGCCTTGCCCTGATGGCCACTGCCGTTGTGTTTGTCCCCATGATGTTGGAGGATCAGCCCACGGTTCTTCCCCCGAGCATTGACACCGAAGAGGGCTCCGGCGAAAGCCTGCCGGGAACGGACGCGGAGCAGTCATCCGGGGTGGTTTGGGAGCCTGACACGGGCACACAGCCGGATTTTGCCTTTTCAGCCCATATAACAGATTCGGATTTTGAAAATTATGAGCTTTACCATAACGCTTTTCTCTGCCCGCCGGAGCGGGTAGGCGAATATTTTGACGATATGACGGTAACCGCCAGCTTTGGACCCGATCAGGAGATTGCTATGACCGCAAAGGTGTATCGGGTGGTGGGGATTGACGGCGATCTTTGCCTGTGCATGCGCTACCAAGATGACGGGGTTTACGGATTTCACAGGGATTTTATTGATTTTGAAGCCTACTACTTTCTCCATGCGAAATCTTATGCGTTTCCTTCCTATGAGGATATGCTCAAGGTGATATATAAAGATGGCGTGCGGCTTCCCAACTCCTTTGAGCATTCCAAAAATCCCAGAGAAAACTACTACCTGAATCAGAATCTTGTGGATGAAATGCAAGCTCTCCTTTTGTCTCAAAAGGGCTCTTGGGCAGATCCCAAAACCGGTGTGACTTTGGAGACTGTTCAAACCGAAGCGGATGCCTTCCTTGCTTCCTCCCTCGGTTTCGAAGGGGATCTGGGTATTATTTCGGGACTCCTTCGAGTTTATGACAGCGGATACCTATATTTTGGCGCTTTCGGCGGTCAACTCTTTGAGATCGGTCGTGAGAACGCACAAAATATTATCAACTTCATTCTGAACAACGCAGTAACCGGGTATTATGAATGGATCGAAAGTCAGGGCAAGCTGTATCCTGTGGTTTATGACGAGGAGGCGGCGTACCCCATCTTCAGCACGGCTTTGGAGGAAAACAAGCTCTACTCCCAGCTGTATTTCAAGGAAACCGTCACTTATTGGGAGAACGTTTACGGCGCAAGCCACCGTGAATTGTCTCTCTCAAGAGATACCCTCTCTGCCTTGGCAGAGATTTTGAACTGTGCTGACGGTCGGGCGGTCAAAAATAATGAAATCCCCGGTTTTTCTGCCGAGGAACAGTTGTTCCATCCCCAAGAAGCGGTGGTGCTCACCCACGTTTGGGGACATGAAGAGGAAAGCGGCTATAAGATTTCGGTCTATGACTGTGGTCACGTAGAGCTCAACGGAGATTACTATTTCGTGGGCACCGATCTCACCGGCAGGATTCTGGCGCTCCTTCACGAAGATGGGGACATCGGCTGATATTACGGGGGAAAATTCTCGTCTATCTATTGAAAATATCTGTGATCTGTGCTATAATCAGCATAGAACGGCGGCAGGATGCGGTGCGTCTTGCCGCCTATGATTTACAGAACTTTAAAGGAGCAAGGTCATTTATGAAATCCAAGCAAGCCGGTGCTTACCTGCTCTATATGACGTCCATGCTGATCTATGGAACAATCGGTATTTTCAGAAAATACATTCCCCTTTCCTCGGCCATGTTGGTTTTTGCACGTGGCTTGATCGGCGGTGTTTTTCTTTTTACTTTGATCAAATGCCGCGGCGGCTCTCTCAAGATGGGGTTCAACCGCAAAAAATCTCTTCTGCTAATCCTTAGCGGTTTTGCGCTGGGGATCAACTGGATCCTGCTTTTTGAGTCCTACCGCTTTACTTCCGTCGCTGTCGCTACCCTTTGCTATTATATGCAGCCAACGCTTTTGATCCTGCTCTCTCCCCTTCTTTTCGGAGAAAAGCTGACGCTCAAAAAGGGATTTTGCGCTTTCGTCTCGGTGGCAGGCATGGTGCTTGTTTCCGGTATCATTTCTATTGATTCTCCTATGGCTTCTTCAGATATCCTCGGTATTTTACTGGGACTCGGCGCGTCAGTCTTCTACGCTCTTGTGGTGATCCTGAACAAAAAGCTACCCACAGAAAACGTTTACGGCAAGACCATGGTGGAGCTGTTCTCAGGTGCGTTTATCCTTCTACCCTATCTTCTGCTTACCGAAAAGCCTATAGAAGGGAGTTGGGATATTTCGTTCATATTACCGCTCCTCATTGTGGGCATTATTCACACAGGCGTTGCTTATACGCTGTATTTTGGCAGTATGCATCGTTTACCCTCTCAGACTGTCGCCATTCTCAGCTATATCGATCCCGTTTTGGCTTTGATCCTTTCGTTTACGGTGTTAGGCGAATCGCTGGTTCCGCTTCAACTTTTAGGCGCTGTGATGATCGTTGGCTCGGCAATGTTCAGCGAAATCTCCTCTAAAAGAAAAGCCCAGCAAGAAAACCTTCACTAAGGTGAAACCATTGGGTAAATTGTAATTTATGGCGTACGGTCGGGGGAAACTTCTTGCAAGAAGTTTCCCCCATACCCCCTTCAAGAACCTCTAAAAAAGGATTATTTTAAAGTTTTGGGAGTTCCAAGAACCTTTTTGTAAAAAGGTTCTTGGTGGG
>JAZSFA010000157.1:0-8264 GCA_045531965.1 Eubacteriales bacterium
GAACCTCGCGTTGCAAGCAACGCTTGAAAAAAGGTTCTTGGAACTCCAAAAACTTTTCAAAAAACATATATTATCAATGCTATTTTTCTTTTTTGAAAGTTCTTGGAGGTGGTTTGGAGGCAAATCATGCCGCAGGCATATTTGACCGAGCTTGCGAGGCGACCTCCTTGCAAGAAGGTTCCTCCAAGCGTCCCCCTTCAAACAACATCGTCCACACGGGTTAATCGTCCCCGATATGAGCAGGCGACAGTGCCGCCTCCTTGAGTTTCCCGATCAGCGTGGGGATGATCTCGTCCTCGCGGATCTTACAAAGCACCTCTCCGCGGGCGATGAGCAGAGCCTCACCCTTACCGCCGGCAATACCAATGTCAGCCTCCCGTGCTTCTCCGGGACCGTTGACAATGCACCCCATGAGCGCCACCTTGACAGGCAGATTTGCCAGTCCCTCGGCTTTCACCGCCGCTTCAAAGCGGGTATGTAAGTCAATGAGGTCGATCTTGGTGCGTCCGCAGGTGGGACAGGACACGATCTGCAGTCCGCACTGTCCTTCCACGCCCACAGCGTTGAGGATCTTGCGGGCGGCATCAATCTCCTTCACGGGATCAGCGGTGAGGGACACGCGGAAGGTGTCACCGATGCCCTCGCAAAGCATAGCACCGATGCCCACGGCGGACTTGACCAGTCCCATCTCAGCGCCTCCCGCCTCGGTGACACCCAAATGTAGGGGATAGTGACACTTGTCCGCCAGCAGACGGTTGGCTTTGATCATATTGGGCACCGTAGATGCCTTGATAGAAATCACCACGTCCTCAAAATCATACTTTTCCAAAAGGGCGGCATGGTACAGAGCACTTTCGCACAACGCCTCAGGGGTGGGTGCACCGTGCTTTTCCAGAATGTGCTTCTCCAGCGAGCCGCTGTTGACCCCGATACGGATGGGAATATTCCGCTGACGGCAAGCGTCAGCCACAGCCTTCACATGCTCGTCCGCGCCGATGTTGCCGGGGTTGATGCGGATCTTGTCCACACCGTATTCGGCACAGCGCAGGGCGATCTTGTGGTTGAAATGGATGTCCGCCACCAAAGGGATGGTGAGTCCCTGCTCCTTGATGATACGGATGGTCTCGGCAGCTTCCAAATCGGGGACGGTGAGGCGGACGATATCACACCCCGCAGATGCCAGTGCCTTGATCTGCTCTATGGTTGCCGATACGTTATGGGTATCGGTGTTGGTCATGGATTGAATGGCGATGGGATTTGTCCCACCGATGCCCACACGACCGACCATGACAGGTCTTGTCGCACGGCGAATGGCGTTGTAATTCATAGAAGCCTCCACTTATTTTTTGTCATGAGATAACTTGCTGTTTTTCGGCACTGCCGGCAAACAACCATTTATCTTATACAATTATACACCACGCTACGTCCCAAAAAAGGGACACGCGGTCCCCTTTTGGTCAGAACAAAGTAAATATATCCTTGAAAGCGATGACCACCATGAGAAGCAGGAGGATCATCATACCCACACCATGGATCTTCCCTTCCAGCTCGGGCTTCAAGGGCTTCCCGAACCGCAACGCCTCAATGACACGGAAGAACAACCGCCCGCCGTCCAAGGCGGGGATGGGCAACAGGTTCATCACGCCCAAATTCATGGCAATGATGGCAAACAGATACAAGATGTTCCACACAGCCATGGGCTGTTGTGCCACTTGGGATACCGTGTTGGTCACGCCGATGGGTCCCGACAAATCCTTGATACTGTACCGCCCTGTGATCATGCCGCCGATGGAGTCAAACACCATCTTGATGGCAGAAGTGGAGCGGAAAAAGGTGGTTTTCAGCACGTTCGGCAGGGTCATCTCCATATCTTCAAGGTTGAAATCCCGATTGCCCACGGCAAGACCGTTCTCCACGGTGACAGGAAATCGCACGTCACGGATCAGCGTCCGCTGACCGTTGCGGATCACCACCACATCCACAGGCTGATAGCCCTGACTGGTGATCTCATAGATCAAATCATATCCCGTATGCACCCGCGTGCCGTTCAGCTCAACAATCTCGTCCCCTTCGCAGAGTCCCGTGATTTGACTGGACGCGCCCAAAGCAAAGTCCGACACTACGTTGGAGGGGCGGTTGTACCCCGCCAAAAACGTGCCTCCTGTGACAATCAGCATGGCGAGGAAACCCGCGATGACGTTCATCCCCGCGCCTGCCACCAAGATGAGCATCTTCTGGAAGACGTTCTTTTTGTGGAACGCGTTGGGATCCTCTGTCCCTTCGCCCCCCTCATCTTCCCCCGCCATGGCTACGTAACCGCCAATGGGCAGAAGACGGAAGGAGTATTTGATGCCCGTCTTTTTGGAGGTAAAGCCTGCGATGCGCTTGCCCATGCCGATGGCAAACTCATGAATGGTCACTTTGCAGGCGCGGGCGGTGAGATAGTGACCCAGCTCGTGGACAAAAATCAAGATGCCCATGAGGAAAAAGGTCAACAAAAGATAGAGTACGAATTTCAGGATTTGCATGAATAGCTGTATTCCTCCGTGGATAATAGAGATATGGCGGGCGACCGCAGGTCGCCCCTACGGAGTTAAGGAAGTGCCTCGTTTCATAGAAAAGTGATTCCCTCCGAGTAAACACGACATCCGTCCGCCAATACCATTTCGTAGGGGCGATCTGCGATCGCCCGTTATTGCGGGAGTCAAAAAGAAAGCTCCCTTACGCCCGATGCCCGATCAGTGCCCGTGCGCTCTGTCTTGCCAAAGCGTCAGCCTCCATGATGCTGTCATAGCTATGCCAACCTGCCACAGCCTTCATGTCCTCCACCACGCGGGTAACGTACTCAGAGATCTCGCAGAAGCGGATTTTCTCGTGGAGGAAAGCAGCAACCACCACCTCGTTGGCGGCATTCAGTACAGCAGGTACCGCACCGCCCAAGGTGATGCAATCCACCGCCAGCTTCAAAAGCGGGAAAGTGTCGGTATCGGGGCGGAGGAAGGTGAGCTTGCCTACCTCAAAAAGATCTAACGATCTCATGACGCCTTCCGCGGTGGCGCGGTAGGGGTGGGTCAGCGCGTACTGAACACAGTGCCGCATGTCAGGCACCGACAGTTGGGCAATGATGCTATAGTCAGTATATTCCACCATGGAGTGAATCATGCTCTCTCGATGCACCACGACTTGTACATCTTCAGGCTTGACCCCAAAGAGATGCACCGCCTCGATGACCTCAAAGCCCTTGTTCATGAGGGTGGCTGAGTCTACGGTGATCTTGGCACCCATCTTCCAGGTGGGGTGCGCCAAGGTCTGCGCCTTGGTGACTTCGGTCAGCTGTGCCTTGGTGTAGCCGTAAAAAGGTCCGCCCGACGCAGTCAGCCAGATCTTTCTGACTTCCTCTGCGCGACCCGCGCGCATACATTGGAAAATGGCACAGTGCTCGCTGTCCACAGGCAGGATCTCTTGTCCTGTAGCGTGACAAAGCGCCATGACCAGCTCACCGCCCACCACTAAGGATTCCTTGTTGGCAAGGGCGAGACGGTGTCCCGCCTCCAGCGTTATGAGGGTGGGGGCAAGCCCCGCTTCACCCAAGATGGAGTTCTCCACCGTGATACCCATGGGATTTTCGGTTTTAACCGCCCCCAGCATCTCGCGAATACCCTCCACGCCCGAAAGCACACGGGTGTTCGTGTCGGAAACACGGACTTTCAGATCAGCGGCGGCAGCCTCGTCGGTCATCACCGCAAAATCAGGATGAAATTCTCTGACCTGCGCCTCAATGGTGGTCACGTCACGGTGGGCGGTAACCCCTCGGACGGCAATGGGACGTCCCTGCGCCGTCTGGCATCGCGCCACGTCCGCCGCTTGGGTGCCCACCGAGCCGGTAGATCCCAAAATGATCAGGTCGGGATAGGAATTGGTGTGATACATAGTTTCCTCGTTATTTTATGAATTGGAAAGGTAAATTGTTGTATATGGGGGTACGCTTGGAGGAACCTTCTTGAAAGAAGGTTCCTCCAAACCACCTCCAAGAACTTTCAAAAAAGAAAAATAGCATTGATAATATATGTTTTTTGAAAAGTTTTTGGAATTCCAAGAACCTTTTTTCAAAAAGGTTCTTGGTGGGGTCCAGGGGCAACGCCCCTGGTAAACAACAATTTATCTTTACTTGAAAGGAGACGCGCTATGAAAGAAAAGAAATACTACGGCAAAGAAAAATGCCGCATCTTAAAGCAGATCCGCGCCGAGATCGCCAAGCAGAATGATATCGCTTGGGTGGTGGAGGAATGCTCCCATAAGGGCAACTGCCGCGGCACCTGCCCTAAATGTGAGGCAGAGGTGCGTCAGCTTGAAAAGGCCCTGGAACGACGTGCAGCTTTGGGGAAGACCGTGGCTGTGGCAGGTATCGCGGCGGGACTTTCTCTGTCGGTGACAGGTTGTGCCAACCCCTTCGGTAACTTGGGCGGAAAACCCGTGGATGACCTGCAAGGCGATATGGCCATGCCTCCTTTGACTGATGAAAGCATCGATAGCACCCAAGTCGAATTTAACGGTGTAGAGATTCCCGACACCGATACCGTAGCCGTTACCGAGGAAGCTCTCATTGGTGAGCCTGTTGTAGAGATGGGCGAAGTCTATATCCCGGAAACCGAAGACGAATCCGAATGGATTGACATGCCGACAGCAGGTGATCCCGCCCCCGAGGACTATATGGACGGTATCCTGGTCATCACCGTGGCCGAGACCCTTCCTTCCTGCGTGGCAATCGAAGACAATTGTTTCTACGGCCACGATAAGGACGGCAATTTCTGGCGCATCCTCTGGGACGATACCACGAAGATCGTCGAGGGAAAAACTTACGAGGTGGAGATCGGTGAGCATACCGAATTGACCTATCCTGAGGGATATCTCGATGGTGGCTGGACACCCGAATACGAAGCCACCGCGACAGACGTAAAAAAGGGTTGATTGTATGATCAAGAAAGGAGATCCCATGAAAGAAAAGAAGTACTACGGCAAGGAAAAATGCCGTATCTTAAAGCAGATCCGTGCCGAGATCGCGAGGCAAAACGATATCGCTTGGGTGGTGGAGGAATGTGCCCATAAGGGCAACTGCCGAGGCACCTGTCCCAAGTGCGAGTCTGAGGTGCGTCAGCTTGAAAAAGCCTTGGAGCGCCGTGCCGCCCTCGGTAAGACCGTGGCTGTGGCAGGTATCGCGGCAGGACTTTCCCTGTCGGTGACAGGATGTCTTGATATGTTCCAACCCACCGCAGGGGTTCCTGAACCCCCTCCCGGTGGTGTGCCCGCTTATGAGGAAACCACCGAAACTACTCAGCCAGCTTCCTCGGATACTGTAGAAGAAACCTACACCGAGATGGTAGAAGGCGAAATGATCCCCATTCCCGGCGAAGAACCTGACACCGAGACCAATACCGAACAGGAGACTTCGGATTGGCTCATGGGGGAGCCTGTGGAAGAAGCGCCTTCCGAAGATGAGGAGATCGAGAGCTTTGGGGAAGTGGAGATCATGGGCGATATGGTCATCGAGGATTAACGGAGGGGTTCTATGTCTGGCACACCACGTTTCCCACTCTGTTTTTTCAGCCGACTCCGCATGGCCACCGACGGCAAGGGCGTGACTGCCCTCGTGGGTGCGTACGGCTGCCCCTTGGCTTGTAAGCTCTGCATCAATCCCCGTACCTGGGCACCTGCTGAAGAAGGGAAGGACTTTTCTTGGGTCACCCCCGAGGAGCTTTACGATAAAACCAAGCAGGATAATCTCTATTATCTGGCTACAGGTGGCGGTATTACCTTTGGTGGCGGCGAGCCTCTGCTTCATACTGATTTTATCAAAGCATACCGCAATCTCTGTCCCTCCGAGTGGCACTTTTGCGCCGAATCTTGCTTGAATATCCCCGAACATCACGTCATCGAAGCCGCAAGCTGTATTGATCAATTTATGATCGATATCAAGGACGCCAACCCCGAGATCTATCGGTCTTATACGGGAAAGGACAATGCACGTACAATCGATAATCTCGCGTTGCTCCTATCTCTTGTGGGGACTGACCGCATAACCGTCCGTGTTCCACGAATTCCCGGCTTCAACACCGAAGCGGATACAGAGCGCTCGGTAGAGCTGCTGTCAGCTATGGGTATCAAGCATTTTGACCGTTTTACTTATAAGATCCCCAAAGCACAAAAGAACGGATGACTCAAAATTGAGTCATCCGTTCTTTGCCTTATCAGGAAGACGGCGCTGTTCCACAATCATCGCACATATAGTATATACCATCGCATTCAATCCTGTTTTCATGATCTTCGGGGATGATGAGATTGATGCCGCAATCCTCATAGGTTCCCGTAATGGTACCTTTCGTGGTGGTAGCCATCCAAGCAATCCTTCTGCTGTCTGCATCGTCTCGATCGATATAGGTCACGGCGCAACCAATCTCAAGTGGCTGATTTTCGTCTATGTAGATGTTATGACGGTCAGTATAGCATTTCCATGTGCCGTCCTCATATAGCTGATCCCATTTGATGGCAAATTCAGCCGACCAGCCCGTGTCTGTTTTTCTTGCCGCACCTTGTACGGTCCCCTCAGAATCCATGGATATGTAACCATCGGATTTGTTTCCGTTGAATCCATCTGTATGCTCTCTTAAAAAGACCATGGCTTCGCCATCCTTGCTACAGGAGAAAGTATAGGATATTGGTAATTTATCATCGGGAAATAGCTCGGGATCCTGAGAGCAATAATGCTTTACCATGTTATCCATATCCAAGGAAATGGTTATAGCATCTCCGTCAAAGGAGGTGTCACCGGATGCATGAACAAAGCTGTCATCCACCACGTTAAAGGCAAAATATAGCCAGTGCTGATCCAGTGCCATATAGGTAGTCATGCGGAAATCCATGGGCATTGCAGCCTCGATCCCATCGCCCTTGTGGGAGACCATATTGTTGGGAGAAATTGTCAGCTTGCGGTACACAAATCCTTGCCAATCCGACAAATCACCATCAAAAATGATTGTTTTCTCAAGCTCCGGGGATGCCGTCAGCTCTACGTTCCCCACGGGCGCAAAGACCGCTCCGCCCCTCTCGTCAGTGACTAGTTCAAATTCTGTTTCAGCCTCGGTCTCAGTTTCGGTTTCTGCTTCCGATTTCGTTTCAACATCAGTTACAGTCTCTGCCAAGTGGACGGTCTCTTCTACAGAATCTTCGGTTTCGGTAACAGCCGTAGGTGGTTTAATGGGTTCTTTTTGACCTATGAAAAGGATCGTGCTAAAGATGCCGAGTCCCAGTACCCCGCAGATTGTAGCCACACCCAAACCAGAAGCAAAGAATTTCCCAAGCTTTTGTGTAAAGGAAGGTCTAAAAAGCGCCTCATCAAGACCGAGGTCAGCCTCCTCAATGAAGTTGTCCTCTATATTTGTTATTCTTTTGAAGACCAATTCGCCTTTCATACCTTGTACCCCCTTTCTTCAAGATAAGCCCTGAAAGCCTCTCGTACCCGCCGAATGCGGTGGGAAACTGCGTTGGGGGTGTGTCCCATCTTGTTGGCTAAAAAGGTTATTCGATAGCCATACCAATATCGTCCCACGAATAAACGACGGTCAAAGGATGGAAGACTCTGTAAAAAATCGTTGAATAGGGAGCAGAGGGTGTTCTCATCGGTGTCGTCGGGAAGGGTTACTGCCTCTTCCAACTCAGACATGAGGACGGTCAACTCCTGATTCATCCGACGCTTGCGTCTGCGGAGGCGGTCAATGGACAGATTACGGGTAATTTTTCCAAGAAAGGTCTTTAAATTGTTTGGGTTGTGGGGGGGCATGGCACCCCAAGCTCGCACCCATGTGTCGTTGACACACTCTTCAGCATCGGGACGGGACGCCAGCACATTCATGGACACGGAAAAACAATAAGCGCCGTATTTTTTGTCTGACTCTGATAATGCCCGCTCGTCGCGGTCAAAATACAAAGATACAATCTCGTGATCTTGCATCATGTTCTCCTTTCGTGAAAGATTTGGACTTTCAAAAGTATACACGAAATATTTTCAAAAATCGGCCATAATACATGAATATTTTAACACTTCTTTTAGAAATGTCTAACAGGACGATAAATTGTTGTCTACGGGAGTACGGCCAAGGGAAACTTTTTGCAAAAAGTTTCCCTTGGAACCCTTCAAAAACCTTTAATAATAAATACTTTTTAAAGGTTCTTGGAGGTGGTTTGGAGGAACCTTCTTGCAAGAAGGTTCC
>JAZSFA010000121.1:0-20742 GCA_045531965.1 Eubacteriales bacterium
TTATTTAGGAGTACGCCTGGGAGGGCCCTTCATGCAAGAAGGTTCCTCCAAACCACCTCCAAGAACTTTCAAAAAAGAAAAATATCATTGATGAATATTTGTTTTATTGAAAGTTTTGGGAGTTCCAAGAACCTTTTTGCAAAAAGGTTCTTGGTGGGGTGCAGGGGCAACGCCCCTGGTAAACAACAATTTATCATAAAAAATCATTGATCTTTATGATCGTGCTGGCAGGGATGAAGGAAGAAGTCGGTAAGATCCATCCACCAGTCACCGTCGTTAGTCTTTTTAAAGCCAATGGCTTTGATCATGGCTTCGTCGGTAAAGCTCGTGTCCTTAAAAAAAGCAGAATGCACGCCGCAAAGATCGATAAAATTGAGGGTAGCGCGTCCCATGACAAACAGCGCTTCAGCGCGATCCTTGGGCAGGAGCACCTGATCTTTAACCAAGGACAGATGATGGATAAAACCACCTTGATCATTCATAGAAAACTGGCACATCCCAACGAGAATACCGTCAATGATGGCTTTGTAAGCCAACAGATCGGCATCAAAAGGGGTTTGACATTTGGCGCAAATCAGCGCCTGTTCGTTTTTGTCTTGAATCGGTAATACTTCCAGCATAATGTGGTTCCTTCTTTCTTATTCGGACAAGCCTTTGAGCTGACGAAGTTCTTTGGCATTCAGGTGACGCCACTTGCCTTCGTCCAGATTCCCAAGTTGCAAAGGTCCTTCAGATACACGGGTCAGCTTGCGGACGACCAGTCCCTCACGCTCGCACAGACGGCGCACCTGACGGTTTCTGCCATCGTGAATGGTGACCTCCAAAACCGTGTGATATTCGGTATACCCCGCCTTTCGTACTGCCGCGGGAGAAGTCAGACGACCGTCGATCTCAATAGGACGTCCCATGCCTGTGATTTGTTCGGTGGTGACGTTACCGTCAACGTAGGCGTAATAAACTTTTGCAACGTCGTGCTTGGGGTGCGCCAGCTTATTGGCAAGGTCACCATCATTGGTCAGAATCAAAAGGCCGTCAGAATCCATGTCCAAACGTCCTATCGGATAGAGACGCACACCTACGTCTTTGACAAGCTCTATCACCGTAGGACGGTTCTTCTCATCCTTAACGGTGGTGACGTAACCGCGGGGCTTGTTGAGCATCACGTAGACCTTCTTGTTGTCTCGGGGCATGACCACGGGCTTACCTTTCCAAGTAACCTTGTCTTTTTGGGGATCAACCTTCTGCCCCAGCTCGGCGGTCACGCCATTGATCTTGACTTCTCCCGCTGCGACGGCGGCATCAGCGGCACGTCGGGACATGATCCCGCAATCCGTAAAATATTTAGAAATTCTGACCGGTTCCATATGTGACTTCCTTAGTTATAATTTTAAAATCCGAAAAAATCGGTAATTTGCTCAAGTAATGATTTTTCATATATGCGTGCTTCTGTGTCGTGTTGTGCATATATGGGGAGCTTTTCCAGAAGAACGTTATTTCCATCAGCGCTGATTTCGTAAAAAGCGAGATGACCGATGATCTGATCCTGCTGTACAGGGGCATAAAGAAACCGCGGCAATTCAACAACACATCTGATCTGCCCTCGGACTTTGGGAAGGGAGAGGGTCAGGCAGTCGCGGTTTTGCGCCATAACATATTCGGTTGTGCCACCCACTAAAGGGATCGGGGCTTGAAATTGAGCAGATAAACAGAGGGATACCGGCTCATAGAGGGAAAACCCGTAATCCAAAAGTTTGGTATGATCCTGCCAGTCGTTCGGCGCGTTGATGGTAACCGCAATCAGCGTCGTTCCATCTCTCTGTGCGGCACTGACAAGACACCTGCCGCTCTTTTTGGTAAAGCCTGTCTTAACACCGATAACACCGTCGTACGAGCGTAGCAGTTTGTTGTGATTGATGAGCCATCGCACACCTTCTTCAGCGTGATGTGGGATGGTCTTCTGCCTTGTTGACACAATGGTACGAAACAGTTCATGTGACATAGCGGCTTGGGTGATGACTGCCAGCTCATAAGCTGTGGTATAGTGTTCGGGGGCGTCCAAACCGTGGGGGTTAACAAAGTGGGTGTCCTTTAGCCCTAAAGCCGCCGCTTTTTGATTCATAAGATCAGCAAATGCCGAAACGTTCCCTGCAACGCCAATAGCAATTGCGGAAGCCGCATCGTTGGCAGAGGAGAGAAGCAGAGCATACAACAGCGACTCAAGGCTTAACACCTCGCCTTCTGTCAGGTAAATAGAGGAGCCCTCAATGCCTACAGATGCGGCGGTGACCGTGATCTCTGTATCGGGAGCCATGGCATCCAACGCCACAAGGGCTGTCATAACCTTGGTGGTAGACGCCATAGGGAGTCTGACGTTTTCATTCTGACGGTAAAGCACGTCTCCCGTATCCGCGTTGATCAGAACACAGCTGCGCGCGGAGATATCCGCAGGCACAGATGGGAGAGATATCGAAGGGTTTTCCAAAAGAAAGCCCTCAAAAGGGATAGAAGTTGTAGGTGCCAGCCTGGCTTCGGCTTGCACCGATATGGGGGAAAAAAATACAGCAAGCTGTGCCAGCAGGATAAAAATGAGCGCAAAAACAAATCCGCGCGTGTAACGCGTGAAAAAAACGGCTCGTCCGTTACCATACGTATTTATTTTCATTGTACCGACCTCCCATTGATCATGTTTCAGATTATGAAGTCGGGACAAAGGTTATGACAAGCAAACATGCTTTTGCGGACGAGGTTATAGAAAAACCTCGTCCGCAATCTGAAAAATCAGTCTTCGGTTGCCTTGTCCTTGCCCAGAATGGACTTGACCTTGGCGATAATCTCGGGGGAACGCTCAATGAAATCAGCGATCTGCTCGATGGGATCGGAGGGGTTCTTAACGCCGACATTGATCATGTCCACTTTGCCCTCAGCGTCGATGACAAGGAAACCAAGGGGCTGAATGGACAGACCGGTACCGCCGCCTGCGCCAAAATTCTGTGCCTTGGTGGGTGCTTCGTCCTTGCCGTTGTAGTCGAGACCACCGGTAGCGTAGCCCATAGCGATCTTGGATACGGGAATGATGGTGGTGCCGTTAGCGATAATAGGCGTACCGATGATGGTGTTGGCATCAATGAGGGTCTTGATGCTTTGCAGGGAAGTTTGGATAATGTCTTGCAGTTTGTTTTCAGAGGTTGCCATAGTGGTTTTCCTTTCTGTTATGTTTATATTTTAAATTTTAAATTTCTGACAGAACTGGTTCTTCCCGCGTCCATCACATGATTGGCGGGATAGGCGCGTTAGGAGGAGCCTCAGGAAGCTCCGGCACTGGAACAGGCTCGGCTTGAGGCGCCTTTTGGGGCTTCACAGGGGTGGGTACAGGGGGAATATCAGGTACAGGAACGGCGGTTTGGGGATGATCGGGATCGGGCTTGATCTTAAGATATCCCTTGAGGAAGGCAAAGCCCGCTTTCAGAGCAGCGCCTACAAGATTGCCGAGGCTGACACGGAAGGTAAGGTTGCAGTCGAACGCCATGCCTTTCAAGGTGTAGTCCGGAACCACGGAAATTTCAGCTTTTTTCAGCCCGTCCACGTGGCAGATCTTTTCAAGAAGCTTGAAGAGATATCCTACAGACTGATAGACCACACCGTAGGTCATGGCAACACCCATGGCATCGCCGCCGCCTACGCGAATGTGCAGTCGTGCTACCTTGATGTGAATTTTTCCGAAGAATCGTGAGAAGAACAGACCCACGACCCGCGCTGTCAGCGGAATAAATTCGGTCATCTTTGGACGCTTGGCTTTTTTGGCTTTTTTGATCGCTTTTTTCTGTGCCTTGGTCAGTTTCGCCTCGGCTTCCTTCTTTTCAGCCTTCTTTTTAGCTTTTTCTTGCGCTTTCTTTTTGGCGGCAGCCGCTTTCTTGACGGCAGCCTTTGCTGCTTTTTCGTCACGCTTGCGTATCTTTTTCAGCGTGTATTTCTTGATATTGTACTTCTTGGGTTTTGAGGGCAAAATGCGGATGGGAATACCCAAAACGCGGATCATCAAAGCAAAGTCGTCCTTTAAATCAATGGTGATAAAGGCATGCACCGTAAATAAGAGGACAAAAAGCAGGATGATAAAACCCACGACCCCCAATATGATCCAACCGACCATAAAGGACTCCTTTCTTTTGTGATATCAGAGCATATCAGTCGCCTTGAGGCTTGTCATCGTCTCCTTGGACGTCATCAATAGTCAAGGGAATGGCTTGGCTTTCATTGAATGCTGCTTCAGCAACGCCCAAAGCTTCGGTTTCGGGTAAGTCGGCAAGAGAAGACAACCCAAAGACCCTAAGGAACTTGTCGGTCGTGCCATAGAGCATGGGACGACCGGGGGCATCCAGTCTTCCGCAAGCTTCAATCAGCCCCTTGTCCAGAAGCGAGGACACGGCATAGGAGCTATCCACATTTCTCACAGTATCGATAAAGCTACGGGTGACCGGCTGATTGTAAGCAACCACTGCGAGAACCTCCATGGAAGAAGCCGAAAGATTTCCGCCTCGACGAATGCCCAAAGCCTCTCGGATGTAGGGGGCGTAGATCTCCTTGGTGCAGAGCTGACAGGCATCGGGATACATGAGCAGTTGTATACCGCGATCCTCGTAAGCCTCAGCCATATGCTCCACAAACTTTCGGATATCTCTTTGGGAAAGACCGATCACCAAGGAAAGCTTTTCGTATGTGACAGGATAACCCGCTGCATAGAGAATGGCTTCGATTGCCTTGTCCACGTCATGGATATCCAAGGGTTTTACGTCATCAGGCGTCTTTTTCTTTGGTTCTGCGGAAGCTTCGGACACCGCGGAGGGCTCGTCGATTGTCGTATCAGTCGTCAGTTTTTCGTCGTTCACGGTTTAGAAACCTCCTTTTCATTATTTGTAAAGACAGATGTATCTAAGGGCTTATCAAAGTCACTTTCAATGGACTCACCGCTGTCCTCTCCCAAAACAAAGGTGGTGTCAAGACCCAAAAGAGAACCAACACGGTGAGGATCCTCCACGATCCGCAACCGACGGACCTTGATCAACTCAAGCACGCCCAAAAAGATGGCGATCATATCGGGAAGGGATACGGAATCGTCCAAAAGCGCATCCAAAGACATTTCTTCGCTGCGGTCAAAATGGCGGAGAATACCCACGATCTTGGCTTCCACAGGAACAATAGGAGAGCTGATCATGGGGGAGAAGGTGACCTTTTCAGCGCGGGGCTTTTCCTCACGATAGGCGATGATCCTTCGTACCGCCGTGCAAAGGGAGGTAACCGACTGATCCGCCACGTAAGATTTATCCACAGATATTTCGTCAGTATCCTTGACCAAGCGACCGCAGTATTTTTCATAAAGCTTTGAGAGCTTAGCCGCCGCTTCTTTGGCTTGTTGATACTTCAATAGCGCTTCCGCCAAACCTGCGCGGGGATCTTCTTCCTCCTCTTCGGTCTTGGGTAGCAGCATTTTACTCTTGATCAGCATCAGTTCGCTTGCCATGACAATAAACTCAGCGGCAAGATCGAGATCCATCTGCTGAGCCGTCTCGATATATGCCAGATACTGGTCGCAAATGAGGGCTATGGGAATATCTTGAATTTCCACTTTGTTCTTTTGGATCAAAGTCAAAAGGAGATCCAGCGGACCGTCAAACGGCTCAGCCATGTCGAAGTCAATATGATATTGCAGAGCATCCATGTCGTCGGAACCTCCTTTCATCATTTTTATGGGTTTTATAGGTTAAAAAGACAGGGTCAAGAGTTGTTCAATGTAATAGATCATGATGGTGAGCACATAGCCTGTGTCGGAGCCTGCCGGCATACCTGTGATGAAGAAAAATCCGTCGGTGATCTTGATGAGCAACCAACTAAGTGGTCCCGACAAAAAGCCGAGGGCGAACAGTAACAGCATGACAATCATGATGATGCGTTCGTACTTCATCACCCCAAAATAGAACTTTTGCGGCAGGATGGCGTAGAAAATGCGGGAGCCGTCAAAAGGCGGGATGGGGATCAGGTTGAAAATCGCCAAGCTGACGTTCATCATGACGCCGAAATACAGGACGTATACCAGAATGGCAACGGCTGTGTATCCGAGAGAAGCTTTGACGACAGTGCCCGCACCGTTAAATATGCCCAGAAAGACCACGTGAGACTCTGTAAGGTGGGCAGGCGTGACAAAGAACATGATGATACGTAAGAGCAAGAGGTGAATGAGCGCTAAAGACAGGTTGGACAGTGGTCCCGCGGCACCGGTCAGCGCCATATCTCGCTTGGGATTTTTGAAGTATCTCGTATTGATGGGCACAGGCTTCGCCCAACCCACGTGAAAAAGCATCATGCAGATAAACCCAATGGGATCAATATGCTTGATGGGATTGAGGGACAGGCGTCCCAAAGAACGTGCGGTGGGGTCTCCCAATTTATAAGCCACGTAACCGTGTGCCGTTTCATGCACGGAAAACGCCATCAGCAGGACGGGCAGACTTAACAGATACAAGGGAAGACCCGAAATAAGGGAAGTCAGGAAGCTCAAAAGAAAGACCTCCTTTCGTAGAACAAATCATTTGCGGAAGGACAAGCCCGTCATAGCGGCAATACAGCCCAGAACCTCGTCACGACCTTCATTCTTCAAGGAAGAAAAAGGAATGATGCGTGTACCCTCTGCAAGGACAGGGTGATTCAAAATGGCTTCAAGGCATTTTTTACGCTCTGTCGCATTCAGCTTGTCCACTTTGGTGGCGATGACAAAGTAAGGAATTTCAGCTTGGTTGAGGAAATCCACCATTGCCTCATCATCGGGAGTCAGACCAATGCGGCTGTCCACCAGCTGGGCAACGGCACAGAGTCTGTCATAGTTGGGATTCTTGGTAAAATAGCCGTCGGTGAGCATCTGCCACTTGACCTGATCCTCTTTGGGACGCTTGGCAAAGCCGTAGCCGGGCAAATCCACAAGAAAGATCTTCTTATCTATCTCATAGAAGTTGACCGTGATGGTCTTACCCGGAGCAGAGCTGACACGGGCAAGGCTCTTTCTGCCCAAAAGTGTGTTAATCAGAGAACTTTTACCCACGTTGGATCGACCGCACAGGGCGATCTGGGGGATGGGATCGGAAGGGAACTGTCGGATCTCACCCGCGGTCATACGGAGATTGACGTTTTGAAGGATCACAGGGGAAGCCATATTGTCTCTCCTTTCAGCCTACGTCAGGCGAAGCCAGCGCGACCGACAGTACGTCGGAAGCTTTGCGGCAGGGAATAAAGGTCAAATGTTCTCTGGCTATGGGATCAATCTCATCCAGATCGCCCATGTTATCAGCAGGGATCAGCACGGTGGTCACACCGGCAGCGTAGGCAGCCATGGTCTTTTCCTTAAGACCGCCAATGGGAAGCACGTTGCCTCGCAGAGTGATCTCGCCCGTCATGGCTACGTCACGGCGCACGGGAATCCCCGAAAGAGCGCTGACCAGTGCCGTCATCATAGTGACACCGGCGGAAGGACCGTCCTTGGGCACGGCGCCTTCGGGTACGTGAATGTGGATGTCCTTCTTCTGATAAAAGTCGGTAGGAATACGGTACTGAGCGGCAATACTGCGGGTGAAGGTCAGCGCCGCATGAGCGGACTCTTTCATCACGTCGCCCAAAGAGCCTGTCAGCTCCAGCTTGCCCGTACCGTCCAGCACAGCAACCTCAATCTTGAGCATATCACCGCCCACTTCGGTATAGGCAAGTCCGTTAACGGTACCCACCTCGTTGTCGGAAGAAATGTGATCGGGGCGAACCTTGCGGGGACCCAGATAGTCCTTAATGACGGGTGCGCTCAAGCTGATCTGCTTGCGGCTGTCGTCTTCCAAGAGCTTTCTTGCCGCTTTTCGGCAAAGGGAAGCGATGCTTCGCTCCAGATTACGCACACCTGCCTCACGGGTATAGAAATCAATCAGCTCGACAATCGCGTCATCAGAGATCTTCAGCATACGACGGTTAAGCCCGTGCTTTTTCAGTTGCTTGGGGATCAGATGATTTTGGGCGATACTCATCTTCTCCTGCCGCGTATAGGAGGACAACTCAATGATCTCCATACGGTCGATGAGCGGCTTGGGAATGGTATCCAAGGTGTTTGCCGTAGCAATAAAGAAGCAGTCGGACAAATCAAAGGGCATTTCAATGAAATGGTCACGGAAGAACTTGTTCTGTTCGGGATCCAGCACCTCCAAAAGGGCAGAAGAGGGATCTCCGTGGGCGTCTCTCGTCAGCTTGTCAATCTCGTCAAGCAGGATCAGCGGATTGCGAACTCCAACCTGCCCCAAGGCTTGAATGATTCGCCCCGGCATAGCGCCGATATAGGTCTTTCTGTGACCGCGGATGTCGGATTCATCACGTACGCCGCCCAGAGAAACGCGTACGTATTTTCGCTTCATGGCGCGGGCGATGGACGCTGCCACCGAGGTCTTACCCACACCGGGAGGGCCGACAAGACAGAGAATCTGATTTTTCAGTTCGGGACTCATCTGCTTGACCGCCATATATTCGAGGATGCGTTCCTTGACCTTTTCCAGCCCGTCGTGGTCGGCATCCAGCACCTTTTGCGCGGCGGCAACATCCACACGGTCGCGGGTGGATTTTGTCCAGGGAAGTCCCAGGCAAGTATCCAGATAATTGGCAATGACCGACGCTTCAGCTGAGCCGAAGGGCAGCTTCATGAGCTTTTCGTTGTCCTTCATCAGCTTTTTGGTCAGCTCTTCGGGGAGTTGCGCCTCAAGAATGCGGTCGTAAAATTCGTCAGCTTCAGAGCCTTCTCCAAGCTCTTCCTGAATAACCTTGATCTCCTCTCGGAGATAATAGTCTCTCTGATGCTTGTTCAAACGCGCCTTGACACGGCGGTGAATATCATGCTCGGTGCTGAGAATTTCAAACTCATGATTCAGGATCAGGATCAAGGTATCGATCCGGGTCATGGGTTCAAAGCACTGAAGAATGGCTTGCTTATTCTCGTATTTTGTGAGGATGTTGGCTGCCACAAAGTCGGCGTACAGTCCGGGATTTTTGATGGTGGAGACGTGGGTCATAATGTCTTCTGCCACAGCAGGCATGAAGCGTACCACACGCTGGAGAGATTTGTTGGCTTCGCGGATGTAAGCTTCCCCCTCAAGTCCGCCGTTATCCTCGGATACGATGGTCTTGGCAATCACGTTGACGACCGTGTAACGGTCGAGAGACACGAGACTCGTCAAGGTGGCACGGCATTGACCCTCAGCCACCAGACGGGTGTCACCGTCAGGGGTACGGATCAGCTGCTTGATGCGGGCAACTGTCCCCACAGGGCAAAGCTTGGTGATTTGGGGTTCTCCAATGTCGGGTTCGGAAATATCATTCAAAGAGGCAAGCAAAACCAGCTCACCCGAGGTCGCGGCGGCTTGCGCGGCGGCGGTGGAACGGAAGCTATCGCTGACCACTTCACAGTTGACCATCATACCGGGGAAAGACACAACGCCACGAAGCACGACCAAAGGCAGGGTCTGCACCTCAGCTTTTTCTATATACTTGGACATAATAAACGGATTTCCTTTCAAAATGCGGCATATTCTGCCGTCAAAACGTAAACAATTTCTGATTTAAACATATCTTCCGTTTATTATATCATACTTTTTTGAAAATTTCCATAGCTATTGAAGAATATTTACAATTTTATCTGAAAATTAAGAAAGAAAGAGCGGCGCGCAGGGCAACCGCTCTTCAAATCACTCAGGAATACATGGCATTTGCCTTCATATACTGATAGATGCGTTCGCCGTGTACCTGCTCATCCTGCTGGATGTGGGACAGGACCTGACGAAGCTCGGGTCTTGTAAACTCAAAGACGCTCGTGTTATAAAGGGAGGACACGTGCTTCTCGGTTGCCAGCAGATCGGAGCAAAGATAGGCGTCGTCCTTCTTTTCTTGCGTTTCCGAGGTCGTATAGGCAGAGGTGAACTGGTTGCTTACCGGACTCCCGCCGCCCATGGCAGGCACACCGCCGTTTTCAATATCGGAAAGCATTTGATAGTGGGACTGCTCCACCGAAGAAAGCTGGGTAAACAGCTGCTTCAGCTGAGGATCGTGAGCGCAGGCGGCAGACTTCGTATATTTGTCCGCACAGAGTTTTTCCTGTTCTTTGAGGTCCTTGAGAAAAGAACACTCCTTGGGGGTCAGATTACCGTTCATAAAAAATTACCTCCATGATAAATTCGGGCGATCAACGCCTTTCCTTGAGATTATGACCGAGGATATCATCTGATATTCAAAGGAGGGAACATTTTTCCCGTTGTCATGAATACACGCTTGTCGGCATACAGTATAGTGAATTTATCAAGGGGGAATCCAATATGACATCAAAACAAACATACCACAGAAAGCAGCCGAAAGCCGTATGGTTGCTCATGCTGACAGGCATCCTGCTGATTTTTGCAACACTGACAGTATCGGCGAATGAACAGACGGCAACCACATCCTATGATGCCGTGCCTTATAGTCAGTCTGCCACCGCGGAAGCGCGAGGCACGATGCCGCTGGTCTCTTACGGACTGAAAGTCATGGCAGCACGGGAAGAAATGGTTTTCACGGGACTGTGTGGGAGCGAAATCACCATGACAGCCGAGGACATTTGCCGCGCCATGAACCTATCGGAACTGAATTATATCAAGATCGTCTCCCTCCCCGATCCTGAAAAAGGGACGTTGTTCGCAGGCACCATGGGGGCTACGGAGGGTCAGGTCATCACAGCAGGAAGCCTCTCCAAGCTTTCTTTTGTTCCTGTCGAAAAGACCAAAGCCAGTGACGTGTCCATCAGCCTTGCAGTCAATGGTAGTGCTTATGAAATTTCCTGTCGTTTTCGTCACATTCCAGCCATCAATTATACCCCCACCGTCAGTCTCGCGCCCGAAATTTCCTTGTCGGTAGAGACGTTTTCCAATATGAAAACCATTGGCACGCTTTCGGCGTACGACCCCGAAGGGGATGAGATGACCTATGAGATCATCCGTTATGCGGGACACGGAAGAGTGGAGATGATCGACAAACATACCGGAGCGTACACCTACACCCCTGACAGCGGCTACGTAGGGAATGATAATTTTGCCTATGTGGTGCGGGATATGTACGGAAATTACAGCACCTCAGCCGTGGTCAGCATCCGAGTTGCCTCCCGTCCCCAAAATGTACATTACGCAGACATTGACCGTCACGAGGCGCAAGCCTCCATTCTTCGGGTTACACAAGCGGGGATCATGAACGGAACCCGAGTAGGTGCCGACGACTATTTCAAGCCCACCGAAGCCATCAGCCGTTTGGAGTTTTTGGTGACCGCCATGCACGCCGCGGGCATCACCGCGGAAGACGTCAAGACCCTTTCCGCCCCCTCCTTCGCTGATGCAAGCGACATTCCCGACGCCATGGCTCCCTACGTTTCTCTGGCAGTACGGCGCGGATATGTGACAGGTAAAGACATCAACGGTGAGACCTGCTTCTGTCCCAACGAGTCGATCTCCCGTGCAGAAGCCGCCGTGATCCTCAGTAATATCATCGGATACGCAAAACAGACCACTGTGACCGCCTTCGCCGACGCTGACGCCATGCCCGCTTGGTCTCACAAAGCCCTGAACTCGCTCAAATCCCTGGGTATCCTCATGCCCACCGACGGAAAAGCCGATGCCAAAACCGTCATGAGTCGCGGCGATACCGCCCTTTGGCTGGATCGAACCGTGCGCGTTATGACGGGCAACTGAAAAAACACCGTCTCTTGGCCTCCTTTGTTGGCAGAGAGACGGTTTTTTCGCAAAAAGGGGTATCTGCAGATACCCCTCGGATATTATTTGAATTTGCGATCGTAAAGTAACGCCGCGATAAGAATGACAAAGATGGATCCCGCGTTGTGCATCAAAGCGCCTGTGGTGGGATTCAAAAGCTCGAAAAAGGAGAGAACGATGGCGGCAACGTTGATGATCAAAGACAGGGAAATGCTCAAACGAATGGTGTTGAGGGTGGCATTGGACAGACGCTTCAGATAGGGAACTTTGGAAATATCATCGCCCATCAGCGCGATATCCGCCGCCTCAATGGCAAGATCACTCCCCATGGTGCCCATAGCTATGCTGACGTCCGCCGTTTTCAATGCAGGGGCGTCGTTGACACCGTCACCGATCAGACAGACCCGCCGTCCGGACGCCTTCAGGTCTTCCACCGCTGACACCTTATCCTCAGGCAAAAGTTTTGCGCGTACGTCTTCAATGCCCACCTCCGCTGCAAAGTAACGTGCGGTCGTTTCATGGTCTCCTGTAAGCAAAGTCACATCAGTTCGAGTACCTTTCAGCTGTTCCACCATCTCTTTTGCGCCGGGACGCATGGTGTCAGAAAGGGTGAAGAGTCCGCATACACGTCCATCAACCGCTACAAGCACCGAGGCTTTGCCTTCGCTTGTGGCGGTATCCAGAGCATTCATGACCGTTTCGGGGATGATCACACCTTTGTCCTGTATAAAGGAAAGGTTACCGCAAAGCAACAGCTTTCCCTCAACACGGGCAGAGATGCCTTTGCCCACGGTCATGGAAAAGTCCTGCGCCTCGGGTAAAGCTACCTTTTCGGTTAAAGCATGAGCGACAATGGCTTTCCCTAAGGGATGCTCGCTACGACTTTCGGCGGCTGCCGTCATACGGAGAAGCGCAGCCTTTTCTACTGCCGAATCAAAGGAAAACACGTCAGCCACGTGGAGCCGACCTGTGGTCAGCGTGCCTGTTTTGTCAAAGGCTATGGTGTCCACCATACCCATTTTTTCCAGCGCCTCACCCGATTTGATGATGACACCGTGCTTGGTCGCCTGACCGATGGCTGCCATGATCGCCGTTGGGGTCGCCAACACCAGCGCGCAAGGGCAGAAGACCACCAGCATGGTCACGCCAACCGTCAAAAAATCGGGATCTCCCATCAAATATTTGGCAAGACCCGAACCCAGCGCCAACAAAAGCGCCACAGGGACAAGCCATGCCGCCCATTTATCGGCGATTCGCGCAATGGGCGCTTTTTTCTCCTCAGATTCCTTGACCATACGTATGAGCCGTTGCAGAGAAGCATCCTCTCCGACCTTGGTCGCCCGAATATCCACCGAACCGAAACGGTTGACGGTTCCGCCAAAAACCTGATCTCCGCACGCCTTATCCACGGGGAGAGATTCTCCCGTCATGACAGACTGATCGACAGAGGTCTCTCCGCTGATGATGACACCGTCGATAGGGATGGTTTCCCCGGGCAGAACACGAATGATATCCCCCACGCAAATCTCCTCGGCAGAAATCATGCTCACCCCGTCCGCCGTGACTTTCCTTCCTTGCACGGGGGTCATACCGATCAACTTTTTGAGTCCTCGCTTGGCACGAGACACCGTCAGGTTTTCCAACACTTCACCGATCGCCATGATGAAAGCGATCTCACCTGCGGCAAAAATATCCCCGATGGCTATGGATGCGATCATACCGACGGTGATAAGCAGCGCCGAAGAGATCTTCTGAATCCCGCGATTGACAATCACCCGTCGTATCGCCAGATATAAAAGCGGGATACCGGAGATCACGACAGCGATCCACGCGGGATCCAAGTACATAGGAATATCCACGCCGATGATCAAAGGAATCAGAAGAGAGGCAAGTATACACACACCGCTGATGATCGTGGCGGGGATACTCTCCAGCTTTTCCACACATTCATGTAGCCATGCTTTCATAAGTTTTCCTCCTTATATCAAGTTCGCTTGACAAACCCTTGAGATTGTTGTATAATGTATCTGTTAGCGAACATCTTGTTTGTTTTTATTATACGGTATCTTCCGAAAAAAAGCAAGAACCAATTCAACGAATCTGTCAGTTATCGAACATATGTTTGTTTTTGTTCGGTTGACGTAAGGGAAGGGCGAAGATCTATGGATAGACGACAGCAAAAAACACGAAAAGCTATTTTCAAAGCATTCAAAACCTTGCTTGAAAAAAAACGTTACGACCACATCACCGTGCAAGACATTATTGACGAAGCCGATGTAGGACGCAGCACGTTTTACGCGCATTTTGAAACCAAGGATCTTTTGCTTGACGCCATGTGCAGCGAGATCTTTGACCACGTTTTTGAAAACGACCCTTGTCCCTGGGCGGGGAAGGACTATGATCTGGAAGGGAAGCTCTCCCATACCCTGTGGCACATCCGTGAAAACAAGACCGACCTTACGGGTATCCTTCTCTCGGATAGCGGTGAACTGTTCATGAACTATTTCAAAGCCCATCTTCGCACGGTTTTTGAGGCATCCTTGTACCTGTTCGACGAGCAACAGTCTATCCCCCGCGAATTTCTCCTGAACCACTTGTCGGGTAGCTTTGCGGAAGCTGTCAAATGGTGGCTGGGGCAGGGCACCAAAACCTCCCCTGAGGAAACGGCGGGATATTTCATGAAGAGCTGCGGTCTGCCTACCAAATCCGAAAAAATCTGAATTTTTCGTATATCATGTAAAATTTACAAATAGCGGTTGTAATTTTCTTTGTTTTCTGCTATGCTGAATATGTATGTCAAGAAAGGAGTCTTTCGCTTTGTACGGTTATATCAAGCCCTATCCGCCCGAACTCAAAGTCAGGGAACAGGCGTATTTCCGCGCCGTCTACTGCGGACTTTGCCGCACCATGGGCAAATGCACAGGACAATGCTCCCGCCTGACACTGTCGTACGACTTTACCTTTCTTGCCCTGATCCGTTATGCCCTCACAGGAGAGACACCGATTGTCTCCCCACACCGCTGTCTCGCTCATCCCCTGAAAAAACGGGATATGGCAAAGCCTGATGACATCCTTGCTTTCAGCGCCTGCGCGTCAGCGATCATCGCTTGTCACAAAACCGCAGACGATCAAAAAGACGAGCGAGGCACCAAGCGATGCAGAGCCCGACTTTTATCCCCCTTCGCCCAAAGCTTCCGAAGAAAAGCCTTAAAGCGAGGATATGAGCCACTCAACACCCTTTTAGCGGACGATCTTCAAGCCCTCGCGGAGATGGAGGACAAGCGTCTCCCCTCGGTGGATCGCCCTGCAAACCTCTTTGGTCAGGCCATGGCAGATCTCCTGTCCTATGGACTCGAAGGAGACGTGAAGAAGATCGCGGGGCACTTGGGACATCACTTGGGCAGATGGATCTACATGACCGATGCCGCCGATGACTACGAGGAGGATCTGTCCCACAACCGATACAACCCCTTCGCCTGTCTTTTCGAGGGCGGCGCATGGGATGACAGTAAAAAAGAAGAGATTTCCTTCATTCTCTCGGCGGAGCTTTTTGAAATAGAAGCCGCGCTGGATCTTTGTGAAGATAAAAACCCCGAGCAAAGGGATCTTTGGGGCGTGATCCGAAACATTCTGCATCTGGGAATGCCCTCTGTGGTCAAACTGATTCTGTATCAAGAGAAAGACGAAAACCTAAAATCAAGGAAAGGTAAAAAACAGCATGAAAAGTCCTTATCAGATCCTGGGCGTTGACCCGAACGCCAGCGACGAGGAAATCAAGACAGCTTATCGAAATCTGGCGAGAAAATATCACCCCGATAAATACCGTGACAGCGATCTTGCCGAGATGGCAGAAGAGAAAATGAAAGAGATCAACGCCGCCTACGAACAGATCCAGGAAATGCGCGCCGGAAGACAAGGCTCGGGTAGCACAGGCTACGATCCCAACCAGTATGGCAGCGGCAGCTATCAGGGCAGCAGTTATGGCAGCTACACTCAAGGGCAGAACAGCACGCCTTTCTATATTCAGGTGCGCCAGCTCATCAACGCCCGTCGGATCGCGGAAGCCGAGAATATGCTTTTGTCTGTTCCCGAGGCTGACAGAAACGCCGAGTGGCATTTCCTCATGGGTACGGTCTGCGTTAACCGCGGCTTCTACGCTGACGCGGGGCACTATTTCAATACCGCCTGTGCCATGGATCCCAACAATGCGGAATACAGGAACGCGAAACAGCAGTTCAGTCAAGCACGGGGTA
This sequence comes from Eubacteriales bacterium, assembly GCA_045531965.1. Lineage (GTDB taxonomy): Bacteria > Bacillota > Clostridia > Oscillospirales > CAG-272 > CAMEON01. The sequence continues at coordinate 16,049 of JAZSFA010000121.1, forward strand.
ACGGTTACGGAACCGGTTCAGCACCTGCACCGTCCTGCTCCATCTGCGATATATGCGCGGCGCTGGCTTGTCTTGACTGTCTCTGCGATTGCTTCTGACGGAGGCTGCCATGTATCGTCACCAAGCGAGATGCCATGGACTTGTGGCATCAGCCCTCTTTTTTGCGGTGATCCTTTTGGTCTTACCCCTGTTTACCCTGAATACCCACGCAGGCATCGAAGACTGGGTGGCATCCGAAGCACCGCCCACCGATGGTCAGGTGGGGGCTGTCTGCCTCTACAACCTTGACATCGGACTGTTTCTATACGAAAAAAACGCCGAGCAAGTGATCTATCCCACCTCTGCTGTCAAGATCATGACAGGACTGATTGCCTGCCGCGAGCTGGCATCCCGCACAGAGGAGACCGTGACCATCACCGCGGATATGCTTGCGGGAACTTCGGGCAGAAATATGGGACTTGCGTCCGGAGAAGAGATCCGCATCTTTGACCTCATGATGGCTGCTTTCTGCGGCGGGTATAACGATGCTTGCGCCGTCCTTGCCCATCTGTCGGCAGGTTCCATCGGCGGTTTTGTGGACCTCATGAACCGTGAAGCCGAAAAGCTGGGCGCGCAAAATACCCACTATACCAACGTGACAGGTTTGCACGATCCCTCTATGGTCACCACCGCCAAGGATACAGCGCTGATCGCCCGAGAAGCCACGGGAAACACGCTGTTTATGTCTCTGGTCTCCGCCCACGTGCATACCATTCCCGCAAACAATATTGCCAAGGAACGCACCATCACCAACCGAAACGCCTTGGTCTCGGACACGGGCGGTCAATACTATAACGGCTGGTGCCGAGGTATGAACGCGGGTATGACCGACGAGGGCGGCTGGTGTGTCATCACCCTTTGGGAAAAGAACGGCAGCCATAACGTCTCGGTGGTCATGCAAGGCGTTGACGTTCCCGTGGGCGCCACCATTCCCGCCTATAGCTATACCAATCGCTTGCTCTCCTGGGCAGGCAGATGTTACGGCTTCCGCACCGTGCTTTCGGGTGCCGACGTGCTGGACACCGTCCCCGTAGCCGACACGGGCATCAGCAAAAGCAAAACCGATCTTCTCGTCCCCGAGGACGTAAAAGCTTTTCTGCCCACCCACGTGCGGATTGATACAGACGTGACAGTCACCTACCACCTTTTTGACGGCGGTCTTACCGCCCCTTTGAGCGAAGGTCAGGTGGTGGGCAGTATCACCGTCACCTACGGCGGGGAAGTGGTGGGCAGCGCTGATCTTTTGGTCAATGAAAGCTTTGAACGTAACGGCTTCCTTAACGCCATGGGCATCTTCAAGCAGTATCTATTGAGCCGTGCTTTTCTGATCGCCCTGCTGATCTTTTTGCTCTTGTTGGTGCTGTATCTCAAGACCTCGGGCGGTGTCGTCCGTTCTCCCGACCATCTGTCCTACAAAGGCGGACGCTACAAAAGGCGTCGCCTCCCACGACTCAAACGGTATCGTCGAAGGTAGAAAAAAATAGATTTATGGATTTTTTCCAAAACAATTGGCAAGAATAACTTATTCTTTTTTATTAACTTGTCAGAACATGACATTTTACATTTGGAGGTAAGATCTTATGAACACACGAAAGTTACAATCAATCATAACGGGACTGCTGGCTGTGCTGCTGCTTGTGTCAACGCTTGCGGCTTGTGGTGAGTTTGGTCATCGGGGAAACGATACAAACGAGCAAGAAACCATTGAGATTCCCGAAGGTCCGTTAGATCCCGATGAATGTGGACTTCAAGTGTTTGAATATTTTGATTTTACCCATTGCTTTGAAGGCGGTTCTTATGGGGAAAAACTGAAAAAAGATTTTGATTATTTTATGTCTGAAGAATTTGAATTAACAGACGATATATCAGCTATGCAATATTCAGCTTTCTCGACATGTCTTGCTTTGAAAAACCTCGTAGGAAAAGGAAATGAACGGAAGAATGTTGAAATTGATATTTCAGATTTGATGGGCAGTTATTGGACGCATAAAATTATTTCAACACAAACCGATCTTGCTATGATTTCAAAGGCTCCAAACGGAAAACTTTATGTAACAGGCCTTGTTGATGGCGAATTAAAGAATGACGCAGGTTTTATTGATGAAAGATCTGTTCCAAATTTACAAAGACTTTCAGAACCTGCAATTTACAACGCAATGTTAGATTGTGCAAGAAAAGAGTTCTTTGGGCAACTTTGGGATTTGAAAAAATCACGTAAAATTACTATGAACACGGTGCTTACTACCGCTATTGGTGATAAAATACTTTCGAAAGATGAACTGATTTGCCAAATTAGTAGTATTCATTTTATGAAAGATGGTTTTGGAATTATTGCAAAAGCCTATGTCACCGAAGACATCTCCGAAGACTACATCGACCAGCTTTTGGCAAATGAAACAATAGTGGCTGTTCCTGACGACCTTCCTGTCAGAACTTGGCCTGAAGAAGAAACAAAAAAAGAACCGGAGGAGACAAGATACAAACCAACTGCACCTTCAGGACCGCCAGTATGGATCGAGCCTGAAACCCCGGAACCCCAACCTGATTGGGAAGAAGGAGAAACAACCGCGGAAGAAACCGAAACAGAAACCGAAGCGGAGGTCGATCCGTCCGCGGCATGACAAAAATACATAAGCACTTGCGGCGATTACCGCAGGTGCTTTTTTGATGCCAGAGAACATCATGATCCTTCATGAAGCGACACGTGATATCCGCGTAAGGATTTCTCTCGCATTTTTCCCCAAATGCATTGACAAACCCACCAAAATCATTTATAATAAAACCATCCTCTATGGAAGTCTTTCACAAAGAAAGGATCAAATATGAAAAAATATAAGCAAAGATATGCCTCCGTCGGTCCTTTAATGGCAGTTGACGCCTTGGGACGCCCCACCCCCGACACCGCCACAGGCGCCCCTGTCTCCAGAGAAAATCGCCTTGTCGGTATGTTCTACTTCCTGTGGCTGGGCGAGCATGGCCGTCATAAGCCCTACGATATCTCCAAACTCACCGCCGCAGACCCCAATTTGGGATATAAACCCGCGTCTCCCCTGTGGGGCGGTCACGGCGTCTATCACCATTGGGGAGAACCCTTCTACGGCTACTATTACTCCAACGACGAGTGGGTGGTGCGCCGCCACATGAAGCTGCTCATGCAGGCGGATATCGACTTCCTCTTCTTTGATACCACCAACGCCGCCATCTACCGAGACAACGCCAAACTGGTCATGCGTGTCCTGCAGGAATACCACGACGCGGGCTGGAAGATCCCCAAGGTCATGTTCTATACCAACACCTCCTCAGGTCTGACAGTATTGGACATTTACGATTCCATCTACAAGCCCGGCTGGTGCAAGGATACCTGGTTCTGCCTGGACGGCAAGCCCGTCATCATCGCCATCAAGGAGGAATGTACCCCCGAATGCCGTAATTTCTTCAACATCAAAATGTCCCAGTGGCCCAACGAGCCCGACAAGCTGGGCGGCTGGCCCTGGATGGACTTTACCCGTCCCCAGCGGGTCTTTGCCAATCTGGACGGAGTGGACGAGGTCATCAACGTCTCGGTAGCGCAACACAGCGGTAACATCCGCTTTGGTGATTCCGTCCTCTACGGCGAGACCTCTAACTGCGGTCGCGCCTTCCACAACGGACAGAACGACCCTGATCCCGATGCCTGGAAGCATGGCTATAACTTCGCCGAGCAGTTTGACCGCGCCATCGAGACCGACCCGCCCATCGTGCTGATCACAGGCTGGAATGAATGGATCGCGGGCTATTGGTCAGGCATTCCCGAACGCCCCGTTATGTTTGTGGATGCCGCGAACTACGAGTACAGCCGCGACCTTGAAATGATGCGCGGAGGCTATTTCGATAACTACTTCATGCAGCTGGTCAGCTATGTTCGCAAGTATAAGGGTACCACCGAGACCCCTGTATATGAAGCCGTAGACACCGTGAACGTGCCTTGGAGAGACGCCTTTGACGAAAGTCCCGCCATCTACAAAGGCTTCCTTGACGGCGATTTCAACCGACACGCCGAGGGACAGGGCGGCGTAATCTACACCAACTTCACCCAGCGTAACGTCATGGACACCATCGCCGTCATGCACGATAAGGAGCTTATCTGCTTTACCATCCGCACCAAGGATCTGGTCTCGGATCCCCTGGGTGCCGGCTCCTGGATGAAGATTTACCTCAACACAGAAGGCGGTATGGGGTATCAGTACGTACTGAACAACAGCACCCGCAAGAACGGCACCACCACCTTGGCGTGCGTCAAGGAAGCAGGGGAGAGCCTTGATGCCGTGGATATTCCCGATCTTGTCATTCACTACGAGATCCGAGGCGACGAAATGCAGATCAAAGTCCCTCGCAAAGTCCTGGGATTGGATCATAATGACTTCACCCTTTGGTTCAAAGTGGCGGACAGCCGTGAGGAATACACCAAGATCGAAGACTTCTACGACAAGGGTGACGTTGCCCCCTTGGGTCGTCTCAACTTCGTTTACCGCGGGAAATCATAAAGATCCTTTGTTATGTAACAATTGTTATATGTATGATTTTTATCCTGTTTTTCAGTTGAATTTTCAAAGGAAGCCTTGCGGGGCTTCCTTTTTTCAATGAGGGGGTGTAGCACCCCCTGCAGCACCCCCTGT
>JAZSFA010000008.1:0-26763 GCA_045531965.1 Eubacteriales bacterium
GCGGGACAGTCCACCGGATGCGGCGCGTTCAGCCTGTCCGCATATCCGGCATCCCAGCCGGCATACATTGAGCTGGTGAGAAACGGCTCCGCGGCAAAGCTGATGGAAGCCGGCGTAACGCTCAGAACCGCGTTCTGCGGTCCCTGCTTCGGCGCGGGCGACGTGCCTGCCAACAACGGGCTTTCCCTCCGTCACACTACCCGTAACTTCCCCAACCGCGAAGGCTCCAAGCCCGGTGAGGGACAGCTGTCGGGCGTTGCCCTGATGGATGCCCGTTCCATTGCCGCCACAGCACTCAACGGCGGTAGGATCACGGCGGCCACCGACATCGACTACGACTACACGCCCCATGAATATCATTTCGACAAATCCGTGTATGAGAAGCGTCTCTACTACGGCTTCGGCAAGGCTGATCCCTCGGTTGAGCTGATCATGGGCCCCAACATCACCGACTGGCCCAAGCAGTACGCTCTCACCGAAAATATTCTTCTGGAGCTGGCGGCTGTCATCCACGATCCCGTCACCACCACCGACGAGCTGATCCCCTCGGGTGAGACCTCCTCCTACCGTTCCAATCCCTTGCGCCTGTCCGAGTTTGCTCTGTCCCGCCGTTGTCCCGATTACGTGGGCAACTCCAAGGCCGTGGCAAAGCAAGAGGCTGACCGCCGCGAGGGTGTGGTGTCGGACAAGCTCCGCGCCGTGCTGAACGCCGTGGGCAACGCGGATGAGCTGGTGCAAAACACCCAGTTCGGTTCTTGCGTCTTCGCCAACAAGCCCGGCGACGGCTCTGCCCGTGAGCAGGCAGCGTCCTGTCAGAAGGTGCTGGGCGGCTTTGGCAACATCTGCTATGAGTTTGCCACCAAGCGTTACCGTTCCAACTGCATCAACTGGGGTATTCTTCCCTTCACCCTGGACAAGGACACCCCCTTCGAGTACGAGGTAGGTGATTGTGTCTTCGTTCCCGCCATCCGCGCCGCCGTTGAGAACGGTATAGAGGTCATTCCCGCCAAGGTCATTCGCAAGGACGGCACCGTTGAGGATCTGACGCTCAACCTCGTGGGTCTGACGGCTGATGAGAAGGAGATCATTCTCGATGGATGTCTGATGAATTATTACGCCAAGAGGATAAACTAATATGGGGAATTCAAACTCAACTTGTAAAATTGATTTGTTTACTTCTCACATTTTAACCCCTCCTCTTTGGAGAAGTTGAACCGCGAGGCGGTAGTCTTTGCCTTCTCCAGCGGAGAAGGGGGACCGCGTAGCGGTGGATGAGGAGAGCGAATAACAAACATACAACCGGGAGTATGAATACTCATGCAATATAACTATAACAAAAAACTCGTTTCCACCGCACAAGAGCTTCGCAAAAACATGACCCCTGTAGAACGTCACTTATGGTATGATTTTCTGAAAAGATTACCTATGACAGTTCACCGTCAAAAAAATATCGGTGATTATATTGTTGATTTCTACATCACAAGTGCGAGGCTTGTCATTGAGATCAATGGCAAGCAGCATTGTTCCTTCGAACACGCGGAAGCGGATCGCAAGCGTGATCACGATTTATATAAACTCGGAAACACAGTTCTGCGATATACGAATGATGACATTCGAAATTGTTTTAATACTGTTTGCGAAGATATCATGAAACGTGTAAATGTTTCTTTTGAGGATTTGAAGCCGATAAAATAATAGTTTGAGTGGAGTGAATAATTCACCCGAAAGATATTGATCATCGGCTCTCCTCATCCACCGCTATGGCGGTCCCCCTTCCCCGCTGGGGAAGGCTTAAAAAGCATCCGATGGAATCCCCCACACAAAAACGAAAGGAGCCTACGTCATGGCAAAATATCCCATTGGATTCTGGAATTACCCCTCCGTTACTACCACCCCCGTATCCGAGGTGGCCCGCTGGGATAACTGCGGCATCACCTGCAATCAGACCCCCACCTTCAGCTACGGCCACCATGACCCCGCACTCATGACCGCCTTCCTTGACGAGATGCACAAGTACGACATGAAGGCCTTCGTTTACATCAACGACCTGAATTTCCACAACTTCAAGGAGGATCCCGAGTCCTTCCGCGCCGTCTACGAGCGCGCCTACGCCGACTTCGGCCATCATCCCGCCACCCTGGGCTTCTTCATCGGCGACGAGCCCCTGCAACCCAAGGAGTTTGCCGCTTGCATCCGCGCTTATCAGATCATGCGCGAGGTATCCCCCGAGCTGACGCCCCTCCTGAATTTCAACCCCTACTGGCTGGGCATCGAGACCGACTTCCTGGGCGGCCAGAGATTCGAGGACTGGCTGGACAACTTCATCGACGCCTCGGGCTGTCCCCTCATCTGCTACGATTGCTACTGGCAGATGAACCCCGAGGAGGAGGGCACCAATTCCTACTTCCACAACCTCAATAAGTACACCTCCGCAGGCAAGCGTAAGGGCGTCAAGGTGTGGAATACCCTCCTTTCCGTCGGCCACTTCCGCTACCGCGTGCCTACCGAGGACGATCTGCGCTGGCAGCTCTCCACCACCGTGGCCAGCGGTTGCGACGGTATCCTGTGGTTCTACTACTACGGAAACAACAACGGCAACAACTACCGCGGCGCCCCCATCGACGAGCTGGGTGAGGAATCCGAGACCTATACCCGTATGCGGCGTGTGCAGAAGATCTTCCACCGCCGCTACGGCGAGATGATCACCCGCTTGAACCATGGGAAAACATGGCACTTCCAAAAGGCTTACGGCGACTATCCCACGTATATGTGCTACGATATCCCTCGTTTGCGTAAGATGGAAAGCGCCCACGGTGTCCCCGGTATTGTCAGCACCTTCTACGACGAAAACGGCGAGCAGTACCTCTGCCTCTGTAACAATTCCCCCTTTGAGTCGGGCCTGTTCTCCTTCATCTTTGATCCCGGCGTCACCTCCTGCACCCGCTACTGGGACAACGGCCGGGAGATCGACTTCATCCGCTCCCACCACGATGCGGTATACGAGGCACACGCAAGCTTCACCAAGATCGGCGTCTATCTCGCCCCCGGCCAGATGGAGATCTTCAAGGTGGGATTTGATCAGTAAGCTGAATCATATTGACCGAAAGGGGTTTTGCCATGTATCAAGGAGACTACAAATTCGCCATCAATCTCATGGGCGGCTCAGGGCTGTCCGTTGACGAACACGTTGCCCTGCTGAAGCGCATCGGCTGGCACGGCTTTTTCACGGGATGGAAGCCCGAAAAAACATCTGAATTTGCCGCCGCCGCCGATAAGTACGGCATGTTCTACACCTCCATCCACGCTCCCTTCACCCAGGTGCGGTATCTGTGGGATGAGGGCGATCTTGGCGTACAGGTCACAAACGAAATGATCGAATGCGTCCGCGATTGCGCCACCCACAAGATCCCCGTCATGGTCATCCATCCCTTCATCGGCTTCGGAGAACATACGCCCACTGAGGCGGGACTTCGCAATTTTGGCCGCATCATTGACGAAGCCGACGCGCTTGGTGTCCGTCTGGGCTTTGAGAACGTGGAGGGCGAAGAGTATCTGGCCGCCATTTTTGATCGCTACGCAGGGCATCCGTCCCTGGGCTTCTGCTTTGACACGGGGCACGAGCTGTGCTACAACCGAGGCAAGGATATGCTGGCGCTGTACGGTCACGCGCTGTGCCACACGCATTTTAACGACAACGTGGGCGTGACGGGCGAGGATATTTTCTGGACGGACGATCTTCACCTGCTCATGGGCGACGGTATCTCGGATTGGCCGAATATCATGCGCCGTATCCGCTCGACGGGCTATGACGGCATCCTCACCTGTGAGCTGACCTTTGCCAACAAGCCCCAAAAAAACACCCATGATGAATACGCCGCCATGGGTCATGAAAAGTTCTACGCATTTGCCCTTGAAAGAATGAGAGAGATTGCGAAATCATCTTGAAAAAAGGAGTAGCCCTATGAAAAAGACAGTTGCGTTTTTACTTTCAACCGTCATGTTGATCATGTCGTTAATAGCCTGCACTCCTCCCACCGAGTCTCCTGCCGAAACCGGCACCGAGCATCTGACCGTGTTGGATACCAAGAATGAAACCGAGGCAGAAACCGCTTCCGAGACCGACACAACCGCGGAGACCGAGGCTGATACGGAAGCAGAAACGACGCCGGAATTTGAGACAATCGACTATGACGCATATCTCAGACTCGATCCCGAAGAACCCGTGATTGGGGAAGGTATGACCATTGCGGGAACAGATATTTCCGAATTTTCCATCGTCCGTTCTGCAGATATGCCCTCGGGGCAGGTCAAAGCCCTTGAAATGTTTGCAGAGCAAATGCGAAAGGTCACGGGGGCAGCTCTTCCTATCATCACCGATGACCAAACCACCGAGCACGAGATCATCATTGGCACGGCCAACCGCCAAAATACAGCCGTCACGTCCGCTGTTTCCGAGATCAAAGACGACGGTTACGCCATGGTGGTGAATGACGGCGACCTGTATATTGCCGCAACTACGGGGCGTGGCGTGGTCTACGGTATGTGTGATCTCCTTGAAAATTACATGGGCGTGCGTCTGTACTCCACCGACTTCATTTGCCACAGAAACGTTGGTTCCGTCACGCTGGTAGAGGGCTTGAAGGTTGTTTACAGCCCTGAATTTTATGCCCGCAGAACTTGGATCGATCAGCTTGTCGAGGATCCTTTGGACAACGTATTTTTCCTCAAAAACAATTCCGACGGACTCAAAAAAGCCAAGGTGGGCGACAGCTATCCCATCCGCGCCAACTCCAATCACACCATTGATACGCTGGCTGATTTGAATGGGACGAATCCTTGTCCCTCCGATGAAGCAGCTTATCAGACCGTGCTTGCCAACGTGATCAAAAAGCTGGAAGACAATGAGCTGCAGAACACCATCCAGGTAGGACAGGTGGATGGTAGCCAACCCTGCCGTTGCGAAAAGTGCAAGGAAATTTGCCAGCCTTACGGCACCGAGAACGCCGCTTGGTTCCTGTTCATCAACCGCCTGGCTGACGAGGCCGCCGCAAAGTTCCCGGATCGTGATGTGAAGATCATTACCTATTCCTATCAGTTTACTCACGGCGTCCCGGGCAACGGCTTTACCGTGTCCGACAACGTTATCATCAACTTCTGCTTTGACAAGGCTTGCTATAACCACGCCTTTGCCGATCCCAACTGCGCCAAGAACGTTCCCGTCGTCAAGGAGCTGAGAGAATGGGCAAAGCTGTGCAAGGCGGATAATCTCTACGTCTACGAATACGCTTACAACTGCGGAGACGCCACTCTGCCCGATCCTAACATCCTCGTCATGTGGGATAATTTCAGGCTTTATCTGGAATGTGGGGTCAACGGCATTTTGTCCGAAGGCATCCAATGCAAAGGAGGCGACTTTGATCATCTCCGTGCCTACCTCCGTGCCAAGCTGGTTTGGAATCCTCATATGACCAAAGAAACGTATTTTACCTTGCTGCGGCAGTTCATGGTGGACTATTACGGCGACGCCGCTTCTCTTATGATCGAATATCTGAAGATCCTCGGCGACGGCAAGCGTGTCTACTGCACGGATATGTATACGCCCTTGCACAGCTTCTACAGTGAGGAAAATGGAAGCGGAGAAAAAGACGTTTCTCAAGAGCTTCTGCTTCAGTGCCAAGACCTCTTTGATAAAGCGTTGACGCTGACCACTCTGACCGAAGAACAAAAAAATCACGTGGAGTATACAGCCATCCATCTTTTTCTCGCGCGTTGGAAGTTTTTCCCCGAGGACGATCCTGACGGCAAGTCGGCTTACTATAAGACCATTTATCAGTTCCGTAATAAGTACGGGCTTTGTTAGTTTGAAAAATTGTTGTTTACCAGGGGCACCGCCCCTGGACCCCACCAAGAACCTTTTTGAAAAAAGGTTCTTGGAACTCCAAAAACTTTTCAAAAAAACATATATTATCAATGCTATTTTTCTTTTTTGAAAGTTCTTGGAGGTGGTTTGGAGGAACCTTCTTGCAAGAAGGTTCCTCCAAGCGTACCCCCATAAACAACAATTTATCTCCCTTATACTGTCACTAAAACCGATTCGGCTTTATGAATACAAAATATTTTTCCAAGATTCGGAGGTATTGAACAATGGAAAAGATCAAAATGACAACCCCCCTCGTCGAGATGGACGGGGACGAAATGACCCGCATTTTGTGGCAGATGATCAAGGACGAGCTGCTCCTGCCCTTCGTGGACCTCAAGACCGAGTACTACGATCTCGGTCTGGTCAAGCGCGAGGAGACCAAGGATCAGATCACCATTGACGCCGCCAACGCCAACAAGAAGTACGGCGTGGCCGTCAAATGCGCCACCATCACCCCCAACAAGCAGCGCGTGGAGGAATATAACCTCTCCGAGATGTGGAAGTCCCCCAACGGCACCATCCGCGCCATACTGGACGGCACCGTGTTCCGCGCGCCCATCCTCATCGACACCATCCGCCCTGCTGTTCGCAACTGGAAGAAGCCCATCACCATCGCCCGTCACGCCTACGGTGACGTCTACAAATGCACCGAGTACCGTGTCCCCACCGAAGGCAAGGCAGAGCTGGTGTTCACCGACAAGGACGGCAACGAGAGCTTCCGTAAGACCATTTATGATTTCGAATGTCCCGGCGTCTTGCAAGGTTCCTACAACAAGGATTCCTCCATCCGCTCCTTTGCCCATTCCTGCTTCCAGTTCGCCATTGATACCAAGCAGGAGCTGTGGTTCTCCACCAAGGACACCATCTCCAAGCAGTATGACCAGACCTTTAAGCTGATCTTCCAAGAGATCTATGAGGAGTGCTACAAAGAGAAATTCGAGGAGCTGGGCATCCGCTACTTCTACACCCTCATTGACGACGCCGTAGCCCGCGTCATCCGAAGTGAGGGCGGCTTCATCTGGGCATGCAAGAATTACGACGGCGACGTCATGTCCGACATGGTGTCCACCGCCTTCGGTTCTCTCGCCATGATGACCTCTGTCCTCGTCTCCCCGGACGGCAACTATGAGTACGAGGCCGCCCACGGCACCGTGACCCAACACTACTACCGCTATCTCCGCGGTGAAGAGACCTCCACCAACCCCATGGCCACCATCTACGCTTGGTCGGGCGCGCTCCGCAAGAGAGGTGAGCTGGACGGTCTTGCCGATCTTGCCACCTTCGCCGATAAGCTGGAACCCGCCTGCATCAAGACTTTGGACGACGGCATCATGACCAAGGATCTTGTGGGTTTGGTCATCCCCGAGGCTAAGGCAAGCGTCAAGGCTGTGAACTCCAAGGCGTTTATCTCCGCCATCAGAGAGAGACTTGAAGCTTCCCTCGCCGTTTAATTGTGACTTATACAAAGATCCCCCTCTCCATTTTGGAAAGGGGGATCTTTTTTATGCGCTTCAAGGTTTCAGGTCGTTATAGTCAGCCTCAAAAATCATTTCATCTTCGAAATGGTAATTTTTGCTTTCCCACTCGGCTTCCGTACCTTGGAAATAGAATTTCCCATATACGAAATCTTCATACATATACTCTATGCTGCGCGGCAGATAACAGTTATTTACCGACAGGTTGGGTTGATTATCGATGCGCTTGACACCTTCGCGCAAAACGAGGTTCTCTATTTCAGCGAGTTCAAAGACATCGTTCGGAATTCTTTCTGCCCACAGTTCGACATATTCACATTCGATTTCGGCAAAAGCATAGGAATCAATGGATTGGCAGCTTTGCGGCAGAATGATCTCCTTCATTTTCACATGATAGAAGGCGTATGTCCCGATGGATTGCAGTTGAGAGGGGAAAATGATTTCTTCAAGGTTGTCGCAATGACTGAACGCGTAATCTTCGATGCTTGTCACCGTATCGGGTATCACCACTCGGCGGACATTTTGACCTCCGCTCAAACAATTCCTTCCGATCTTGGTCACAGGCAGACCGTCAGGGGTCTCGGACGGCATGACCAGCTCCTCAGGGGGTTCGCCGCCGACGAACCCGGTAAGGGTCTGACCTTCAAAGGTCCACGTAAACTCTTCGGGACCGAAATCCAAGGGAGGGACGGTGCCGTTTCCGTAAACCGTATGATAGAAGGCGTACAGATCCTCAGGGGTCACATTCACCATCTTTTCGTATTCGGTTTCATTGACAGTATTGCCCGTTTGCGGTGTGTAGCATTGATCAAAATCAGCAATGATCATGACACGGTCTCTGACCGCATCCAACTGCTCGCGGATCTGTTCCATACTGACATTGAAGCCGTACATATACACGCTCTCCTTCAACGCCCGAACGAAATCCACATCCCACTCGCTGTTACGTCCTTCGTCACAACGAATTCTCAATTGAATGGGCCAGGTAAATTGCTTACCATCAAGACCGGGCATTTCATTCCAGTAATAGCAATGAGGATCGATGACAATATTGGGCACAGCGGTATTTTTATCGGTCAGTGGCTCGGTGATGTGATTGACCTGTATGCCCATCACACACAGAAGATCCACGCCTTCATAACGGTAGCCCTTATCCCTTTCCGCGTCAGCGGCAAAGAACAGCACACGGCCGTTGACGTTGGGTAACTGTTGCGTATTGGAGGACAGGATCGCACCGTTATCGTCCAAAAGATCATAGAGATAATAGCGGGTATTAGTATCCTTGGCTGTCGCGAAAATGGCCGTTCTCAAAACCGCATCGACCACTTCTCCCGCGCTATTTCTGTAACACATGACAAACGCGGACTGAGATATAATACTTCCCTCTTCAGGCAGCACCCAATCGGGCGCCTTAGCTAAAATGCTTTCGATATCTTTCGATTCTTCCGTGTTGGTTTCGACTTCACTTTCCTGCGGTTCCACCGTCGCCACGGGCGGTCCCAAGGGCGGATTCTGTCCCGCATAAATGATGCCGCCCACCACACCACCGGAGACCAGCAGGCAAATAATGGCAACACCCCAACCATGGGTCAGCCAATCCAAAAATTTAGCGGATTTCTTTTGTCCGCCGGCGGCGGATGCCTGGGCAGCATTGTAGCGGTTTTCCGCTTCCAGTACGTAATTCGAATCAATGTCTCCCACTTTTTTGAAAATCGTAAACTTATTGATCTTCATATTTCATATCCCCTTTCTGTCAAATAGGAACGCAGCTTTTCACGTATGCGCCAAAGTCGGGTAGAGATGGCGCCGACTGTCATGTGAAAGGTATCGGCAAGATGCTTGACAGAATGGGCATGCCAGTAGCGCAGGACAAAAAGGGATCGATCCTCGGGGGGGAGGCTATGAAGAAAGCCGTCCAGCAGCGCGGGCAGTTCTCCCGCATCCTCCTCTTTCATGGGAATACAATCAGCCAGTTCATCAAGAGACACCTCAAGTTCTTTATTCCGCCGTTGGGCGCGCAACGCCTCGTAACGGTTGATGGAGAGATGTCTTGTGATCGTCCCCACGAACAGCCGCAGAATGCCCGGACGCTTTGGCGGGATGCTTTGCCAAGTTTTAAGCCATGTGTCATTGACACATTCCTCCGCATCCTCCCGATTGTCCAGAATATTCATAGAAATCCGATGGCAATACCTTCCGTATTTGGTTTGAGTTTCTTCGATTGCCTGCTCGTTCCTGGCAAAATACAAGGCAATGATGTCAAGATCATCCATATTGATGTTCCTTTCTTTCTTTTTTCGGTTTGACAGTCAAACAAAGGGTTTGTACCCCTCTGCCCTATATGACAGAATCTAAAAGAAAATCTCACAGTTTTTTCAAAAATTTCAAAAAAATTTTTTTCCGCCCTTATGATGGATGATAGCGTAAAAAACACGGTATGTCACTCGGACATACCGTGTTTTTTGAGATTTTCATCAAGCCTCTTCAACCAGTTCAACCTCAACAACAGCCTCTTCTTCGCAGTCGCAAGCTTCGTCACAGTCACACTCGCACTCGCAAGTTTCTTCCGCGGGAGCTTCCACTTCGGCAGCAGCCTTCTTGCAGAGCAACTTCTTCTTGAGGAACTTCTCGAAAATGAGATAACTGGTAGCTGCAGCTGCCAGTACGCCGACAACGATGGCAATGATCATGGGCGCATAGTTCTTTTTCTTGGGTTTCTGGAAAAACAACATGATTTCATCCTCCTTGTTAATCGCTATCAGTCCCGAAGGACAAATATACTTATTTGTATTATAGACTATAATCATGAACTCCATGTGAATGACAATGCTTTTTTTGAGATATTTTTCTATCAATAATGATTGTGGCATCCTGCGAAAACAGTTTGGTTCTTTAAGTGTTGAATTTTTTTGACAAACAAGAGCTGCGTCATGCAAGGTTTTTCAAAAAAATCTTGGTTTTCACAGAAAAAATCCTTGAAGGTACTTGCATTTTTTTGTTGGTTGTGTTATAATGTACGAGCAATGTGCATAAGGGATATATTCCCGTCCAAAGACTGCTCAGCTTATGCCGGCAGTCGAAATTTTATAATAAAGAATGGAGTATTATCATGAACAAGAGCCAACTGATCAAAGCAGTCGCCGAGAAGAGCGACCTTTCCCAGAAGCAGGTTGCCGAGGCTTGGAACCTGATCGAAGAGACCATCATCGAAACCCTGGTTGCCGGTGACAAGGTTCAGCTGTCCGGTTTCGGTACTTTTGAGGTTCGCGAGAGAGCGGAGAGAGCCGGCCGCAACCCCAAGACCGGTGATGTTGTTACTGTCCCTGCTTGCAAGTACCCCGCATACGTTGCTGCCAAGGCAGTCAAGGAGAAGCTGAACTGATATGCGCCTTGATAAATATCTGAAGGTTACCCGCATCATCAAGCGGCGCACCGTCGCTAACGATGCCTGCGATGCCGCTCACGTATCGGTCAACGGCAAACCTGCCAAGGCGTCCTACGACGTCAAGATCGGAGATGTGGTGGCGGTCACCTTCGGCGCAAGGACTTTAACCATCAAGGTTCTTGATGTTAAGGAGACCGTGGGCAAGAATGACGCTTCTTCTCTTTACGAAGTGATCGATTGATCTGCGGTACTTCATATTTCCTGATCCCTCCGCATATATTGAATTGCCGTTCAATAACGGTTGAATCAATATGCGGAGGAAGGATATGGGCGAATCAAATTACGAGCGTCGCGGGGTAAATATTAGTGAGCATGACACCCGCGGCACATGGACAGAGGAACGTCAGAAGCAGGCAACACACAGTTTTTTTACCCAGGCACGGCAAACAATGACCGTTAACGGTGTGACAGACGTCTTGAGCTTTGACGATAGTGGTGTATATCTTAATACCACCTGTGGTCATTTGTCCATAGAAGGCACAGGGTTGCACGTCACGGTACTGAATACCAAGGATGGTATCGTGGAGGTGACGGGAAAGCTGTATAGTCTTTTCTATGACGACCATGAACAGGGTACAGACGACGGTAATAAACACAAGGGCAAGCGCGGGTTCTTCGGGCGGCTTCTTTCTTAAGGAGTCAGAAGGTATGGAAATCTCCCAAAAGCTCCTGTGTTTTTTATTTCTCTCCTCCTTTGTCTTAGGACTGGTTTGGGGAGGATTATTTGATCTTCTGTATTTGATCAGATTATTGTTTGGTTTTTCGGCTCAAGGTAAGCCGTCCTGCTCATCGGCTATCAAACCTTTTCCAAGAAGAATTTTAATGATTATTTTTCTGTTTTGGGAGGATTTGATTTTTCTTTTGGCAGGCGGAATAGGGCTCATCCTGCTTTTATACCTGATCAACGACGGACAGTTTCGCGTGATGGCGATTGTCGGTCTCGCCTGCGGCTTTTTGGTCTGGCGTGTGACAGCTGGTCATCTGATGTCGCGTGTCTCGGAAAAGCTGGTTTTCCTAATCCGAAAACTATTGAAAGTCGCCCTGCGGTATGTTGCACTTCCCTTCCATCAGATTGGGAAATGGCTGTATAGCCGTTGCATCTTGCCTTTAAAGCGCGCGATGGCCGAAAAGCGTGTTCGCAAGCAAATTTTGGCGACACAACAGGTGATCCAAAATTTTCAATTACAGGCGGAGCAGGTTTTTTTCCTGTCGGCGCTGCATGATGAAAACACAAAAAAATGAAAGGCGGTATGCATATGTCACTAAAAGATGGCAAGAATCCATTGGAACAACCGAACGAACTTTCGTCAGGAATGCCACCAACGCCCGCGCATGAAGATAACGTCGAGGGAGAGGCAAAATTAGGTCTTTCCATGCTAGCGAAGGTCGCTTTGGCGGTGGTGATTTTGGTATCGCTGATCATCAGTATTTCCTGCCTCATGAAGTTCAATCAACTGGAGACCCAGCGTAAGGAACTGGAAGCCGAGCTTGACGTGTACAACGAAGCCATTCGTGAATTGCAGGATATCATCAACTCCCCTATGGATGACGAGTATATCATCCAACAGGCCAAAGACAAATTGGGATATTATTTTCCCGACGAAAACATTTATTATCAGGATTGAGTCGTTTCTGCGACATCAAAAGAAAGGAGGCAGCGCATGGCAAACGACACAAAAAAGAACGGTAAAAAGCTGATTGCCCAGAACAAGAAAGCTTACCACGATTATTTTGTGGACGAGCGATATGAAGCCGGCATTGCCCTTTTCGGCACCGAGGTCAAAAGTCTCCGCAAGGGGGCAGTTAACCTCAAGGACTCATACTGCTCTATCAAAGATGGAGAGCTGTACGCACTGGGCATTCACATCAGCCCTTATGAGTTTGGCAACATATTTAACCGTAATCCTCTGCGTGAACGCAAGCTACTCATGCACAAACGGGAGATCATGAAACTGAACGGCGCGTTGACCCAGAAAGGTCTGACGTTGATTCCTTTGTCTCTTTACTTCTCGGGTCCTTACGTCAAGGTCGAGCTGGGACTGTGCCGAGGCAAAAAGCTGTACGACAAGCGTGCGTCCATGGCAGAGGCCGAGTCCGATCGTGAAATCGAGCGGCGGATGAAGTCCAAATCTCATGGGTACGACGACTATGATTGATCACAAAAGCCATACTTTTTAGTCTCTGACTCACCAAAGTCGCGTAAACAATTCCCTTTATGGGGGTGTACCGGTTTCGACGGGGATTTTGAAGTGTGATAAGCGGGTCAGGCCGGGTAATCCTGTCAACTGCCCAACCTTAAAAAATAAACGACAACAATACTGTTGCTCTTGCAGCCTAATTGGCTGTGACGCGGCCCATTGCGCCGCCCGTCTCCCGGAGAAGGACCACGGTCTCCGCTGAGGCGTCATGTTAGTGGTGAACTTGCATCGGTGTTTCGCCATTGAACCGGTCAAGCACAAAATGGCTGCTCTCGTTTCGGTTTGTTCCTGTACCGCGGCGTGAGGAGATCTAAACAGTAACTGCACCCGGAGAAAGTTGCATGGATAGGTTTTCGGACAGGGGTTCGACTCCCCTCACCTCCACCAAACAGAGAAGGCACCCCTCGTGGGTGCCTTTTCTGTTTGCATCTGATGGAGGGAGTCGAACGGGTCGGAAATGAATGCCTGCCGGTGGCAGGCAGAACCGACCCTGACCGAGCCCGCAGGCGAGAACGACTCCCCTCACCTCCACCACTCATTAACACATAAGTGTTAAAATCAGAAAAACACCGGCATAGCCAAGCTTTACTGGCTATGTCGGTGTTCGCTTTTTTCAGGCAGGATGGAGTCGGCAAAACAAGTTTTGCAGGTTTTTGTTAAGTCAAGAGTCGCCATAAGGGGCTTCGTGTAACGCAATTTAAGGCTGTTTATGGCTCGGTTCCCTTTGGCCAGGCAGGACTAGCTTGGAGTGGTGCACGGGCGTTCTGGGCAGGATATGGAGGCTTGGAGAGGCGTTTGGAGCTGTGAAGGTTTTGGCGAGGATGGACTAAGGGAAAAGGCACGGTCACAGCTTTTGATGAGGCGGTACTGGCTAAAAGGCTCGTCATAGAGAACGAGGGCGTTTTGCCGAGGATCGACTGGTCTGGACGAGTGTGTATCGGTTTGAGGCAGGAGGGACTGGCTAAGAGCTATGTTGGAGTACTTCCCTGTCTTTCTGACGCTCATGATGGTAAGGAAGGACTTGACAGAAGGCATGGCCACCGCTTTTGCCGAGGCAGTACTGG
The DNA here is from genome assembly GCA_045531965.1 of Eubacteriales bacterium. Lineage (GTDB taxonomy): Bacteria > Bacillota > Clostridia > Oscillospirales > CAG-272 > CAMEON01. Next base: position 14,103 of record JAZSFA010000008.1, read on the forward strand.
CCGTTACGTTGAATTTTTGAGTGATTTTTGACGAAAAGTGCCGAATGGCGAGGATGGACTGGGCAAAAGGGGCGAAAGAGGCTGATGACGAGGCGGTAGTCAGCAAAACCGGTGCGAAAACCGGGATGGCAAGGCTGGACTGGTCAAAGCCGTTACATGAAAGTGGGAGGTCGCTTTTTGGGGGTGTCCAAGAGGCGGATGGCGAGGAAAGACTGGGCGAAAGGGGTGCGGAAAGAAATCCAGTTATTCATTTACCTTTCCGCTTAATTTGCTTGGTTGCCTCAAAACTCACATTTGCAAGGAACTTCACCACAACATCGTGAGCATCGGGCAGAAGTACTGAAATCCAATGAAGCATGTTCATATGATACGCATGATACACACCGTCAGTTGCACCAAAGGAGCCGTACATCTCGGTCGGGAGTTTAAGATTGACAACATCAATCACTTCTCCGTTATCAAAACCAAACTTACGCCGTGATACCTTCATCACAAGCGCATACCATTTACGATTATCCGCATGCCTAAGCACCGCCGTCTCGAAGTCCTCGTCAAACGGATAGTCCGGCGATGTGCCGTATGTATTGAGGCAGTATTCAAGGAATCTTGTTTTGTCATCGCCATATCTCCTATGTTATTCGTTGCATATTTCGATCTTGTATTGATCATTCTTCAATCTCGTTCTATGTATCGGAATTCCTTTTTCCTTTGCGATATCAGCAACCAATCGATAATTCTCATCCGTAATATTGATTCCTGTTATAATCCTACTTGCGATTGGAAGTTTTACCAATCGCTCCGAGTCAGATTTTATGGGGAATGTTATCAATCTCCATTCTTTTTCGCGTTCCCATTCTTTACTTTTGGTAATCCAAGATTTCATAACGCTCGGGAAAGCTTCTACTATTCGATCATTATGTACTTGTTGTGTAACGGGATCATACAGGTTTTGGATGTCAAGCAATGGGCGACTCTCCGAATAATAAACTGGGAAAAGGAACGAATTAGCACATGAGGTAAATAATTTGGAAAAATCATATTCCACACAAACACCTGTATGCTTATCCGCATAATATGACCACATCAAGATATCAGTTGGAGACTGTGTAAAGCACTCTATGCCTACTTGTTTTCCAAAACTTTCTCTAATTTGTTTTATAACATCATCAATGGAAGAATAGACTCTTTCAATTTCAGATTTTGGTATATCAGCACCGGATAATTCAGCAATGGATTTAATCTTTTCAAAAAAATCGTCTTTAGATGTTAAAAGTTCCAGTACCTGTCGCTCTCTTGAGTCTTTTATTTCTGCAACACTTGTAATTAGACCTCTGATTATTTGAGGTGATTTAATTACCTGTTGCATAGCCACGTTATCAAAAGAAAGTGTATCGCCTTTGGAAACACTCGTAAGATACGCCTTTATCATTTCTGAAAAAGTAGTCGGGTCTTCGACCACCAGTGATAATATCTCTTGATCTGAAACGTCTTGTCCGTTTTTGGCTTTCTCCAACAACTTAACGAAAGCGGGGCTGCTTGAACAAATGGACAATAAATGTTCTGCTGAACCTTCTTCTAATTCGGGCACATCACCGCCGAACATCCATGAACTCAAAGCTTCTCGAACATCTGCATTGATGGCGGGCAGATTTTTTTCAAAGAAATCCGGCATGACAACACGAATCAATTGATTTACCGACATTCCTATATTGCAGTCGAATGGATCGTTAAATAGAACGGGATTTTGCAAATATACCGTTCCATTCTTGATATTAGGAATAGTGAACTCAGAAGAAAGGGAGTAGTATTTATATAGTTTCTTTTCTTGCAAGTGATCAATTCCGCTTTGTATACGGCGTTTGAATTGCTTTCCTCGCATAGTATCTTCGATCACTTGGTTTATCCAATCGTTGTTCGCCATAAAAACACCACCTTTCGTACCGTTCGGATTTACAATATTTTTTGTATTACATCCTTGTATGGCTTGTCCTGAATTTTCAACTGTATGTATCGTTTTGCAAAAGACGAATATGGCGTTTGTGGATCAACCAATTCACAAATCTGCGAAATAGAAGATACCATCTTTTCAGGAGCTAATTCATATGACATTTCAAAAAGCTCTAATGCTGTTTTGCATTTCGAGCGAATTTTTTTACGTGCTGCATTAAAGCAATCCCAATTATATATTCGTCTGCTAATATCTATGCGATAAATTTCATAAGGATCGGAAGTCAAAGGAATGATTTCACCAGCTTCATTACAATCTATAAGAGCCACATCGCTATCTACACAGGGATCAAGAAGAACGGGAATATCATTTTTGTTTCCTTGAGTAGCTGGAACGGTTCCGAGTTTTAGAGGAAACATATCATTCTTTCCCCCACCACCGAAATTACGATTGCTTTTCTCACAGCTAAGGCGATAATTTAGATAATCGTATGCCAACCACCAATATCCGTCAGATAGAATAATATTTTTCTTATCATCTGTCGATTTTCCTTTAGGTCTAAAGTGATCTACATCACCAAATGATCCTTCCAAACTACATTCGGAGTACCAACACTTTTCACCATAGTATCTAATAAGAATAGGCTTGAATTGACTCCAGATATTATGCTTGGTCATATATTTTTTGCGATCATCATGTGTAGTTAGCTTGCTCAACGCTCCCAAATGCGACTTTGCATCGCTAAGCCATGCGACTACGTCGGGATCTGTGGTATCAATAATTGAAAGATCTATATATCTCATTTTCCTAACAGTCCTCTCAAAATTTCTTCGGCTTTTGCATTTCTTTCCGCAATATCTTCGGCTGTCAGGGTGATATGGGGTCGATCACTATAAATCTTGTGCATAGCTGCAACGTACTCATCGTAATAACTATCTGTAGGAATGTTTCTTGCAAAAGACATGTTTTCAAGGTCTATGGTCAACTCTAACAGTGTTTGCATTTCCGCATCAGTAATCGTTCCATCTTTCTTTTTTACAAGAAGGCTATGCTTTTTATCCATTTTCTTCTTGGTTTCACTGTCTAACACGGAAGCTAATCCATAGTATTCACTCTGTAAAAGTCCATCAATGCCCATGCCCTCAGTATCTTCAGTAGGAACGATAACTTGTGTGTGATAATAACCTGCATCTGTTATCAATGTTCGGTTATGGGTAAATATTCTAATAAATTCCTTGGGCACACCATTAATGACGAGGGGATCGTGTGTTGCTATCAGGGCTTGGGTATTCACAGCTTCTTCCAAAGAACGATCAATTGTTTCTTTTATTTCATATTTCCATTTAGGATTCATATGAGCATCCGGCTCATCCATAAGAACGAGGCTATCTTCCGTTTTGCAGACACCAAGCATTCCCAACATTTTGATCAACTGTCGCTGACCTTCACTCAAGTCTTTACAATTAACACTTGAATTTCCTATAGAAATTGTTACGCTGTAATCTGCATCAAAAATTGTTGCAAGTTTCTCAAAGAAATTAAAAACCGCGATGGAATCTTTTTCAAAACTTTCAACGTTTTCAATTCTGAAATAAAGTTTATTGCCAACAGCATGGACAAATCCACTTTCAAGAACTGGAGATAAATCGTTGTCAATGAATTCAGTAATCTCAAAAAACCAAGAAAGGTTTTCGTTTGTCACATCATCTTCTAAAGAGATACGCATTTTTTCTGTGTCTAACTCTATAGCAATCGAATCAATTTTGCCCATATGGCATTGATTATGCAAATAATCCTGTTCTGTAGAATTATAACCACCAAGAATTGAAAGCAAATAGATTTCAGTCAAAGAATCATCGCAATAATTGTATCTTCGCTTAGGAAACTGCTTGCGATACTCTTGCCCTGCCCATACAGTTGCTCTCCAATACTCTACGACAGTAGCAATACATTCTGCCTTGTAGAGAGAATCCATCTTCTTAATATTCCGAAGGACTTTGTTGTTCAATCCGGAATAAAAATAACTGATTCTCTCCGGCAGAATAGATATTTTGCCATCCTTGATATATCGTCTTACGGTTTGAATTTTTCCCATGCAAACGTTTTGATTGTCAATATCAATTTTATAATGATGTGCAAACTGATGAATAGTGATATTACTGCCTTTATAGAGATACTCCAACTCGTAGCCGTAATTGATAGTTTCTTCTATAGAGTCAACACGAAAAGACATCAAAATTTCAATAATTCTTTCCAAAAGCGTGCTTTTGCCAGTACCGTTCTCACCAATTAAAATAGTGGAACTTCCTTCGTTTTGAGAAATATTGAACCCTATTTTGAAATTTACCAAACAGTTATAATTATCAATTGCGAGTCTACGAATTTGCATGTTATTACTCCTTAATACGGTAACAAGAATTATTAAGTCTTATAAGAATCCCGCGTTGTTCAAGCTTGGTGAGAGTATCAATTATATCAATTTTCTTGGAACTAACCGACATAATTTCATCAACAGAAACGACCTTGCTTTCAGTAGCATAAAACAAACTTATAATTTTTTTCTCTAACTTTGTAAGTAATGCTGCTTCGATATGATTGGGAATACTTATACTTTTCTTGCTGGATTTTTGAGGTTCCTGTTGATTAGTATTTCCCATTAATACACTTTTAAGTAACTCCACCGCACTTTCTTCGCTCGGATCATTTGTGCCAAGTTCGCCACGGAAAGCGCGAGCGAGGATTGCTTTTTTCATTGTGTCGATTTGCTCTATAACCGATTCTGCAGTTTCTTTGGCATTCTGTTCTTTGATAATAAGGTTTTCAACAACACGAACAATTTCGTCTTGTTCCTCTCTTGATGCAAAAGGAATGACAATATCTCGGATTGTTTCCATAGATAGGCTTGGTTGTGCAACGGCTTTCATGGATTTGAATATTTCTTTCTGACCTGACGGAGAAAGTAGATAATACAGTAAAAACATTATATTTATAGCTCCATTTTCATCGCAATACGGCTCAACTTTAGCAACATTGGGAGCTAAATGAAATCTTTGCGGTTTGTCGAACACACAAACATCGCCAATTCCTGCACCGATAAATGTTATTAGTATACTGGGTTTATCTAATGCGCTTCTGCTAAGATTTTCAGAAGTTTGACGATCTATATACAGCAAATTAGTTGTGTCAAGATATCCCTTTCTAACATTTTGTGCTCTAACAACCGGAATATCTCCTGATTCTTCTAATTTTATATATTTCGTGTATTCAAATCCTGCCAACTTCGTTACAAAAGATATTTCTCCCAATTTTAATTGTTTCCAGCTTGAAGGGAAACTTGAAATAATGTCCTTATCTTCCATCGCTTTGAGTTTGGCTCGTTGGATGGCTTTACTCTTAATCAAATTCTCGCGATATGAAAAAATATCAGACAATAGTTCATCCAAGTTGGAAGAATTATCAATGGTACAAAATTCCCCTGAAAACGCCTTGTGAAGAATTGCTGCTTTGCGAGTTTCAAATTCATCTACAACCTCTTGAGCTTTTTCCTTGGCTTCGTCAAGTTTTGCAAACAAAGAATTGATATAGTCTACAATACGTACTTGTTCCGCTAAAGGAGCCAAGGGAACAGGCGTTTCTTTCAAGATGCTTTGATTTATATTAACTTGGGCAACACCTTTTGCTTTGGCTACCAACAAATCTTTTAAAACAAGAAGAACGTAGTACATATACTCCACATTACATGACTGAGAACATGTAATGCCCGCAACTGCCTGATTTGTCGCTGCATCGATATTAAGAATCGCAACATCTCCTATGGTTGCAAATATAGAATAAAGCAGTGTGCCTTTTTTGAATATTTTTGCAGACGAATTTTCAATTCCCAGCTGTGTAATTTTTTCTTCAGTTTTTTCCAAATACTTTCCTGATATATCACTAATTTTAACCCAAGGTATATTGCCATTTTCCCAATATAAAGGATTTCCTCTCGAAGGAGTTCCTCCAGATGTAATGCTTGTAATATTATCTAATTTTACCCAACACCAATTTTCGGGCAACTTATATGGCTCATCCCAATTGGGAATCAACGCCTGTTCCAATCTTTCTTCAATGGAAAGGTTGGAATCTTTTGTTTTCTTAGCCATACTTATTCCTCCGAGCTCAATGCTTTCAGTTCACGAACAACACTTTTCAGAAGATCTACGGCTTCTTCAAGCTGTGCGATGGCTTCTTCGCCGCTTTCAATAGGATCGGGCAATTCATCTGCATCAATAATAGAATCGTCCTTAATCAAACCGAGATCAAGGCTATCCTCATATTTAATTGCAATTTCTTTACGAGAAAACTTACTCCAACGCTTTCCCGTGCGCTTGGCGGAATCATTGTAACCCTCAATAAATTCTGCAAAATCTTCATGACGAAGTGTTCTCGTCTTACCAAAGCTATCCATGTTAGTACGGAGATCGTAGAAAGCAATTTCTGTAGTATTGCCTTTTTCTGTCTTTCCGCGTGTAAAGAACAGTACGTTTGTTTTTACACCTTGCGCGTAGAAAATACCTGTAGGCAGACGAAGAATGGTATGGAGATTGCAGAACTCCATCAATTCACGGCGCACACTGGTGCCATCACCGCCTGCAAACAGAACGTTGTCGGGCAGAACAACAGCACAACGAGCTTTACCGTCAGCCTTCAAGCTACGGTAGATAACTTGCAAGAAGTTCAGCTGTTTATTTGAGGTTTGGAAGGAAATATCGTCACGAGTGGCACGCTCTCCGCCTTTCTTTGTACCGAAGGGAGGGTTAGTGAGAATAACGTCAAAATTCTTCAAGCCTTTTGCGCTTTGTGTCAAAGAGTCACCCAATACAATGTTTCCATTTACCTTGTGAAGATAAGCATTCATCAAGGCAAGACGATGGGTTTCGTGTACAAGTTCCACCCCGTTAAATGCCTTGTTGATCTGAAAATCCTGCTGACGCTCATTCAGTCCGAAGTAATTGTTGTTTTTGTTCTTTACATAGTTATTGGCTGCAATCATAAAGCCAAACGTTCCGCATGCAGGGTCGAAGCAGAGGTCGCCCAGCTCGGGCTTGATCAACTCGGTCATCACGTCAATCAGAACGCGAGGCGTGAAATACTGGCCTGCACCAGACTTTTTCTCACTTGCGTTCTTTTCCAAAAGACCTTCGTAAAGATCTCCAAGACCTTCTTCACGAGCTTCGTACCAATCGAGTTTGTCTATCTCGGTAATGATTTTTTCGAGATTCTTGGGTTCTTCAATACTCGAAGAAGCGTTAGCATAAATCTGCGACACACGGCCAACCGATGTTTCGCCCAACTTGGAAAGCAAATTTTTATAGTGCTTTTTCAGTTCAATGCCCGACTTTTTGGTGAGGCTTTCCCATCTGTATTCTTCGGGAATATCCTTTTCCGCACCGGTTTCATTTGCCATCTTCAAGAACAGAATATAAGTCAGCTCGGTAACGTACTGATGATAGGTAATACCGTCATCGCGCAATACGTTACAGAGATTCCAAAGTTTTTGTACAATATCTTGCGTGCTCATTATGCGACTCCTTCATAAATATAAGTGTTGATCTGACGGATGATCTCCGCAAGGCGACCTGCAAACTTCTTATCAAATCTTGCATATCCGCCCTCCATCTTGAATGCAGGTGCTTCAAAGGTTTCCACGTTCAAAAGGCTTTCGTGAAGCATATAGGTTTTGATTTTTTCCAAAAGATCAAGCTGCATTTTGTTAAAGCTGTTTTCATCAATCAGTTTCTTGAACGCCAGCTTTACCTTTTCTTCATGATTGCGGATCGGTGTATGCAATACCGCACGGCGAACATGTGCGATAATGTCCGCAACGATTTCTTCGTTTTTGACGGTACTGATTGCCTGATTGAGATTGCTTTCGGTGAAGTTCTGCTTATCAAGTGCGAGCTTCAATTCTTTGAGTTGCGCTCTCGTCATATCACTTGGCTTGGTACATGCGATACGAATTGCCTCAATGGTATCCTTGTTTTCATTCACAAACTTTGCGAATGCTTCGAGATAATCTTCGGGCTTTTCGGTATCACCGTAACCGCGCGTGGTTTCGAGAAGCGTATCTTCCTTATCGGAGTAGTAGTGACCGCGCTTCTTGCCCTTGAGGTTGTCCACCCAAAGGAGGAAATCGGTGTCCTTACGGCATCTCTCGATAAAGGCTTCTTCGGTGTAGGTTTTGAGTTTCTTCACATAAGCCTTCAGATCGCTGCCGTTCAAACGCTCGGACACTTCGTATTTCTGCTCGGTGGTAAGGTGATTGTTCTTTCTCTGCAAACGAGCCAGGATGCGATCCTTGATAGGCTGTTTGCTCGTATCGCTCGGTCGGAAAAGATCTTCGAGAAGCTCGGGCATCGTCTTGCTGACCGATACCGACTTCATGCCGGATGTAGAGTCCAAATCCTCATATACTCGGACAGCATCGAAGATATTGAAATGAGTTTTGCCGATTTCGGGGCAGAGACGGGTTGCACGGCCGAGCATCTGCTCAAACAGAATACGGCTGTTGATCTTACGCATGAACACAAGATTACAAATCGCAGGTACGTCAATACCCGTGGTCAAAAGGTCTACCGTAACGGCAATATTGGGATATTGATTGTTCTTGAATTGCTTGATGACCTGCAATACCTTCTTTTTGTTGCCTCCGGCGGTCTTGCCAGTTATTTTCATAATGGCTTCATACGAAATACCGTATTCCTTGTAGATGTCACGAAGCATATCTACAATTGTATCCGCATGGGCATCGTTAACAGCGAAAATCAAGGTCTTTTCTCCGCTTTCGGGGTTGAGGTAAGACGAGATTTCTTCAAGAACCTTACGGGTGTTATCGGGAAGGACAATCTTTCTGTTAAACTCCGAAACATCAAAATCAAGCTCGTCCTCAAGAACCGCGCCATTCAAAAGCTCGTTTGTATTGGGATCGAATTGTGCCAATGTTTCGCCCTTTGCGAATTTTGCCTTGTTCTGAATAAAGTCAGTATTGATGATATAAGGAGGATCATGGTCAACGAGCCAACCGTCAATAACAGCTTCGCGGTAGCTGTAAGTAAATACGGGCTCACCGAAAATCTGCGTGGTGTGAAGCGCAGGTGTGGCGGTCAGAGCGATCTTTACCGCATCGAAATACTCGATAACCTGCTTATATTTGCTCATGTAATCCTCTTGGTTATCATAGAGGATTTCTTCCTCGGTCATCTCTCTGTCAAGAATATATCCTCTGTGAGCCTCGTCAACGATAATCAAGTCGAAGGCGCCGGGCATCAGATCGGGAGTGTCCGAGAGAACAGTACGCTTGAGCAAACCTTGCACGGTGGATACGCTAACCTTGGTTTCGAGGTTGATATCGTTATCGTCAATGGCTTTCAGCTCATAGATCTGATCAAGAGTCATAAGCTCTTTGAGCTTAACATCTTTAAAGGTATCCATTGCTTGTTCGCCAAGAGAGACGCGGTCAACAAGGAACAGAATGCGTCTGAAACGCTTGGATTCAAGCATCTTGTAAATAAGTCCAAGAACGGTACGGGTTTTACCTGTTCCTGTTGCCATTGCCAAGAGCGCGGTGGTTTTACCGCCAATAATGGCTTCGGTTGCTTTGTTGATAGCTCTGATCTGATAATCTCTCAAATTAAGACCCGTAGGATCAGTCATAAATGAATCGTCAGCGGTTACGAGAGCATCGTTTGCTTCTTCGATATTCTGACCTAACTTTTCGAGCAGGTCACTTGGGCTGAACCAATTTCGGATAGGATAGGGCTGATTTGCAGAGCTTCTTGCATCCAAGAACCAAATGCCCGACTTGGTACGAAGATGCTCAATGTAGGAGCGGCCGTTTGAAGCGAACAGAAAAGGAACTTGATATGCGCCCCAAGTGCCGACAGTATACTTCAAATCTTCGGCTTTAATATGCGTGGCATAGTCTTTCACCTGAACGTCGATAGTTGAAGCTACATCTTCAGATGCTTTCTTTGCATCCATAACGGCTACAAGCTTCTCGCCAATGAAGAAGGCATAGTCCACGTATCCGTTTTTATAGAATGCGGAGTCGGTAGGCCACTCAGCAATAGCGATATTTCTCCCCTTAACAGGGCGTGTGCCTTTGCTATAACGAAGATTCTTGGTGTCGGCTTCCCAACCTGCTTTTTGAAGCTGTTCGTCTATGAGACAACGGGTTTGAGCCTCCGTCCAATTCATCATAGAAGAAACCTTTTCGGACTGCTTTGCACGCTCCTTCTGAGTTGTGCCGGAAACAGTAGTGGTTACCTCCGCAAGCTGCTTGGAAAGCTCGGCAATCTTCTTTTCCTGTTCAGCAATGAGTGCTTCAAAATCGGGATGAGCCACTTCTTCGGGCATGACGAAATCAGAGGCAATGTATCCCCAGTCACCGTAGGTTTCCATAAACCAGACAGCAAGATTATATGTCATCGAAAGAAGCATTTTGGCTTCATCCACAGAGTCAGCACCTGCGTGAACAGCAGAATTGCGTGTCTTACGAAGCAAATACAAGGTATTATCTATTTCATGAGGCAACAGACCTGCACGCTTTAATATGCGAATGCGATTGGCATGCGTGTTATCCACTTCGGGTTCTGACATTCTCTCGAACACAAGGATTTCCTGCACCAAGCGCTCGGCAAAAAGCCCGATTTTGAAAACACATGCATTCGGGTCTGAATATAGGTAGTTTTCTGCTGTTTCACCGATCTGCGCCAATGCAGGCCAATATCGGTTCAGAAAATCAAAATTTGATTTCATAAACAGCCTCCTTTTCTATCATTAAATCCACGTATATAATTCAGTATCCTAAAAACTAAAGGTACATAAGCATTTAACTTTCAATTTAATGGGATAACAGAATTGGCAATTCGCTTTTCGCCACCAACTGGAGTAGTGTAAAATCGCTGTTCTATTCCAAACAAAAGTTTTTTCATATCATCTTCAGTTCCTATATTAAACGAATTTTCTGAAACCTGAAGCTCGGGGCAGTAACTACCAATATAAGCAAAAATATTTTTTCTATCATCTTCTTCGAGTTCGCTCAATGTTTTCATTGCTAAAGCTATTCTTTTTCTATTGGGAGTTTTAACGCTTTTCGCAGAATAGCCATCAGTTAGATTTATAAAGTCATTATTCAAGAATTGCGTTGTTTCTTCTTCGGTTGCTTCGCGATAAAGTTGGTCAATTCCTTTAAATATACTTGTAATAGCTTCAAGTCGTTTAAAATACAAGATGTCGTTCGACTTATCATAAATTGCATCGGGAAGATCATTGATAACTATCTCACTACAGTCATCTTGATATTCGTATGCTTCACCTAAGGCGAGTACGCGCCTCTTAGAAAGCAACTTTGATTTGGATGTATTTTGAAATGCTATATAATTATCAGACAACACGAAAATAAAATCAATTCGTAAAAAATCTTTTCTATCTAACGTTTGAAAATCGACAGAGGTATCAGTTGATGATAGAAGATCAATGGCATACTCAGTTTTTGATGCTTTCTCAATGCAAAACCATTCACCTTCTTCAAGAAGTGTACCTGGAGCGTATGTAATCGATAAATCTTTGGTTATCATGGGGATGTTGTATAACGAGCCATCTACAGAAATGATAGCTCTATATTTGTTTTTCTCTCTTTGTTTTAACTTGGCACAAATATTATCCATTTTTCTTCTTCCTTCCTGTGAGTTCTATAAAAGTAGTGTCATTGATACGGTATAGGGTATCAGTTGATAGTTCTGATGCTTTTCGAGCAACTGATCCTTTTTTTATCAAAAATATTCGCGTTCCACTTTCCGTAAGAATATTATAATAGTGATATCCAAACAGAAGGAAAATAGGGTTAAAATATTGAGTTTGCGATATGAAGGTGAAAATGAATACAATAATATAAACAATTAACATTGTCAAATCTTCGGAGACACCCACAGCAACAAAGAAATATCCAAGGTATATTGGTAGAAAATCACCGTCTGCCAGCGCCACTTCCTTGCAATTACCAAGAGTGTCTTTCTTGAATTTCTTGATTATAGGCAATGAAAGTGCTGACAAAGCAACGGAACTTGCTATCAAAATCAAGCCAAAAAGCCAAACTGGAATTGACCAAAGTGTCCATTCTTTTTTTATCACATAAATAATTGCCATCCATGATGTGGCGTTTATTGTAAGTAGAAGTTTAAATATAAGATTCATAATTGCCCTCGATGCATACACCATTCAAAAATTTTCATATTAAACGCAAAGATTTGTTGACATTATCATTTTCTATAAAGCTCGTCCAATGTTTTTCCGTTTTTGTCTTTCCATTCAACCCAACCGTTGATGCTGCCACCCAAAACGAATTGTCCAGCAGAACTCGGGGAGGTGAAAGATACAGAAACAGTTAATTTATACTTTCCATCTATGCAAACGATATTGCCGTTAGCAAGTGCTGTTTGACGTTGCTTTTCCATCTTTGCGGAATGGCATTTACGATTCATATCAATTTCTGATCCTTCGAGCACTTCGAAATGTTCAGCATCATAAACGCCAAAAGCAAGAACACCGTTACGGGTGGTATGTAATGTATTGGCTTCGTTTAGAGTGTTCTTGGTGTTAGCCATTTTGTAACCCTGAGTTGCCATGATGAACTGAATCTCTTCATAAACTTCCTCAATCAAGGGAAGGTCGTAT
>JAZSFA010000106.1:0-3641 GCA_045531965.1 Eubacteriales bacterium
TTGCAAAAAGTTTCCCTTAACCGTACTCCACCAAACAACAATTTATCTTGTTTTTCTCATATTCGCGAAACTTCGAACGATCTCGAACCCCGCCGCTTCGTAAATATTTCGCGCGGGGTTGTTTGTCCCAGTGTAAAGAGACATAAACACTCCGCCGTTTTGGGCGTGTCGGGTACACATCTCGCAGAAGACCACCTTACCGATGCCCCTGCCCCGATATTCCTTGCGTGTGCCGATCCCACAGAAATTTCCCCGCCCGCCAACCACGGAAAGGGGTCCGGTATAGGCAACCACAAGACCGTCAGCGTGGTGATCCACCGCCACCACAATAGGGCGGTCCGTATGCGCCATGACCTGGGCTTTCCAGCCCTGATTACCGATATTATCAAACAATTCTGCCAAGCCACGATGCTGTTGTGGGTCGTAAAGGGTCACTTCAATCCCCTCGGACAGTAGTCTTGCCCTCACCTCTGCTATATAGGGCGGGTCAGCATATCCTGCCAAAGGGCGGTAATAAGCATTCTGACGGACAAATTCCTGCCATCCTCGCTTGGAAAGGAAGCCAAAAAGCGTCGACGATACATCCACTCCGGGAACACAGGGATGGTCATGTCCGCCATCCTCTTGCACGTACCAAGACAGCATGACAGGGTTATAAAACACCACGTCCAACTTTTCGCATCCATCAAAAGCCTCAAGGGAAGTTTCCAAGCGATCCATGAGCGCCGTAGCGATCCCTTTCCCCCGATATTCGGGTAAAACACAGAGATAGGACAGATACCCTGTCTTGCGTTCGGGCAGATACACCCCCGACGCCAGTCCGATCAGCTGTTGAGCGTCCCATGCGGCAAAAGTAACCCGATGCTCTCCCAAAAACCATCCGGCGGCTGTAGAGGTATCTATGGGACGCAGAATCAGTCCGCCTTCAAAGCTCTTTCTTGTTTGGTTGTAGAACTCCGCCATCGCGGACGGATCCTTCGGTGTTGTGATCAGCATAGTCCCTCCGTTCTATCGTTGTCCGATGCATGTTTGTCCCAGCGCGCTGGTCATGACCGTTTTTGCGTTAAGTTTTGCTGTTTTTCAATAGGTGAACCAACATTTCAAAAGAAATACTGCTTCATCCATTGAAAATACGGTCGCAAAGTCCAAAGCCCTCCCCCGAAAATTCGGTGGAGGGCTGGATTGATCAATTACTCAGCGTCTGCCTTGTCAGCCTTCTTGGCTGCCTTCTTGTCGGTCTCCTCTACAGGAGCTGCCTTTACATAGTCCACCATCTTGATGACAGCGGTCTCTGCACCGTCGCCTCTGCGAGCACCCAGTCTGTAGATCTGGGTGTAGCCGCCCTTACGGTCGGCATAGAGAGAAGCATATTCGGTAAACACCTTCTTAGCAACGCTTTCCTTGGTGATGTAAGCGAGTGCCTGACGATAGCTTGCCAGGGTATTCTCCTTACCAAGGGTGATCATCTTCTCTGCGATGGAACGGACTTCCTTAGCTCTGGTCACCGTAGTGATCACCTGACCGTTCTCGAGAAGCAGAGTAACCATACCGCGGAGCATTGCTTTTCTCTGGTCGGTAGGTCTGCCGAGTTTTCTGGTTCCGGGCATTTTCATTGCCTCCTTCTGCTGTTGTTTGTGTAGCTGTTTTTTTGAAGGTCTGGGGGACTGGCGACCCCCTCAGACCGAAAACGTTCATGCTGTGTGCCTTTTGGCAACACGGATCTGCGGCGTCATGCCGCATGATCTTGCTTACTCTTCGACCTTCTTGAGTTCGAGGCCGAGGGAGTGCAGCTTCTGGATAACTTCCTCCAGCGATTTCTTACCGAGGTTACGAACCTTGATCATTTCTTCCTCGGTCTTGTTAGTCAGGTCTTCGACAGTATCAATGCCTGCGCGCTTCAAGCAGTTGAAGCTACGGACAGACATGTCAAGCTCCTCAATGGTCATCTCAAGAACCTTTTCTTTCTTGGTCTCTTCTCTCTCAATCATGATTTCAGCCTTCTTTGCTTCTTCAGAAAGATCCACAAACAAGTTGAGATGGTCGTTGAGAATCTTGGCTCCAAGAGAAATCGCTTCCTTAGCGGAAATGGTGCCGTTGGTCACCACATCCAAAGTCAGCTTATCATAGTCTGTAATGTTACCGACACGAGTATTCTCCACGTCGTAGCTCACCTTATACACAGGGGTATAGATGGAGTCGGTGAAGATGGTGCCGATGGGGGCAGAAGCACCCATGCCTGCCTGTTCGTTATGGATCTGCTTGTTTCTCTCCTGAGACACATAACCGCGACCGGCATTGAAGGTCAGCTCCATGTAGAAGCGATCGTTACCGGACAGGGTTGCAATGTGGTGGTCAGGATTGAGAATCTCGATGTCGCCGTCCTGCTTGATGTCGCCTGCGGTGATTTCATGATCGCCGGTAACATCAATGGTGACCGTCTTGGGACCGGGCGCCATCAGCTTTGCCGTGATGCCCTTAACGTTCAAAACGATCTCGGTGACATCCTCAAGGATGCCAGGAACGGTAGAGAACTCGTGCTGCACATTATCGATCTTGATGGAGGTCACAGCCACACCGGGCAGAGAGCTCATCAGAACGCGGCGCAGAGAGTTACCAAGGGTAATTCCGTAACCTCTTTCCAGGGGTTCTACGATAAAGGTACCGCAGGTACCGTCATTGCTGAGGTTGGCAGTCGTGATATTAGGCTTTTCAATCTCGATCATTCCAAATAAAACCTCCTTCTGCTATTTGGGAAAAACAAGTTTCCGGTGCTATCGGTTTTCAAAAAACCGAAGCGGTGCCCGAAGGCTCTCGGGGGCTGATCTTGGGGCTATCCCAAGCAGTACCCTCTTCCATCCTTTGGGTATTACTTGGAATAAAGCTCGACGATCAGCTGCTCGTTGAATTCGAAGTCGATATCTTCGCGAGCGGGCATTGCGATCACCTTAGCGGTGAAGTTAGCCTTGTCGGACTCCAGCCACTTGGGAACTCTTACGCCACCCTCGGACTCAGCCAGACCCTTGAACTTCACAGATGCGCGGCTGGACTCCTTAACGGAAATCACGTCACCGGGCTTCACTACAAAGGAAGGAATGTTGACCTTCTTGCCGTTAACGGTGAAGTGACCGTGCAGAACCAGCTGACGGGCATCACGACGGCACTCGGCCATACCCATGCGATAAACGACGTTGTCCAGTCTTCTCTCCAGAAGGATCAGCAGGTTTTCACCGGTCATACCCTCCTTGCGAGCAGCCTCCTCATAGAGGTTTCTGAACTGCTTCTCGAGAACACCGTAGTATCTCTTGGTGGTCTGCTTCTCTCTGAGCTGCATACCATATTCTCTCATCTTCTTCGCGTCAGCGCCGTGCTGACCGGGACGAGACGTTCTGCGCTCAAGTGCGCACTTGCCGCTGATGCAGCGATCGCCCTTGAGGTACAGCTTCTTACCTTCTCTGCGGCACAGTTTGCACGCAGGTCCTGTATATCTTGCCATGTTTCTATCCTCCTATGAATTAGACACGTCTGCGCTTGGGAGGTCTGCAACCGTTGTGGGGCAGGGGGGTCACGTCGCGGATCAGGGTGATCTGCAGACCCACAGTCTCCAGTGCGCGGATAGCGGACTCACGGCCGGCGCCGGGACC
>JAZSFA010000142.1:0-6817 GCA_045531965.1 Eubacteriales bacterium
GAGGCACGAAGAAAGGCTCTCCCTCTGGGAGAGCTCCCGCCCAGCTTTGCGACGGGCGGGTGAGAGGGTAAAAACGCGAAATGCCGCTAAATACCCTCTCCGTCACGCATGAAGCGTGCCACCTCCCCCGGAGGGGGAGGCTTTACAGCGGGCTTCGCCCGCTATGACACTCAACCCGTAAACAACAATTTATATGACTGTTCTATAAAAGTATTATATCACACTTCCCACAAGAAATCAAGTACACACGCCCAAATCAACCAAGGGTTTGCATTTCTTATCATCCGCCATGAAAATCGCGAAATCTCTTGTATTTTCGGCAGAGGCGTGATATAATTAATTTATCTAACCAAGCAGGAGGTCTATCATGAAAACCGTCAAGATCCTTTTCGTTGGCAACAGCCACACCTACAACTGCGATATTCCCTACCTTGTCCAAAAGCTGGCGGCGGCCGACGGGATTGACTGTCAGGTAGCCATGAACGCCCACGGCGGCTGGACACTCCATCAGCACGTCCACGAGCCCGACGTTCCCTTCAATCTCCGCTACGGTGGGTATGATTTTGCTGTTTTTCAAGAGCACGCTCATCCCCTCGATCCCGGGGGACACATGGTGGAATCCTTGCGAAAGCTCATGGCGTTGGCCTTGGAGGGCGGGGCTTATCCCATCCTCTACACCACCTGGAGTCAAAAGCACGAGCGTCACCTGCAAGACGAGATCAACGCCGCTTACGAGGCGGCCTCGGATGAGCTGGGGATCATGCTGTCCCGTGTAGGTGAGGCATGGTGGGCAGAGATGGACGCTCATCCCGAGGTGGATCTCTTCTGTCCCGACGGCGGTCACGCTTCCCCCGCGGGGGCGGAGGTCATCGCGCGAACCCTTTGGAATACCATCAAGAAAGCACTCACGTGGACGCCGGTAGCGGATTCCATTATCAGCCAGCAGTAAAATCACCTGAATACACAATAGATGCCAAAAGGCCACCCCGTATTTTCGAGGTGGTCTTGATCTATTCATAGAGCTGATTCTACAGAAGTATTCACCTCACTGTTGCGGCGGATATCAAGGCACCCACGATATTCAACCGTCTCAACCACGAGTTGTTTTTTCGCAAAAATCAAGTTATTGACGGAAAACGGATCATGTGATATTCTGTAATCGGTGAAGCGCGTCACGAACTATTACGTTATAGGAGTTTTGTATGACACAAATCAACATTGGAAACAAGATCCGCGAGCTGCGAAAGAAGAAAGGGATCACCCAGGATGGGCTGGCATCCGTATTATCTGTATCACCACAGGCGGTAAGCAAATGGGAAATGGGACTGACCTACCCCGACATAGCTATGATCCCCGCCATCGCAGGATATTTTGGGGTAAGTCTGGATGTGCTGTTCGATTTCGATGCAACCGACATAGCAGCGCAGGTAGAGGCCTTCATTCGGGAGGCCCGTGAATATTTCTATTCCGATCCTGTGCGATATGCAAAAGCCATGACTACCGCCCTGGAAAGCTACCCCGGCAACGAGGCTCTTCTGGAGGAATTGATCAACGCCTACGAATACGATATGCGGGAGAATGGAAACACGGAACACATGGACGACATCATTGAAATATCGCAAAAGCTCATTTCCGAAAGCCGTGACTTTCCTCGTATTTGCAGCGTGAAGATCCTGCAGGCAACCGTGTATCTGAAAAGCAGACAGTACGACAAAGCAAAAGCCATTCTCATGACCCTGCCCGACAGCGTTGACTTGAAAAATGATGCCATCGCGTTGCATCTGGATGCCAAGGATAAGGTGAGCGGTGCAGCTCGGGCTCGTTGCTATCATCTGCAAATGCTGTATATCGCCTGCTTTGAGGAGGGGAACGCGTGGTTCAATATGGATCGCCACCCCGACGTTACCTTCCGCGATTACACCCCCGCCGATTATATCCCCGAGGCCTTGAAATGGTATCGTAAGGGGCTTTCCGTACTGGAGACCTTTCTCGTTACGGAGTACGGCTATGAGGTCTACGATCAGTATTTGTGGGCGGGGATGCAGACCTTCCACTGGGGCTTCTACCAGCGGGTCGCCGCCTGTTACAAGAGGCTTGGCAATATGGAGGAATGTGAAAAAGCATTGGATCGAGCATACTCCATTATTTCCACCGCGTGGCAGGATTTCGAGAAAAACAGAGCGTATTACATGAACCCCTTCAACGAGTATCTGGAGGAATACGGTCTTGGCGAATACGTCAGATAATTCCCTCCTCCCTACCGAAAGGCCACCCCGATTTTTCGAGGTGGTCTTTACTATGTCAAATGACGTCTACACGGTGTCTGTCACGCCTCCACGAGAGGCTCGCCGATGACGGTGTCAAACTGCGCCTGATCGGGGATGATGAAATTGACCCCGAGGGAATCTCCGAGGCCCTCGAACGCGGCGCGGATGGGGCGATGTCGTTACTTGTCGTCAGGTCGGACAACTTACCAAAGTGTCCCAAAATTCAGGACAACATAAAAAAAGCTGTACTCGACTGTGCTGAATCATGGGCGTTTCGTTATTCACACTGAACGCCCTTTAAAGTCGGATACAACTGCCGATACACAGCGTATCCCCGATCGTAAGCCTCAACAAGGTGAGGATCACACTTGACCGCCAAAGTCTTCTTAACGGTAGCATCGGCAGCCTCATAGACGCTTGCATACTCTCCGCAGGCGGTCATGGCCAAGAGCGCGCCGCCCATGGAAGGGCCTTGCTCGGTCTCGGTAAGGTAGATATCCGCGCCGAGAATATTCGCCAGCACGGTCTGCCAGACCTTACTGACTGCGCCGCCGCCGCAGAGAACGGCTTTGTCGATCTTGACACCGCCCGCCTCTACGCAATCACGGAGGGCATAGGCCACGCCTTCCAACACGGCCAGGCTCATGTCCTCGCGGGTGGTGTTCATGGACAGACCGATGAACGCGCCTCGGGCGTTCACGTCGTTGTGGGGGCAACGCTCGCCCGTGAGATAGGGGAGGAAATAGACGCCCGTCTTGCCGCATTTAGGCTCGCTGGGGTCACCGTAATTCGTGTCCAGAATATCGCGAATCCACCACTTATTGCAAGAGGCGGCGGAGAGGATGCACCCCATGAGGTGGAACTTGCCGTTGGCGTGGGCAAAATTGTGGAGGGCGGTGCCGCACGCGGTGTTGAACTCGTCGCAGGGCAGGAAGACGGTGCCGCTGGTGCCGAGAGAGATACTGCAATCCCCATCGTGGAGGGTATTCGTACCCACGGCCGCGCCTGCGTTGTCCCCCGCGCCCGCGCAGAGGATGGCGTTGGGAAGACCGTACTCGGCCTTCAGCTTGCCCGTGGCTTCGTAGCTCTCATAGAGCTTGGGGAGCATATCCACCGTGACACCGCAGATCTCGCACATCTCGGGCGACCAGCACTTGTTTCGCACGTCCAGAAGGAGCATCCCCGCCGCATCGGAGTATTCCGAGGAAAACACGCCCGTCAGCTTGTAGGCGAGGTAGTCCTTGGGCAGGCAGATCTTCTTGGCTCTCTTGAAATTCTCCGGCTCGTTTTCCTTGACCCAGAGGATCTTGGGAGCGGTGAAGCCGGGAAAGGCGATATTGCCCGTCAGGGCGGGAAGAGTGCCGAGACTGTTCAGATAAGCGGTCTGCTCCGCGCTCCGTCCGTCGTTCCAAAGGATGGCGGGGCGGATGACCTCATCCTGCTCGTCCAGCATGACCAGACCGTGCATTTGTCCCGCGATACCGATGCCCTTGACCTCTGCTTCCCTGCCCTTGGAGAGGACGGACAGAATTTCAACGGCGGCATTGTACCAATCGGCGGGATTTTGCTCGCTCCAGTTGGTGTGAGGGGTAGAGACGGGATAGCTGACGCTATGCTCTGCAAGAACGGTACCCTCACGGTTTGTGAGGATACCTTTACAGGAAGAAGTCCCGAGGTCGATGCCAATATAGTAGTTCATATCAGACTCCCGAGAACAGAATATCGTTCAACACAGACTCCAGATACTCCTGTCTGCCGCTGACGGGCATGACGTCCTTGAGGTCAGCGCCGTAAGCAGCCAGGGATTCCAGGGTCACCTTGCCCTCACGGATGTCCTTGCCGATGCCTTCGGTGTAGGAGGCGTAACGCTTGGCCACATACTCGTCAATGCGGCCGTCCTCGATGATGGCGTAAGCCTTGATGAGACCCAGAGCGAAGGCGTCCATGCCTGCGATGTAGGACAGCAGCACATCCTCAAAGGTGTTGGACTGACGGCGTGCCTTGGCGTCGAAGTTGAGACCGCCGTTCACAAAGCCGCCTGCCTTGATGACCTCGTACATACAGAGGGTAGTATCGTAGACGTTGGTGGGGAACTGGTCGGTATCCCAGCCCAGCAGCATATCGCCCTGGTTGGCATCGATAGAGCCGAAGATGCCGTTGACGGTAGCCACGCGCAACTCGTGCTGGAAGGTGTGGCCTGCCAGGGTGGCGTGGTTGGCCTCGATGTTCATGCGGAAGTCGTCCATGAGGCCGTAGGTACGCAGGAAATTGGCGCAGGTAGCCACGTCGAAATCGTACTGGTGCTTGGTGGGCTCCTTGGGCTTGGGCTCGATGTAGAAGTCACCCGTAAAGCCTTTGGCGCGACCGTAGTCACGGGCGAGGGTCAAAAACTTACCCAGATTGTCCAGCTCCAAAGCCATGTCTGTGTTGATGAGGGTATCGTACCCTTCTCTGCCGCCCCAGAAGACGTAGCCGGGTGCGCCCAGCTTGATGGCGGCGTCGATGCCAGCCTTGACCTTGCCTGCGGCGATGGCGTACACGTCAGCCGAGGGGGAGGTGGCGGCACCTGCCATAAACATCTTGTCGCCGAACATATTGGCGGTGACCCACAGGGGCTTGATGCCGGTCTGATTTTGCTTTTCCAGCAGGTAGTCGGTCATGACCTCAAGATTCTTGACGCTCTCTGCCAGGGTCTCACCCTCGGGAGCAATATCCACGTCGTGGAAGCAGTAAAACTCAATGCCCAGCTTCTGCATGAGGTCGAAGGCGAAGTCCACCTTGGCCTTGTGCATGGCGATGCCGTCAAGACCAAAGGTCTTGTCCATGGTGTTACCGCCGAACATATCGGTGCCCGAGGCGTTGCAGGTGTGCCACCAAGACATGGCAAAGCGGAGGTGCTCTGCCATGGTCTTGCCATGGATTACGCGGTTCTTGTCATAGTAACGGAAGGAAAAGGGGTTCTTGGACTTGGGTCCCTCGTAGGGGATGGTTTTGATGTCGTTGTACATAATAAAACATCCTTTCAAAAATAAATTCATTAAATAATCTCATTGAAAATTCCCGATCAGAACTCAGACCCGGCGTACTTCAGCACCATCTCTGAAAAAATGGAATTTGCCCGGGCAAACCGCTCGCGGCTGAAGTCATATTCGTTGTCGGCGTCGATGCTCTCGTGTATGAAATAGGTGCCCGCATGGGAGATAACCATTATAGAAAGCAACTACTTCACTTCGGCAGGGTCATTGGCGGTAAGCCCCTGCACAGCCAGCGAGATAGACAGCACAAAGCCATTGCTCGGAGTGGGAAGGACCGATGCTGTGGAGCTTTTTACCTGAGAAGTAGAAGGGGTTGTCCCCCGAGAGAATAAAACGGCGGAGGCTTGAGTAGACGGGTGCAATGCCGTTCTTCGAGACTTTACAGAT
Organism: Eubacteriales bacterium; assembly: GCA_045531965.1. Taxonomy (GTDB): domain Bacteria; phylum Bacillota; class Clostridia; order Oscillospirales; family CAG-272; genus CAMEON01. The sequence goes on from JAZSFA010000142.1 coordinate 5,690, forward strand.
CAACTTCACGATGTCATCGGCGGTCAGGAAGGGGATGAAGCCTGGTTGCTCTTCATCTTCCGATGGTATATATTATAACAATAATCAAAAGATATTGCAATACGTTTTGATCAACAAAGAATATTTCTCATACATTTTTATCATGATCAATAGACACGCATGCTATCAGTCAGAAGCTCGTTATGGAGCAATCCAAAAAGTTTACAATTTTATTTGAAAAAGTTTCCTCCAGCACCTTGAGAAAAAAAGCAATCTATGATACAATTATATGATTGTAAAGAGACATCCAGGCGCCACCGCCCAACTCGTCATGCACGATTGGGTCTTCATTAACCTGCACACAGGGGAGCCTGCAAAAGCCGTTCCTATAATACACATCTGTCATATAAGAAAAATCGAAGGAGAATACAAACAAATGAAATTAGGTATCGAGGGTGAACCTGCCGATTTCATTTTCTTCATATTTTTCTCCGAACGGCAATAATGCTTGATACAGCTTGCTTTTTAGCACTTCCCTCCTCTATATTATTTCATGCTTCTCAACGCTATCTCACATGAGTTTGGCGTAAAAATGGCGTAAAAAACAAATACGATTTATTGAGATGAAAAAGGCCACTACTACAATACGATTCTAATTGTTCGGCATATCCAAGCTTTGGGTATGCCGACTCTTTTATGAATCTTTCATGTAGACTTTCTGAACGTAATTTTATTTAAGGAGAATAATCCTAATTTTTTAGCCTTTCGTTGTGTCCAGTGTAGCATAGGTCTCGCAGATGTAAACGTAAAAAAATATCACCGAAAAATGAAAATAGATATAGAACAGCCAGGTAGCGATACCTGGTTTTTTCTATATCCAAAAGCAATATTTTTTTGTGTACTGAAAGTCATCAATACTTCTCGTTGACATCTGCACACTTCACTCGGAATGAACGCGATCAGCTCCCGACCTATGCTCCCCTGACCCTGCCGAAAGGCAAAATAAAAAATCAGGAGGTAATCCAAAATGAAAAAAGTAGTCTACAGTGTTACCCGGTATCGAAGAGATGATATCGACAAGATCTCAGGTCTTGGCTATATCACAGATACCGATCTCGTCATCGCTTGCATGAGCAAAGCAGGCAAGCC
>JAZSFA010000011.1:0-9261 GCA_045531965.1 Eubacteriales bacterium
ATGGTGGGGTCCAGGGGCGATGCCCCTGGTAAACAACTGTACATCCCCTCGAGGCGTGAAGTTGGCATGCGTTAAACTTCCCCGAGTAAAAGCCCCCGCAGGGGTAGCGATGATCTGCCTGTCCTCTCATGTGGGATATACAATGGTCAATGGTTGTTTAGCATTCCATCATGACCGCAGAGGGACGTTTTGCCTTCTGCAAACAGAATCAAGTTACAAAAAAGACAAGAAGATAGAGACAAGATAAATAAAGAAAAGAGAAGAATGATATGAAGACCCTACCCCAGATTCTCTACAAGTATATTCCTGACAGGGCGACCTACGAGTTGCTCATGACCGCCACCGACGTGCGTGTCAGCGCGGTCAAGGAGCAAAGACTGCTCCATCTGGACGTGACTTTTCCCGCACTGGTAAAAAAAGAGGAGCTTTACCGTATCGAGGAGGAGGTTCGCTCGGCGTATGACTTGCAGTACGTCAAGTTCCTCCCCCACTATGACCCCGCGCTGTTTGGCGAGGCGTATATTCCCGAGATTTTGAAGGAAGCCGAGCGGGTGGGGACGGTTGCCAAGGGCTTTTTCTCCCATTACCGCGCCACCCTGACCGATACGCTTTTGCTCATTGAGATCCCCTTTGTCCGCGAAGGGGTGGAACTGCTCATCAATGCCTGCACCCAGGACATCATCAGCCGCATCATCTACAGCGAGTTCGGACTGACCGTCAGCGTGGATATCCGCCATTCCGAGGATATGCAGAACCCTGTGGATCAGAGGCAGCAGGCGCGGCTGGAAGCCATGGACCGAGAACTGTCCGCCGCCGAAAAAGCTTATGAGCAAAGCCTGAATAACCGTCAGCAAGACTCCAAGGAGGCTGCGGCGCCCGCCCCCAAGGAGGAGATTTTGCCTCGCGTGGCGACGCTTTTTGAAGGGTCCCCCTCTGTCTCCAAGGAGGCGGTGGTGGAGGACGGTCTTTGCAGGATCGGCTTTATGACCTTTGACCTGTCCTCCCCCGAGTTTGCCCTGGGCGGAGAGTTTGACATCTCGCCCACCCCCATTGTCGCCATCGACAAGCCTCAAAGAGGGCTGGTGGTGCTGGGTGAAGTCTTCGGCTTTACCAAGGAAGCCAACCGCACGGGAGACAAGTTTAACGTCACCTTTTATCTCACCGACAACAGCGCCTCTATTGAGTGCCGCGCTTACGGACTGTTGCCCGAGGATGCGGATATGCTTGGCGGGATTGTCAAAAATGGCGAGGTGCTGGCGGTCAAGGGCTACACCAAACGGGAGGTCAAGCGAGACCGCACCGAAGGTCCCGACCTCTTGCTGTACCACAACGCCATTGCCAAGATCAAGAAGGTGGCTCGCCGTGATAAAGCTGAAAAGAAGCGGGTGGAGTTGCACATCCATACCCAAATGTCCTCCATGGACGCCATCATTCCCCCGGCGGATCTGGTAAAGCAAGCAAACAAGTGGGGACATCCCGCTGTCGCCATCACGGATCACGGTAACGTACAGGCGTATCAGGATGCCATGCTCGCCGCCGAGAAGATCGGTCAGAAGGTGATCTGGGGCATGGAGGGGTATTTCGTCAACAACACTGCCAGCGCCGTGTACGGCAACTGTCCCGGTCATTTTGAGAAGACCTCGGTGGTCTTCGACCTGGAGACCACGGGTCTGTCTGTGCAGAACTGCCGTATCACCGAGATCGGCGCCGTCAAGATCAGAGACGGCAAGGTGCTGGATCGCTTCAACATCTTCGTTGATCCCGAAGAGCCCATCCCCGAGGAGATCGTGCGGCTGACGGGCATTACCGATGAGATGGTGAAGGGCGCGCCCAAGGAGGCGGAAGCCCTCAGACAGTTCTTTGATTTCCTCGGCAAGGACGAGGACGGGCGGGAGGTTCTGCTCATCGCCCACAACGCCGATTTCGACACGGGCTTTATCCGTGCCGCCGCTTTGCGCTCGGGAATGCCCTTCGACAATCCCTATCTGGATACGCTGGCGCTGGCGCGTTTCCTTCTGCCTGATATGAAGAGCTACAAGCTGGACAAGCTGGTGGATCGGTATGGACTGGGGGATTTTAACCATCACCGTGCCTGTGACGACGCGGAGGTGCTGGCGAAGATCTACTTCTGCATGATCGAGGATCTTCACGAGCAGGACATCCGCTCCTTTGATATGCTGTCCCGCGAAATGTCTGAAAAGACGGATCCTTTGAAGCTGCCCACCTACCACCAGATCCTGTTGGTAAAGAACAAGGTGGGACTGAAAAACCTGTATAAGCTGGTGTCCTTCAGCTATCTGAACCACTTCCACAAGCAGCCCCGTATCCCAAAGACTGAGCTGGAAAAGTACCGCGAAGGTCTGATCGTGGGTTCTGCCTGCGAGGCGGGAGAGCTGATGCGCGCCATCATTGATAACAAGTCCGAGGCGGAGATCGAGGAGATCGCCGGCTTTTACGACTATCTGGAAATCCAGCCCATCTGCAACAACCGTTTCCTGATTTCCGAGGGCAAGGCGAAGGACGACGAGGATCTTCGCAACCTGAATCGCCGCGTGGTGGCGTTGGGCGAGAAGTTGAACATTCCCGTGGTGGCGACCTGTGACGCCCACTTTATGAATCCCGAGGACGAGATCTACCGTCAGATTCTCATGGCGGGGATGAAGTTCAAGGACTATGACAGGGAAGTAGGGCTGTATTTCCGCACCACCGAAGAAATGCTCGCGGAGTTTGCCTATCTAGGTGAAGACAAAGCGTATGAGGTGGTGGTAGAGAACACCAACATGATCGCCGACATGATCGAGCCGGACATCCGCCCCTTCCCCAAGGGCACCTTCAACCCCTCTATGGAAGGTGCCAACGAGGATTTGGAGCGCATCTGCTACGAGACGGCGAAGTCCCGTTACGGCGATCCTCTGCCCGCGATTGTCCAGGACAGACTGGAGCGTGAGTTGCCTTCCATCATCAAAAACGGCTTTGCGGTTTTGTATATGATCGCCCAAAAGCTGGTGGCTTACTCCGAATCTCAAGGTTATCTGGTAGGCTCCCGAGGATCGGTAGGTTCTTCTGTGGTTGCCAACTTGGCGGGGATCTCAGAGGTGAACCCCTTGCCACCCCACTACTGGTGTCCTGACTGCAAGTATTCCGACTTTGAGACAGCCAAGGAGTTGGGGGTCTTCTCGGGCTTCGACCTGCCCGACAAGGTCTGTCCCAACTGCGGTCGCAAGCTGAACTACGACGGTCACGACATTCCTTTTGAGACCTTCCTTGGGTTCTACGGCGACAAGTCCCCCGATATCGACCTGAACTTCTCGGGAGAAGTGCAGGGTAAGGTACATAAATACACCGAGGAGCTGTTTGGTGCGGAGAACGTGTTCCGTGCGGGTACCATTGGCGGTGTCGCTGAGAAGACCGCCTTCGGATTTGTCATGAAGTATCTGGAAGGGAAGGGCATCAGCGTAAACCGCGCCGAGGTCAACCGTCTTTCCGCCCATTGTGTGGGTGTCAAGCGCACCACGGGTCAGCACCCCGGCGGTATCGTGGTTGTGCCCAAGCATTTGGAGATCTACGATTTCTGCCCTGTGCAGCACCCTGCGGACGATCCCCATTCCGACATCGTCACCACCCACTTTACCTTTGAATATCTCCACGACACCCTGCTCAAGCTGGACGAGTTGGGACACGATATGCCCACCAAGTACAAGTATCTGGAGAAGTATTCCGACACCTCGGTGTTGGACGTCCCCATGAACGACCGTTCCATTTACGACCTGTTCCTGGGCACCAAGCCTTTAGGCGCGACACCCGATGAGATTGGCTGTCCCTTAGGCACGCTTGGTCTCCCTGAGCTGGGCACCAACTTCGTGGTGAAAATGCTGGAGGAATGTAAGCCTCAGACCTTCTCCGACCTCTTACAGATTTCGGGACTGTCTCACGGTACCGACGTATGGACGAACAACGCTCAGGAGCTGATCAAGGACGGCACCTGCACCATTTCTGAGGTTATCGGTACCCGAGACGACATCATGCTGGCGCTGATCCGCTACGGTGTGGAGAAGTCCCACGCCTTCAAGATCATGGAAATGGTACGTAAGGGCAAGGGACTGACTCCTGAATTTGAGGCAGAAATGCGCGAAGCGAACGTACCTGACTGGTACATCGCCTCCTGCAAGAAGATCAAGTACATGTTCCCCAAGGCGCACGCCGCGGCTTACGATATGTCTGCTATCCGCTTGGGATGGTACAAGGTACACATTCCCCTGGCGTTCTACTGTGCCATGTTCACAGTCAAGCCCTTGGGCTTTGACGGTGAGCTGGTGCTGAAGGGCAAGGGGGCTGTGGCTGCCTACATCAAGGACATCAACGACCGCGCCAACAAGGGGGAGGCTTCTCCCAAGGAACAGCAAAGTTTGCCCGTTCTTCAGCTGGTCAACGAGGCGTATGCCCGCGGTATCCGCTTCCTCCCCGTGGATTTGGAAAAGTCCAGCGACGTGGAGTATCTGCCTGAGGACGGTAAGATTCGTCTCCCCTTCTCGGCGCTGGCGGGTGTGGGTGAAAATGCCGCCGCCAACATCGTGGCTGCCCGTGAACAGGAGCCTTTCTTCTCTGTGGAGGATCTTCAAAACCGCGCAAAGCTCACCAAGTCGGTCATCGAGACCTTGCGTCAGAACCACGTCCTCGACGGCGTGAACGAGACCGATCAGATGACCATGCAGTTCTGAGGGGGCGTACGAGGAGTACGAGGAGTACGAGGAGTACGAGGAGTACGCATGGGAAACTTTTTGAAAAAAGTTTCCCTTGACCCTTCAAAAACTTCTGAAAAGGGAAAAATGATTGAAATGAATTATAGAGAAGATGACATGAAATTGGCTGATTATCTCCAAAATCGCGGAGAAGATGAGCTCACTTTAACCTTTGATGGTATCGAAAATATCATGGAAAAACCTCTTCCGGTTTCTGCCTATAAACACAATGCATGGTGGGGAAGTGATCAAAAGCATTCCCAATGTGTTTGGCTGGAAATCGGCTATAAAGCCTGTTATGTCAATCTGACTCAAAAAACGGTAACATTTTGTAAGTTTTAAGGAGATTCCCATGCACATTCCCACCTCCCCCACAACCTTTATCGACGTCCTCCCCTTTGACGACGCCCTTGCCGAGGGGCTTCTCCCTCATCCCGATTACGACGTGAACAAATGGCTCTACGTCCCCAACCGCTACGACGAGTATCGTTACATATTAGGCACGAGAGGGAAAAAGCCCGTCATTTGCATCGGCATCAATCCCTCCACCGCCGCTCCCGACAATCTTGACCCCACCCTGAAATCTGCCCAGCGGATCGCACTTGCCAACGGCTACGATTCCTTCCTCATGTTCAACGTCTATGCCCAGCGTGCCACCCGCCCCGACGACATGGAAAAGGCGCGCAACGAATGGCTGCACAATGAGAACATGAAGGCGTTCCGCTATCTCTTGTCCATCGCGGGGGAAAGACCCGCTGTGTGGGCGGCATGGGGCAGTATCATTGAAAAGCGGGGCTATCTCGCTGATTGCGTCCGTGAGATGACCGAGATCGGTCAGTCGGCGGGGGCGGTGTGGCTCCACGCAGGACCTCTGTCGGTGAAGGGACACCCTCACCATCCCTTGTATCTGAAATCCGACACACCCCTCGAGCCCTTTGACGCTTGCGGGTATCTGGACGGTCTCATGGCGGTCAAAAAATAACGGGACACCGTAAAACGAAAAAGAAACCCCGCACCAAGGCGTGATACACGCTTTACGGTGCGGGGCTTTGATTTTGATATCACTTCAAAGGGATGGAAAACGCGGGGACGGGCAGGTTATTGCCGCAGCGGAGGTTGGTATTTTCGGGGGAAGTGTGCCCGATAAGAGCAGGATAAGTGTTATTCTCCAAGAGGTACAAATAATAAAATTTTATCTTCGTAAACGGGGGGCGTGGTTGAAGAATCATCTGTAGAAAACCAATATGTTCTTTCTTTTTCAACCAATGCAGTCGCTTGTAAATAGCATTTTCCATCAGATCCCAGCACGATCATTGTTCCGCAGAAGGTTCCTTCCGTTACTGCCGACCTGAGTGTTGCCTCAGCTTTGGCAAGCATCTCAGGGGTCAAACGATCTTCATAAACATCAACATATCCTTTTCTGATGGCAACAATAGAAGACAGATCTCCGTTTTGAGAATAATATACGAAAATCTGATCTTCGGTCAAATAGCCATGGCATAAGCGAACATAGGCAACACTGTAACGGCAGGATTGATCGTCAAAGGATGTCTGTGCATGAATATACTGATCTACTGTTTCCTGCCCATACAGAGAAAGAATCAGTTCATGAGCTTTTGCCGTTGCCATTTCACTTGTAAACGTCTCCTTGGCAGTATGATTCGAGGCTGATTTGTGCTTATAATATCGGATCAGCTCGTTTGTACCGCTGCGGAAGATGTATTCCACGGTTTGACCGTTGACCGTGCCGGTATATATATCTCCCTCCTTTAAACGTGCCATTTGGGGGTTATCGTCTTTGATCTCGGTACACACCATGGTTTTTGTATAGCTTCCGTTGATGAGCGTGCCATCAAGCTGAATCGATGTGCTTGGCATATTTTCCTTCACTGTTTGTTCTTCCCGACTGTTAAAATAAACGAGGAGATCTTGTGAAGATTGAAATTCGAAATCCGCTTTGTTAAGCCCCGTATAATTACCCGGAGAATACGAACCGGACAAATAGATCACTTGCGAAGGCGAGGCAGACGGCAAGTTGTCATCTGCTTCTGTAGTCATCTCACCCGGATTTGCTTCGACATGATCAGAGGCTGTATCCCCGGCTGCATCGACGGAGGGGGATACAGGCACAGCTTGACAGCTTATCGAAAAAAGTAGCATGAGAGACAAAAGGCTCGATGTTATCATTCTGTTATACTTTTTCATGTAAGCCTCCTTAAATAACGTTTATTCAAATCTGTCCCGCATACAGATGGCATTGCCATCTGTGTCGGATGATAACCGCGTTGCCAACAGCTTTTTTGCTCCTGCGTTCATGATATGATAGCTGCTGCCACTTTTTAAACCGATAATGACTCCGGTACTCGTGGAAGTCCTGGAGGTTTCAGTAGACAATGTGCCTGAAAGTAAGGTATCTGACACTTCCGATCTTCCCTCAGAGGCATATACGGTACATACCTGTAAAAGCAGAGCGAAAATCAAAAAGAATGATAGTAAAAGTTTGTGTTTTTTCTCATATGATCCTCCAAATTATATGTGCATATCATCATCTTTTGGGATAATGTAGCGTGAACACGCTGATAACGCTTTCAGTTCCGAGATCAGCATGCCACGCCAATATGAGGACGATTGATTTTCCCACACAAAATAGTAAAAATATACATTATTGATCTTCCTCGCTATTCTGTTGATCAGTTGCTTTACATTGATTATATCAACAAATAGTGGCTTACACTTGAATAAACTGCTAATGGTAAATGAATTGAATAGACATATACTCCGCGGAATCGACATAATTCTGCGGATTATGATCACTTCAAAGGGATGGAAAACGCGGGGGAGGGCAGGTTATTGCCGCCGCGGAGGTTGGTATTTTCGGGGGTCACAGTGAGGAAGTAGGCGTAATTGATATGGGTGGGCTCCACGCCCTCGGGCACCTCTACGGTGACGGCGCAACGGGAGGTAATGGTGGCTTTGGCGGGGGTACGGTGTTCGTAATCTCCCACCGAGAAGCCCTCCACCTCTTTGCCGAGGCTTTCCACGGGCGCCTGACCCGACACGATGAGTCCTTGACCCACGTTAGAAAATTCCACCACGATCTTGGTGCCGTCCGCCGACAAAAACACCTCGGCGGGGGTAGGGGAGGACACCTCCCGCTCGTTTTTCACGTTGTATTCTCTTGCCAATGCCAGCTCCGCCAGACGCTCGGCAAGCTCCAGCTTGCGGGGGGAGTGCGCCCAGTCGGGCCAATCCTCGGGAGAGCCCAGGTCCATATCCACGGTGAGGGTAGAATTGGGGATCACCGACAGCGCCTCGTACTGCTTCACACGGATGATATCGTGCCAAGGGAAGAACTGAGCGCCCTCGGAGCGATAGTTGGATAACTGGACGTTGTAGAAGGGGAACTCAAAGCCAAAGCGTTGGCGTTCGTCCGCCACCAGAAGCGCCAATTCGTAGGTATACTTTTCCGCCAAATTTCGGTCGCCGCCCTCGCTCTCCCCTTGGAAGAACAGCATACCCTTGCAGGGCAGACCGCAGAAGGGATGGATGAGGGTGTTGTAGTAGCCCGACTCACGGACGTTGGCACCGAAGAAGTAGCCTTCTCCGTGGGCGAGATTTTCGGGAAGCAGCTCGCGGATGCAGGCGCCGCCTGCGGCCATCATGACCATGCCCAGGGGGGCGTCTACGTACTTGGATACCTCACGGGCAAAGTAGAAGCCCATGGCGGAGAAGGCGCGGGCGGCGGTCTCGTTGGGACGCTTCCAGCACCATTCGGGGTTGATGATATCGGGCTGAGGCTCAAGGCAGTAGTCCTGATTGGTATAGACAAAGGCTTGGGTCTGGGTAAAGAGACGGATGGGTTCGTCCTCGTAGAATTCCATGCTGGGGGTGAGGGTCATGCAAGGATCCAGGTTCAGCTCGGCGTTGGACTGACCGCCGATGAGCCACACATCACCGATGAGGATGTCCTCCATGACCGTCTGATGCCCTCTGTCGTCAGCGATGACCAAGGGCTGACCCTCACGGTTGTAGGGGCGTGGGGAGAAGGTCAGCGCCCAGTGACCGTCATCACCCACCTCGGTAACCACGGTCTCGCCGTCAAAGCATCCGCTGACACGGCTCTTTGGGGTGTCGGAAAAGCCCCAAATCTTGATGGGCTTCTCTCTCTGTAGCACCATGTGGGAGGAGAACACGCTCGAGACCTTGAAGGCGGGAAGTGTCCATTTTTTGCTGTTTTCAGCAGTGGTGTCCACGATCTTCTTTTCATCGGTGGGCAGGGCGGGGGTGTTTTCAAGGAGGTTATTTTTATCTTCCATGGGATGTTCCTTTCAGTTGCTTTTCTTTTGATGTGGGGCGGTGGTGCGTAAATTGTTGTTTATCGGGCTGAAGGAGTGCAGGGGCGTAGCCCCTGCACCTCACTTAGGAGGCCGGCAGTGCCGAGGGCGGCCGGGAGCGCCTCGGCGCGCGGCGGAAGCCGCAAGAAAGATTTTCGAAAAACATAATTGCTATCAACTTGATTTTG
>JAZSFA010000072.1:0-10306 GCA_045531965.1 Eubacteriales bacterium
TATAAATTGTTGTTTAGCGGCGGAGGCACGAAGAAAGGCTCTCCCTCTGGGAGAGCTCCCGCCCAGCTTTGCGACGGGCGGGTGAGAGGGTAAAAACGCGAAATGCCGCTAAATACCCTCTCCGTCACGCATGAAGCGTGCCACCTCCCCCAAAGGGGGAGGCATTGCTATGGGCTTCGCCCACCTGCCAATACCGAGGATGTGCAACTCGTGTGAAACATATCCCGCGAGGGGCAGTTTAGCATATAAATTGTTGTTTAGCGGAGCGACCACCGCGCGCTGTCATCCTGAGCAAGGCCGCTGGCCGCGCCGAAGGATCTCTTGATTCCAGCAAAAAATCGTTGTCATAAAAGGTTTTTGTTTCCTGCGAGATCCTTCGACTCGGGCATCGCCCTCGCTCAGGATGACTGTTTCAAGGCAAGGCGCAACAACGCTAAACAACAATTTACCGTTATTTATAAAACTTCAAAACAAAAAACTCCAGAAAGGACAAAAATACATGAATCTCAAAGAAACCATTCTGTCGCTGTGCGGACTGATGTCGGTCAGCGGCAACGAGAAAGTGGCTTCCAAGGAACTGGACGCCATCGTAGGCTCGGTGTTTGACGAGCATCGGGTCGATCCTATGGGTAACCACCTGTTCATCAAGAAATGTGGGCGGGACAACGCGCCCATGATTCTCCTTGATACCCATTTTGACGAGATCGGCATGATGGTCACAGGCATCAAGGAGGGCGGCTTTGTCACCGTTACCAACGTGGGTGGCGTGGACACTCGAATTTTGCAGGCGGGCGAGGTCATCATCCATGGCAAAGAGCCTGTTTATGGTGTCTTCACCTCCACTCCGCCCCATTTCAGAAAACCCGGAGAGAGTGATAAGCTTTCCCCCATGGATCAGCTCTATATCGACACGGGCTACACCAAGGACGCCCTGGAAGCGCTGGTTTCTCTGGGGACACCCGTGGGCTTCAAGCCCGTCTACGGCGAGCTTCTGAACGACCGCATCTACGGCAAAGCCTTTGACGACAAGGCGTGCGGCGCTTGCGTGGTTTGGGCGCTGTCCGATATTCCCGCAAACGAGCTGGCGGGCGACGTGTGCTTCCTGTTCTCCGCCGAGGAGGAAGTGGGCTGCCGCGGCGCGGCAATGGCCGCCTTTGGCATCCGACCCGATTACGCCCTTATCATGGACGTGACCCACGCGGCTGTCCCTGAGGTCAAAGACCGCAACCTCTCGCCCTTTGACAGCGGCGTTGTGGTTGAGATCGCCGCCGCCACCGACCGCAACCTGACCCTCATGGTGAGGGATCTGTGCGACGAGGGTGAGATCCCTTATACCGTCCAAGCCTGCCCCGGCAGCACAGGCACCAACGCCAATGTGTTGGGTCTGGTGGCTGACGGTATCCCCACCGTGCTGTGCAGTCTCCCCCTGAAGAGTATGCACTCCAACGCCGAGGTTGTCAGCCTCAAGGATTGCGAGGCGCTGGGCAACCTGACCAAGGCTTTCGTCACATCCAATAAGATCGCGGAGGTGTATACAAGATGAAATACAATGGTATTGAATTGATCAGACACCTGTCTCTCGCCTTTGGACCCACGGGGCGCGAGGACGTGGTACGCAACCTGATCGCCGAACAGATTGAAGGAGATTGCGACGGCTACTGTGAGGATCGCGTGGGCAACCTCATCGCCAAGGTCTGTGGCAGAGGTATGGACTACCATCCCGAAGCCCCCAAAAGACTCATGCTCTCCGCCCACATGGATGAAGTGGGGTTTATGATCCGTGAGATCACCCAAGAGGGTTACCTGAAATTCGGTACGCTGGGCGGCATCGACCCCCGTGTGCTGTGCGGCAGAAGCGTGACCGTCTACGGCAAGGATGACAAGGTCATCCCCGGTGTCGTCGCCTCTAAAGCCATCCATATGCAGACCGCCGAGGAACGCACCAAGGTCACGCCCGCGGACAAGCTCTATATTGATATCGGCGCGCTGGACAAGGAAGACGCCGAGACCTATGTCTCTGTTGGCGACTGCGCCACCTTCACCTCGGATTTTGTTACCTTCGGTGAGGAGGGGAAATTTATGAAGGGCAAAGCGCTGGACGACCGTTGCGGTTGCGCCGCCCTCATTGAGATCATGCGCTGGCTCAAGAACTCGGCGTTCGATCTGCCCTTTGACGTCTACTTTGCCTTCACTCGCTGCGAGGAGATCGGTATCTCGGGCGCGGTGGTGGCTGCTCATACCGTAGCTCCCGACTATGCCATCATCATGGAAGCCACCGCCATCAATGACTTGCCCGGCGTCAGCGGTCCTCCCCGCGTGTCCGCGCTGGGCGGCGGCGGTGTTATCTCCCTGGTGGACGGCGGCACCATTTACGACCGTGCCTTTGTCAACTACGCGCTGCAAACCGGAGAGGATCATGGAATCAAGTGCCAGATCAAGCAGTACACCTCAGGCGCCAACGATGCTCGCGTCATCCAGCGGAGCCTTACGGGTGTCCGCGTGCTGGGTCTGTCCCTGCCCACCAGATATATCCACTCCGCCTCCAACGTCAGCACCTTCGAGGACTACGAGGCCTACCGCGATCTTGTGATCGCCATGCTCCGCGAGTGGAAATTGAACTAAGACCACACCTGTAAATTGTAGTTTACCAGGGGCATCGCCCCTGGACCCCACCAAGAACCTTTTTGAAAAAAGGTTCTTGGAACTCCAAAAACTTTTCAAAAAACATATATTCATCAATGCTATTTTTCTTTTTTGAAAGTTCTTGGAGGTGGTTTGGAGGAACCTTCTTGAAAGAAGGTTCCTCCAAGCGTACCCCGCTAAACAACAATTTACCTCCCGTATCATAAAAAATAATCAAAACGAAAGGTAACAAAACCATGCTGAACTTAATGAAAGCACTCACTTCTCCCCGCGCCATCTCGGGCTACGAGAAGGCCGTTTCCGATAAGATCCTCCCCCTCATCGCGCCCAACACCGACAAGGTCTGGTCGGACGCCATGGGCAACCTCATCGCCTACAAGAAGGGTACGTCCGAGACCCCCAAGAAGATCATGCTCTGCGCCCACATGGACGAGATCGGCTTCCTGGTCACCCACGTGGATGACAACGGCTTTGTCCGTGTCGCTCCCATCGGCGGCATCAACCCCGTGGCCGCCGCCTTTGCGAACGTCACCTTCGGAAACGGCGTCAAGGGTATCATGGTGCCCGAGGGCGGCGTTGCCCCCGCTGATCTGAAGGTGGACAAGCTCCTCATTGACATCGGTGCCAAGGACAAGAAGGAAGCCGAGAGAAAGGTCAAGATCGGCGACTACTGCGCCCTGGAGGGTGGCTTTACCCGTCTCCTCGGCCGCCGCATCGCAGGCAGACCTCTGGACGACCGCGTGGGCTGTGCCGTCCTCATCAAGATCGCTGAGAAGCTGACCGAGACCCCCTGCGCCGACGACGTATACTTCGTCTTCTCCGTCCAGGAGGAAGTGGGCGTCCGCGGCTCCAAGACCGCAACCTACGGCATCATGCCCGACATCGGTCTGGCCTATGACGTGACGGGCACGGGCGACGCCGTGGGTGCCAAACCCATGGCCTGCTCCGTAGGCGGCGGTGCCGCCATCAAGATCAAGGATTCCTCCGTCCTCTGTGACCGCGAGCTGGTGGACGAGCTGGCAGCCGTCGCCAAGGAGAAGGACATCAAGCACCAGTTTGAGATCCTCCTGGCAGGCGGTACCGACACCTCCTCTATGCAGATGACGGGCGCAGGCTGCCGTGCCGCCGCCCTGTCCATCCCCACCCGCTACATCCACTCGGGCGTGGAAATGCTGGATCTCAACGACGCCGAGGCCTGCGTTGACCTGACCGTGGCTTGGCTTGCGAAGTAAGGGACGCGTTCAGGGGGAACTTTTTGAAAAAAGTTCCCCCTGAAACCCCTTCCAAAACCTTCAACTAACACGGTTTTGAAGGCTTTGGAGGCGGTTTTCTCTACCGACTCAAATAAAAACAAAAAGGAATACATATCATGCAGTTTTCAGATAAAATTCTCACCCTTGCCGCCGAGGCGGAGATCGCCCTTGCTCCCCACTTTGCCCACATTGACCGCGTGTCCTTTGAGAACACCCAAAAGGTCATGGACGCCTTCCGCGAGCATCGCGTGGCCATGACCATGTTCGATGGCACCAGCGGCTACGGCTACGACGACCGCGGCCGTGACGTGCTGGACGAGATCTGGGCGGAGGTCATGGGGGCTGAGGCCGCCATCGTGCGCCATCAGATCGTCAGCGGCACCCACGCCCTGTGCATCGGTCTTTTCGGCATCCTCCGTCCGGGTGACGTGATGCTGTCGGTGGCAGGCAAGCCCTACGACACCTTAGAGGAGGTCATCGGCATCTCGGGGGAGGCGGGCAACGGCTCCCTCAAGGACTTCGGCACCGACTACGACGTGGTAGACCTCAAGCCCGACGGTCAGTTCGACTTCGATACCGTGAAGGACAAGATGAATACCTACGGCAGCCGCCTCAAGATGGTCTTCATCCAACGCTCCAAGGGCTACCTCAACCGCAAGACCCTGTCGGTGGCTGAAATCGGTGAGATGGTGAAGTTCGTCAAAGTAAATTCTCCCGACACCTACGAGGTGGTGGACAACTGCTACGGCGAGTTCGTGGAGACGGTCGAGCCTACCGCCGTGGGTGCTGACCTCATCATCGGCTCGCTGATCAAGAACCCCGGCGGCGGCATGGCAGAGACCGGCGGATATCTCGCGGGCACCAAGCGCGCCGTGGAGCTTTGCTCCTACCGTCTCACTTCTGTGGGCGTGGGCGGGGAAGTGGGCGCCACCTTCGGACACAATAAGTCTTTCTACAAGGGTCTGTTCTACGCCCCTCATACCACCGCTCAGGCACTCAAGACCGCCCATCTGGCGGCGTATATGTTCGAGGCGCTGGGCTACACCGTAGAACCTCGCTGGAACGAGGAGAGACACGACATCATCCAGTCGGTCATCACGGGCAAGGGCGAGCTGCTCTGCGCCTTCTGCCGCGGTATCCAGTCTGCTTCCCCCGTGGATTCCCACGTGACTCCCGAGCCTTGGGCGATGCCCGGCTACGGCGATCCCGTCATCATGGCGGCGGGTGCTTTCACCCAAGGCTCTTCCATCGAGCTGTCCGCCGACGGTCCCATGCGTCCCCCCTATACCGTCTTCTTCCAAGGCGGACTCACCTACGAGAGCGGTAAGCTGGGCATCCTCGCCGCCGCCGAGGCCATGCTGAGAGAGCGCGATAACTGATTCTGATATTCAATAAGCGGAGGTATACATTGATGACATCGTTCAAGCAGCTCATAGCAGTATGTCTTTGCCTTGTGACTTTAGCGTGTTTGTTGGCAGGCTGTCATGGGGATGCCCAAGAGAAAGTCCCACAGACGAATCCTGATCAGGACGTGAGCAAACTACCTGCTACGCAGGATACGGGAGTTTCGGAAACCACGGATGAAAAAAACACAGACGAAGAAATCACCGCCGAGGGAGAGGGGCTGGTAGAAGGACTTCAGTTTAGATTGAATCATGCAGGAAAAGCCTATAGCGTAAGCTTTACTGATGACGAAAACCTGAAAGAAGATCTGACGAAGCTGGTGATCCCTGCTGTTTACGAAGGTATACCTGTTACGTTCATTGAAGGGAACGCGTTCAGTGGATGCTGCAATTTGAAGCAAGTCACCTTGCCCGACGGCTTGACCGGTATTGGCGCAAAAGCTTTCTACGAATGTGTCAACCTTGAAAGCCTTGTGATTCCGGACAGTGTTGAGAATATCGAAGTCGCGGCATTTCAAGACTGCGAACGCCTCCAATCTGTGACCATCGGGAGCGGTGTAACGCGTTTGGGAGACGGTGCCTTTGCCCATTGCACCGCCCTTACGGAGATCGTGTTGCCGAGTGGTGTCACGGTGATCTCTTTCGGTACCTTTCAAAACTGTACTCAGCTTACAAGCGTAACGCTGGGCGAATACGTTACCGAGATTCAACAGGATGCTTTCAGAGACTGTTACGCCCTAAAAAACTTTACGATCCCGGACCGTGTCACAAAGATTGGTAGCGGCGCTTTCGCTAATTGTCAATCCCTCACGGAGATCGTGATTCCCCACAGCGTCCGGAACGTCGCCAATGGCGCTTTCTTCGAGTGCTCCGGTCTCACGAGTGTGACCATTAAAATGGGCTTGGAGCGAATCATGAAAGAAACTTTTTGGGGCTGCAAATCACTAAAAGAAATAACCATTCCGAAATCTGTTAAAGTCATTGGTGAGTCTGCATTTGAAAACTGTTATTCTCTTAAAGAAGTGATGATTCCGGATAGTGTTACAGACATCTGTCGTTGTGCGTTTAGGGGCAGTGCGCTTGAAAAGATCGTCATTCCTGATAGCGTTACAAGTGTAGGAGACCATGCATTTGCTTTGTGTTCTCATCTGGCAAGTGTGACTATTCTTGGCAGCATAACGAAAATTGAGGATTATACGTTTTGGAATTGCAGTGCACTAAAAGAGATCACGATTCCGCGCACTGTGCAAGCCATTGGCGTGGCTGCATTCGCGCACTGCGGTGGTCTCGTTGAATTTACGATTCCGGATCGCGTGAAAAGTATTGGTGATAGTGCATTCTTGGATTGTCAGAACCTGACAGAGGTCAATATTCCCAATAGTGTTACGGACATTGGCAATGGGGCTTTTTATGAGTGTACGAGCCTTGTTAGTATCAATATTCCCGCCGGTGTTAAAAATATTGGAAAGCGGGTCTTAGGCTGCTGCCCCTCTTTGATGATGATCACGGTTGAAAAAGATAATCGATTTTATCGCAGCATGGGGAATTGCTTAATTAAAGAGAAAACCTTGATTTCCGGCTGCCAAAACAGTGTGATTCCCGATGACGGCAGCGTGACCGAGATTGGCGAGAACGCATTTAAAGGATGCACTACACTGACAAATATCACCATTCCGGAGAGCATAACGACTATCGGTCATGGGGCATTCTATGGGTGTCATTTGTCAAGCTTAACGATTTCAGAGCACGTGACGAGTTTGGGAATGGAGATATGTGACGATGTTGGCGAACTTTATTATGATGCAGTTTCCGCAGAAAGAATGATAAATAATTCGGCGGAGTACAATCATTACAAATATTTGATGTTCAATGCCCAAAAGGTGATAATTGGGAAAAATGTTATGGAAATTCCAATGTATGCATTTGAAGAATCCAATGTAACGAGTGTGGAATTTGAAGAAAACAGTATTTGTGAAATTATAGGACATACTGCGTTTAAAAATTGCGGTAATTTACAGACCGTCCTTCTTCCCGATCGTGTGCACACGATTGGAGCTTCCGCATTCGAGAATTGTAAAGGCTTGACGAGTATGGTCATTCCGGAAATGGTAACCGAGATTCCACCGTGTACATTGGCAGGTTGCGAAAAACTCCAAAGCTTGACCTTGGGAAATCAGGTGACTTTTATAGACGAGATTGCGTTTTACGGATGCCCAAAACTTCAAAGCTTGACCATGGGCGACCATGTGAGTTTTATAGGGCGTTCCGCCTTTGGGGAATGCCCCAAGCTTACCGATATTAATTATTCCGGTACCAAAGAACAATGGACTGCGATCGTAATTACACAGGATAATGACGTTTTCTTTTCCGCTACCATCCATTGTGCCGATGGTGATCTTGTTCCTTAAACCATTCCTGTTTCCCAAAGAGGATATCCCATAGCGGGATATCCTCTTTTTGCCTGCTCCTCAAGAAAATTCCGCATTCCCTCTTGCGAAATTTCCGATTCTATGCTATACTATAACAGAGTATCACCGTATGATTCATATTCGCTTCATCATTATCGTATATCATATACCTGCTATCATAAAACATAGGAGAAAACCATGAAACAGCCTACTCTTGTCCGTCTGCTCTGTACCCTGCTCACCGCCCTTCTTCTTGGCAGTATGCTTCCGTCCTGCGCCGCGACGACCGAGGTGCCCGAGGGCTACCAGTATGCCACCTGTGGCGGGGAATACTTCCGCCTTTTTGTCCCTACCCAATGGACTGTCAATACCGAGAGCGGCATCTCTGGGGCATTCCTCACGTCCTCAGCCGAGATCATGGTCACCATGACACAGGTAGACTTTACTCCCGACGCGGACAGTGACGCCACCGTTCTTGCTCAATTTACGGAGGATCATCTGGCGTCCCTTGCCCATCTGGAGGACTTCAAGCAGGAAAAGTCCTTTGACAGCACCCTCTCGGGCTATCGTGCCAAGGACATCACCTACGTGGCGACGGTAAGCGACAAGGATCTCCGCTTCCGTCAGGTGCTGACCGTGGTCAAGGAGCGCTGCTATCTCTTTACTTACACCGCCCCTGCCGACCTGTTTGACGGCAACCTCAGCATCGTGGACGGCATTCTGGAGGAGATCACCTTCGAGTCCTTCCCCTTTGAAGCCGAGGACACCCGCAAGATCCCCGACGATGTCACTCCGCCCGAGGGCATGAAGCTTGTATCGGACAACGAGGTAGCCTACCGCTTTTATGCGCCCAAGGATTGGATTCGCGACGTGAGCAATGGTCAGAATCTGGTCTACGTGTCCGAAACCGACCGCTCCAACGTCAGCATGATGGCGTATGAGCCCAAGGATTTCACCACCTATACCGTGGACACCTACTGGGAAGAGTGCAAGGAAGCCTACGAAGCGATGTTTGAGCAGTTTGAGGTCATCAGCGAGAAGGAAACCACCTTGGACGGCGGCAAGCGCCAAGCCAAGGTCTATGAATACACCTACACCCTGGGCGGCGTAACCTACAAGACCCGTCAGACCGTGTGCATGGTGAGCATGATTTACACCATGACTTATACCGCCCTGCCCGAAAACTTCGACGCACACATGGAAGACGTGCTGAAAATGGAAGAGGCACTGCACTTCCGTGGCTTTGGAGAGTGATCTCATGGAAGCAAAAGCTCTGATCTATCTTGACAACAGCGCCACCACCGCTCTCTGCTCCGAAGCGATGACCGCCATGACCGAGGCGATGTCGGTATACGGCAATCCCTCTTCTCTCCACGGGGCAGGGCAGTCTGCCCGCGCCATGATTGAAAAGGCGAGAGGACAGGTTGCCGCCGCTTTGGGTGTCCGTCTCACCCGTCCTGCCGAGCTGATCTTTACCGCTTCGGGGACGGAAGCCAACAACCAAGCCATTTTCGGCAGTATTTACGCCAAGCCCCGTCGCATCGGCAACCGCATCGTCACCACCGATTGTGAGCATCCCTCGGTGTCCGCCGCCATGGATCGGCTGGCAAAAGAGGGCTTTGAGATTGTCCGCATCCCCACCAAGGGGGGTGTTTTGGATGTGGAAGCCGCCCTCAGGGCATTGGAGACCCCCACCGTCCTTGTGTCCATGATGCTGGTCAACAACGAGACGGGAGCCAGATTCGAGGTGGAAAAGGTCTTTGCCGCCGCCAAGCGCAAGCATCCCGAGACGGTCACCCATTGTGACTGTGTACAGGGCTTTCTGAAAGTGCCCTTTACCCCCGCCGCCCTTCAAGCCGACCTTGTGACGGTCAGCGGGCATAAGATCCACGGACCCAAGGGTGTGGGGGCACTGTACGTCTCGCCCGCCATCCTCAAGACCAAGCAGCTGGCACCCCATTTGTACGGCGGCGGTCAGGAAAACGGTCTGCGGGCGGGGACGGAGAATCTGTTGGGCATTGTCGGGTTTGGCGCGGCAGCCGCCGCCATGTCCCCCAACCGTGAGGCTGACGCGCGTCATATGTGCGCGCTCCGCGACCGTTTGGAAGAAGCGCTTGCGGCTTTGGATGTGACGGTCAACCGTCCCTCGGGCGGGCGCGCGCCCCATGTGGTCAGCATCACCTTGCCCCGCATCAAGTCCCAGACCATGCTGAACTATCTGTCGGGGGCAGGGATCTGTGTGTCCAGCGGTTCGGCTTGTTCCTCCAAAGCTCCACACCCCAGCGCTGCGCTTCTTTCTTTCGGACTGTCTCCCGCCGAAGCCGACTGCACCATCCGTGTCAGTCTCTGTGAGTGCAACACCACCGCCGAGATTGATACCTTCTGTGAGACTCTGAAAGCGGGCATCGCAGGTCTCGTTCGCATCCGCAGATAATATAATGCAGGGGTTTCTCCCCTGCAACCCTCTTTATTCGCAGGGGTTTCACCCCTGCACCCCACCAGAGAACTTTTTGAAAAAAGTTCTCTGGACTCTCAAAAACTTTCAAAAGCTCATATTTGAACAAGCTTTTTTTGAATGTAGCTGTTAAAGTTTTTGAGG
>JAZSFA010000151.1:0-8543 GCA_045531965.1 Eubacteriales bacterium
GGTGCAGGGGTGAAACCCCTGCGAAAAAAGCGGGGTGCAGGGGTGAAGCCCCTGTGGAAATCCTCGTAAAAAAAGACAGGAGGGTGCTCCTGTCTTTGATAATATAATAAATGATAGGTTTAGGTCAGGCGAGATCCTTGATTTGGGCGAGGCAAGACTTGCAGAGGCACTTTTCGTTGAAAGTGACCGTATCCTCGACGGCGCCGCAGAAGACGCAGGCGTCCTGCACCTTTTCCAGAATGATCTTATCCCCCTCGGTATAGATGCGGATGGCATCTCCCTTGCCGATTCCCAAAGGCTCGCGTACCTTTTTGGGCAGCACCAAACGTCCAACCTCGTCAATTTCCTTTACCATTCCCGTGTTTCTCATGCGTATTTCTCCTTTCAGCGTTTTCTGACATTTTGTTCCCCGATCCCCGACGTTTCTTGCCGTCTCTCGGGGTGATGCCTCTATTATACACGATCACCCAATTTTTGTCAATATTTTTCGTCAAAATTTTACTAATTTTTGGCAAATTTTTTCGACAAAATCCGACCCGGCAAAGCATATATTTTTTCAGCAAGCTGTTTAGCGGCAGGAAAACAGGGGAAACATCCTAAAAATGGGCCTCAGCCCATGCTTACCTGATGGCACGGTCGAATTTCAAAGGATATTTGTGCCGCCGTTGGCGGCGGAATGGAGGTTCATATGATCCGAGGCGCGCAAAAGAAAATGATCGTGATTCGCACCCATGACAGTCGGGTGTTTGAAGAGGCGTATTTCGTCATGAGAAAAGAGACGGAAGCAACGGTGGAGGACGGCGATATGCTCACAGAGGCAGACCGCATCATCCGCCGCAGTACCGCCGGAATGACCGCCGCAGCGATCCCGGATCCGGAGCGACGGGAGAGCGCGGGAGAGAGACGCCGTCAAAAAATGAGGGGCATTTTGTGGTTTTTCGCGGGCGTATTGGCGGGCGGAGGCTGCGTTGGATTTTTGCTCTGGATGCTGTAAGTTGCGAACGTTGTGCAAAAGCCCTAAAATCTATCGGTAAGGGACGGTTTGTTTTTCCGTAGCGAGAAAACTTTCGGCGGGAGCTTGTCAGGTGGTTGACAGCCGAGGAGAGATGGTGTATAATATAAAGGATGTTTGTGTTCGGACAGGCGGGCGACCCAAGGGTGCGCCCCGCCACGGCAAGGCATACGCGCCCGGACGGAACGGCTGTGTCCGGTTTTTGGAAGGTCTTCTCCCCTTCCCGCCCCCGAGGGGGCTTGCCGCCTTGCTGAGACAAAAGCTTCCCACCTTGACTTTTGATCGACCGCCCCGACTTTGGGGACAGATGAGGGAAGCCATCAGAGATCCGCGGCTTTCACGCCCTGCCACAGGCGGTGAAAGGGTTGGGTCTTGTTTTGCCGTGCCGTTTTTCGCATGGCTTTTTTGACCGTACCCATACATAGATCGCCGAGGTCGCTCTGCCGCCGTGATGACGGGCAGTGCTTGACCTCTTTTCGGCAGTCCCCCTCGCCACGGGAAAAGGGCTGTCTGTAACCATATGCCCGCACCGCGGGCGCGCGAGAACGCGCAGAAAGGAAACCTATACGCATTTATGAACGAAAAAAACAACCAACCAAAAGAAAGAAAGCCCCGCGGAAGCCGTCCGTCCTTCAGCAGAAAGACGGGACACAGCGCGCGAAAGAGCGAGCCCGGTAAGCCCGCTGACTTTTTCATCGGCTCCCGAGACATCCTCGCCACTCCCGAGATCGAGTCCCCTAACGAGTTCAAAGCCCAGGGGGGCAGAAAGCGCAGTGCCGCCGTATCCCGCAAGAAGTCCGAGCCCTTGAAGCCCACGGTCGCCGACAGCGGCGCCCACAGCCACGCTTCGGAGTCTGCCAAGAGCCGTAAAAGGACAGCCGCGCCTGCCGAGACGGTCTCCCCCCCCAAGACGGCAGCCAAAGCCGCCCCCAAGGCGACCACCGCCAAGCCCAAGAAGCCGGGCAAGGTGGTCTCTGCCGAGGATTCCATTGTCCGCCCCGCCGGGGTGGAGACGGTACAGCCCAAGGCATCCAAGGGTAGAAGCGGCACTGACCGCCTCACCGCCATCCCCGACGCCAAGCTGAAGGTCATCCCGCTGGGCGGTCTCAACGAGATCGGCAAGAACATGACCGTGGTGGAGTACGGGGAGGACATCATCATCATCGACTGCGGCATCGGCTTTCCTGACGAGGACGAGATGCCCGGCATTGATCTGGTGATCCCCGACGTGACCTATCTGGAGAACAACCGAGAAAAGATCCGCGGCATGGTGCTGACCCACGGTCACGAGGACCACATCGGCGCCATCCCCTATATCCTGCAAAAGCTGGACATACCCATCTACGGCACACGGCTGACCTTGGGTATTGTGGAAAACAAACTCCGTGAGCATACCCTCCCTTGGAAGGCGGATCTTCGCTGTATCAAGGCAGGGGACACCGTGCGACTGGGAAGCGCCTTCTCGGTAGAGTTCGTCCACGTGAACCACTCCATTGCCGACGCCTGCGCCCTTGCCATCCGCACCCCCCTCGGCATGGTGGTGCATACGGGCGACTTCAAGCTGGATCTGACCCCCATTGAGGGCGAGATGATGGACATCACCCGCCTCGGCGAGTTGGGGCGCGAGGGCGTTCTGCTCATGATGTGCGAGTCCACCAACGCCGAACGTCCCGGTCACACCCCCTCCGAAAAGGTGGTGGGCAAGTCCCTGGAGTATATCTTCACCGTAAACCCCGACAAGCGCATCATCATCTCCACCTTCTCCTCCAACGTGCACCGCGTACAGCAGATCATCGACGTCAGCGCACGACACGGCAGAAAGGTGGCGGTCACGGGGCGCAGTATGATCAATATCGTCTCCGCCGCCGTGGAGTTGGGTTACATGAAGGTGCCCTCGGGTGTGCTCATTGACATCGGGGACATCAAGCGTTACCGTCCCGAGGAGCTGACCCTCATCACCACGGGATCTCAGGGTGAGCCCATGTCCGCTCTGTATCGCATGGCGTTCGGAGAGCACGCGCAGGTATCGCTGGGACAGGGCGACCTGGTGGTGCTGTCCGCTTCCGCCATTCCCGGCAACGAGAAGCTGGTGGGACGCATCATCAACGAGCTTTCCAAAATGAGCGTGCAGGTCATCGACGACGCCGCCGCTGACGTACACGTATCGGGGCACGCCTGCCAGGAAGAACTAAAGCTGGTACAGGGACTGCTCAAACCAAAATATTTCATGCCCGTTCACGGCGAATACAAGCACATGACCGCCAACAAAGCCTTGGCTGAGAGCATGGGAATCCCCGCACACAACATTTTCATCTCGGACATCGGCAAGATTCTGGAGATCGACAAGAAGGGCGCCCGCTTCGGGGGCATCGTGCCCGCGGGTGTGGTACTCATCGACGGCTACGGCGTGGGCGACGTGGGCAACATCGTCCTGCGCGACCGTAAGCATCTGTCTCAGGACGGTCTCATCGTGGTGGTAGCCACGGTGGATGAACACTCGGGGCTGCTTCTGTCGGGTCCCGACATCGTCTCCCGAGGATTTGTGTACGTCCGCGAGTCCGAGGCGCTGATGGAAGAAGTGCGTCAGATTGCCGCCAACACCCTCAACAAGTATCTGACGGCGCACAAGCGTCGCGGCGGTGGGGGCAGTG
This sequence comes from Eubacteriales bacterium, assembly GCA_045531965.1. Taxonomy (GTDB): domain Bacteria; phylum Bacillota; class Clostridia; order Oscillospirales; family CAG-272; genus CAMEON01. The sequence goes on from JAZSFA010000151.1 coordinate 3,664, forward strand.
ATTGGCACGAGATCAAAACCCACGTCAAGGACGACATCGCCCGTTTCCTTTACAGCCGCACCAAACGCAAGCCCATGATCCTGCCCATCATCATGGACGTGTGACAAGGCTTGTTCGCGAAATTTCGAATAAATTGTTAAAAAATTTCATTTGGATTCACGAAAGATTCATGATTTAATCACGAATAGAGTTTATAATATGATATTGTCTGTAGCTATGTCTTTACAGGTCGCCTGTAAATGACGCGAGGTTACAAAAAAATGCGTTGGGAGTATCCCTCCCGATGCGAAGAAACAGAAAGGATTTTTTGACTTATGAATCAGCAAGCAAAAACCAAACGTCCTGTTCCCTACGTGCAGATCTGTCTCAGCGTCATCGCTGTGCTGATCGCGCTGGTGCTGGTCGTATCTCTGCTGGATACCACCGGTCTCATGGGCAAAATGGACACCGCCGTCAAAAGTGACAACTACAAGATCACTGCCAACGAGCTGGCTGTTTACGAATACCAGGCAGCCCTTTCCTCTCTTGCCAACCAGTTCTGGTACTACCAGTACGGTCTGATGCAGGACACCATGGGCGTGACCAAGCTGTTCGACAACGCCTATGACTACGCTTACGCTCAGCTGCCCATGTACGTGGGCTCCGGCGCCTTCGCCGCTCAGGCTTATCAGTACGCGCAGCAGTACGTCGTGTACTGTGAGGGTGCTACCGCCGCAGGCGTGAAGATGGAGCAGGAAGATCTGGATGAGCTGGAAGCTTACATGGAAGATCTCGCCGCTACCGCTGAAGCAGGCGGCATGACCTTCAAGAACTTCATCAAGACCTATATCGGCGCCGGTATTTCCGAAAAGGAGATCCGTTCCGCTATGGAGAAGTCCATTCTGGGTGCCAAGTACGCCGAGATCAAGAACGAAGAGCTGTCCGACGCCGTGACCGAGGACGAGATGCTGAAGTACAAGGAAGAGAACATGGGTTCCTTCTACAAGAACTTCTATCACTCCTACGTGCTGGTCAACGAGAAGCTGAAGGCTGACGCTGAAAAGTGCGATACCGTGGACGAGCTGAAGGAAGTCATCATCAAGTACATGGTTGAGACCAAGTTCGACGATCTGTACAAGACCAAGGTTACCGATGCCAAGCTGGAGGATCCCAACGGCAAGGACACCACCGAGCAGATGGTTCTCGAGACCCTCTTGGCTGATCTGGGCATCAAGAAGCCCGTAACCGAGGATGGTGAGACCACCGACAAGGATACGTCCGAGGACGATACCACCGAAAACGAGGGCACCGATGCTCAGGCTGAGGAGTCCGAAAAGGATGACGCCACTACCGGTGAAACCACCGACAAGGAGCCTACCGAGGACAAGGAAGAGGACAAGAAGGAAGAGACTTACAAGAAGCACTTCGTTTCCGGTAAGGAAGGCTACGAGAAGGCAGGTTACGAGATCGTGACCGCCATCAAGTCCTCCATCACCACCGAGACCGGTAAGATCTCTCAGGACGCTTCCACCGCTTACGTTGATCTGTCCGACAAGGAAGTTGCCGAGAAGGCAACCGACCTGCAGAAGTGGCTGTTCGGCGAGGGTCGCAAGGTAGGTGACGTCAAGATCATCGAGACCACCAAGACCTCCACCGACAAGGATGGCAAGGAGACCAAGACCACCACTTACACCTGGTACGTGGTGACCAAGGTCATGTTCCTGGACGAGGAAAAGACCAAGGACGCTTACTACCTGACCCTGTCCGACGACAAGAAGGACGACAAGGCAACCGGCACCGAGGCTGAGACCGGCACTTCCGCCACTATTAAGACCGGTAAGGAAAAGGCTGAGGCATTCTACGCCGCACTCGAAGCAGCCGTGAAGAAGGAAGATTTCGACTTCAACAAGCTGGCAGTCGAGCAGGGCTTCCTTGCTGAGGGTTCTACCGCGCTGAAGGAGAACATCACCGAGAAGGCGGCTGTTTCCGTGCTGGCCGACTGGCTGTACGACGAGGCTCGCAAGGAGGGCGATATCGTGAAGGTCAACAGCGGTTCTACCTACTACGTGGCTTACTTCGTGGAGGAGAACGAGGAGACCTGGAAGGTCAACGCTCGCGCCGGTGTAGCTTCCGAGAAGCAGCAGGCTTGGTTCGACGAGATGGTGAAGAAGTTCAACGTCACCGTTGACACCGAAGCAGTGGAAACCGAGCACGATCACGATCACGCTGACGAGGATCACACCCACTAATCCGAGCCAAAGGCTCAAAATAGGAGAGCCGCCCTCGGGCGGCTCTTTTGTTTGGATATTCCCCATCAAAAACACACATCCTACCCATCACAGAAAGTTCCCCCCTCGCATAGGATGGGAATAGAGCATTAAGGAAGGAAGAAACTATGATATTAAACGAAAAACGAACCACCGTAGCGTATCGCTGTCCCCATTGCGGGTGCGGCGTGCTCAGTGCTGTGGGACTTTTTAATTTATCCGCCGATCTTGTAAAGCTGAAATGCAGCTGCGGTCAGAGTCATCTGGAGATCTACTACAACCGTGACAACACCGTTCGTCTGCGTGTGCCCTGCATGATCTGTGCCAAGCCCCATTATTTTACTGTCAGCACAGGCGTCTTTTTCTCGGATGAGCTGTTCGTCCTTCCCTGCCCTTACTCCGACGTAAACGTTTGCTTCACGGGGGAGATGAATCTTGTCAAGGCAGAATTGGCACGTACCGAGCTGGAACTGATGGATCTTTTGGAAGAACACGGACTGACGGATCTTTCCGCCCTGCACAGGGAGGAGGAGACCATTACCGACCCCCAGGTGCGGGATATTGTCCTGTTTGTCATCCGCGATCTGGACGAGGAGGGCAAAATCTATTGCCGCTGCCCCGCGTCTCCGCATCCCCCGGAGGGGGACGGCACAGAGGATGACGGGGGAGAGAGCCGATACGAGGCAGAGATCACCCGAGACGGTGTGTTGGTGCGTTGTAAGGATTGTGGTGCGTCCCGCTTGATTCCCACCGACTCGTCGCTGTCCGCCCACGCGTTCCTGAACTGTGACAGTCTGCATTTGGAATAAGATCAACCGTCTGCCGAATCCGGCAGGCGGTTTTCTTTAACTCAAGCATGGGTTCATCAATTCTGCAATTTTTGACCTCTTAAATTTTCATATTCTTTCCTTTTTTTCATATTTTTCAAGAAATGTCAAGAAATTTTGCAAAATCGCTTGACAAAAACTTGCAAATGTGCTATGATAAATGCAATCGTCTTTGAAAAAGCGATCTGTGGTCCCAAGTATCGACGCAAGTCCTTGGGCAAAACTATTTTTTCTTAACGGAGGTTCAGTTATGAACAGAGTATTTAACTTTTCGGCAGGTCCCTCTATGCTTCCCGTTCCGGTTCTCGAGAAAGCAGCGTCCGAGATGGTCTGCTATGGCGAGTCCGGTATGTCAGTGATGGAGATGTCCCACCGATCTCCGGATTATGAAGCCATTATCCAAGCGGCAGAGGCTAACCTCCGCAAACTCATGAACATTCCCGACAACTACAAGGTACTGTTTCTGCAGGGCGGTGCTTCCACTCAATTTGCAGCCGTCCCCCTGAATCTGATTGGCAGAACAGGAAAGGCTGATTATGTGGTAACGGGTCAATTTTCGGGCAAGGCCTTCAAGGAAGCCCAGAAGATGGGTTACGATGTCAGATGTGTTGCCACCACCAAGGATGACAACTTCGACCACATCCCCGAGATCACTCGCGACATGATTCGTCCCGATGCAGCCTACGTTCATGTTTGCTTTAACAATACCATTTACGGTACAAAATATAGTTATATCCCCGACACAGGTGACATTCCTCTGGTTGCGGATATGTCTTCTTGCATCCTCTCCGAGCCTGTGGATGTTTCCAAGTTTGGTGTTATCTATGCTGGTGCCCAAAAGAACATGGCTCCTGCCGGTGTGACGGTGGTCATTGTCCGTGAGGATTTGCTTGACTATTGCGATCCTAAAGCACCCACCATGCTGGAGTGGAAGACCATGGCCGAGAACGACTCTATGTACAACACCCCTCCTTGCTACACCATCTACATGCTGGGTCTGGTCTGCGAGTATCTGCTTGAGCAGGGCGGACTGGACGCCATGAAGGAGAAAAACGAAAAGAAGGCAGCCCTTCTCTACGACTATCTGGACAGTCAGGACTACTATATTGCCCCCGTCAAGGCTGAGTCCCGCTCCATGATGAACGTCACCTTCGTCACCGGCAACCCCGATCTGGACAAGAAGTTCGCCTCCGAGGCCGCCAAGGCAGGTCTCAAGAATCTGAAGGGTCACCGTTCCGTGGGCGGTATGCGCGCCTCCATCTACAACGCCATGCCCTACGAGGGCGTTGCCGCTCTGGTGGAGTTCATGAAGAAGTTCGCCGCCGAGAACCCCAAGGCTTAATTCCATCCCATAAACAGCACAACCGTAGGGCGCACCTATGCGTGCGCCCGACTTCATTTCACGGGCGCGTACAGGTGCGCCCACAACATTACCGATACAGGAGAACATCCATCATGAAAAACATTCAACTGCTCAACAAGATCGCCAAGGTCGGCACCGACAAGCTGGACGCCGCCCTCTACAATATCGGCACCGACGTAGCCGCCCCCGAGGGCATCATGGTCCGCTCCGCCAATATGCTGGACATGGATTTCAACCCCGAGCTGCTGGCCATCGCCCGCGCGGGTGCCGGTGTCAACAACATCCCTCTGGACAAGTGCACCCCCGAGGGCATCGTGGTCTTCAACACCCCCGGCGCCAACGCCAACGGCGTCAAGGAGCTGGCCGTCTGCGCCCTGCTCCTGGCCTCCCGTGACATCGTAGCGGGCATCGAGTGGGTGAACACCCTGAAGGACGATCCCGACG
>JAZSFA010000021.1:0-7244 GCA_045531965.1 Eubacteriales bacterium
TATGCACAACAGCGCGACACGGCATCTGGTCACCGTCGAAGTCAGCGTTAAACGCTGTACATACGAGCGGGTGAAGCTTTATTGCGCGTCCTTCAACGAGAACGGGCTCGAACGCCTGAATTGACAGACGGTGAAGTGTCGGCGCGCGGTTAAGAAGCACGGGGCTGAATTGCTCGCCGCATTTTGCCTTTGAGCGTATGACGGCAACCAAGGAGCGATACGGCAAGCGAGGCGGCATCGTCGGATACCACGGGTATCAGAGCTTCAAGCCGGGAGAGCTAACACCCGAGGAATGTCACAAGATCGGCGTGCTGACCGCACAAAAAATGTGGGGTGACCGCTTTGAGGTCATCGTGGCAACCCACGTCAAAGGTTCGTCGGCTCTGCACAACCATTTTGTCATCAACAGCGTGTCCTTCAAGGACGGCAAGAAGTACCGCTGGCAGAAAGGCAGCTATAGGCAGTTGCGCCGAGTTTCGGATGAGCTTTGCCGTCAGCATCAATTATCCATCATCGAAAATCCAATGCCCAAGAAAGTACCGAGGCAGATATGGATCGCGGAAAAGCAAGGCAAGGTTACCCACTCATCCATTCTGCGTCACGATATCGATCGAGCCATACGAAGCAATATCAGTTACAAGTATTTTCTCCAATCCTTGGAATATCTCGGCTACGTTGTTGTACGAGACAGCAATTATAAGCACCTCTCGGTCATTACCGAGGGCTGGAGCAAGCCCGTCCGTATTGACAGCTTGGGTGCGAATTATACCCTTGAAGCCATTGAACGGCGAATCCGAGATAACCTTCACAAAGAGCCTGTGCCGCATATCCGCAACCCGCAAAGGCGCGTAGCGTGTGAGCTTGAAAAGCAAATGAAGGCATTGGAACGGTATTCCACCATTGAGATACTTTTTATGATCTTCTTCGAGCTGATGGGGATTCCGTATGATGACCCGTTTACCAAGGAGCAGAGAATGTCGCCCAAGTATGAGATCGCATCACCGTATTTTGCGCAAGAGGCAATCAATAACGACCGCTATTGCCGAGAGATCCGCCTTATGAGTTGGTATGACCTTCACACAACAGAGGACGTGACCGCATTCCGTGACAAGCGCAAGGCTGAACTGCAAGGCTTGGAGCGTGAGAGAAAAGCAGTTGACAACCGCAGACGTCGCCTTACCGATCCCGACGAGAAACAGAAAAACAGCGCCGAGCGAAGCGCGATCACAAAGAAGATGACAAACGTCCGCAGGGAGATGAATCTTGCGGACGATATTTTATCCGATTCAATAAGACTTGCTAAAGTCGTAGCCGCCGAAAAGGCTTGCGAGGAGCGTCTTGTGTCGGATAGAACCAAACAAAAACACAAAGAACAGGAGAGATAAAATGTATAAGAAATTAAAAGAACAGATCACCGAAACCACGCAGTATTATCTGCTGCGCAACGTACACCCGAGGGCAGAACAGCCTTTCCAAGTCCGCGACGATGATCAGATGGAACAGCTTGTGGAGAGCATCCACATGAACGGAGTCCTCAATCCGCTTATCGTAACTCCGAGGCGCGGAGGAGGTTATGAGATCGTATCGGGACACCGCCGCTATGCCGCTTGTCAAAAGCTTGGTGTGGAGACCATACCCGTTATTGTCCGTGACCTTGATCCCGATGAAGCGACACTTTGTATGATCGATTCCAATCTGCATAGAGAGCATTTGTTACCCTCGGAGAAAGCCTACGCCTACAAAGCGAAGATGGAGGTGCTGAATCGCCAAGGTCAGCGATACGGACAAACTTCGTCGCAACCTGCGACAAAGTGGGATGCCGCCACCGAGATCGGCAAGGCAACAAACGAGAGCCGCGACCAAGTCTTCCGCTATATTCGCTTGACTAATCTTATAAAGCCGTTGATGGATATTGTAGACAGCGGACGAATCGCATTTACCCCCGCCGTGGAGCTTTCCTATCTGCCGCATGAATTGCAGGACAAGGTCGTGGAGATCTTTGAGAGAGACGAAGCCACGCCTTCCTACGCGCAAACAGTAAGATTCAGAAGGCTGCTCGGCGAGGGCAAGCTGATGGCGGATACCATTGAGGATATTATGGCAAAGCCGAAAGCCAATCAGAAAGAAACGGTCAAATTCAGCTACGAGAGGATCGCCCGTTTCTTTCCTCCCAATTATAGCACCAAACAGATGGAAGACGCAATTGTGCGGATGCTTGAAGAGCGCAGACGAGAGGTTGGTGCAATGCCTTCACCTCGCCGCCGTGACGATGCGGAAAGGGGATGAGTTATTGGGTAAGATAAGTAAATGGAAATGGTTTTTGTGTATGGCGCGGTTTTGCCTTGATAACAAGGTAGGCGGATACCGCTGTCGCTCACAAGTCCCCGAATACGAGATTCTGAAGATCGTGCGTATGTATACGCCGATCATCACCGAATTTTTCGACAATGAGGAGGAGATGACGAAGTTTCAAAAGTGGCGTGAGGAGTATGAGGAAAAAGAACGGTTGGAGAAGGAAGAAAAAGCAAAGAGGAAAGCGGGAGCGGCGTAATATAACGTAATTGAGAAAGCCTCGGCAGGGAGTTTCCTTGCCGAGGTTATTTTTTATTTATATCCGCTTCAGTTTCCTCCGGGACCGTCTCTGCGTTCACAAGTGTCGGGAACCTCGATCTTACCCTTGATATCTCCAGGCTTAGTAAGAGGCTTTTTATCTTTAGGCTCTTGTTCTTTTTTCGTATCTTTATTTTCAGACATATTAATCACTCCTTTCCTCTATTTAGTGTTCGCAAATTCAAATCAATTCATTCAAGTCGTTGGTTGGCGGTAGGCAGCTTTGACCTCGGCAGACGTAATAAGTGGTCTTGCCGTTTTTGAGCGGATATTCTTTTGTGGGGGCATCTAAAAAAATGACGATCGCATCAGGTGGAAATGCAAGAGGCAAGCCTCTGTTGTCTGTATGTTGATCGGAAACGACCGTTACTTTCATTGGCGGCTTGTCGTGCTCCAAAAGCACTCTCAAAAACATAGCGTGGTTTGTGGGATATTGTGCTGCGCTTTGCGCGAGAAAATCAAGCTGCCGTTCCGCTTCGATTTTGTATTTCTCCTCGTCTGTAATAAGAGACAGGCGAACAAGATTATACGCCATCAGCGAATTACCGCTTGGGATCGCGCCGTCGTAGGTTTCTTTTGGACGCAAAATCAGCTCCTCGTGATCTTTGCCATACAGATAAAATCCGCCCGTATTATCTCCGAAATCCGATATGACCTTATCGCATAAGCGCTTTGCCCTATTCAAATGTTCACTATCCAAAGTGGCGCGATACAGCGAAAGTTGGGCAAAAACATACGCGGAGTAATCATCGATAAAGCCTTTTACGCCCCGTTTTTTCATATAAAAGCTGACATAGAGCGCATCACCATCACACAGACATTTCTGCATAAAGCTATCTGAGTTTTGTGCGGCAGAAAGATATATTTCCTTCCCGCTGACAAGATACAGCTCACACATAGCGGCGATCATCAGGCTGTTCCACGACGTTAAGTTTTTTTCGTCGCGGTGAAGTGAATATCGCTTTTTTCGGTAATCATAAAGCATGGGAAGAAAAGATTCAAAGCTGTTATTGGAAGGATCGCTTTTTAAGAGATTCGGGATATTCTTGCCCTCAAAATTGCCTGCGTCCGTTATATCAAAATGACGGTTGAAGCGCGTTCCGTCCTCTGTGCCAAGAATCTTTGTGATCTCGTCGGGCGTAAACAGATAATATTTTCCTTCTTCACCCTCGCTGTCGGCGTCCTGCGAGCTGTAAAATCCGCCTTCGGGGGAGGTCATTTCAAGGAGAATATAGCTTGCCATTTTTTCTGCGATCTCAAGATATAATGCCTTTTTTGTTACCGTGTACGCCTTACAATAGGCGAGTATCAGGAGCGCGTTGTCGTACAGCATTTTCTCGAAATGCGGAGCAAGAAACTTTTTGTCGGTGGAATAGCGGCAGAATCCAAATCCGATGTGATCGAACATTCCACCGCGATACATCTGCAAGAGGGTTTGCTCCGCCATGTTCAGACACGAGGCTGTTTTGTAACGCTCGTAGTAATCGAGCAAAAAGAGCAGATTGTGCGGTGTCGGAAACTTCGGCGCTCGTCCGAATCCGCCGTGTTTTGCGTCATAGATGCGCTCATATTGCGACACTGCCAAGTGTGTTAGATCAATATCCGCTATATCCGACACGCTCTCCGAGCTGTTCAGATGCTCAATAATTTTCTCCGAATCCCTCAAGAGCATATCGCGGTCGGATACCCATTTTTCGTGTATGGCGAGCAGTAGCTCCCGAAAGCCTATCATACCGCCCCGTGAGGTTTTGGGAAAATAAGTTCCAGCGAAAAACGGCTTCTGATCTGCCGTCATAAAGATGCTGGTGGGCCAACCGCCGCTTCCCGTGAAGGCTTGACAGACCGCCATATAGACACTGTCAATGTCGGGACGCTCCTCTTTATCAACCTTGATGGATATAAAATATTTATTCAAAATCTCGGCCATTTCTTCGTCCTCAAAGCTCTCGTGAGCAAGCACGTGACACCAATGGCACGCACTGTATCCGATACTTAAAAATATGGGCTTGTCCTCCCTTGCCGCGAGTTCAAACGCCTCGTCGCACCAAGGATACCACTCCACGGGATTATCCTTGTGTTGAAGTAAATAGGGGCTTGTTTCCTTTGCCAATCGATTGCTCATATCTTCACCTCCGTTATCTCTTTTATTTTCGGCATTTCCGAAGTGATCTATACGAGATTTTGACAGGTATGTAAGACCCGAAAATCACAAATACTATTCATATCACAAATCGGAGGTAAAAAGATGACGAAAGACGAAATGCCGGTTGGCTTTGCTATGGCGCTTGCGATGAATCCCGAAGCTATGCAGAAGTTCGGAACGCTCAGCGAGGAACAAAAGCAACAGATCATCGCAGGAACACACGCGGTAAAAAGCAGAGATGAGATGCGTCACTACGTGGATTCTCTGGTAAACGGCAAGTGATGAGTATGGATTCTATTTGGGAAGATACTGCAAAGCGTGTGCATTTTGATGCTTTGAGTAGCAATAAAAACACCGACATTTTGATCATCGGAGGCGGGATCACGGGGATTTTATGCGCCTATAAGCTAAAAAATGCGGGCGTGGATTGTATACTGGTCGAGGCGAATGAGATCAGCGGTGGTATCACAAAAAACACCACGGCGAAGATCACTTTGGGGCACGGTTTGATCTACGACAAAATGATCAAACGCTTTGGTGAGGATAAAACACGCCTTTACATTGACGCACAAAACAAAGCAATCAAAGAATATGCTCGGCTTTGTGAAAAGATCGATTGCGACTATGAAACGCGGGATAACTACGTATATTCTATGGGTGACCGCAAGAAGATTGAAAAAGAGGTCGCCGCCTTGGGGCGTCTCGGTATGAAGGCCGAGTCCTTGGATGCCTGCGAGCTTCCGTTTACGGTCGCAGGGGCGGTGCGCGTGAGAGATCAAGCGCAGTTCCACCCGTTGAAATTTCTCTATACAATTGCAAAAGATCTGCCAATCTACGATCATACTAAAGTCGTGGAACTGATGCCGCACAAGGCAATCACCAATCACGGTGAAATCACCTACAAAAAACTGATTATTGCAACTCATTTTCCGATGCTCAATAAACATGGCTTGTACTATCTCAAACTCTATCAGCATCGTTCCTACGTTCTTGCACTCAAAAACGCCAAAAAAGTAGAAGGAATGTATGTGGATGAATCGGACACGGGACTGTCCTTCCGAAGTTACGGCGATCTTCTGCTCCTCGGCGGTGGCGGACACCGAACTGGCAAGCAAGGCGGTTGTTGGCAGGAGCTTGAAGATTTTGCCCGTAAGTATTACAAAAATGCCGAGATCGTCGGCAAGTGGGCGACGCAGGATTGTATGACGCTTGATGATATCCCTTATATCGGTCAATATTCAAAACCCACGCCCGACGTCTTCGTTGCAACGGGATTTAACAAATGGGGCATGACCAACGCCATGGTCGCCGCAGATATTCTCTGCGATCTCGTTCAAGGAAAGCCCAACCCTTATGCTGACGTTTTCGACCCCTCACGCACGGTTCTTCATCCACAGCTTGCGGTAAATGCTTTTGAGTCTGCAATCGGACTTCTTACACCCACCGCGCCCCGATGTCCACACCTCGGTTGCGCCCTCAAATACAACAAAGCCGAACACACCTGGGACTGCCCCTGCCACGGCTCACGTTTCACTGAAGACGGCGAGCTGATCGACAATCCCGCGACGGATGATAAAAGAATATAGCAGTATACGCCTTCGCATAATGGGAAATAATAGTATTAAATCTATAAACGGAGGTTAAATTTGCTATGTTCAAACATGAAAAACAATTATTCCATCCCGTAGAGGTCGAAAGACCGAACTCGCAGTACGCCGTACTGCTTCAGGAACAGCTCGGCGGCGGTAACGGTGAGCTCAAGGCGGCAATGCAGTATATGTCGCAGAGCTTCAGGATCAAGGATCCCGAAATCAAGGATCTCTTTCTTGATATCGCCGCAGAGGAGCTTGGTCATATGGAGATGGTGGCACAGACTATCAATCTTCTTAACGGTCATGACGTGGATGCCACCAAGGTGCAGGCAGGAGAGGTGCAGACGCACGTTCTGCTCGGACTGAATCCCGGGCTTATTAATTCTTCGGGATATTCATGGACGGGAGATTACGTCACCGTCACGGGCGACCTGTGCGCAGACCTGCTCTCCAATATCGCGTCCGAGCAGAGAGCCAAGGTGGTTTATGAGTATCTCTACCGCCAGATTGAGGACAAAAAGGTCAGAGAGACCATTGATTTTCTCCTCAACCGTGAAGAAGCCCACAATCAGATGTTCCGCGATGCCTTCAATAAGGTACAACAGACCGGCTCTAACCGCGACTTCGGCACGACCAAGGCAGCAAAAATGTATTTTTCTATGTCCGATCCCGGACCCAACGCTTTTGCAACGGGCGAGACCCACGCTCCGGCGTTTAAGTGAAAATAATTACTGTTACCAAATACTCTATCGTGCATTAGAAAAGCCACCGACAATTTTTCTTATCGGTGGCTATTTTCATTTCTTACTATTAAAGTTGGGATACTCAAATAAAACAAATAATCCGAACGCTTCTCCAAGTAAGAGAATGTTCGGATTATTTTCATGTGGTCGGAGTGA
>JAZSFA010000069.1:0-7068 GCA_045531965.1 Eubacteriales bacterium
TACGTCATAGGTGAACATAAAAAAGGCTCCCTTGTGTAAAGGGAGCTGACGCCGAAGGCGGCTGAGGGATTGTTTTTGTGTAGCTGTTGCTTTTTACAATCCCTCCGTCACGGCAAGCCGTGCCACCTCCCTTTACACAAGGGAGGCTCTTTCGCCGCCCGATAGATAAACAAAGAGGACAGAGAGCGTAAAACCCCTTCTGTCCTCCTGTCGGTAGGTAACGTATTCTAATGATTTTTAAAAACTGTCCTTAAGAAGCCACCGCATTTCGGCGGGAGATTTTTTCTTTTTATCAACCTTGAACGCGCGGCGATGATTTTTCATAAAATAGAAGGAATCCATTCAATATGACTCGGAATACCAGCCATCCATTGTCAGAAAGGAATCCTTATGAACCATTATGAAACGTCTCCTGTAAGGACCGAGAAGAAATTCTTCGCGTCCTCCAACTCTTCCCTTGGTTTTCACAACAATTTCCCACGTTGCTTTGGAAGTCAAAGCGGTATTGACCTTTTGTACATCCTCAAAGGCGGACCGGGCACGGGGAAAAGCCACCTTTTGAAAACTCTTGGGCGGTATGCGGAAGCCCAAGGTTATGAAACCGTCTACTATTATTGCTCTTCAGATCCTGTTTCCTTGGATGGACTGATCACCAAAAAGTCAGGGGAGAAGACCTTGGGCTTTGTGGACGGAACTGCGCCGCACGTTTGGGAGCCTACCATCCCGGGGGTCAGAGAAGAACTCATCAATTTAGGCATTTTCTGGTATCAAGAACGATTGCAACAGGATAAAGAAACCATAGAAAAGCTATGCGCCCTCAAGGACGAATGTTATACCGTCGCCTATCATGATTTAGCCGCATCAGGGGCGTCAATCGCCGCACATGATCTACTGATGACTCCTTTTATCAAAACAGAGAAACTGAAAGGACTGGCAAAGCGACTAACGCCGTTTGACGCTACAGGAAGAGCGTGTGAAAAAACACCGGCATATCTTTGCAGCATCGGCATGAAAGGGGCAGTCAGGTTTGATACTTATGAACGTATGGCACACCAAAACCAAGGGGAGATTCTTTGGATCGATCGCTACTATGGATTAGAAGATGAGCTGATGCAGATGATCGAGCAAAGACTGGAGGAAAAGGGCAGAAACCTGCTCATCTCCCGTGATCCCGTATGCCCCCAAAAAATCGATGGTATCTATGATCTTGAGCGCCATACCTGTTTTGTCACCGGTTTGAACGAATGTGTTTTCCCCCACCGCAAGATCAATTTAAGGCGGTATCTGGATCATGAAGGCTTCAGGGAAGTTCGTGGAGAAGTGAGACATCTTTGGCATATCGCCAAAGATCTGAAAATTTGCGCCTGTGATCGCATCAAAAAAGCGGGAGATCACCACTTCGCGTTGGAAGAAATCTATGCGAGGGCAATGGATTTCAAGGGAAAGGATCAATTCGATAAAGCTCTCTGCCGCCGTCTGTTTGGAGAGTGATTACCACAAGCCGATCTTTATCAAACCGAAGGTCATTTCTTTTTCAACAGATCAAATAACGATCTTTGGGGTGTTCCTTCTTCCTTCGCTTTGTTTTGTGCGGGCTGTTCTTCCTTCGCTTTGTTTTGTGCTGGCTGTTCTTCTTTGACATAGTCTGCGGCGTTCAGTCCGAACTGTTTGAACACAGCCTCCCGCTGGACCTTGAACTTGGGATTGCGGAGATCCTCCCGCACCGAGTAGAGACGCGGCTGCTCCCAGTATGGACGATTGGAATTTTCACGTATGCAGGCTTCCAGCACAGGCACGCGAACATTCATGTTGAAGCCGATCCCGCAATGGGAGAAATCCTGTTCAAAGAGACACTCGCCAAAGAGCTTCTTTCGGTACAGCGGTCCGCTTTGCAGGTAGAGAGCCTTTTCACGGACATCCTTGCTCCTACCGTAATGGATGGGATAATCCTCCTCCTCGGGGGTGAGCGGCTTGTTGCCTATGATCTCAGCCTCGCCGTAGTAGAAGTGATTATCCATAATGAGCTGGGAGGGAAGCATGGGCAAGCCCGCCAGTTTTTCTATGTCGTCCATCGGCTCCTCGGTCATGATGCGGTACACCGCCACCACCAAGGGCTTGCCGAAGAACACGTCCCAAAATTCGATCTTCTCTTTGCGGAGCCGGTCGTAATTGAACAGAATACGCCCGTATGCCCAATGACGGCGGTCGATGCGGTAGCGGAAAAAATCTCCCTCCCGGTATTTCTGATGAACACGGGGACGGGCGGCAAAAGCCTGAATATCGGCAAGATCCTCGGCGGTCGTTTCAGAGCACCACCTGTCCAGCCAGGCGAGAAATTCGGGAAAGGTCTTGAGGGATAAGTCAGGGAGCTCAACCGTCGAACAGTAGTAATTCTGCTCGGAGGTGGCGCTGTAAATGTTGAGATAATCTCTGCTCCAAGCGAAAGCCATGCCAATGAGAGACTTTTTCACCAGCGTGGCAGCCGTGAGCTTGACGGGCTTGCCCTTGACCGTCTTGGGGAGGATGAATTTCATATCCTCCGATAAGGTCTCGTTCATGGAATACTCCATATAGGAGGTCTCGCTGACGCGGATCATCTTGTGGACGCGGATACCTTCCACGTAAGCGTAGGATTTTTCCGTATCGTAGGGGCTGGGAGTCAACTGTATCAGCTCCCAATGGGCCTCCACGGGGGTCAGTCCCAAGCAGGTGCGTTGGTGGTTGTTCAGTTCAAACAAGGGCTTTTCCATGGTGATTCCTTTCGGTTTCGTTTTTAATCCGGGATTGGCGGGATGTAAAAATCCATCTTGTAGGGGCGACCTGTGGTCTCCCGCAATCCTTCAAAAAGTTGGTAGATATAGACATTGTGGAATCGGGCGAACACAGTTCGCCCCTACGGTGGAGTTTTGATTGATCCCATAAAATCCAATTTGAATGGAGAACTCCGTTATTTGGCAATAAAGACTTGCGATTGACCACCTTCAAATTCTTCTTTGACCGCAGCAAATTTTGAAGAAATCAATATCACAGCCATGTATGAGGTCTTGCAGTAATGAATGGCATCATGCAAGGGGCATTGTCGACCCTAAAAAAGCAGATCCGGGTCAATGTCAATATGGGGCGCGTATTTTCTTGCATAGTCAGCCAAAACGGTGATGTTATGGCTTGTTCCGTCTATATACCAAGGCCCCGCTTTTTTTCGATTGCAGGGGCTTTTTTCTTTTGCTTTCTGGGAAGGATCCGTATATAATACGATCCAATCCTCGGAGGAAGAATAACCGTTGGCAGAAGAAAACGTAGCAATGCTTTCTGTTCTCATGTCGATCAGCTCATGCCATTTGATTTCTTTGATGGTTGAGAACAACGAATGGATGGTAATTCCTTGGTCGCTGATTTCTGCGTACTGTACCATATACAGGGCGCGGAGCAAAAGAAAAAATGAACCGAGAGACACAAGCGTTAAAAAACATATAGAGACGACCAAAGAATCGCTTTCCGTGATACCGAATATGAAAGAGAGCAACAGCGGAACAAGGGAAAAGCACCACAGAAACCAAACCGAGAATAAAACCTTGCCCGAATTAACTTTTAATCTTATTTTTCCCATTTGTATGTACAAGTAATATTATATACAGACAAAGGGAGCCTCAAAGAAGCCCCCTCCGCCTGATATGATTCAATTACAGCGTATTATCCGAACCCAAGACGTTGACGATCTTGTGCTTGACCATCTCCTTGATGGCGGTGCGGCCTGCACCCAGGTAGTCTCTGGGATCGAAGACTGAGGGCTTCTCCGCGAGCGTGCGGCGGAGAGCGGCGGTCATGGCCATGCGGATATCCGAGTCAATGTTGATCTTGCAGACAGCCATGGAAGCAGCCTTGCGGAGCTGCTCCTCGGGAATGCCCACGGCGTCGGGCATCTGGCCGCCGTACTTGTTGATCTCGGCGACGAACTCCTGAGGCACAGAGGAAGCACCGTGAAGCACGATGGGGAACTCGGGCAGACGGCGACCGATCTCCTCC
Source organism: Eubacteriales bacterium (assembly GCA_045531965.1). Taxonomy (GTDB): domain Bacteria; phylum Bacillota; class Clostridia; order Oscillospirales; family CAG-272; genus CAMEON01. Next base: position 4,024 of record JAZSFA010000069.1, read on the forward strand.
AGAATGTCAAAACGGAGAGGAGGAGGCACCAGGATGCCCTTCTCGTTGCGGGTGCATTGCTTGGCGGTGAACTTGTAGGCACCGTGAGAGGTGCCGATGGAGATGGCAAGGGAGTCAACGCCTGTGCGGTTGACGAAGTCCTCGACCTCCTCGGGACGGGTGTAGGAGGAATGCTCGGCGACCACGTCGTCCTCGACGCCTGCCAGCACACCCAGCTCGCCCTCGACCACGACACCGTGAGCGTGAGCGTACTCAACCACCTTACGGGTCAGTGCCACGTTGTCCTCGTAGCTGTGGTGGGAGCCGTCGATCATAACGGAGGAGAAACCGCCGTCGATGCAGGACTTGCAGGTCTCGAAATCTGCGCCGTGGTCCAGGTGCAGAGCCAGATCAATGCCGCTGTCCTTGATAGCTGCCTGAGCCAGAGCCACCAGGTATTCGTGCTTCGCGTACTTGCGTGCGCCTGCGGATACCTGCAGGATGACGGGAGACTTGACCTCACCGGCTGCTTCGGTGATGGCCTGAATGATCTCCATATTGTTGATGTTGAAGGCACCGATGGCATAACCGCCTGCATAAGCCTTCTTGAACATTTCCTTAGTTGTTACGAGAGCCATAATGATATTCCTTTCTGAAACCGCGCCTTGGCGGGACATTAAAAAATCAGTTTAATTATAACATAAAACCTCAAAAAAATCAAGAGGGAAGTCGCATGTTTTGTTAGGAATCAGTTTTTTTATCATGGGTTTCGGTCATTATAGCCGAATAAAAGTAAACGGCTCACCGTCCCGAAGGAAGGAGAGCCGTTTTGATGGGTGTGTTACTTGCCGGAGGTGGTTACAGCGCTCTGTTCAAATGCCGTATCCTTGGAAAGCGCATCGACGGATGCCTTGTCAAAATATTCCAAAGGATCAACGGACAAACCGCCCGCCGTCATTTCAAAGTGCAAATGGGGCTCGTCAGCCATTTCCAGAATTGCGGTGTCGCCCACAATACCGATCTGCTGTCCGCAGGTTACCGAGACGCCTTCCTCAATGCCTTCCTTCAGATCTTCCGAAAGGTTCTTATAGATGGTCAGAAGGTCGTTCCCGTGAGAAATGGCAATACAAGTGCCCATGAGCGCATCTTCCCAGATCTTTTCAATCTTGCCGTCAGCCGCAGCAAAGACAGGTGCTTCGGCTTCGGTGGTAATATCCACGCCAAGATGCACACGGTAGTCGCCCATGGTTGCGGAATAGACCTGTAAGGAGGCATCGTGATCCTTGAAAAGCTTACCGCTGACCGGCAGTTCAAAAGCCGGTTCTTCGGGTTCGTCATTGATCACAGGACGAGATTCCTGACCGTTGTAGGTGGGGAGGGTCTCTTTGCCGATCCCCGAAGGATTGGATTGTGTGTTGTCCTCGCCGACAGTGAAGGTCGTGTCAGAAGGATCAACGGTGGGCTTTTTGCTGCGGTTGGCAGAAATGGTGACCGCCACCACAATAGCAACGGCGACCAGCAGGGTCAAAAACGTGACGATCACAGCACGGTTGGTGCAAAATTTCTTAAGCTTTGCGCCAAAATCATTTTCTGTTTCATTGTAATTGGACATATCTTTTCTCCTTTGCATTCGTTACATCGGAGGCTGCCTGAAGGCGCCCCGTAGGTACGAGGATATTTTTTGCCAATTACGGTGCGCTTATACAATCCTTCTGAAATTTTCAAATATATTTTTTGTTTCCCCAAGCCTAACTCATGAGGACAGGTGCTTGTCGCAGGGAAGCATAAAAAAAGCACATCTGTGATCGCCCCCTGCGTGTTGATATCATAAGGTTGATATTCCGCAACATGACGATGACAGCTGTGCTGTGTGGGAAAACGAGAGCCTGTTTGGGCAGACTCTCAAGCGCATATATATTATACTACAAACTTGTCCATTTGTAAATATCCAAAATAACCAAAATATAAGCAAGATTTTCTTTTTTACGAGCAAACTTGGACGGTGCTAAGAGTTCACTCGACAGGGTCAGACGGCGACAGCTCTTTGAACCCGGCTTTTCTTTCGTAAAGGCAGTTCACTTTTTTAAAAAAACAGGATAATTGTTATTATTACGTTCAAGATTTTGCGCTATAATAATATAAGATAAAATGAAAAATTAAGATACATACTAAGATAAGGAGATGACACTATTGACCTTTCTCATATACTTCTTTTGCCTGTTGATCGGATACTTGGTGGGAACGTTCAACCCTGCCTACTTGCTTGCTAAGTGGAAGGGATTTGATATCCGTAAACGAGGCTCGGGTAACGCAGGCGCATCTAACGCCTTGATCCTCTTTGGAAAAGTTCGCGGTGTGCTGTGCGCCTTCTTGGATATTGCCAAAGCCTTTACCGTAGTTTTTGTCATGATGAAGCTATTCCCGAACCATGCGCTCGTCTACCCGATAACCGCCGTTGCCGTCACATTGGGACACATTTTCCCCTTCTATATGAAATTTAAAGGAGGGAAGGGACTGGCGTGCCTTGGCGGTATCATTCTGTGCTATGATTGGCGGTATTTCCTCGTCATTCTGACGGTGGAGCTCCTTGTCGCCTTGATCACCAACTATATTTGCTTCGTGCCCATCACCGCTTCTGTGGCTTTCCCCATCAGTTACGGCATCATGCGCCAAGATCTGTGGGGAGCGTTGATCCTTTTGATCGCGACGGTGGTCATTATCACCCGTCATATAGAAAATCTTTCCCGCATACGGAAGGGAACCGAAATGCACCTCAGTTACCTTTGGAATAAGGAAAAAGAGATCAAGCGGCTGGAGCAAAATACAGGAAAAAGCAGCAGTGACTTTATGTAATACATCATATGATCAAAAATCCCCGAGATGACCGTAAGGCTATCTCGGGGATGATTTTTTAAAGTTCCTTCAAAGCCGCTTCCACCTGCGCCAACTGCTCGGATAACTCCTTGCGGCGCTTGGCATGGAATAAGCCCTTGGCAAGCGATAGCTCCTGTTCGAGCCTTGCCTTTTGGGCGTTCAATGCGTCGATCTTTTCTTGACGGGCTTTTT
>JAZSFA010000117.1:0-2808 GCA_045531965.1 Eubacteriales bacterium
CACGAGAGCGCGAAAGGTCATTTTTTCCGTAGCGGAAAGGTCTGAAAAAAGATAAAATGACCAGAAAAATGTTCAAGTCGCCCTTGGGGTGATAGAGGACTATACGGAACAAATACCACCAAAAAGAATTATTATTACTGAAAACTATCCAAAAAGCCATAATAATACCCGAACTTTGGGTCTCTATTCTTTTCGCACTTTTTATAATTAACAGTAAATATTCATTAAAAATGTATCAAGATAAAACATACCAATCAAAAAATAGCGAATTCGCTATTGACGAGAGAATAAATGTGTGCTATAATATAAATGCTAATAGTATAACGACGGAGGAAAACAGGTATGCCAGAATTATGTAGATTTTACAATATCGTTATCAAGATGATCTATAACGATAACAGCCAACATCACAAACCTCACTTTCACGTTTACTTTGCAGAATACGAGGCATCCGTTGGAATTGATGGCGAGCTGCTTGCCGGAAGCCTTCCTGTAAAGCAATTGAAGCTTGTGCAAGCTTGGGCGTTGATTCACGAGGATGAGCTTTATGCAGCGTGGAACAAGGCGATCCAAGGCATTGCCTTTGGCAAGATCGATCCCCTCCAGTAATATTTGAAAGGAGTTTGCGGTATGTATATCAGAAACGGTATTGCCTATGCAGGCGAGGAAGCACCGATGCTCAAGGTCAACGGTGTCCGCCCGCTTGAAAACCACAAGTTATGGCTTCGCTTCAATACAGGCGAAGCAAGGATCTTTGATTTCACACCACTTTTATCAATGCCTGCTTTTGCTCCTCTTACGGATATGAGTGTGTTCAGATGTGTATATATTGATTACGGTGTTCCTGTATGGAATGACGGAGACATTGATATTGCCCCTGAAACGCTTTATGAGCAAAGCGTTCCTGCAGGAGGTGCTGTCGGTGCCTGAGCAGTGTGCGAAGATTATTGACACCTTGATAGAAAAGCGCAAGGAGTTAGGACTTACCCAAAAGGAACTTGCTGATGCTTCCCATCTGACACAATCCGTGATTGCCCGTATGGAAAGCAAAAAAGCAGTCCCTCAGCTTGACACACTGCTAAAGGTCGTGGATGCGCTTGGGTGTGATCTGGAAATCAAAGCAGTATAAACAAAGAGCGATAGCCAATCGGTTATCGCTCTATATTATTTATTACATTACAAAACTGTATCCATAAGCTGTCCTGCGATATCTGTATTCTCGAAGCGCATGATGCTTTCCTCATGTGTACCAAAACTGAGGAAATTAACACTTCCATACCACACGACGGATTGATCGATAACAGTAAACTTCTGATGAAAATCGGATTTATAACTAACGATCACGCCGTTTTCTTGTAACTTATCCACACACTTGTTAACCGTATCGCGATCCTTCTCCTTAAAATCCTCGGGAGGCCGTGTAACTACCGTAACCTTAATGCTTCTTTCAATAATTGGATCAAGGATTTTCATAAGACTCGTAATTCTGCTCTTTCTCATAAACGGACTGACAATCAAAATCTCGCTTTGAGCGTTTTGCAAATCGTTGCAAAATCCGTGGTAGAATGATTTACCGTCATAGATCAGATCGGGAGCCGCATTGATATTTGATAGTAATTTCGTCTTATATCCGATGGAGGAATAGCTTTTCACGCGTTTCTGATACATTCTTTCAAGCACGGGAATATGAACATCCACGTAATCGTACACTTGTACTTCGGTTTTGCCATCATAATTTCTGTGAAGTCTGCCGGCATATTGTACAACTTTTCCCTTCCATGCAATCGGTAATGCAAGGAATAACGTATCAAGTCGAGGATAGTCGAAGCCCTCTCCTACGTATTTGCCCGTTGCAACAATAACAACAGATTCATCTCCGGGTATAGCTTCAAGCCTTTCCATCGTTTCTCTGCGAGATTTTGCGGAAGCTGTTCCTACTAGTTGAATAACGTTTTTGCAATAACAGGAAAGCCGTTCCGCAAGCAATACAACGTGCTCGCGCCGTTCTGTCAATACAATTGGATTTCGCCCTTCTTTCAGCGCCTCGACAACATCCGAAACAATCATATTATTTCGGATCTCATTCTCGGATAATTTCTTATAGACGTCCGTGATACTCGTTTTTCCTTCTGACGGATAGCGCGTGTTTGTAAATCTTGGCACAAGATAATGCTCAAAGCTGCGCTTTTCAGCTTGCTCCTTCGCATCAACACGGTATCGAATCGCACCGCACTGCATGATAATTATCGGATGATGACCATCCTGTCTTGTCGGCGTTGCGGTCAGACCATACACATATTTCGCGTTTGCATATTTGAGAATCGTTTCAAAGTTGACCGCAGAAATGTGATGGCACTCGTCGACAATGATCATCCCATAGTTTCGCACAATCTCTTTCACTTCGTCACCGCAAACAAGAGACTGCATGACGGCAACATCCACAATACCGTGCATGGTATCCTTTCCGGCACCGAGGACACCAATGGGAGACCACACCTTCTTGCGACCCCTTCCCTTCTTTTCTTCGGGAGGTGTTATGTCAAACTTCAAAAAGCTTTCAAGAGTCTTTTTCCATTGTGTCATGAGTGCCTGCGTATGAACTAAAATCAGCGTATTTGTTTTTCTTTGCCCGATCATATACGAGGCAATGACTGTCTTACCGAACGCCGTTGTTGCAGATAGAACACCCGTATTTTGTTCCAATAGTGCGTCTGCCGCAGGCCGCTGTTCTTCACGCAACTCACCGTTAAAAGTAACGGGTATAATCTCTCCTGAATTGGTTTTATCTTCGATTGCATATGATACGTC
>JAZSFA010000016.1:0-3076 GCA_045531965.1 Eubacteriales bacterium
TGGCGCGGCCCGGTTATTGCCGGAACCGTTAAACAGTTCTGGAACGGAGTCGTGTGGAACGACGTCGACTATATGTTCGTCGATATGCCTCCCGGAACGGGTGACGTTCCTCTCACCGTTTTCCAAAGCCTTCCCCTTGACGGTATCATCATAGTTACAAGCCCTCAGGACCTTGTTTCAATGATAGTTGAAAAGGCTGTTAACATGGCAAAGCTTATGGACGTCAAAATTATCGGTCTTGTCGAAAATTACAGCTACATCCTTTGCCCCGATTGCGGAAAGGTTATAAGACCTTATGGCGAGAGCCGTATTGAAGAGCTTGCGAAAGCTCATAATACCGCGGTTTTGGCACAGCTTCCCATTGATCCCGAGCTTGCATCACTTTGCGACAAAGGCGTTATAGAACTCTTTGAAGGAGATTACCTTGAAAGCGCTGCGGATAAAATTGAAGCAGCACTTAAAGTGAATTGTCAATAGAAGTGCAACACTTTTAAGAAAGATTTTGCAATTCCAAGTTCCAAGAATCCTGAGCAGAAATATAATTTAAGCATTTGCGGGGTCTGGCATTGATCAATGCCAGATTCCGCAAAAGTGTTTTAGGGCTGACTCTTGAGAGATTGCGCCCCTTGGGGTAAAATTCTCTCAAGAGTCCGTTGCTGTTCTCGTTTGTGCCTTTTTGCCAAGCACAATAAGGATCGGCAAAGTATACGTCACAATTAAGCTTCTTCTCAATTGTTTGCCAATTGGCAAACTCGGCACCACGGTCACAAGTAATTGTTTTAATAAGCTCACCGGGGATCTCCGAGAGCATCGAGATTATGGCGGCAGCCATAGTGTCGGCTTTTCTGTCCGGTATCTTCATAGCAAGATAAAGACGTGTTTTGCGTTCCGCAAGCGTTGCAAAGCAAGTCTTGCTTTTGCCCTGTCCGCTAACAACTGTATCGGCTTCCCAATGTCCCGCCTCTTTACGCTTGTATACACTTTTGTCACGCTTCCTGATGGATTTGCCGAGGTTAAACTTGCCGCGCGTTTCCTTACCTAAATGGCTTTTTCCTTTTCTACGAAGCACTTTAAGATTACCGTTAAGCAAATACTTGTCGTAGATCCAACGGTATATGGTTCTTGCAGAAGGCATTTTCTCAAAAGGCGATGGAGCATTTGCAATCTGTTCAGGCGACCATGTTGCAAGCAACTTTTCTTCTATGTACTTTATTAACTCCTGTGACCAGAACATTCCTCTATGGCAGTACGAGCGTCGAAGATTACTTTTCTTTTGTGCGGTGTGAGGATAGTACGAGGGTATGTCATACATATGTGTGCAGTTTCGGCGCAGCTCGCGCGATACTGAACTCACATTTCTACCCAATAATTTTGCAATTTTTCTGTAACTGTAACCTTTTTTATAAAATTCCCGTAGACAACAGCGTTCTTCTATGGTAAAATGGGTATAGCTCATATTGAATCTCCTTTTGTTATTTGTTGTGTGGTAACTTCATTATAACACAGGATTCAATATGAGTGTTCTTTTTTCCTAAAAGTGTTGCACTTAATAGTATAATTCACCCACCATAAAAAACTGCTTTCGTCACATGACGAAAGCAGTAATTTTTTATTTCATGTATTTTTTTCTGTTTTCATCAAGGAGGCGATCTCTGTCCATAGACTTTATTCTTCTTGCGCCCTCCTTGGTTGCAAACCAGGTTTTCTCTACATTTTTCGCCCGATAATCATTTGCCTCGCCGCCGCGGTAGCTCCAGGCAATAACATTGCGTGCACCTGCATCGTAGGCTGCTTCATAAGCTGTAATTATTTCATCCTCACGGCCTGCGGGAACGTTATAGGTCTGAATCCACAGATTATGCTCTTTTTTGTAGCTGTTTGCCACATCTACACAAAGCTTTGTAGAATTATAGACAAATTCGTAAGGATTACCCGTTTTTGCAATTTCTTCGCTGCCGTACCAATAGGGATCTGTGCCGATGTTGTCGATATTCTCCATTGCGCATATTCTGTTAAGATCTATGCTGAGAAAATTATCGGTAACACTCTGCATTCCGCTAAGTTGATGAGGCATAAAGCATATCACGTTTTTCAGTCCCTGAGATGACGCATAACCGGATGCGAAGTTGTAAAAATCAACTGTTGTTTCATTTCTGAATTTCGAAACATCAGAGTCCATAAATTCAGGCATCTTTTTACCAAATCGATCTTCAAAGATCTTTTGGCAAGTGGGACAGGTACAAGAGGAATAGTATCTTCCGTCATCCGCTTTTTTCTCGGGGATAAGAGGCTCATCCCAAAATACAGTTTTCCCGCCAAGCTCTGCTACCTTATCCACCCAGTTCTTAACAAACTGACGGTAAGCAGGAGAGTTAAGGCATATCTGATAAGGGTGCATATTTCCGTTACCGTAGTAGCTGTGAGCTTCGGGATGATACGCAAGGAAATGAGATTTGTCACCGGGCGCTCCACCGATACCCCAGTTGTCAACCCAGACCTCCAGTCCCTCTGCTTCCGTTGCGGCAAAGATATCCTTCATAACCTCGGAGTGGCGCTCCCAGTCGGTATGTGAGAGCATATGCACAACTATATCCATATCCGAGCGAGCGATATCCTTCATATCCTCTATTGCATGTGAAAGCATACGGTTGCCGTGATACGCAACGCCTGTTTTTAATTTTCTTTCCATATTTTTATAATCCTTTGATATGTGCCGGATTCCACCGCCCTCTTGGGCGGTGGAATATTTACTTTTGCGATTATTTGTGATAATTATTCGGTAAGAGGATCGTCAGCGCAAGCCTTTACTACATGCTCAAAGCGAATATTATCTATGAGCATTGTTCCGGCGTATGCACCGTAATCATCGCGAATACGGATATACTGCATATCGCTGATAGCAGCGGGAGTAAGAGATGCTCCGTGGGTTTCACATCCGCAAACACTGTTGACTCTGAATGCATCGGTTACATAAACGAGTATGCCGTTAAGGTAAACCTTTGTTCTAACGGTTTCTCTTGTGCCCTCGTAATATTCAACACGGAGATTGAACCAATCTTCATTTGTGTTATTTGCA
>JAZSFA010000111.1:0-30291 GCA_045531965.1 Eubacteriales bacterium
AGAATGTGGCATATGGTCTCCAGATTCATAACTATGCTTCTAAGACCATCAACCTGACGAACTGCGACATTACTTCTATCGTAATCTATGAGAGATTTAACGAAGATGTTCCTTACACCGGCGTTCAGACCTTCAAGTTTGTGGGCGCGAACACCGTTGGTACGCTCAGCGCAAGCCAGTACGCTAAGTACGTGCTTGCAGCAACCGACGCAACCCTGACGGCACCTGAAGGTAGCACTGTTATCTCCGGTGTTGCAGACTATAAGGTTGTCTACAATGACAATACCAGCGTATACAGCCTGGTTAAGTGCAACTACGTCGTTCAGATCGGCGATAAGAAGTACGAGTCCATTCAGGAAGCTGTTGAGGCAGCTCAGGATGGCGATACCATCGTTGTCCTTAAGGCTCACGAGATCGTATGGAACGGTAAGACCGTTGTTGACGATTCTTTGGCTGCCATGGTCGTGGTCGCTAACAAGACGGTCACCATCGACCTGAACGGTTGCGATCTGACTGTTGATGCCGATAAGATGACCCAGGATCTGTATGCCGTATTCGCGGCTGACGAGAACGGTCACCTGACGCTGGTGGATAACATTGGCGGCGGTTCCGTAACGGCTACCGGTAAGACCTTTGCTGCTTCCAGCACCACCGCTTACAGCTTCATGATGGCTTACGAGGATGGCACGAGTCTGACCGTTAAGAGCGGTGAGTACATCATGGAGAGCGCACACGACTCTCTGATCTACTCCGGTGGCGACGATGTCGTGACTGTCGAAGGCGGTAAGTTCATCCTCGGTAACGTTGGTGACGGCACCAACGGCAAGCCTTGGATCTTCAACGCTTGGGGTGCTAACGATCGTAACGTAACCGTTACCGGCGGTACCTTCAACGCTGACGTCAATCACCAGTTCTGGGCAAATGAAGTTTATGTTCCCGAAACCAAGGCTCTCAAGGCCAACAGTGACGGTACATGGACTGTTGTCAATGCAGTCGCTTACACGGAAGAGCTTGCGACTTCTTCTAACAGTAGTGTTCGCAAGGTCGGCTACGCAACCTTCATGGAGGCTTACGAGGCTGCCAAGGCGGGTACGACCATCACCATCATCGCTAACGACGTTGTGATCAACGTTGACGTCACCAAGAACGTGACCGTTATGAAGGGTACCAACGACGTGACTGTTACCGGTACGCTTTACGCTGGTACTTACGACTGGAACGTCAATGAGTGGTGCGCTGATTACCACTACGCTAAGGACAACGGCGACGGTACTTGGACGGTAATGAAGAAGACTGTCGAGATCAAGGATAACGGACGTACGCTGTCCCTGAACGGCAGAATCTACGTGAACCAGTACGTGAAGATCGAATCCTTCGGCCTCTCCATCGATTACATCATGGAGAACGGCGGTATCCTGATCTGGTACGGCGATGCTGAAGACCTCGGACTCAACGCTGACAACGCTGTCTTCGGTACGGCTCATGTGGATCAGAGCGGTCTGATTTACAGCGAAAAGGGTAAGGAATATACCCAGCAGACACCCGGTGTTGCTGCTAAGATGTATGCAGATAACTTCAACATCCGTGTATACGTGAAGTTGGAAGACGGTACTTACGTCTACGGTCCTCTGAAGACAAATTACAGCGTACGTACCTGGTGCGAGTATCAGATCAACAACAACTCCCGTGCAAAGGATCTCGCGATCACCATGCTGCATTACGGTGCGGCTGCACAGGAATTGTTCAACTACAACCTTGACGATCTTGCTAACGCAAACATCGCAAGTCAGTATCCCGAAACCAATTATCCGTTCGATTCCGGTTATTTGGATGCTCTGGATACTACCTTTACCACTGCTTTCGACGACAAGATTGATGCCGACGTGAAGCAGAACGGTAAGACCTTGTCGCTGGATGACGGTTTGACCATCAACTACTACTTCTTGGCACCTGATTTCAACGTCAAGACTGCAAAGCTTCTTGTTTGGAGCGCTTCTGACGTAGGCGAATCTGCACTGTCTTTGGGCAACGCAAGAGCCTTCGACATGAAGAAGATCACATCTATGTATGGCGAAGAGTATACCGGTCAGTCCTACGGTATTAACGTAAGCGATTTCGGTGACACCGTTTATGCTTGCGCATACTTCGTGGACGAGGACGGTAACGAGCACTATAGCGAAGTGATCGTATACAGCCCCGAAACATATGCTGCAAATGTGATCCAGAGAAATAATAACGAAAAACTGGTTGCCGCTATGAAGCGCATGGTTGTCTATGGTGAAATCACCAAGCAGTACTTCCAGAGCTTCAACTGATGGCAGTAACCAAGCGAAAGGAGGGTTTTCATGAAGAAAACATATGAAGAGCCTGTGATCTCTGTTCAGAATCTGCTTGTGGAAGACGTCATTACCACTTCCACGGGCAACTGGGATCAGGAAACGCCTGACCGCGACTTCTATTGATCTCTCAATCCGCAACTTCAACCGCGGATATTCCCCCCAGCTCGTCTGGGGGGACTCCCCCATTGGGGTTATCCCCCCCAAAGCTTTCAGCTTTGGGTATGTGTCCGAGGTCATCGAACCCATACCCAAGGCTGATAAGTCGTTTTTAGCCAATACCCACACGTGATACAGGAAAGGAACCAATATGAAACTCAAAGACGGATTTATTCTCTCTGAGGTCGGCGGTCAGACCGTGGTCGTGCCTTCGGGAGATATTGTTGACCTGAAAGTGGTCATTACTTTGAACGATACAGGCAAATTTCTCTGGGAGCATCTCTCGGTGGAGACCGACGTAAACGGTCTGGTGGATGCGCTTTTGAGTGAATACGATGTGGACAGAGAGACTGCCGAGACCCATGTGATCGCGTTTACCAAAACGCTGGCAGACCATGATTTCCTCGCCTGAAGCACCGAAAGGGGTTACCCTTGAGGAAATGATGCCCATGATCTCCGCCTGCCTTGCCGCAGGACGGTCGGTTCGGATCTATCCCCGAGGCGTTAGCATGTTACCCATGCTGGTGGAGGGCAGGGACAGCGTGGTACTGTCTCCCTTGCCCGAAAAGCTCAGCCGCTATGATCTGCCTCTGTACCAAAGAAAGAACGGTCAATTCGTGTTGCACCGTATTGTCAAGGTAGCGGATACCTACGCCTGCCTCGGAGATCATCAATTTGACCTTGAAACGGGACTGACCCACGATCAGATGATTGCCGTGGTCACGTCCTTTACCCGCAAGGGCAAGGACTATCAGGTTACAGCGCTGTCTTACCGCCTGTACCGCTGTCTTTGGTTTCGCTCTCGCCATATCCGCCGGCTGTGGCGCGGCGGGGTGAATCGCCTGAAACGATTGTTCCGAAGCAAAGATAGACAGCAGGGAAGGACCCCGTAGCGGTTGTGTCCGAAGCAAGGCGGAAGCGCTGAAATGTGAACAAATATGCCATGGCAATATCCGCCATGGCTTTTTATCGGAAGGATTTTATGGAACTGGGATTTCGTTTTTTTCTGCAAAGCATTCTGCTGGGGGTTGGGTTGGCGATGGACGCCTTTTCGGTGTCTCTTGCCAACGGGCTCAACGAGCCGAATATGAAAAAGCATCGGATGTGCGGCATGGCAGGTCTGTTTGCGTTCTTTCAGGCAGCCATGCCCATGATCGGATGGATCTGTGTCCACACCATTGTTAAGCTCTTTGGCGCTTTTGAAGTGGTGATCCCCTGGATCGCTTTGGGACTGCTTGGTTTCATCGGTGGCAAAATGCTGTACGAGGGCATAAAAAACAAGGACACGGTGGAGGAAAAACCCTGCGTAGGGCTTTGCGGCTTGTTGATACAAGGCATTGCCACCTCGATTGACGCCTTGTCCGTAGGCTTTACCATTGCGGACTACAACGTGCATGAAGCCCTTTTGGCGGCGGTGATCATCGCCGCAGTGACTTTCGCCATTTGCTTGCTGGGACTGCTCATCGGTCGTCAGGTGGGCACCAAGATTGCGGGTAAAGCCGGGATTCTCGGCGGCGCTATCCTGGTTTTCATTGGACTGGAGATCTTTATTACGTCTTGGTTTTGACCTTCATCCAAAGGGAATAAGTCTTTGTGCCGCCGAGAGCGGCTGAAAGGATTTGACAATGAAAAAGAAACTGTTTTTTGTGCTGCTGGCACTTGCTTTAACCCTCATGCCCCTGCTTTCTGCTTGCGAATCCTCGGTTCCCCCTGCGGATACAACAGAGTCAACGGCTGACACCCCCGCAAGTACCGTGGGGGATACGAATACCACCCCCGAAGACAGCGAGGATAACACTTCGGAAACGGTTGATATCCCCGAGACACAGCCCGTGTCTGATACCGAATCTGAAACAGAAAGCGAGGCACGTCCCTTGAAGACTTTCAAAAATCCCATTCTTGACCGTGCCGCCGCTGACCCTTACATTGTCTATCACGACGGCTATTATTACGGTACCTTTACCGAGGCATTGGGCATAGCGGTATACCGCAGCCGTTCCTTGGAAACGGTGTTTTCGGATGAAAAGCAGGTGGTTTTCAATATCGGCGGAGAAATTCAGGGCAACGTGTGGGCACCTGAGCTGTTCTATCACCCTGTCAACGATCGCTGGTACATTTATGCCTGCGGCTCTCTTTCGGGCTGGGACTTTTTCACCATCCGGATGTTCTGTTTGGAATCCAAGACCAATGATCCCTTCGGTGAATACGAATATAAGGGTTGCACCGATCCCAACCTTCTTGCCATCGACCAGACCGTCTTTTACGATGAGCAGAGCGGTACGCTCTATACCGCGTATTCCGAGTTCACAGACGCAGGTCAGGTGATCATGGTGGCGGTCATGGAGAACCCTTGGACTCTGTCTGATCAACGCATCCGCGTGTCCTACCCCCGTTTCAAATGGGAAAAGATGGGAGAGCGGGAGGATAAGGATTCCCGTGTCAATGAAGGACCCATATTTCTGTACCATGAAGGGAAGCTTTGCCTCATTTATTCTGCCAGCGGTTGTTGGTCCCAGTATTATTGCCTGGGCATGATCGAGTTTACGGGAGATGATTTCTCTCCCAAGGAGATGATGTCACGCAGCAACTGGGACAAGCGGAGCGCCCCTGTTTTCTCCGCCGCCAACGACGTATACGGTGTGGGACATTGCTCCTTCTTTACTTCTCCCGATGGCAGCGAAACATGGATCGCCTACCATGGTATGCCTACCCCCGACGCAGGGGAAGAGGGACGGTTCACTTACGCCCAAAGGATCAGCTTTGACAAGAACGGTTGGCCTGTGCTTGGTGAGCCGCTCTCCCGCGATCAGGAGATTCCTGTGCCCTCGGGGCAGCCTGATTTTGAGGCGGTCACCGACGAGAACACCGAATCCGGCACCTGAAAAAAACAAAACAAGCCCACGGCTGTGATGTACCACAGCCGTGGGCTTTTCTCAGGCATATCAGGACTTGTGAGGAGCAAGCAGACCGTCTTTCATGACGAATACACGGTCGGCGCGGGCAGCCAAACGCTCATCATGGGTGACCACAATGGTCGCTTGCGCCTGACCTTCCTCGGCTTGCATACCGACCAACAGATCGGCTACGCGGTCGGCACTTTCCCGATCCAGATTGCCCGTGGGTTCATCGGCGAAAAGGATCATGGGGTAGTGGATGAGGGCGCGTGCCAACGCCACCCGCTGCTGCTGTCCGCCCGACAGCTCGCGGGGCAGGTGATGAAGTCTGTCTCCAAGGGACAGGGTCTCGATCAGATACTCCAGGCGGGCTTTGTGCCCCATGACGTCCCGCCCGGCGGCGGAGAGGGGCAGGAGGATGTTTTCCAGCGCGGTCAGATAAGGGACAAGCCGATGATCCTGAAAGACAATGCCCATGTGCTTGCCGCGGAAACGGCACAGCTCGTCGGGCTTCATTTGAAAGAGGGACTGCCCCAGCAGATGAACGGCGCCCGAATCGGGGGTATCCAGTCCGGCACAGACGTGCAACAGGGTGCTTTTCCCCGAGCCGGACTCGCCCATAATGGCAATAAATTCTCCTTTTTCCACAGAAAAACTGACGCGGTTGACAGCAGTGACCACGTGGTCGGACAGCTTGTATTGTTTGATGATGGATTCACAGGAAAAAACGCTCATGAGGAGACGCCTCCTTTCTTGACTTTTCGGGACGCGGTGCGACTACCCGAGGGGAGAAGCGCGCACAGCGACAGGCATAGATGTGTGGTCAGGATCAGACCGAGAATCAGCAAAAAGGGGATGAGGGCGAAGCTGTTGGGGGCGAGGGGAACGTGGAATTTGCCGCAGAACAGCTTGAGGATCAGGATAGCGAGAGGGCAAAGGAAGGCGTACAGCCCGCCTGAGAGAAGGCAGGAGAGCAGTCCTTCTCCCAGGGTCATAAGGGTATGCATGGTGCGATGCTCGCCTGCCGCGGTGTAGGAGGAACGCTCCTTTTCCCGACGCAGGTACAGGGTATAGGCAGAAGAAAGAATGAGCAGAGGGATCAGCGCGCTCGAGGGAAGGATCATGCGTTGCAACAGCGCGGGGTAGCGCTGACTGCCTGTGCCTTGACTGCGGAGCACCGCGTCGCGCGGGGTGACCGTTATTCCATCGGCGGTCAGACTTTGCAGGCATACCGCTACCTCGGACAAATCCTCCAAGGAAACGTGGCTTTGTACAAAGACCTCCAAGGCAGAGACCACGCCCGACCGCGCACAGAGGGTGGCAAAGGTGTCCTCCGAGCAAATCAGGATGGGAGATGAGAGACTGGAATCTGTTTCTACGGCGGTGAGGGTCAGAGGCAAGTAGCTGTGATCCAGCCGTGAGATTTGGTATGCCAGTAAATCACGACCCTTGAGATCCATTTGTGTCAGATCCAAGGTGAGGGGCTGGGTGATGGCACCGTAGATGCTGTCGCCGACCGTCAGCGCATAGGGGTGAGCGGCAGGGAGGCGAAGGATCACCTCACCGACGTTCAGCGTTTGGGGCAGATCCGCTTCTTTTTCGGTCATGAGGGTGAAGTCGTTGGTCGCCAGATCCCCTTGCAGGGTCATGGCATGTGACCGCTGTTCTTTAGGGTCGCCGTGAAAGACCAGCATACTGTCAATGTCCGAGAGGGTGATGATGGAGTCAACGTTTACGTCACCTACGGGACGATAGCTGCCTTGTCCGTTGATGGCAAGGGGAAGATTTGCCACCATGGGAAGCGACGCGGTAGAGGGGGACAAGAGCAGGAAAGACTGCGTGCCTTCCCTAAAAGAGGTTACCGTAGAGCAGGAAGTTAGTTGACAATCTTCTCGGGGATAGGGCAGAGGGACGCCCGCTTTTTCCATGGCGGTGATAAAAGCCTCGGGCAGATCGGTGGTGAGATGCATTTGCTGTCGCGCGGGGAGGCTTTGATCCTGCTCGGGGGAAAGCACCAAAACCTCTCTGTCCAACCAATATAACGCCTTGTCGGCAGTATCGCTTGGCTGTAGGGTCATGGCGGACAGCTCGGTGGCAAAGGTGGCGAGACTGATACCGTCCCCATGGACAAAAATCACGCAGGGGAAAGCAATATCGTCGCTGTAGGTACGCCCCTCAATGCGGTATTGCGTCATGATGGGGACTTCTCCCTGCGTGGTGTCAAGCACGTCATGCATCCGCGACTGCATGGCGGAAACCGCTTGTTCCGAGGCGGCGCAGTCAGCTGCTTTTCCAAAATAGATTCCGGAATAGGGGGCTGTTTGATTGATGTAATACGTGTCGGTGGGCAGCTCGGGGGGAATCCCATCGGTTTCGACCCAGGATGTGTAGGGCTTTTTGATTTCCCTCGGCGGGGTGATGACCGTCAGATGGGAGAGGGTATGGTGGGTTTTCTTCATTTTCGTGGGAAAGACGACGTAACAGCTGCCGGGGGACAGGGACAATTCCTCGGGATAGGTTTCGGAGACGTTCAACGACTCGGTTTGAACCGTGTTGGAGATGAGCCCATAATCTTCCGGACTGAGAAACAGATAATCTTCGAATATGCGGGGGCAAACGGGCTCTATGAAGGGGAAGTCAAAGGTTTTTTGTGTGTACAACAGACCCACAGGCACCAGGCGGCTGACGGTCAATGTGATGTGGTCGCCGTAGCGGTCATACCCTTCCACACCGTCGGGAATGGCGATCTCTACCGTGTCCCCGATCTGTATTTGAGGGGCGCCGTTCTGCTGGGGGTAGACATATACCGCCTCTCCTGCCTTGATGGGATCGAGGGTGTAGGCGATTTCCTCCAAGGGACGACCCTTGAATTTGTCGGGAATGACCACGGTCTGCTCGCCAAGCTCCATGTCGGTCACGCCGTCGCCGCAGGCGATCTTGACGGTGTCCATCGCCCATTTGTCCTCTTGTTGCAAAAGACTTGCGTGATGGCTATCGTTGACTTGATTGGGCAGGAGCATGAGATGGGTGCCGATGCGCTCGGCGGTGTCCGCCGCTTGCCCTCGGGTGCTAACCACCGCTTCCAAGGATTCCAGCGCAGGGAGATAATCGGTTTCCAAGGTATCGAAGGAAACACCGTCCCGAAAAGTCAGGGTATACTCATGGGTGCTGTCTCCCACGGCGTAATTGTCGGGGAGGGTCAGGGCGGTCATGGAAAACAGCACAGCACCGATGAGGGCGATGGACAGTGCGTGGATGAAGCGGTACTTTTTCATGCGCCCGAAAGACAGGAGCGCGTACCCGAAACCGCTCCGTCGCCTGAGGGTTTTCTTCAGGGAGATGCGGCGGGGGGATTGGATGTATTCCGAGGTGTCAATGGCGGTCATCAGGGACACACAGCTTTCTTTGAACAGCTTTCGCGTGACCTGACGAGCGCACAGCAGGGATAGCAGAAAGAAGGAGATCAGCATCTCGGCAACCCACAGGAAGGAAAAGCCGCTGACAGCGTTGGAATCCCGCGTGAGCCACAGTCCCAACGGCAGAGAGAGGAGGATGGCGGGCAGACCCAAAATCCAGAACTCACGGATGATGCCCTTTCTCAAAAGTTTGGTGTCTGCGCCGTAGATGATGTACAGGGCATAGACATACTTTTCGGTGGCGACTGACTCGGCAAAGACGCGGTAGACCGCCGCTAAGGCGGTGACCAGCCATAGCCCGACAAAACAGAGGTGGGTCACGTAAACCTCCGCTTGGGCGTAAGTCAGCACCGTGCGAACGCTCTCGCGGAAGGCACGGTTGCCGGCGTTGACACCATGGGTGGTGATATAGGTGTCAAACTCTGCCGAAAAACTGTCGAGTGAGGTCAGATTTTGACCGAAGGTGAGACAGAGGGCAGAGAGCAGGACAGCGCAGATCAAAAGGGTGAAACAAAGGCACAGGGAGGACAGGAGGCGACGGCGGCTGAACAAGCGAGCAAAGCAGGGTATCACGGTCAGACGGATATATTGAATAATGAAATTATCGGACAACAGGCGCACCTCCTTTGAACAGCATAAGTTTTTTGGGGAAATTCGTCTCGGGGACGATATTTTTCTTTAGGGCTTTACCTTATTATAGCACAGGCAAGAGCATATGACAATACCCCAACGGCACAAAAAATTCCGTTGGGGTATGATTTATGGGCGCTTTGCTGATGTGTTGGCAGATGTAGCAGGATCTGCCCGAAAGACTACCTTCCCGTCCTCTGCCACCGCTTGGATGGGGACACCCTTCTTGATGCTTCCGCTTAGCAATGCCTCGGACAGGGCGTTTTCCACCAACCGTACCACCGCGCGGCGTAAGGGGCGGGCGCCGTAAGCGGGATCCAACCCTTCGGCGGCGATCAGATGGGTCACCGAGGGGTCAACGGTGAGTTGGATGCCCAGTTCCCGTGCGCGGGCTTGGGTTTTTGACAGCAGTAGGGAAGCGATGCGCGAAAGCGCCTCCTGTCCTAAGGGAGAGAACAGAATGACCTCGTCCACGCGGTTGATAAACTCGGGACGGAAAGTCTCTTTGAGGGCAGATATCATACGGTGGCGCGCCTCGGGCGACAATGTCTCTTGTCCCTCCTCGGTGGGGGATCCCACAAACCCCAGTCGCTTGCCTTCTGACACAGCCCCTAAGTTGGAGGTCATGATGATCACCGTGTTGCTGAAGTCCACCGTCCTGCCTTGGGCATCGGTCAGCATACCGTCGTCCAGCACTTGGAGCAGGAGATTGAAAATGTCGGGATGGGCTTTTTCGATTTCGTCAAACAGCACCACCGCATAGGGACGACGACGCACCCGCTCGGTGAGCTGTCCCGCCTCTTCAAAGCCCACATAGCCGGGTGGGGCGCCGATCAGCTTGGAAACGCTGTGCTTTTCCATATATTCCGACATGTCCAGACGGATGAGGGCTTTGTCGTCCCCAAACAGCGCTTTAGCTAAGGCGACTGACAGTTCTGTCTTTCCCACGCCTGACTGACCTAAAAAGATGAAGGAACCCACAGGGCGGTGGGGATCCTTGATGCCCATGCGTCCTCTCCGCACGGCGGATGCCACCGCGGATACTGCCCCCTCTTGCCCGATCACGTGTGCAGACAGGATCTCCTCCAAGCGAAGAAGCCGTTGCTTTTCACCGTCAGCCATTTGAGCCACAGGGATCCCTGTCCATTCGGTGACCTCAGTGGCAATATGGGCGGCGGTGAGGACAGGCAGCTCGGTCTTTTTTCGGTGTTCCCAACGTGCGGTTTCTTTGGCGAAGGCATCCCGACAGAGGGACTCTTTGTCCCTGAGTGTTGCTGCCGCCTCGAAATCCTGAGAGAGGATAGCTTGCTCCTTCTCTCGGGAAAGGGCAGCCAGCTCGGCTTCCATAGCGCGAAGATCGGCAGGGGCGGCATGACCCTCTATGCGTAGGCGTGCCGCCGCCTCGTCCAAAAGATCCAACGCCTTGTCAGGAAGATAACGGTCGGGAATGTACCGCACGGACAGATCAATGGCGGCTTGCAATGCCTCGTGGGAGATGGAGAGGGCGTGATGGGCTTCATATTTGGGGCGCAGTCCTTCCAGTATCTCCATGGTCTCGGCAGGGGTTGGCTCACCTACGGTGACCGACTGAAAGCGCCGTGCCAGAGCGGCATCCTTTTCAATATGCTTGCGGTATTCCTCCGAGGTGGTGGCACCGATGACCTGTAGCTCGCCACGCGCCAGCGCGGGCTTGATGATATTGGCGGCATCTACCGCGCCTTCCGCCGCGCCCGCACCGATAAGGGTGTGGATCTCATCGATGAACAGGATCAGGTGAGGATTTTCCGCAACCTCTTCGAGAATATGCTTGAGTCGCTCCTCAAACTCGCCGCGGTATTTTGCCCCTGCAATCATCCCCGACAGGTCTAGCGTTACCACGCGTTGCTCCTGCAGTCCCTCGGGTACGTGACCGCAAGCGATCCGTTGCGCCAAACCTTCGACCACAGCGGTTTTGCCCACGCCCGGTTCACCGATCAGGCAGGGATTGTTTTTCTGCCTGCGGGAGAGGATGCGGATGACACGGTCGGTCTCGCCATCCCGCCCAATGATGGGATCCAACTTACCCGCGGCTGCCATAGCGGTCAGATCCCTGCCGTATTTGGATAGGGTCGGGGCATGGGGAATGGTACGATCCGTGCTCTCCCGCGCTTCGGTTTCCCGTTTGCTCTTGCCTCCGCCTATACTGCCGCTGACCGAAGGGGCGGGATCATCTCGGCGGTCACCCGTGGCATCTAAAAAGTGCTTCAAGTCTCTTTTGATATCCTCCACAGAAACCCCCATGGAAGACAGGATGCGTACGGCGACACAGTCAGATTCCCCCAAAAGCGCGGACAGAAGATGCTCTGTCCCGATGGCGGCGTGACCGCATCGTGAAGACAGCAGCGCGGAGTGTTCAATGATATGGCGGGTGCGCGGGGTCATATCCGAGGCGGACAGACGGCTGTACGCCCCCTCGCCTGCCAGATGGATCACGGATCGGCGGATATCCTCTGCGGTTGCGCCGTGGCTTTCCATCAGCTTGGCGGCAATGGCATCACGGACGGATGCAAGGGACAAGAGAAGATGCTCCGAGCCGATGTATGTGTGACCGAGATCGGCGGCAGCTTCCAACGCGCCGTTCAGGGCGCGGCGGGCTTTTTCGGTAAAACGGTTGGTCATGTGGCTCCTTTCAAAGGCGGATGGTCTCTGCCCGATACACGGCGGTTTCGCTTGCCGGCGGGTAGCTTTCTTGTTTATTGTATCCCCTTTTTGAGGCAGATTATGTCACAACCTGCACGCTCGTGAAAAAATTCTTGATTCCTTGAGAAATTCTGAAATTTTCTTGACTTTTTCCTGCAAAAATGATATAATGTACCACATAGTTTATCATGCCCAGTTGTTTTTTTTGATTCGGAAAGGATGGAAGACCATGGATCAGTTGCAAAAAGCCCGACAGGAGATCGATCTGGTGGATCGGGAGATGGCGCGCCTGTTTGAACGCCGCATGAAGGCGGTTGCCGAGGTGGCGGCGCATAAAAAGAAGCATGGGCTTCCGATTTTTGATCCCGACCGTGAAGAAGCGGTGGTCAGAAAGAACGCCGAGCGGCTGGAAGATGCCGAACTGCGTCCCTACTACGTGGAGTTTCTTCGGGATACTATGAAGGCATCCCGACACTATCAGAAAAAACAGTTGGAGGGAATGCAGGTGGCATTCTGCGGGATTGAGGGGGCGTTTGCCTCGATTGCCGCGGGAAAGATCTTTCCCGATGCCAAGCAGGTGCCTTACGGTGACTTTCACGCCGCCTATGAGGCTGTAGAGAAGGGCGACTGCGACGTGGCAGTCCTGCCCATGGAAAACAGCACGGCAGGCGAGGTCAGTCAGGTGCTTGACCTGATGTATGGTGGCAGTCTGATGGTCACTGGCGTGTACAGCCTGTCGGTGCGGCATTGTCTGCTGGGGACGGCGGAGGCGACGCTCGAGGATATCAAAACTGTGGTCAGCCACCCCCAAGCCCTCATGCAATGCGCTGCCTTCATTGAAGAACACCGTCTCGAGGAGATCCAAGCACCCAACACAGCCCTTGCTGCCAAGCGAGTGGCAGAGAAACAGGATCCCGCGGTCGCCGCCATCGCCAATGCCGAGAATGCCGAGTTGTACGGACTGAAAATTCTTGCGCGAGACATCAACGAGGTGGGACTGAACACCACCCGCTTTGCGGTCCTTGCCCGTTCTGCCGCACCTCAGAAGGTGATGGGAAAGCACAGTATTCTCATGTTTACTGTCCGTAACGAGGCGGGCTTCCTTGCCAAAGCCATCAACGTCATTGGTGACTACGGCTATAATATGCGCTGTCTCCGCTCCCGTCCTATGAAGGAGCTTTTGTGGCAATACTATTTCTACGTGGAGCTGGAGGGCGATCTTGACAACGAAAACGGGAAAAATATGATCAAGGCGTTGGAGCTGTACTGTGAGCGGCTTCGCGTGGTGGGCAGTTTCCGTTATCCTGCCGACCTTGACCACACGGAGGTGGAATGATGCGTGATATTCTTCATATGAATCTGGGCAAAGAGAGCTACGACATTGTGGTGGAGCGCGGGGCGCTTTCCCATGTGGACGAGCTTCTGAACCTCGGCCGCCGTGTGCTGATCGTCACCGACGACGGCGTTCCTTCCGAGTATGCTGAGACCGTAGCCGCCGCCTGTGCCGATCCCATCATCGTGACTTACCCTCAGGGGGAGGATACCAAGAGCTTTGAGGTGCTTGCCGACGTCTGCGCCGTCATGCTGGAAAACGGCTTTACCCGCACCGACTGTGTGGTAGCCGTGGGGGGCGGTGTCATTGGAGACTTGTCAGGCTTTGCCGCCGCGTCCTTTATGCGCGGGATCGACTTTTACAACATTCCCACCACCTTCCTGTCCCAGGTGGATTCTTCCATTGGCGGAAAGACCGCCATCAACCACGAGGGGGTTAAGAACTGTGTGGGTGCCTTCTATCACCCGAAAAAAGTGATCATCGATCCTGATGTTTTGTCCACCCTACCTGCCCGTCAAGTATCAAACGGCTTGGCAGAGGCGATCAAGATGGCGGCAACTTGTGATAAGGCGCTGTTTGAGAAGATCGAGGCAGGGAACCCCATGGAGATGCTGGACGAGATCATCGTCTCCTCCCTCAAAATCAAAAAATATGTGGTGGAGCGGGATGCCAAGGAAAAATCTTTGCGCCGCGTGCTGAATTTCGGGCACACCTTGGGGCATGGGATTGAAAGTCAAGCCGCCCTCCGCGAGGGAGATCGCGCTTTGTATCACGGCGAGTGCGTCGCCCTCGGTATGCTACCCATGTGCGCGCCGGAGGTGCGTGACAGACTGGTCTCCGTCCTGAAAAAGGCGGGACTGCCGACTGAAACCGATATCGATGTCCAAGCCGCCCTCGCCGCCGTTTCTCATGACAAGAAAATGGACGGCAATAAGATCAATTACGTTTATTGCCCCGCCATCGGCGCTTTCGAGTTCCGCTCCGCAAGTCTTGATGAGTATGCCAAGGTGGTATCAGGGGGAAACGAGTGAGGGACCTTTTTGAAAAAAGTTCCCTCACACTCCCTCAAAAACTTCCCGAAAACATGATTCAAAAGCAATTTTTAAGTTCTTGGAGGGTGTGGGACCCTTCTTTCAAGAAGAGCCCCACGAAAAAAACACCATGAAAAACACATTTGGTAACAATATATCCGTCACCCTGTTCGGCGAGAGCCACGGTGAGATGATCGGCGCCGTGCTGGACGGCATGACCCCCGGCATCCCCGTGGACGAGGCGTTTATTGCCCATCAGATGAACCTCCGCCGCTCTACCAACGCCATGTTGTCCACCGCCCGCGCTGAGCCTGACCTCGTGCGCGTCGTCAGCGGCGTGTTTGAGGGTAAGACGACGGGAACCCCCATCACCTTCCTCATCGAAAACACCAACACCCGAAGCGGTGACTATTCAGCTATGCGGTATATCGCCCGCCCGGGGCACGCCGATTACACCGCCGAGATGAAATATCACGGCTATCAGGATCCCCGCGGCGGCGGTCACTTTTCGGGACGTATCACAGCCGGTCTTGTGGCGGCAGGCGCGGTGGCGCTGACTGCCCTCAAAGGGAAGGGGATCACCGTGGGTACACATATCGCCGCCTGTGCGGGTATCTCCGACAGACCCTTCGGCGATCTTTCCGCAGACCTTGAAGCCTTGAATCAAAAGGATTTTGCCGTCCTTGATTCCAAGGCAGAAGCGCAGATCAAAGCCGCTATTACTGCCGCCAAAATGGAAGGCGACAGCGTGGGAGGCATTCTCGAGACCGCTGTCACAGGGCTCCCCGCCGGGGTGGGTGAGCCTTGGTTTGATACCGTGGAGAGTGTGTTGGCGCATATCCTGTTTGGCATCCCCGCCATCAAGGGGGTGGAGTTCGGTGGAGGATTTGGGTTGACCGACAAGAAGGGCAGCGAGGTCAACGATCCCTT
This sequence comes from Eubacteriales bacterium, assembly GCA_045531965.1. Lineage (GTDB taxonomy): Bacteria > Bacillota > Clostridia > Oscillospirales > CAG-272 > CAMEON01. The sequence goes on from JAZSFA010000111.1 coordinate 15,409, forward strand.
CCGCGCCGAAAATGGACAAGTCGTTACCGCCACCAACAACTGCGGCGGTATCTTGGGCGGTATCACCAACGGTATGCCCCTTCTTATCCGTTGTGCCGTCAAGCCGACCCCTTCCATCTACAAGGAGCAGGAGACGGTGAACTTTGAAACGTGCGAAAACACCCCTCTGCAAATCCACGGTCGTCACGATCCCGCCATCATCCATCGCGCCCGCGTGGTGGTGGACAGCGCCGTAGCCATCGCCCTCTGTGATCTGCTGGTTACAAGATACGGGACGGATTGGCTTGCTGAAAAAGTATAAGTGCCATCATTCTGTTGGACGTTTGATCTTTGACCAAAACCAGTTTTCTCAAAAGTTTTGAGGAGGTCAAGGAGGAACTTTTTCAAAAGTGCCTCCTTGCGTATTCCTCAGAAAGGACCATTTATGAAATACGGACTCATCGGTGAGCATCTCTCTCACAGCTTCTCCAAAGAAATCCATGAGATGTGCGCCGACTACACCTATGAAATTCATGAACTGACGCCCGAGGCAGTGCCCGCCTTTATGCAGAACCCTGGGTTTTCTGCCATCAACGTGACCATACCCTATAAGCAGACGGTCATGCCTTTCCTGCATGAGATCCATGAGCACGCCCGCATGATTGGTGCGGTAAACACCGTGGTCAACAAGGCGGGCAAGCTATACGGTTATAACACCGATTTTTACGGCATGACTGCCCTTATCCGTCGCATCGGCGTGTCCCTGAAGGGCAAAAAGGTACTGGTGCTGGGTACGGGCGGTGCGGCGCGTACCGCCATCGCCGTGGCTAAAGCCCAAGGCGCGTCTGATGTTTTGGTTGTGGAGCGCTGGGCAACCGACGAGTATATCTCCTATGAGATGGCATATGCCGATCACGCTGATGCCGAGGTGATCATCAACTGCACCCCCTGCGGGATGTATCCCTATCCCGACGGAGGTCCCAAGATCGTGGGTACGCCCATCGACGTGTCAAAATTTCCCAAGCTTTCAGGCGTGGTGGATGCGGTCTACAACCCCCTGCGTACCAATCTGGTACAGGACGCCTTAGATCTCGGTATTCCCGCAGAGGGCGGACTCTATATGCTGGTGGCACAAGCGGTTATGGCGTGCCGGATTTTTCTCGGTCGAGTGGATGAGGCATTCTCCGACGCGGAAGGGATGGATCGGGAGACCGAACGCGTCTTTAAGAAGATCGCCTCGGATAAGGAAAATATCGTCCTGACGGGGATGCCCGGCAGCGGGAAATCCACCGTGGGTAAAGCTTTGGCTGACCTACTGGGACGCCCCTTCATCGACACCGACGCGGTGATCGTGGAACGGGCAGGGAAACCCATCACCGAGATTTTTGCAGAGCTTGGGGAGGCGGGCTTCCGTGATCTGGAGACCCAAGCCGTGAAGGACACCGCCAACACACACACGGGGGCGGTCATCGCCACCGGCGGCGGCGCCATCCTGCGGGACGAAAACGTACGCGCCCTGCGCCGTACGGGGCGGCTCTATTTCCTCAACCGTCCTTTGGAATATCTCATCCCTACCGCCGACCGTCCCATTGCCTCCACTGTGGACGCCATCAAGCGCCGCTATGAGGAGCGCTACGACCGCTACCTTGCCACTTGTGACGTTGAAGTCAAAACAGACGAGGTGGTGGAACACACCGTCAGTACCGTCAGAGAGGACTTTTTCTCATGAAATTCATGATCATCAACGGACCCAATCTAAATCTGTTGGGGATCCGCGAGCCTGCCCATTACGGCAAGGAGACCTACGCGGATCTGATTGCCAAAATAGAAAATCACGCCAAGACCCTTGGGGTGGAGGTCACCTGCCTCCAGTCCAACCATGAGGGAGATCTTGTGGACTTCATCCAGTCTGCCTATGAGAGTTATGATGGTATCGTCATCAACCCCGGTGCTTACACCCATACCAGTATCGCCATTCTGGATGCTGCCAAATCCGTGGGTGTGCCCCTTGTGGAGATTCATATTTCCAAGGTGGAGGAGCGGGAAGACTTTCGTCAGGTCAGCTATATCCGCCTTGCCGCGATCAAAACCATCACGGGGCACGGTACGGACGGCTATCTGGAAGCCATGGATGCCCTCTGTGACCACCTCAAAGGGGGCGACACCCCATGACCGTCACCTTTACCCCCGCCCATTTGATGGGGACAATCCAAGCGCCGCCCTCCAAGAGTATGGGACACCGTATGCTCATCTCGGCGGGTCTTGCGGAAGGGAAGAGCACCGTGACGGGGATTTCCCACTCTCAGGATATGCTGGCAACCATGGCGCTTCTCGGCGGCTTGGGGGCTGTCTGTGCCCGTCGTGGCGATGATGACACCGTGGTGGACGTGCGGGGAACTGCGCCCGCCAACGCTGCTCCTCAAGTGCCTTTGGACTGTCGGGAGTGCGGCAGCACGTTGCGATTCTTTATTCCTATTTGCCTGCTCTCGAAGCATCCCGTGACCCTCACGGGCGCGCCACGGCTATTTGAGCGTCCCTTGAACGTCTATGAGGATCTGTGCCGTGATCTTGGGCTGACCTTCGACTTGGATACGTCTACCCCCATGCTGACCCTGCGGGGTCCTCTGCGGGGCGGGCATTTTACCCTTCGCGGAGACGTGAGCAGTCAATTCATCACGGGACTTCTATTTGCGCTCCCCCTCTGCGTCGAGGACAGCCTTTTGACCATTCTGCCCCCCCTCGAGAGCCGTCCCTATCTTGATCTGACGCTCTCCGCGCTAGCTCTCTACGGCATTACAGCCGAATGGCTGGACGGCTTGACCCTCCGCATCCCCGGCGGTCAAACCTACAAAGCTACCGATGCCGTTGTGGAAGGGGACTACTCCAACACCGCCTTTTTCCACGCGCTTACCGCCTTGGGACATGACGTTACCGTTATGGGACTTAACCCCCATAGTCTACAGGGCGACCGCGTATACCGAGAGATGTACCCTCTGCTGACGGCAGGACGCCCCACGCTGGATATAAGCAACTGTCCCGATTTGGGACCCATCCTCATGGCGGTTGCCGCCGCAGGGCAGGGCGCGACCTTTAAGGGCACCCGCCGCCTCCGCATCAAGGAGAGTGACCGTGCCGCCGCCATGGCAGAAGAGCTTGCCAAGTTTGGCGTGTCAGTCACGGTGGAGGAGGACAGCGTCACGGTTGACCCTGTGGATTTCCATGCGCCGAATGCCCTGCTTTACGGTCATAACGACCACCGCATCGTCATGGCGCTTTGCACCCTGTTGACTCTGACGGGCGGCACCCTTGAAGGCGCGGAAGCTGTACGCAAAAGCTTGCCCGATTATTTTGATTTGTTGATTTCCCTCGGCGCGGACATCTCCGTTGCCGACATTTGAGAGGTATCCCATGAAGCTTCAGAAAAACCATAAAATTCTTATCGTTGGTCTCGGACTTTTGGGTGGTAGCTACGCCCTGTCCCTGACAAAGCAAGGCTACACCGTCACCGCCATCACCCGCAGTCAGTCCTCTATCGACTACGCGATGGCGCAGGGCATGATTGCCCGCGGCGCGGCATTTGTAGATCCCCGGTTGGTGGGAGAGGCGGATCTGGTGGTCTTTGCTCTCTATCCCCACGTGTTCAAGGACTGGATCAAGGAAAACCAGCATCTTTTCAAATCGGGTGCCATCATCACCGATGTGACGGGTGTGAAATTTTGCATCGTGGATGACATCCAAACCATGCTCCGCCCTGACGTGGAGTTCATCGCCGCCCACCCCATGGCGGGACGCGAGCGGAGCGGCGTGCAGTACGCCGATGACAGCATCTTCAAGGGGGCTAACTACGTGGTCACCCCCAGCGAGCGCAACACCCCCGACGCCATCGAGCTTTGCGAGGATCTGGGACGGGTCTTGGGCTTTGCCCGCATCTCTCGCCTTGCCCCCAAGGAGCATGACGAGATCATCGCCTTCGTCTCTCAGCTGACCCACTGCATCGCCGTGGCACTCATGACCTGCACCCCTGCGGGCGGTGAGCATACCAACCGTTTGGAGGAATACACGGGTGACTCCTTCCGGGATTTGACCCGTATCGCCCGCCTCAACGACGAGATGTGGAGCGAGCTGTTCCAACTGAATAAATATGCGCTGCTTCACCAGATGACCGTCTTTGAGGGGGAGCTGAACCGTATGCGCTCCATGCTGGAGCTGGACGATATGGAAGGACTTCGCGCCATGATGCAAAAGTCCACCGCCAGACGGGCGTTGTTTGATAAAAAGCTTTAATGAAAAACCGAAAGCTCGTTTTTCAGCGAATTTGTGGAGGTATTACGAGTAGGATTGACTTAACTAAAGGTCACCTCTAAATTCAACAAGTTGTCGGAGGTTATTTATGAGTAAATATGATTTTTTCTGGCACACCATGGAACTTTGTGATTGGGATCACGAGGGAAATGATGATTTGGTGCTTTTTCCTGTTATCAAGTATCTTTCTTCGAAGGATGACAGCGAAATTTTTGAATTTGAAAATCAAATGTCAGAATTGTTGTTTGCACTTGACTCGAAAAAACTTGCACGGAAGTGTGAAAAAGTCTGTGGATATTGCCAAGACGATGATTTTCTGTATTCAAGATGTGTCGCATTGATTAACGGTGAGGATTTTTATAAAGAAGTGCTTTCTGGAAAGCAGGAGTCAATTTGGAATATGGAATTCGAGTCGTTGCTGTATGTTTCGGCAAAAGCATGGGCACTAAAATATCAAAAGGAAGAGGACGAATATCCGCATGTTGCTCCTGTCAGCTATGAAACGGGCAGTAATGTGGATGCATGGCGGTAATTTAAAGGTACAAAATGCACACGATTTTAAAGGTCGTGGCACTCATGACCTGCACCCCTGCGGGCGGTGAGCATACCAACCGTTTGGAGGAATACACGGGTGACTCCTTCTGGGATTTGACCCGTATCGCCCGCCTCAACGACGAGATGTGGAGCGAGCTGTTCCAACTGAATAAATATGCGCTGCTTCACCGGATGACCGCCTTTGAGGGGGAGCTAAACCGTATGCGCTCCATGCCGGAGCCGGAGATATGGAAGGACTTCGTGCCATGATGCAAAAGTCCACCGCCAGACGGGCGTTGTTCGATAAAAAACTATGAGCGGAGAATCCCGACAAACCGTCGGGATTTTTTCGCAAAGACCAACCAAATAACCTTGACAATGTTGTTTGAATATGGTAAAATGACCATATTACACCGAAGGAGGACTATTTATATGAAGAAATGGATATCCTTTCTTTTGACAACACTGCTTTTGGCAGGCGTTTGTGCCTGCTTTCCCGTGAGTGCGGCAAATCCCAATCTGATCCGCAACGGTGATTTTTCCCAAAAAATGACCAACTGGCAAACCTGGACCAACGATAACGCCAAGTTTGAGTATCAGTCTGAGGGTGGTGTGGACAACAGCCCCTGTATGCTGATTACCAATACCAAGCCGGTTGCCGCCAGTGTGTTCCAGTATGTCAACTTGAAAAAAGGGCAGAGCTATCTGCTCTCTATGGACGTCAAATATGAGGGCGTTTCCATGGAAGGTCCCGGTGTCACCCTGGGTTCCACCATGTACGATGCCTCAGGAAATAACATTGGCGAAACCGTTGGAGCCTCTCGTTATGGCACCTCCGACGGTTGGACGACCATGACCATGATCATCAAGATCGACAACGAAAAATGTGCGAACGTCAACGCAGGTCCCCGCCTTTGGTTCAGCACGGGTAAGATGTGGGTGGACAACGTGTCTCTTAAACTTATGGATATGTCCGATGTCAAGTCTCAGACCTTTGAGATGTCCCTGTCCGACGCGCCTAACAAGTTCACCACCGATGCCCTGGGCGTGGAATGGGATCCCAAGCTTCTTTTGCCCTGCAACATTGAAAAGGGTGTCACCGAGGAAGATCTCACCTTCATGAAGGAGCGGCTGGATATCCTTGGCGTGCAGGCTGTCCGCATGATGATCATGCCCGAGTGGTTCGAGCCTGAAAACGATAATGACGATCCCCTTACGCTTAATAACGACGGATTTAAACTGGAGAGCGATGACATCAAAACCACTTTGGCATACCTGAAGGTCTGCCACGAGTTGGGCATCAAGGTCACCTTGACATGGTGGGGCGCGGCGGCAGGTTCTTGGCTGGCATTCCCCAACTGCAACGATTGGGTCTCTGCGCCCAACAACAAGGACGAGATCGCCGAAAATATCTCCTGGTTCATTCGGTACGTCCGAAATGAGCTGAAATACGATTGTATCTATAACGTGATCCTCATGAACGAGCCCAGCTACGCCTTCCACGTGGAGGGGGGAGCTGTGGACTTCCCCTACTATGTGGAATGTTACAAAGCGATCCGCGCACGTTTGAACGCTGATGGGCTGGAGGATATCCGTCTTGTTGGTTCGGACGACGCTCAGAGCGCGGGTTGGTATATGCAGTCCTACGACGCCTTGAAGGACGTTTGCGATGCCTTCAACTCCCATACCTATCAGTGGGTATACGATACCCCTTACCTCGATACCATGGTGCAGGAGTTCGTGTCTACCCGCACCCAGTACGGTCAGGATAAGCCCTTCTTCTTGGGCGAGTTTGGTGACGGATCGACGGAGGGGGCTTACTATGCCACGTCCGTGGAAACCTACGGCCGCGGACTGTATCTTGCCGGCGGAGCGGTGAACGCCTTCAAGGCAGGCGCGTCGGGACTTTCCTACTGGGGTCTTCATGACGTGTACTACTACATCAATGACCAAGGTGGTGACAACGGCGGTCTCATGGAGACGGGGCTGATCGGCTATAAAACCGACGGCGCTTGGAAATTCCGTCCTTCCTACTACGCTTGGGGACTGCTCTGCAATTATATCCCCTTCGGCTCTGAGGTCTATAACGTGGTGGGAGATAACGGCAACGTCATTGATGCCGTGGCAGTCAAGACCACCGAGGGAAAGTGGTCGATCATTGCTGTCAACCGCTCGGGCGTGGAGCAGACCGTCAAGGTCTCGGCTTCCGCCATCGGCGCGCCCATGAACGAATATCTGTTCTCCGAAACCACCCTGCCCACTGACGGTTCTATGATTGCGCCTTCAGCGGTGTCTACCCCTGTTGACGGCACGTATACCGTCACTCTCCCCGCATGGAGCTTCAAGGTGCTGTCCAACATCAACGAAGTGGTGGAGGATGAGCCTGAGACTGAGCCTGAGACTGAGACCTCTGCTGAAAGCAATACCCCTGCCGAAAGCGATACTGTGGCAGAGCCTACCGATACGAATGACGTAGAGGTAACGGTTCCCGCAACCGAGACAGAAGCAGCGACAGAGATCGTTTCCTGTGGCGGCGACCACCCCGAAGATGGCTGTGCCTCGGCTATGGGAACAGCGGCGGTGGCGGTAGTTATCCCCGGCGCGGCGCTTCTCCTGAAAAAGAAGAAAAAGCAAAACACATGATTGACAAAGCCCCTTCTGCGGAGGGGGCTTTTTTGATGTGGAAAATTCGTTTTCCCTCTTGCAATCTGCGGGTTTTTATGGTATACTGATACTGAATAATTATAGGGTCACCTCTAAAAACGCTTTTCATGGAAAATCTACGGCGCTTTTTCTGCCGATAACGTTTTTTAGAGAATCCCATAGGAATATGAAAATGGAGGCGCACCATGCCCAAACTTAACCCTTATCTGGAATGCGGAAAGATCATCAACACCCATGGCTGCAAGGGCGGCATGAAGGTAGACCCTTGGATGGATTCGCCCGAGGACTTTTGCGATCTTACCCGGGTTTTTATCGGTGACGGCGAGGAGAAGATCCCCCGCAAGGTCCTGCGAACCTCGGTCATGCAAGGGCGGTTTATCCTGCTGATGCTGGAAGGTGTGGAAGATATGGATGCCGCCGAGACGATGAGAAATACCGTGCTTTACGCGGCACGAGAGGACTTTCACCTGGAGGAGGGGCAGTATTTCCTTTCCGACGTGGTGGGTCTGCCTGTATATGATGCCCGTGAGGGCAGGGAAGGACAGCTTTTGGGGACGGTGGCAGAGATCCTCCCCGGTGCCGCTTCCTCTCTGTACGTGGTGGATACCCCCAAGGGACAAGTGCTAGTACCCGCCGTGCCCGCTTTCATTGATGATGTCCTTCCCGGTGAATACGTTCGCATGAAGCCCATCGACGGGATGTTTGACGGGGAGTGAGGTTTTGATGAGCGCGCAAGGGCGGAACCTTCTTGCAACCAAGGTTTCCCCTTGACCCCCTCCAAGAACACTTAAAAAATGACATAAGGAAAGGAAACACCCGTCAGATCAAACAGCAGGTCAGCGGCCATAACCACACTTGCGGCGGGGAGACTTCCTTTCTGAGATTGTCCCATGGGGATATATTATTATTTTGGAGAACCATATGCGTTTTGATATTATGACCCTTTTTCCAGACCTTGTGACTCACGTTCTGGGAGAAAGCATTATCGGTCGCGCCCAAAAAAGCGGCGCTTGTGAGATCTATGCCCACAACATCAGGGACTATTCCGAAGACAAGAACCGTCGGGTGGACGACACGCCTTATGGCGGCGGCATGGGAATGCTCATGGCGGCACCGCCTATTTATAACTGCTATCGCGGGGTGTTGGACAAACAGCTGGCGGCAGGCTTTGACGGTCGCCGTCACGTGATTTTTCTGTCCCCCACGGGCAAGGTGCTGACCCAGAAGCGCGCCGAAGAGCTGGCATCGAATTACGACAACTTGATCCTGCTCTGCGGTCACTACGAGGGCGTTGATCGCCGTATCGTGGAGGAAATCGTGGACGAGGAGCTCTCCATCGGTGACTACGTGCTGACGGGCGGCGAGATCCCTGCCTGTATTTTGGTGGACTGTGTGGCACGCCTCACCGACGGGGTGCTGTCTGCCGCCGAATGTTATGAAAACGAAAGCATATCTTCGGGAATCCTGGAGTATCCTCAATATACCCGTCCGCTTGACTATCACGGCATGAAAGTGCCGTCGGTTTTGACGTCGGGCGACCATAAAAAGATTGATGCGTGGCGTAGGGACGCGGCGTTGGCGCTGACCCGACAAAACCGTCCCGACCTTCTGCCGCCCGATAGTCAGGAGGAAAAAAACTGATTTAACACAAGTCGCAAGACAACCTTGCGGAAAGGAGGACCTATGGGTAAACCTGCATCCAAAAGCCCCGGGTCGTGGATATGGTGTCGTTTGACGGGCGCCACTCGATGGCTTTACCGCGCTGTGGGGCAAAGCCCCTTGGGGAAGCTGATGACTTCCTACCGACAGGCGGACACCCTGTTTCACCATCACCGACGCCGTACCCTGCGGGATGACTGCAGACCTATGTCCCCCGCCCGACTGCGGCTGTTGGAAAGCGTGCGGGAAAGTCGGTTTCTGCGCGGTTTTTCCAGAGTATTCTCCCTGCTGGCATATACACCCGCCGCTATCTACGGACTGTTCCTCCTGTTCTGTGGACTGTTCAACTTTCTGATCTATTTCGTAGGACCCATGATCTTCCGCGGATTGCATTTTGACACCTTCCGTCTGTATCTCTACGGTGTGTTGATTGTGGCGGCTCTGCCCCTCTTGTTTTCGGGGCAACCCATGGTGCGCCTCCTTTCTAAAGGTCGACTGACCAAATGGCTGTTTGTTTCCCTCTTGGGCTTTCCGGAAGAACCCACGCCCAAAATCGAGCATGGGGAAGCCATGCGGAGATTTAAGCGGGGGGCGCCTTACCTTGCCTTTTTGTTGGGCGCCTTGTGCGCCGTAGCTTCGGTGTGGGTCCATCCCCTGCTGATTCCCGGAGTGATGCTGATTATGGGTCTTTGCGGCATGGTCTTTGCTTCTCCCGAGTCAGGGGTTGTCCTGACCTCACTGCTCCTGCCCATGGTGTTCTGGCAGCCAGACGCCATTCGGGTGATCGCCGCCTTGGTCCTTTTGACTTGGCTTTCCTATGGTGTCAAGCTACTTTTCATGCACCGTACCATCCGATTCAGCCTCATGGACGTGGCGGTCTTGCTCTTCGCCTTGTCGCTGGGACTTTCGGGTATGACGGGGGGCTACGTCACCTCGGAAAGTATCACCTACGGTTTGCTTGCGCTGATTTTGTATTCGCTATATTTCCTGATCGCCAACCTGATGAACGAGCGGGCATGGCTGGGACGCTGTCTGGTAGGTCCTGCTGTCACCTTTGGGCTGACGGTTTTGGCAGTGGGAGTCGCGGCACTCCCAGACGGTCTGTGGGATTTCCTGGCAGGCTCCCGTGGGGGTGACGCTGTCAAACAAGGACTGGAAACCGTTATGGCGGCGGTGTCCCATCGGGTACAGCCCTATGACCTCTGTGTGTTCCTCATGGCAATCCCGCTGTTTGGCAGTCTCCTGCTTCGACGTGGACAGCGACTGTTCTACTATGGCGGCATTACCCTGCTTCTGCTTTTGTCTTTGGGATGTCTGTATCTCATGGGGTCAATGGGCAGTCTGCTCACGGCGATCCTGTGCCTGCTTCTGATGTTGCTCTTGTACAGCCACCGCTTTCTGTCAGCGGGAATCCTGTCCCTGCCGTGGCTATTGTGCGGGGGATATTGGCTGGCAACGGCATCCCTGCCGTGGATGGAGCAGCTGAAGGCGGGGCTTATCCGTAACCAAGCCATCCGAGAACGGCTGTGGACAGGCGCGTGGCGCACGGTTTGCCACCATCCTGCCGGCATTGGGCTGGGTTCCCATGCCTTCAGCTCGGTATATCCCATGTACGCCGAAACCGGCTATACCGCCGCCACGGGCGTATCGGGGATGTACATGGAGATCCTCCTCGTCATGGGCATTCCGGGGTTGATCCTGTTTGTTTTCATGATGTTCCTGTTCTTGCAAAAAGCCTTGAGTTGCTTGCGGATTTCCGAACATTGGGACGACACCGCGTATCTCTTGGGCGGACTGTTTGCCGTTTCCTCACTGCTCATCTACGGCATCATATCCGATGCCCCTTGCTATATGCCTGCCATGATGGCGGCTGTATTGGCGTTGGGTATTTGCAACGCTTATGAGAATTTGGTGTTTGACAGCTTTGATGCTGCCACGGCAAGGATGTCCAAGGACGATTGCCGCGCTGATGCCTTGATTCACACATCTTGAAGAAACTTCCCTCGAAAAAACGCGGATATGCGCCGTTCGGCAAGTCCGCAACCACAGCTTACTCAAAAATTACCCTGAAAACGGAGATGCATATGGCTGTAAATTTTGACCGAGACCCCACCGAGAAAAAGGCGTCCAGCCTGTCGGATGACGGACTCACCCCCCTCTCCCGAACCGTTTCTGTGTCGGGCAAACGTGGAAAAGAAAAACAAAAGGATCAGAGCCTGAAAAAAGGAAAGACCCTCTCTCTGCGGGGACTTATCGTGGATCTTGTCCTGCTTTTGGTGCTTGTCGGCGTGGTCGTTGGCGGCTGGTTGGGCTATCGTGCTGTCAAGTCGGCTTACGCGCCCGACTGGCAGAGCCGACAGGTGTCCTTCTCTGTGGAGATCAAGAATATTGACTACGATCGCGCAGACCAACTGCTGCCCTCCCTCGCAGGACACGACCTTTGGTATTCGGCACACGTCAGCGGCGACCGTTTGGGTGTCGTCAAAGACGTCCGCGCCGTTCCTTCGGTCACCGAGGACGGACGGGAAACCATGACCCTGTACCTGACGGTGGAAACGACGGTAGCCTACCGTGCGGGAGTAGGGTATTACGTGGGAACCACGAGAATCCTCGCGGGCGAAACCGGCGTTTTCCGAGCCCAGGGCATGACTGCCGAGGGCATGGTGGTATCTCTCACTGATCTGACGGAGGCGGCACAATGAAAAATGAAAAAGATAAGGTCATGAAGTCTACGCCTGAGACGGAGAATCTGCCGACCAAAGAGGGAAGTGCACCTCTTGCCAAGTCCGGCGACAAGAAGAACAAGTCCTGGACGGCGGTAGATACCGTGATTGTCCTGATGATCCTCCTGGCACTGGGCGGCGTGATCCTAAGGAGCTTTGTGGACTGGGAGAAAACAGGAGAGACGCCTGTCTCAGGTCCTTACTATATTGATTTTGTGGTTTCAGAGATTCACCCCCAGGTATTGGAGGAGATCCAAAGCTTTGACGCTCTGTATTTGTACGAAACAGGCGAGCTGGTAGGATACGTGGGCGTCTATGACGATGGCTCTATGGCGCTTCGCCCGGGAAGTAACCCCGCCGCTATGAATAGCACCGCTGTGTCCGCCGTGGGCTGTATGGTCACGCTGGAGGGCGTTTGGGAAAACGGCAGTCTGCTCATCAAGGGGTTGGATCATTATATCTCTCCCGGAAGTGTGTTGAACCTGCGGACCGACCGAGCCGTTTTGACGGTGGAAATTACCGCAATCCGAGGGAAAAACGGCTGATCATTTGATACTTTTGTGAAAATTGATGAAAAATATCTCTGCTGTGTGTGAAAAATCCGCAACATTGACACTTGATTTTACGTCGTTTTTTTGGTATACTAATTCTGTACAATGGTTGATACTATAATACAGGAGATATACTATGAAAAGTTGCGAAGTTGTGATTGTCAATGCCAGCGGTCTCCATGCCAGACCCGCGACCTTTTTCATTCAGAAGGCAAACACCTACAAGAGCTCTATCTGGGTTGAAAAGGATGATCGCAGAGTCAATGCCAAGAGTCTTCTCGGCGTACTTTCTCTGGGTATCGCAAAAGGTATGACAGTAACCTTGATTGCTGACGGCTCCGACGAAAAAGAGGCTTTGGCAGGTCTTGTGGCGCTCATCGATTCCGGTTTTGCGGAGGCGTAACGGTTTCCTTTGCAGGGAAGCGGTAGGTATGGAGCACAAAGCCAAAACACACAGGTGTCATGATAAAAACGGCGCGGGATACCCAAGAGATATGGGGGCCGTGCCGTTTTTCTTTGTCGATTCAATCGATTGAACTTCCGGGACGTTTCTTTTTGCCTGAGGGCAGGGGAGAAGGACAGGGGGATTTGTGCCGACGAAGGCGGCGGAAGGGAGACACATATGCCAATATCTGAGGAACAACGCGGGCGACTGTTGGCACGTGCTAACAGTCTTCCCCTTACCCCCGGCGTGTATATCATGAAGGATCGGGGCGGGCAGGTGATCTATGTAGGCAAGTCCCGAAAACTGAAAAACCGGGTGTCCCAGTATTTTCAGAACAGCGAAAAGCAGATCAAAACGGCCCGCATGGTTGCTGCAGTACAGGATTTCGAGTATTTTTTGTGTGACACCGAGATCGAAGCGTTGACCCTGGAAAATACACTTATCAAGCAGTATAACCCCAAATATAACATCCGACTCAAGGACGCAAAATCCTACCCTTACATCAAGATCACCGACGGCGCTTACCCCCGCCTGGTGATGACCCGCAAGCGGGAGACAGATAAGGGTAAGTATTTCGGTCCGTATTCGGGGACAAAGACGGTTTTTAGCATCATAGACACCGTCAATCGTGCCTTGAGTCTCCCCTCCTGCAACCGCAAATTTCCAGCGGACATCGGCAAGGAGCGTCCTTGCCTGTACGCCCAAATGGGGCGGTGCTGTGCGCCTTGCACAGGGCAGGTGACCGAAGAGGCGTACGGTGAGCTGATCTCTTTGGCGGCGGATTTGTTGCGTGGACGCACGGCTCGCGCCAAGGCAGCTTTGACCGAGCAGATGTATGCCCATGCCGAAGCAGAGCGCTTTGAGGCGGCTGCCAAGTGTCGGGATACCATCGCGGCGTTGGATCGACTGCATCAGAAGCAGACGGTGGTGGCAGCTCCGGACACCGAGCAGGACGTGGTGGGCTTTGCCGCCGACGACCTTTCTACCTGCGTGTCGGTCTTCTACATCCGCGGTGGCGCGGTGATCGACAAGGAAGACTTTTTATCGGGCGGGGAACGGATTTTTGACGAAGACACCCTCAGCACCTTTCTGTGCGAGCATTACAGTCGCCGCACCGAGATCCCCAAGACCATCCTTTTGTCCATTTCCATGGAGACCGAGAGCCGTGAGGCTGTGGAAGCTTTTCTTTCCCAAAAGGCGGGGCATCGTGTCACCGTCCGCACTCCTGAGCGGGGCGTTAACAAGACCCTCTGTGAGCTGGTAGCCTCCAATGCCGCCGAGCGGGTGCGTCAGTACAGTCTGGAAGCGCAAAAGGACGAGGGCGTGCTGGTACGGCTCATGGAGCTACTCATGCTTCCCGACTATCCCCAGCGCATTGAGGCATACGATATCTCCAACATAGGCACGGAGCATCTCACGGCGGGTATGATCGTCTGCGACGACGGCAAGTTTGCCAAAGCCGATTACCGCTATTTCAAGATCAAGTCGGTGGAGGGCACCGACGACTACGCCAGTATGCGAGAGGCACTTTCCCGCCGACTGTCCCATCTGAGCGACAGCGAGGGCTCCTTTGCCAAGCGACCTGATCTCATCCTTTTGGATGGTGGTAAGGGACATGTTTCCGTTGTCCGTGAGTTAATGGCGGAGATGGATCTCGATATCCCCGTATTCGGCATGGTCAAGGATGATTTCCACAAGACCCGCGCCCTCTGCACCGAGGATGAAGAGATTTCTATCGCCCGTGAACAGGCGGTGTTTACCTTCATTTACCGCATTCAGGAAGAAGTTCACCGCTTTACCGTGTCCCGCATGGACGCCGCTAAGCGAAAAACCCTTACCCATTCCAGCCTCACCAAGATCAAGGGCATCGGAGACAGTAAAGCCAAAGCCCTGTTGAAAGCCTTTGGGGGACTTGCGGGGGTGAAAGCCGCTACCCAAGCGGAGATCGCCGCCGTCAAGGGCATCTCCAAGGCCGATGCCAAAAACGTGTACGACGCGTTGCATAAATAGACAAAGTCGGATCGTA
>JAZSFA010000038.1:0-15701 GCA_045531965.1 Eubacteriales bacterium
CGAAGTTCCTTCTGAGGAATGGCTCACTTGGCCCAACCTGATTGGCATGGGTGCTCTTGGCCACAATTACGAAGCAACCGTAACTGCTCCTACCTGTGTTGAGCAGGGTTACACCACTCACACCTGTACTCGTTGCGGCGACAGCTATGTTGACGATTACGTCGATGCTCTCGGACACGAGTATGACGATGTTGTAACTGATCCTACCTGCACCGAGGACGGCTACACCACTTACACTTGTACTGTTTGCGGTCATTCTTACGTCGAAGCCGGCGCTCCCGCTCTCGGCCACGACAAGACCGCTGCTGACGCTACCTGCACCGAGGACGCAATCTGCACCGTTTGTAAGACTGTAGTTGCTCCCGCAACCGGTCACAGCTTTGATGCAGTTGTTACCGCTCCTACCTGCACCGAGGGTGGCTACACCACCTACACTTGCTCCGCTTGCGGCGAGACTTTCGTAGATGACCGTACTCCCGAGCTGGGTCACGACTTCGCTCTTGAGTGGACGATCGTCGCTCCCGCTACCTGCACCGAACCCGGTCTCCAGGCTAAGAACTGCTCTCGTTGCACCGTGGTTATGACTGAGGTTATTCCTGCTCCCGGTCACAAGTATGAGGCCGTTGTAACCGCTCCCACCTGCACGGCTGACGGTTATACCACCTACACTTGCTCCGTCTGCGGCGATGCTTACGTTGTTGACGGCGAAGGTGCTATCGGTCACAACTACGTTGAGACTGCAAGAGTTGATTCTACTTGTACCGTAAAGGGTTCTGTAACCTACACCTGCGCTAACGGCTGTGGCGAGAGCTACACCGAAGAGCTCGAGCTTGCTCCTCATACCCCCGGTTCTTGGGTCATGGATCACATCTGTGACGATCCCGAGCACTGCTACGCTCCTACTTGTGAGGAAGACGGCGCCGGCTACGGTCGTCTCTGCTACTACTGCGACGCTTGTATCAACGAGCCCGGTGTTGACCACGTTGCTATTCCTGCATTCGGCGGTCAGTGCAAGTACGTTACCACCCAGATCGAAGCTGGTTGTGAGAACTACGGCTTCACCTACACCATCTGCATCCAGTGCGGCGACGGTTGGGGTATTGACGGTATTCCCGGTCTGATCACCGACTACGTTCCCGCTCTCGGTCACGATATGACCGTTGAGGGCGTTGAGGATCCCACTTGCACCGAGGACGGCTATGAGTACATCGCTTGCTCTCGTTGCGACAAGGTTGACGTGGGTGCTTCCATCTCCGCGACCGGTCACAAGGCTCCTAACCACACCGACGCTGATGGCAACTTCCTGCCTGAGTTCGTCGATTGTGAGAACGGCTGCGGTACCACCCTGCCTGCTCACCGCGATGCTGACGGCAACAACGTTTACTCTCACAGACAAGAAGTGAAGTATGAGGCTGTTGAGGTTGAGGGCGAGGCTCTCTGCCGCAAGACCACTTACTACATCGCTTACTGCGATGAGTGCGAGTTCA
Source organism: Eubacteriales bacterium (assembly GCA_045531965.1). Lineage (GTDB taxonomy): Bacteria > Bacillota > Clostridia > Oscillospirales > CAG-272 > CAMEON01. The sequence continues at coordinate 1,488 of JAZSFA010000038.1, forward strand.
AGACTGTTGAGAGAATCACTGTTTCTCTCGATAAGCACGTCATGGTTCCCGATGATGAGTACAACAAGGCTAACGCCGCTGACGAGATCACCGACGGTTCTACCAAGGAAGTCTGCGCTAACGACTGTGGCTACGAGATCGTTACCGATGTCCTCGCTTCTCTGACCGATAAGGTTGTCTTCGAGAGCGAGATCTACGGTTGCTACGCTGACGGTACTCCTGTCAACGGTGAGAACATGATCGTTAACGGCGGTTACATGGCTCTGCAGATCAAGATGACCGGTAAGGACGTTGATGTTTGGGGTATCTCCTTCGACCTCGCATTCGACGCTGATAAGCTCGTCTTCGACGCTGATCTGACCGCTGCTGCTAACGCTAACAACGGCTTCATCAACGACTACAACGCTGTTGGCTCTACTCTGAGAGTTATGTCCACCTTCGAGGAGGGCAATGGTCTCGAGAACTATGAGTTCACCGGTAAGGACGTTGTCTACATGACGCTGATCTTCGCAGTTAAGTCCGACGCTTACGCTAAGACTGCTGCTAACATCACCGCTGAGCAGTTTGCTTACACCGCTACCGAAGTTATCGATAGCGAGAAGGCAGTTGCTGACTTCACCTTCGGTGCTCTCGGTGAGACTGTGATCTGGAAGGCTGCTGACCTTGACGCATCCGGTCTCTTCGGTCTGGGCGATGCCAACGACCTCATGACCCTCATCGTTGAGGGTGGTTACGACGTACGTGCCGATATCGACATGGACGGCGACATTGAGATCGATGACTTCCGCGCAATCAAGAAGATCCTGATGAACGACGGTCTCGTTGACGGTATCTATGAGGATATCCTGGACGAGAAGATCGTTGCTTGATCTTAACCTCAAATGATTTAGAGATAAAGCTCTAAACCACAATTAAATAAAACGGAGGACGAATATGCAACTTAAACGGTTTGTCATAACTTGTTTGGTTGTTATTCTGACCGTGTCAGCATTGGTGATCTCTATCACCTCTGCTGATGCGGATCCGTTGAAGGTGGCGGTGGAAGTGAGTTCTTCCACCGCTATTTTAAATGAGCCTTTGACGGTAAAACCCGGAGATGAGATCTCCGTCAGCGTAACAATCACCCAAAATCCCGGTATCAGTGTCATGCAATATTTTATGTATTATGATACCGACGCTTTAACGCTTTTGAATACGACTGAAGCTGTATCCGGCAAGACATACAGCTTGATTACTGATTTTGAACAGGCAGAAACTCCTGTTTTCAACAAACTCCAACTCCAGAATTATACCGATGCCACCGGCAGGGGTGTCGTCAAATTTGTAACGACAGACAACTACTTTACTGCCAAAAACTCCACAAGAACAGGTGTTTTGTTCACCCTGACTTTCAAGGTGAATGATGATTTCGACGGAGATTCCGTGTTCGACTATCTCTTTGATTCGGATTCACACACCATGAACCAGGATGGTGACGCTGTTCCTGTAGAAGTCAATAGCGATGCAAATTTCTCAGTTCACCATCTGGACGACGGTGTGCCCACTGCCCCCACCTGTGTAGCTGATGGTTATACAACTTTCTCTTGCACTGTTTGTGATTATACCCTTGAAATTCCCGGAGAATCTGCCTTGGGTCACACCGAGGTGATCGATAATGCTGTTGCTCCCACTTGTACCGACACGGGTCTTACCGAAGGCAAGCACTGCTCGGTCTGCGAGGAAACGCTGGTTCCCCAGGAGGTTGTTCCTGCCCTGGGTCATAAGACTGTGACAGATCCCGCGGTTGTCCCTACTTGCCTTGATACCGGTTTGACCGAGGGCTCGCACTGCTCGGTTTGCGGTGAAGTCTTTGTGGAACAGAATACCATTCCCGCGCTGGGTCACGCAGAAGTCGAAAACAAGGCCAAAGCCCCCACCTGTACCGAAATCGGTTGGGATGCCTATGTGACTTGCTCTCGTTGCGACTATACTACCTACGTTGAAAAGCCCGCGCTGGGTCATGACGAGGTCAACCACGATGCCAAGGCACCTACCTGTACCGAAATCGGTTGGGATGCTTACGTCACTTGTACCCGTTGCGACTATACCACATACGCCGAGAAGGCTGCTCTGGGTCATGACGAGGTCAACCATGACGCCAAGGTGCCCACCTGCACCGAAATCGGTTGGAATGCTTACGTCACCTGTACCCGTTGCGACTATACCACCTATGCAGAGAAATCCGCACTGGGTCACGACGAGGTTGCCCACGAGGCAAAAGCGCCTACCTGTACGGCTGTTGGTTGGGATGCCTACGTAACATGCTCCCGTTGTGATTATTCTACCTACGTAGAAAAGGCTGCCTTGGGTCACGATGAAGTTCATCACGATGCCAAGACCCCCACTTGTACAGAATTTGGATGGAATGCTTACGTCACTTGCACCCGCTGCGACTATTCCACCTATAGAAAACTGCCCGCTATGGGGCATAGCGCCGTTGAACATGAGGCCAAAGCACCCACTTGTACCGAGATCGGTTGGGATGCTTATATCACTTGCTCCCGTTGCGATTTCACCACTTATGCAGAGAAGGCTGCACTGGGTCATGATGAAGTTAACCACGACGCTAAGGCGCCTACCTGCACCGAGATCGGTTGGGATGCCTATGTCACTTGCTCTCGTTGCGACTACTCCACTTACGTGGAAAAGGACGCTCTTGGGCATGACGAGATTTCCCACGACGCTAAGGCACCTACTTGCACCGAAATCGGCTGGAACGCTTACGTGACTTGCTCCCGTTGCGATTATACCACCTATGAAGCTGTTGATGCTCTGGGACATGATGAGATCCAACACGAAGCCAAGGAGGCAACTTGCTCTGCTGTGGGTCATGCCGCTTACGTGACCTGCTCTCGTTGGGATTATACCACCTACAGCGAGATCGCTATGCTGCCTCACACCCCTGCCATCATTACCGCCATCCCCGCGACCTGTACCGAGAGCGGTTGGACTACGGGAATCGGCTGTGAGAAGTGTGATGCCATTGTCAAAGCCCCCGAAGAAATTCCCGCGCTGGGTCACAAGGAAGGCGCACCTGCCACTTGTACAGAGGATCAGGTTTGTACTGTCTGCGGTGATGTGCTCGTAGAAGCTTTTGGTCATACGGCAGGCGCAGAGGCTACCTGTACCGAAGCCCAGACCTGCACCGTTTGTGGTGAGACTCTTGCCGCCGCCCTTGGTCATTCTTGGAGCGATTGGGAAACCGTTGTTGATCCCACCGAGGAAGAGAATGGTCTGAAGAAGAGATCCTGTAGCGTGTGCGGCACCGAGGAGGAAGCGTCCATTCCTCAGCTGGATCACGTACACAACTACGTGGCTGACGAGACGGTCGCACCTACCTGTACCGCCCAGGGTTATACCGTTTACGTTTGCCGCTGCGGCGACAGCTATGAGGACGATTATACCGATATCATCCCCCATACCCTGTCTAGCGAAATTACCGCGCCCACCTGTACCGAGCAGGGCTACACTACCTATACCTGCGATGTGTGCGGATATACTGAGAAGGGCGATTACGTTGCTGAAACCGGTCACGACGAAAGCGGTCCCGAGGCAACCTGTCTGGCACCCAAGACTTGCGTGACCTGCGGTGTTGTACTGACTGAACAGCTCTCTCACATGAGCAGCTGGACTTTCGTAAGTGCTAAGGCAGCTACCTGCCTTGAAAAGGGTTGGGAAGACTACGTCTACTGCCCTGTGTGCGACGTTTATCCCAAGGAAAAGGTAGAGATCCAGCCTTTGGGTCACCATGAGGTCGTTCTTGAAGGTAAGCCTGCCGGTTGTGTAGATACAGGTCTCACCGAAGGCTTGTACTGCGACCGCTGTGACGCCATTCTGACCGAGCAAGAGGTCATTTCTGCGTTGGGTCATACTTATGAGGGTGTTTATACTCAGCCTACCTTTGAGGCTGATGGCTATACCACCTATACCTGCAGCGCTTGTGGCGATTCTTATGTGACGGTTGACGAAGGTTCCCGCCTCGTGGCTGTCGCGGAAATCGACGGCGTGAAGTATGAGTCTTTGGCAGAGGCTGTTGCCGCCGCTGAAGACGGTGATACCATCCTGCTTCTGAATCACGCCGAAGGTGATGGTGTGGTAATCGATAAGTCTATCACCATCGACTTGAATGGTTACACATATACCGTCTCCGGTCAAACGGTCGGCTCTGCCGGCACCACGACCCTGGGCTTCCAGATCCTGGCAGGGAATAACGTGACCATCAAGAATGGTTCCATCAACACAAGCACCGATGCTTGCAAGATGCTGATTCAGAACTACGCTAACCTGACCCTGACTGACGTAACCTTGGACGGCACGGGCAGTGCGGAAATGAAATACGTCCTGTCCAACAACAGCGGCGAAGTGAACCTGAACGGCAACACCAACATTACCGCGCCCGAAGGCGCTGTCGCTTTTGACGTCTGCCAGTTCATGGATTACCCCGCGCCTGTTGTCAACGTGAACACCACCGGCAAGGTGATTGGTGAAATTGAGGTTTCCGAAGGCATTGCCGAGAATCTCAACATTTCGGGTGGTCAGTTCACTGTTAAGCTGGATAAGGCTTGGTGCGAGGAGGGCTTCGTACCCGGCGATAAGAACGCTGACGGTTTCTATGCGCCTATCACCACGGTGGAGGCTGTTGCCGCTATTGGTGACGTCTATTACAAGACCTTGGTTGAAGCGCTGATGGCTGCGGCTGAAGGCGAGACCGTTGTTCTGCTGAAGGATATTACCGCTGATGAAGCTGTTGCTTTGAATGGCGCGATCCTCAACCTGAACGGCTTTACCTTCCGTGGTACGCTGATCGGTACCGTCAACGTAAACGGAGGCGCGCTGATTACCGCCGAAGGCGTTGCTTTGGTTGGTTCTGCTAACGCAAACTACCTGACCACCGATGCTGTCTTGACTTTGGACGCTGATCAGAATCTGACCATCGTTTCCGGCACGGTCACGTTGGGCAAGACCATCAGTATTCCTGCGGGCAAGACCCTGACCGTGTCCGAGTCCGCTGCCCTGATCATTCCCGAGGGCTTGACTCTGAATGTCATGGGTACCGTTGTATCCAACGGTGCGCTGACTGTGGAAGGCGGTTTGAACCTGGCAGATAAAAACGCTGTCATTGTTGCCGCTGAAGGTGTCACTGTCAAGACCGACGCGGGCGATAAGGTTCAATTTGTTGACGGTAAGTATACCGTCCACGACCATACCCCCGGCGATGCCGCTACTTGTCTCACCCCCATGATCTGTACCACGTGCGAAGACGTGCTGGTTGACGCTTTGGGTCACGATCTCGTGAACCACGAAGCACAGGCACCCACTTGTACTGTCATCGGTTGGGCTGCTTATGATACCTGCACCCGTTGCGATTACACCACCTACGTGGAGGAGGCTGCTCTGGGTCACGATCTTGTGAACCACGAGGCAAAGGCGCCCACCTGTACCGACATTGGTTGGAAGGCTTATGACACCTGTACCCGTTGCGATTACACCACCTACGTGGAGGAGGCAGCCTTGGGTCACGATCTCGTGAACCACGAGGCAAAGACGCCCACCTGTACCGACATCGGTTGGAAGGCTTATGATACTTGTAGCCGTTGCGATTATACCACCTACGTGGAGCTTTCCGCATGGGGCCATACGCCCGGTGCTGAAGCCACCTGTACCGTGAATCAGATCTGCGTGGTTTGCCACGTAGAGCTGGCACCCGCTAAGGGTCACACCACCGACAAGGAAGCTACTTGTACCGAGAATCAGTATTGTACCGTTTGCGGTACTATGGTCACCCCTGCCAAGGGTCATACCCCCGGTGCTGCTGCAACCTGTACCGAAGCTCAGACCTGTACGGTCTGCCTGATCGTGCTGGTTCCTGCTAAGGGTCATACTTACGGTGCCGCCGCAACCTGTACCACCGCACAGACTTGTACGGTATGTCAGACTGAGCTGGTACCCGCCAAGGGTCATACCCCCGGTGCTGCCGCAACCTGTACCACCGCACAGACGTGTACGGTATGTCAGGCTGAACTGACACCTGCTAAGGGTCACACCGTTGTGATTGATCCCGAGGAGCCCGTGGTAACTTGTACTCAACCCGGTAAGACCGAGGGCTCTCATTGCTCCGTATGTAACGAAGTGTTGAAACCTCAGGGAATTATTGAGGCTCCCGGACATACCCCCGGCGCTGCCGCAACCTGTACCACCGCACAGACTTGTACCGTATGTCAGGTTGAGCTGGCACCTGCCAAGGGACATACCGAGGCAACCGATGCCGCTGTGGAACCCACTTGTACTGAAACGGGTCTCACCGAAGGCAAGCATTGCTCGGTTTGTAACGAAGTGCTGACCGCACAGGCTTCTGTGGATGCTTTGGGTCATACCCCCGGTGCAGAAGCTACCTGTACTACCGCGCAGACCTGTACCGTATGTCAGGCAGAACTGACACCTGCTAAGGGTCATACCGAGGTCAAGGATGCCGCTGTGGCACCTACTTGTACCGAGGAAGGCAAGACCGAGGGCAAGCATTGCTCGGCTTGTGATGAAGTCCTTGTCAAGCAAGAGTCCATCGCTGCCACCGGACATACCCTTGTGGTAGATCCTGCCAAGGATCCTACCTACAGCGAAACCGGTCTGACCGAAGGTTCTCACTGCTCGGTCTGCAACGCTGTTCTCACCGCTCAGGAGACTGTCGAGAAGAAGTCTGCCGCGCCTATCGTGATCGCATCCGTAGCCGGCGTGCTTGTGCTTGGCGGCGGCGGTGTGGGTATCTTCTTCTACTTGAAGAAGACCGGCAAGATCGGTCCCAAGAAGCGTCATACCGCGGATAAGTCCAAGAAGTGATGCTTTGATTCCGCTTGTCATCAAAGACAAGACATAAAAAATTGAGGCTACTCGCCAAAAGCGGGTAGCCTCTTGTTATTTGTGCCTAAAAAATTCGGGGCACAGCATAACTGTGCCCCAAACGAATATGTCAGAAATTCTGCAAGGTGAAGACCACGCTTTCCAACTTGTTGAGCTTTTCAAGCTTGGTCTCAATATCAACCTTAGGGGGCATACGGATCAGCGCTTCCACACCCACGTGGGGAGCTGTACCGCTGCGAGGAGGCGTGACCTGGCATTCGATGGCGCCAAAGTCTCCCTTCAGGGTGGCAACGGTTGCCTGCACCGCCGCCACGCTTGTAATCTCCAAATAAACAGACATCCGCTGGCGTTTGCGGTTCAAGCGAAATTCCACGCGGGAAATGATGGAGAGGATGAGGGTCACCGCCAAGGTGGCAATCAAAGCGCCCTCATAAAAACCGATGCCCATGGCGATACCGATGGCGGCAGACGTCCAAAGACCTGCCGCGGTGGTAAGACCTTGAATCTGGGAGCCGCCACGACGGAGTAGAATGGTTCCTGCACCCAAGAAACCCAGCCCGCTGACCACTTGGGCAGCCACACGGAGGGGATCAGAGTCAAAACCCAGCACCACGACGGCGTAAAGACCCACCATGGCAGTCATAGCCGCACCCAGCGCCACCGTCATGTGCGTACGCAGACCCGCCGCGCGTCCGTGGGCGGCGCGTTCCACGCCAATGGCGGCTCCTGCCAAAGCAGAAAGAACGAGGCGCAGGATGACAGAGAGCAGATTGAAATCTTTTATGTAGAGCCAAAAGGCTTGAAATGCGTTCATAAAGTCTCCTTTCTTGAGGTCTTTTCAGTCTATGCGGAGAACGGCTTCACCGCCCCACCAAAGTCAAATATTCATCGTAAGAATACAACAATTTCAACGCCGTCAGCAAGGCGTTGGCGCTCATGCCCGCAGGTAAGCCGATGCTTTGGCATAGCTCGTCCCGCCGTGCCTGACTGCCGGAACCGCCTGTCAGACCGTCCCGCATGAAATCCGCGGTGGACAAAGGATGATCCTGAGCCCGTGCCACTGTGTCCGAGCCTTGGGCGTAGGGCAAAAAGAGATCATAGAGAAGATTGTCCTCCATACCCTCCACACCCAGCGTCCCTGCGGCGGAGGGCGAGGTCTTGCGCTTTTCCTTGCCCTTGATCTGGGGAATGTAGAGTTGGATGAGCCTGCCCTTGGGAATCATTCCCGACAGGTGAGCGCGGATAATCTTGCCGCCGCCGTCGCTGTCGGTGAGGACGATCAGGGGAGATCTCTCTGCCAAACGTCGCAGAAGCATACGCTTTTCTTCGCCCTTGAACACGCCGAAACCGTCGGTGGTGACAATGTGTGCGCTGATGATATTGGACAAACGGATTTTGTCATATTTTCCCTCTACCACTACGGGATAGGGGATGGTCAATTTTTCTTTTTGTGCCATAGAATCTTACCGCCCGAAAATCAGGAAATATCCGATCACCAGCGCGCCGAGGATGATGCGGTACACGCCAAAGGCAGAGAAGGCATGTTTTTTCACAAAGTCCATGAGGAACTTGATGGCGCACAGGGATACCAGAAAGGCGGAGACACAGCCCACGGCCAAAACGCCCCATTCGATGCCTGTGAGGGTCACGCCCGCCAACAATAGTTTGACAACCTTGAGCAGGGAAGCACCCAGCATGGTGGGGATCGCCATAAAGAAAGAAAACTCCGCTGCCGCCCCGCGGGAAAGCCCCAACAGCATACCGCCTAAAATGGTGGAACCCGAACGGGATGTCCCGGGGATCAGCGAAAGCATTTGAAACGCGCCCATAAGGAAAGCAGTTTTGTAGCTGATATCGTCCACCGTTTGCACAGAAGCCTTGTCGGAGGGCTTCCATTTTTCAATGACAATGAAAAGAATACCGTAGATAATCAGGGTAATGGCTACGGTAACGTAGTTGTAAAGATGGGTGTCCAGCCAATCATCCAGAAGCAGACCGATCACTGCCGAGGGAATGACAGCTACGCAGACTCGCGCCCACAAAGACCACGTCCCCTTCTTTTCAATAGGACTTTTGGATGGCGCGAAAGGATTCAGCTTATGAAAGAACAGGACGATGACTGCGAGAATCGCGCCCAGCTGAATGACTACGTCGTACATCTCGGAAAAGCTGCCGGATACCTGCATGGGGAGCAGCTCGCCGAGGAGGATCAGATGCCCCGTGGAGGACACAGGCAGCCACTCGGTAATGCCCTCGACAATGCCGTAGAGGAGGGATTTTATCAGTTCAATGATCAGCATAATGTCTCCATTTTTGTTAAAGTTTTTTGGGGTCAAGGGGGCTTTTTTCAAAAAGCTCCCTTGCGTACGCCTCGTCCCCCTTTCGCACTCCTTAAAGCCCGATTCTCAATATATCCCCCGGGGTGACCTCATAGGGAACTCTTGCCCAGAAAGTCATGTGAGGATGAGGAATGTTAGCGCGGATGCAGCCGTTGGTGTCGTACAACTCGCCCACATAGAAGAACTTGCCCGTTTGCCCGGGGGAGAGCAGTTCGGCACGGTCGGCGGCACGGATCTTGTTTTTTTCCTTGAAGCGGTAGAGACGCCCCGAGGCGTTTTGGAGGGACACACCGCGTGCCATGATGTTGCGAAGCTCCTCTTGAGCCTCATCCGTATCGTATGCCAAAGCGGTGCCGTAATATGCCTTCTCACCGATATAATGACCGCCCTGCACGAGCTGGGGTTCTTTCATGGGATCGTCCAAATAGAAGCCTGTGGCATATTCACGGTGGGACACGCTCTCCAGCTCCCGCATCCACTCGGGGTTGAACTGATAATTTTCGGGATCGCGCATATAAGCATCCATCGCCATGCGGTAGGTGTTGGTGACCACGGCGGTGTAGTAGGCGGACTTCATGCGTCCCTCGATCTTGAAGGAATCAATGCCGCTCTCCATCAGCTCGGGGATATGCTGAATCATGCACATATCACGGGAGGACATGAAGAAGGTGCCAAGCTCTGTCTGCTCGATGGGGATGGGGAAGTCGGGGCGCTTCTCCTCGTATAGCGTGTAATGCCAACGGCAGGGCTGGGAGCAGGTACCGCGGTTGCCGTCACGACCGTTCATCATGTTGGCGAGCAGACACCGCCCACTGTAGGATACGCACATAGAGCCGTGGATAAACGCTTCCAGCTCCACGTCGGCGGGGAGTGCCGCCTTGATGGCCTTGATCTCATGGAACTGAAGCTCCCGTGCCAGCACCAAGCGCTTGGCACCCAAGGCGGCGTAAGCGCAGGCGGCGGCAGGAGAGATGATGCTGGCTTGGGTGGAGATGTGGATCTCCATGTGAGGGAGCATCTCCTTGACCACCGACAAAACACCCAAATCAGCGACAATGACAGCATCAATGGCACAGCCTTGCAGATCGGCGAGGAACTTATAGAGGTCGGGATATTCGTCTGTCCTCGGCATGGTGTTGAGGGTCAAATATAATTTTTTGCCCAGACGGTGGGTCAGTTCCACTGCTTTATACAGCTCTTCGGTGGTAAAGTTCCCTGCCTGGGAGCGCATACCAAAGCTCTGTCCTGCCAAATAAACGGCGTCAGCGCCGTAGCGGAGGGCAGATTCCAGTTTTTCAAAATTCCCCGCAGGGGACAAAAGTTCGGGCATATCGTACCTCGCAAATTAGTCTTCTTTTTATTATAATATATTTGCGGCGTTTTGTCAACTGTTTTGCCATGCCCTGCCAAAGAAAGCCAACGTGTAAGTCTCACAAGCAAAATCACCAAAAAAATCAAACGAAATTTGGGAAAGTACAGAATTGACGGCAGGAGAAATATGTATTATAATGGTCTTATATTAGAGAGACGTGTTTCGTCGGAAAGGATCTGTATGAAAACTCAAAAACTCTTATCCCTTTGGTTGGCGCTGGCTATCGCCTTGCCCACGCTGCTCATGGGCATGACCATCCCCGCCGCGGCAGAGACGACGGCAACTGCCGACTTCGTGTCTCCCGTTAAAACCGGTTACGTTACCGCGGGCCTGGTCGCGCTTTACAGCGGCACACAAAACACCCGAGCGGGTCACAATACCAACTCGGACGTTTGGGAAGATCTCATCGGTGGTAACGACGTGACCGTTAAGAAGAACGACAAAAACCACTTCACTGAGGACGGCCTCATGCTCAGTGCCGCTCAGAATTATTTCCCCCAAGCTATCGTGGATACGGTTAACGGTGATGCCTTCACCGTAGAAATCAACATAGCAAACCTTGTATCCACGGCTGACGCCTATTCTACCATCATGAACTCCACCAACGATCATTTTGCCCTGTTCCGCCGCATTTCGGAGGATGTGCTGGAGTTTAAATTTGCAGGCAACGCCGCCCCTTCCCGCAATAAAGTAGAGAACTGCCTGGCGCTTTTGCAGGATGCTGTGATCACCGTCACCTATGAGGTGGGCGGCGAGTCCATCATTTATATCAATGGCGAGCGGATGTCCGCCATGCCTGCCCCCTCTGCCATGGGTGTGGGAGATTTATTCTTTGGTCACAGTGAGGAACACCGCCACTTCGATGCCCTCTACCGTTCTATCCGCTTTTACAACCGTGCCCTCTCCGAGTCCGAGATCAAGCACAATCTTGCCGTGGACGGCAAGGCTCAGGTGACAGATCTCTACGTGAGTGACGGTCTCGTGTCTCTCTACAGCGGTATCAAAAGCGGCGAACAGGAAGCCGTTTGGGAAGACCTGATCGGAGATAACGATCTGCCTGTCAACGTCAGTGACAAGAGCTACTTCAACGATGCTGGTCTCTATGTCAAAGGCGCACAGCACAACTTCCCCCAGCCCATCGTGGATCTGGTCAACAGCAACGCCTTTACCGTGGAGCTGAGCTTTGATGAGTTTGTCTCCATCGGGGGCTCCTTCAATACCTTCCTCAACAGTAAAAACGATCACTTCGCCCTGTTCCGCCGCAACTCGAACGACGTGCTTGAGTTCAAGTTTGCGGCAAATCCCGGCAATGAGCGACCCACCGTTCCGGACGGACTGAACCTCATTGATCACGGGACGATTGCCGTGACCTTCGAGGTGGGCGGTAAATGCTGTATTTACGTGGACGGTGATTTGATGGCAGAGGTGGCAGCCCCAAAAGCCATGGGCGCGGATAATCTGTTCATCGGTCATGCCGAAGGAAGTAAGCTCTTTGAAACGACCTACCGTGCCATCCGCTTCTATAACCGTGTCCTCACCGCCGAGGAGATCGCCCAAAATGCCGCTGCTGACGGTACCTACGGCGGCAGTGAAACAGGGGAGACCACCCCCACTTATATCAGCGTGGCGCAACCCGGAACAAACATCGTGGGCGATGTGGCGATCACCCGGGAGGTGAACAGCGAGGCAGAGCTGACCGCCATGATGGCAGGAAAGAATCTTCCCGCCGCCGCCATCTATACCGTCAACGACAAGCTGGAGATCCTGAACGGCGAGGGCAAAGCCTTCTCCACCTTCTCTGAAGTGTTGACAACTACCGAATATAAGATCCTGCCCATTCTGATCCCTTCTAATACCGCTGCGGTGGACGCTCTTGCCACCTTTGTCAAGACATCCAAATTCTCGGATTTTATGATCCTTTCCGAGGATGCCGCGCTTGTCAACACGGCGAGAACCAAGATGCCCACCGTTCGCGGTGCGGTTGACTTTACCAAGGCGATGGACGGTGTACCTAACCTGACCAAAGAGCGTTGTTTGGAAATCCGACGTGTGGTGAAATCCAACGCCGCCTCAGTGGCTGTGTTGCCTGCCGCTTTTGCAAGACAGGAGATGGTGCAGTATCTCTATGACAATCAGATCAACGTATGGGTACGTGCCGCTGATGCCATGGACGAGCCCACCGCTTATGACGCCCTTTTGTCGGGCGCTGTGGGCGTGATCTCGGATGATACCGCCACCTTGCTGGCGCTTGCCTGCGGTCTGCCCGAGAACACCATGACTCGTCAACCCTTAAACGTGGGGCACAGGGGCATTCCCTCCAAAGCCCCCGAAAATACCATCGAGGGTGCCCTCTATGCCTTTGAACATGGTGCGGATTGTATTGAGATCGACGTTTACCTCACGAAGGATGGGGAAGTGGTGGTCATGCACGATGGCACCACGGGACGCACCTGTAACAAGGACCTCCCCGTGGAAGCTTCTACTTGGGCACAGCTTTCCGAGTTGTACGTCAACAAAGGCTATGAGAACCATGAAAGCTACAAGAATTGCCGTATCCCTCGCCTTGAAGACTACCTGGGTTGCTTCCAAGGCACAAACTGCCGCTTGTTTATTGAGATCAAGAGCAACAAGACTGAAATTGTCCCCGCCATCAAAAGGCTGGTGGATCAGTACGATATGTACGGTCAATGCTCGGTGATCACCTTTAATGTGGGCATTATGGAAACCATGCGCCGCGATTATCCCGAAATGTCGGTGGGCGCTCTTTGCTCGGGCTATCTTGATGAGGTGGACTCGGATGCCGACATGAAAGCGGTCATGAGTTTCATTGGCAAGACCAACGCTACGTTGAATCCCTCCTATTCGGGCTACGGTGAGAACGCCATTCGTGCTGCGCTGATACGCGGTATTGGCGTATTCCCCTGGACCTTCCGCGGCAACGACAGCGTCTATCGGAACCACTTTATTTGGGGCTACAGCGGTTTGACGGGAGACAATGCCGACGTGCTGAAGCGGTACGTTAAGAGCGTGGTGTATACCAATAGTCAAAAGCTGAAAGCAGATCAGACCAGAGACATGGAGTTGTTGGTTACCTACTATGACCGCCGTGACGGCCGTCTCGCCGCTGACGTGACCGTGCTGAGCGGCGGGGAGCTGATCACCGTAGAGGGCTCCAAGATCACCGCAGGGGCGATTTCCGGGGAGGTCATCATCCTTTTGAGCCATACTTACCGATTGGGTGATCAGGATGTGACGCTGTATACCCAGCCCTTGACCTTGACCATTGACGGCATGGCGCCCATAGACACGAATGACTCTGCCGACCAAACCACCGATGCGGAAGATCCTGTAGTCACCGATCCCGAGACCTCCGTCCCCGCTGACACCTTCGATGCCACCACTCCCGTGGGCGGTGCGGATTCCTCCGACGTGACGGTGACCCTCGATCCCGAGCCTGCCATTGACAATGGCTGCGCCTCTGCTATCAGCGGCACCTGTGTTGCGCTTCTGACAGTCGCGACCCTCCTGGGTGGCGCGTGGAAGCTCCGTAAGAAAGGGGACTGACCCCGAGCACGAAATAAACGAAGTCGGATCGTAGCCATGTCGTTC
>JAZSFA010000059.1:0-4476 GCA_045531965.1 Eubacteriales bacterium
CGAGGTCACAAGCGACCATTGAAAGCAGCATAAACGCCGCAAGTAAGATTGCTAATATCTTCTTCATCTTAAATTCCTCCATAAATAATTGTTAGAAACCGAAAAATGATTTCTTTTTGGGTTCGGGTTTTACGTAATCAAAGCCGCCGCGCGGTTCTTGGATATTAAATGCAATAGACGGACTGTCAGGCGATGCTTCAAAGCACATTCCCGTATCTACGTGATAGCATACACCGTTTTCCATCTTATACAGATGCTCGATACACGGATATTCGCCTGCCTGTCTGAATCCGTTCTGCAAGAGAATCTGCCTGTATTCATCCACGGCTCTTTGTGCCGCTTGATGGTTTCCGTTGAAGTTTGCACGAAACTCAAAGCAACCGGGATCGTATTCTTCGATATCAAATTCCGATCCTCCGCAACTCCACTTCGGATAATGGGATAGGTACTGATCCCACTCTGCCATCACGGCGGCGTTGTTGTTCGCCGTGATCTGCTCCTGTACGACTGCCGCCGTCAGCTTCTCGCCGCAGCTTTGGCAGAATTTTGAGCCAACGTGATTTTGGGTGCCGCATTTTCCGCACACCGCGCTTTCGGTGACGGTCTGCTCGGGCAGAGCCGTTCCGCATTTTTGGCAGAATTTCTTGTCTGCCGTTGCTCCCTCGCCGCATGAGGGACAGATCTTGATGCTCTTGCCGACCTCGTCGGCATACTGCTGTGCGGCTGTGGTTGCCTGATCCGCAAGCTGATTGACCGTCGGCTGTAATGCCTTGCTGACCGCATTGCTCACACCGTCACGGACACCTCGGCGGATCGCTCTTTCTAAAAATCCCATAGTGTGTCCTCCTGTCGTTAAGATTTTTCTGCGGGGTATCGGGTTTCTTCATATCTATATGTCATATCTCATCATCCCTTACCTCCGTTTTCTCGCTCGGAGTGTCCGTATGCGTTCCGCTTCGGACAACATCCAATTTTCGTTTCTCACAAGTACAGATGCCGATGTACTTTTCTCTTTTGTCGAACAGCTTGCAGTTGAAGCACCAATTATCTTCCGTTCTCGGCTTGATCGGTTCGTAGTATTCGCAGCAGTCCTGATAGACCATGGCGAACGGATATCCCTTCACCGTGTACTGCGGCTGTTCTTCAAATACAGGATATTGAGGGGAAGGATCCCATCCGGCTTGTTTTTCTGCCTCACAGCTATAGCCGTTATAAATTTCAAAGGTAACTCCCTCAATCTCAATTCTCTTGTGCAGAGTTCCTTCTATGACCTTCTCCATTTGCCGACCTCCTTTATTCCAAAAATGAAAAATCCTGCATAATGGCTTTTTCTGATACCATTATACAGGATTTTTTCGCTCAAATGGGTAACTTTTTTGGGCAAAAAAGTAAGGTATTTCGTCGTGTTTTTTACACAAACGCGCCCAATTCGTTGCGTGAAAATGCCCCCGTTTTGTTCATAACATCGTACACCGCTTGCTTCGCCGCAGAGGGTGTCATACACATTCTTTGGGCAATTTGCGCGTTGGTCATACCGAAGGCGGCATAGCGGGCGATCTCACGTTCTCGGATCGTAAGTGCCTTTGAAACGCTCCTCGAAAGGAGCTGATTGTGAAGATTCGTCCAGCCTTCAAGCAGATCCTTGTGAAGCGCTTTATACTTTCTGCAAAGATAGGGATCGGCAAGCTCCAAGCGGTCATCGAGGAGGTAGTCGAGCTGCCGTCTATGCTCCGCTAAAATGCCGAGGAGCTTGTCGGGCAGAGCCAATTCAATGGCGCGGTCAATGTGTTCGATGGCACTCTGATCGTCGCCGCACTGATGGTAGGCAATGGCTACGAGCAGACGGAGATAGATCTCGGGAATGACCGTTTTTTCGGCTGCCGCTTGGGCGATCATCGGCTCTGTGATATAGGGGATGGTTTTCAGCAGACCAAGCCCCGTCACGTCGGGCAGAGTGATGTGGTCTTTCGCCATATCCTGCGCTTGCACAAGCAGATATTTTACGTAAAAAACACGGGCTGCGGGCAGCGAATCGCAGTGCAGGTGTGCGAATTTGCCCCTTGTAAACCACTCGGGATAGCTTGAAAGATCACGCACCGCGCTGTCTACGCAGGCAATGGAAAGTGCCATAATCTCTTTGTCCGTCTGTGTTTTTGCGGGTGCTTCAAAGATATGTACCTTGGCTTCTCTCCACAAAAGAATGTCGCCTCGCCACATCGCCGCAAGGGCTAACAGCATACCGCCCGCATTGACTGCGTAAAAGCCGGATTTCGCCTTTAAGAAATATTGCGCGTCTTCCACCACCTTCTTGATCTCGCCTTGGCTGTAAGCGATCTCGGCGGCAAACAGAGCCTGTGCCTCGGGGTGATCCGCAAGGGATTCGATGACCTCGTTTGCCGAGCCGGGCTTGGTGTAAAGATCGGTCATATCGAGGAACGGAGCTTTGCGCGGCATGGGCAAGTCGGGTGATTCCACGACGGAATTTTGGACTTCCTTGTATCTCAAATCAGCGGGACGGACGGCATCCGCGGGGATCATCCAATCACGACCGTGCTTCTTCGCCCCCTCAATTCTGCCATCCCGACAGCACATCTGAACATAGCGCAGAGAGATGTTCCATAGCTCTGCGGCTTGACTTGCGCTCATATATTTTTCACTCATAATCTGCCTCCTTTTTGTCGTTTTGTACCTTTCGTTATGGCGAAGAGTACAAAAAATTTTTTGGGGAAAATTTTTAACAAAAATATCCTCATTTTTGGCGTTTATACTCTTCGTCATGACGAAGAGTGCAAAAACTTTTTTGGAAATTTTTTTGACGAAAATATCCTCATTTCTGATGTTCATATCATTCCGATAACGGAACGATGCAAAAATAATTTTTCAATGATTTTTTAGGCTTTTTTTCGTGAGCAGTCGTGACAGAAACCTGCCTCTGTGTCGAAGCAATCGTCGCACACGAACTTAAAGCAACGCTGACACAGATTAAATTTGAGGATGAGCTTTGAATACGCCCGATGCTTGGCTCGGTTGTAGGCTTTCTGTTTCCATCCTCCCGCCGTGCCAGTCTTGCACCTTGCAAGCGTTCTCACACCGCGGCAAAGCAGAGGCAGCTTTCCGCTATACGTCCTCTTGCCGCATCTGTCGCACGCATAGTAAAAGCGCAGGCTTTCCTCGTCCAGTCGGATGTTGTTGAAAAACACCTTCATGTTGCACCTCCGTTCCGCAATTTCTTTTTTTCGACATTTTTTGAATGTTCTTGAAAAATTCAAGAATTTGTGATATAATAGTTAATAACATACGCGCTTTACACCCATAGTTTACAAATTTTTTTTGATTTTGTCTGTCCCCCGTTGGTGGTATTTTGAGGGGTAGAGGGTATTTTGGGGGGGTATTTTTCGCAAAAAAGGGGTATTCCTCCGATTTTGGGGGTGAAATTTGAAAAAAGGACGGTGCGCTTTATGAATCACCCGATTCTCATAGAAAACCAACAAAAGAGGAGAGATATTCCGCTGTGGATGCTGGTCTGTTTCTCTATGTTCAGCTTTTGGCAGATGGGATTTATCTATTATTTCCTCGAGCCGTCCTCGGCTCTCGACGGAAAGATCCCCATCGACATCAACATCGATTACGGCACTACGCTGACAGCGGTTTGTTACATACTCGGTATCCTTACAATGATCTTCTTGCCGAGGATTATTACGTGGGCGCAGAGGATCGCCACGGGCGTTGCGCTTCTTTCGGCTATCGCTTTCTTCCTACCTCTGCCGGAGGATGCTCTGCGCTTTAACATTTACCTGCAGATCTTCTGCTGCTGTCTAATGATCGGCTTTGAGACCTTTCTTGTGGTTACTTACTTTTCCGAGAAAAGCAGCGTTAAGTATCTGACCTTCGGCTACGGTATAGCGGTGTTCCTGATCGCTTTGGTTCAGAACGAGGTGATATCCATCCCGTTCTCTACCTTCCGCTACGCAATGGTGGCGGCGCTTGTGCTTTTGCTTGTCTTTTTCCTCCGTATGCCCACAGGCAAGGAGTATCTGCCGCGGTTCGTGAAAAAGAGCGACGGTCTTATCGCACCGAAGAAGATGATGCGGGGAGCTTATCTTGTTGCTTTTATTGCTGCACTGATGGGCGTTGGCGGTCCTGCAGTCGCAGGCAAGGTCGAGCACGGCGTATCGATTATGTATTTGGTAGTGGCTCTTTCATGCTTTACTATGTATTTTCTTCATAAGAAAGCGAACATTCATCCCTTCCGTATGGTGCCCGTGCTTGTGGGACTCGGCGGATTCGGTTTTCTTGTAATGCTTGTGTCCGCATATGTTCCCGCACTTTCCTACATCGCCTGCATACTCATTGGCTTCGGTATGACGGTATGTATGCTCGCTCCGCTTTACGGTGTGCCGATTATGAAAGCCTATCCGTCAAGATACGTAGCCTCCGCAATTATCGGGCTTGCAATCACGGCGGTTCTTATTCATG
>JAZSFA010000091.1:0-2670 GCA_045531965.1 Eubacteriales bacterium
ACCCCACCAAGAACCTTTTTTCAAAAAGGTTCTTGGAACTCCCAAAACCTTTAAATAATAAATGTTTTTAAAGGTTTTTGAGGGGGTTCCAGGGGGAACTTTTTGCAAAAAGTTCCTCCTGGCCGTACTCCGCTAAACATCAATTTACCATCCACGGAGGGTATATGCAACAACTGAAAATGCTGCGATATCAAGGAAAAGTTACGCCTCGCCCCTTGCCCGAAGGCTATCACTTTGAGCTGTTTCGGGGCAGAAGCGAGGAGATCGACGATTGGGTAGAAATCTGCCGCCACGGCCTTCTGCCTGAGGAGGGGAATATAGAACATTTCCAATCCGCCATCATGTCATATCCCAACCTCGTGCCTACGCAAGACCTGTTTTTTGTGGTGGACGGAGATGGAAAACGGGTGGCAACCTCTGCCTCAGTTTGCCACCCAAATGGGGAAGGATACCTTCATATGGTGGCAGCGCTTCCCGAATGCAGAGGAAAAGGCATTGGTCACGCCATGCTGGCCCATGCTCTGGAGATGATGGAGGCACGGAGATGTACCCATGCGGTGCTGACCACTGATGATTTTCGTCTGCCTGCCATCAAAACCTATCTTGACGGAGGCTTCCGTCCGGTCATCTATGACGATCCCGACAGCGATATGCGGGAAAGATGGGATGGGGTCATCGCCGCTCTGTGTTATGAGCCGGTGGCATATATGCGTGAAATATGAGCATAAAATCGCCCCCATGGAGGTCCTCCGTGGGGGCGGTTACTATTTTTGGATCGGTTGTTTAAACTGTCAGGGTGAGCGTTAGTTTTTTGTGTCGTAGCCGCGGTTTGACAAAGCTTTTTCGGCGATGATACAGGGGATGTTTTTCTCACCGATCTCCATGTGTCCGAGACGGTGTGCTTGTTCATTCAGATAGGACTTAACTTCCTCCCGCGCGGCCATCACGGCTTCGTCCGTGCTGCCCTCGGTCTGCTCCAGATATTCCAGGGCAGGCAGAACGCCCGAGGCATCCGTGTCCTCAAGAATGTTCCCTCCAATGGCAAGAAGGTTACCGTCCAAAGCGGCGTCCACATTGTATCGGGCAATGATGCCGTCCAAATTGCAGAGACACAAGACCATAAAGCAAACCACAAAAATGGTCACCACCGTGCCGGTCAGGTTCAGTTTTCGGATAAATTGGCGGATGATGACTGCCACAAAGCAGAGCGCCAGCACGACCATAAGCCAGGAAGCCAATACGCGCTTGTGGGTTAACCCGTAGGAATCTACGTAGAGGATCATTTTTGCTAGAGCCGTGGCGATGAGAATCAAGGTAAACACCGACAGCACCACCATGTAGATACGCAGGGCAAGAGGGACGGGGTCACGGTGGGGGCGAGATTCGTTGGGTGGGTTGTGCTTGACGAGGGCGCAGGCGATCAGACCCATGCCTGCATTGATCCCAGCCACGGCGCAGAGCTGGAAGAAGCCAGAACGCGCGTATTCTGAGAAGGTCAGCGTTTCGGGACGTACACCTGTGAGGGCAGAGATGTAATAGTCCCATTGAGAAATAAAAAAGATGACGTATAGCACAAGGATAGGAGTCAAAGCGGCGCAGATCATGGTGACGGGAAGGAAATGGCAGGAGAGAGACTGCTCCTCCGCAGGAAGATCGTCGTTGTCAATACGGTTTTCACGACGTCCGCGGCGGTCGCGGCAAGCCAGCAAAGCCCCAAACAATAGAAGCCCTATGATCAGACCCAACAGAAGGTTTCCAATTTGTTCGCCCAAAGTGTCAAAGGACAGGAGATTTTCAAAGATTCCCTCGATGATGCTTGTAAATCCTTCGTCATAAGAGAGAAGAACACCAACGATCAAGGTGGGACAGAGCGCTATGAGCAGTCCTAAAAGTGCCCACAGGATATGACCGCCTAATTTGGATTTTCCTTCTTCCCGTTTATTGCCCAATAATGCCCCAAACAGATGACCTTTGGCGGAGAAGGGCATGACAAACACCGAGCGACAGAGATCCTTTATGAAGGTCTGCCCAGGAAAAAGCTCGTCAGTATTGTTACCCAAAAGATAGATGGTGTAGAACCACGCGGCGCAGTCAAACAGGAAAACAAGTGTTCGCAGAAAACCGTTGGTTGTGGTTAGAAATCCAACTGATAGAATCATGCTCACGGCTGCAACAACCCAAGCCAACGGGCGGATATGAGTGACCCTGTCGGTCAGGCGAAAATAAAGAAATGCACCTATAAACATGAGGAGCATGAAAGCAAATGCACCCCACAGATGCTCGGACAGAGGCGTGACCACGCAGAAAAGGTATCCCAGGATCCAGGCGGCGAGGGCGGCGATGCGGTCAGCCAAGCGGTAGGTGTAGCGGGGCTTTTCAGGGGGCGTGTAGGCGTAGGGATTGGAATTTTGAGTTTCGTTCATGAGGACTCCTTTCTTAAATGAGGGATGCAGAGTGCGGAATAGGGAGGTGAATTGATGTTTAGGAGTACGCCTGGGCGGGCCCTTCTTGAAAGAAGTGCCCCCCAGACCCCCTCCAAGAACCTTTAAATAATGATTCTTTTTAAAGGTTTTTGAAGGGTAGCGAAGCGGCGACGCGGTAGTGAATGACTGCCGGTGGCAGTCAGAGCCGCGGCGTGACCGAGCCGCAGCGAGACCCAAGGGAAACTTT
>JAZSFA010000095.1:0-9584 GCA_045531965.1 Eubacteriales bacterium
GTATTGCTTGTCGGCGCTATTGTTTGGGGCGTTGTAGGAACGTTGGATACCACCCTCTCCACCGTTGCCGTTGCAGAAAACGGTGAGGTAACAATTTATGTGAAAGAGAACGACATTGCTTCGGTTGAGAATGGTATGACCGTTCGCATCGGTGATAAAGAAGGAACCGTTACCGAGATTGCTTCATCTCCCGTGGCTGTTGACGGTACGTTTACCGACTACGCGCTTCACGTTGGAAATCTTGTAAACGGTGAGTGGGTATTTGCCGTAAAGGTCAGCGGTGATTTTGCCGATGGCATACATAACGCTGAGATCGTGATAGAGAGCGTTTCTCCTATATCCTTCATTCTGAATTGAGGTGGCGGATATGGGTAAAGCTACGAAACCGATCAAGCAACCCATAACGAAAGGCGCGGCTAAGGTTCCTGTCATTATGCAGATGGAAGCACTGGAATGCGGTGCGGCATCGCTGACGATGATCCTCGCCTATTATGGGAAATGGATTCCTCTTGAGCAGGTACGCGCAGATTGCGGCGTATCAAGAGACGGATCCAATGCAAAAAACGTATTAAAAGCCGCAAGGAGTTACGGACTTGTGGCAAAAGGCTACCGTTACGAGCCGGAGGATTTGAAGGCAAACGGAAAATTCCCCTGCATCATTCACTGGAATTTCAATCACTTTCTCGTGCTTGACGGATTTAAGGGCAACAAGGCGGTGCTAAACGATCCCGCAAAGGGCTGTTATACCGTGCCGATGGAGACTTTCGACAAATCCTTTACGGGTATTTGTTTGATGTTTGAGCCATCCGAGACATTTGAGCCGAGTGGCAAACCCAAGAGCATGCTTGCGTTTGCGAAAGCGAAGATGAAGGGGGCGGGTGTGGCAGTTGCGTTTACGGTTATTACAACGGTGATTGCTTCGCTCATCGGTATCATTGAGCCCGCATTTTCTCGCATTTTTATCGACCGATTGCTGACGGGACAAAACCCCGACTGGTTCATACCGTTTATATGGGCGCTTGCAGCGCTATCGGGTATACAGATTATCATATCGTTTATACAAGCCGTATTTGCGGCAAGGATCAATGCGAAGATTGCCGCAGTCGGCAGCACCACGTTTATGTGGAAGGTGCTCCGAATGCCCATGGAGTTCTTCTCACAGCGAATGGCAGGCGATATCCAACAAAGAAAAGGATCCAATGCTTCTATCGCATCCAGCCTTGTAAATACCTTTGCACCTATCGTGATTGAGGCGTGTATGATGGTATTTTATTTGGTGGTTATGATTCGATACAGCGTGCTTTTGACGTTGATCGGAGTAGCTTCTATCTTTATCAATATGTTCGTTTCTCGCTTTATTTCAAAGAAGAGAGTCAATATTACCCGTGTTTCTATGCGTGACGCAGGAAAGCTTGCGGGTGCTACCGTTGCCGGAATTGAAATGATCGAGACGATCAAGGCGAGTGGAGCTGAAAACGGATTCTTTGAAAAATGGGCGGGCTATCAGGCGAGCGTAAATACCCAAAAGGTCAGGTTTGCAAAGCTCAATCAGTATCTCGGTCTGATACCTCAGTTAGTATCCTCTCTTACGAACACGGCAGTGTTGATTGTCGGCGTGTATTTGACGATCGAGGGACAGTTTACAATCGGTATGGTAATGGCGTTCCAAGGCTTCCTTGGTTCCTTCCTTTCACCCGCTCAAACACTGATTTCGGCAGGTCAGACCTTGCAGGAAATGAGAGCGGAAATGGAACGTATCGAGGACGTTATGCAGTATCCTACCGACGTGACCTGCTTGAACGATACGGAGCTTGACGAGAATGCAGAGTATGACAAGCTCTCGGGCAACGTGGAGCTTCGTAACGTAACCTTTGGCTACTCCCGTCTTGCAGAGCCTCTGATCCGCGATTTCAACCTCACCTTGAAGCCGGGTAGCCGTGTTGCTTTTGTCGGCACGTCGGGTTGCGGAAAGTCAACCATTTCAAAGCTCATTTCGGGACTTTATCAGCCCTGGAGCGGAGAGATTTTGTTTGACGGGAAGCCTATAACCCAAATTGACAGAAGCGTGTTTACGGGTTCTCTTGCAGTCGTTGACCAGGATATTATTTTGTTTGAAGATACTATTGCCAACAATATCAAGATGTGGGACTCCTCCATTGAGGACTTTGAAATGATTATGGCAGCCCGTGACGCACAGCTCCACGAGGACATTATGCAGCGTGACGGCGGTTATAATTACAGGATCACCGAGGGTGGTAAAGATTTCTCGGGCGGTCAGCGTCAGAGAATGGAAATTGCCCGAGTGTTGGCTCAGGATCCCACGATCATTATTCTTGACGAGGCAACCTCGGCACTTGACGCCAAGACTGAGTATGAGGTCGTCAAATCTATCAAGGACAGAGGAATTACCTGTATCGTGGTTGCTCACCGACTCTCTACTATTCGTGATTGTGACGAGATCATCGTAATGGATCACGGCAACGTTGTAGAGCGTGGTACACACGATGAACTTTACGCTCTCGGCGGCTTCTACACGAAGCTTGTTTCGAGCGATTAAGGAGGTAGCACGAACAATGAAGTTATCTATGATTTCAAATTTGAGTGGTTCGTGCCGAAATTCGTGCGTTGCCCGAATTTCCAAAGCAGATAGGAGGGCGGCATATGGGATGGTTTGATGAACAAATAAGACTCAGAAAGAAAAACGACGACTCGGTGTTCGAGGAAGCCTTTGTCGGAATGGCTGATGCGGTTCTCGGCTCAAAAATGTCGTCCGCGTTCACGAGCGACGAAGCCAAGGCTCAAGGCGCAATTGAAGAGATACTGAAATTCTATAAGGTAAAACAACGCGAGGTTCCCGATTCTGTCAAGGGATTGAACGACAGATTGGAATATTTGCTCCGTCCGCACGGCATTATGCGTCGAAACATCAATCTTGAAAAGGGTTGGTATAAGGACAGTATCGGAGCCGTACTTGGTACGCGGAAGGATGATGGAAGTATCGTTGCGTTTATTCCCAAAGGACTCTCCGGATACGTTTACTTTGATGCGCCCACGGGTAAGTGGGTGAAGCTGTCGAAAAAGACGGAAGCTCTCTTTGAAGATGAAGGAATTTGCTTCTATAAGCCGTTTCCTCTTACCAAACTGACAGTAAGAACGCTGATGCGTTATATTTTGAACACACTTTCCACGGCAGACTTTGTGTTGGTTATACTCGCAACTCTTGCGGTTTCACTCATTGGTTTACTCTCCCCGAAGCTTAACAATCTCTTAATGGGTACGATCGTTGAAAGCGAAAGTATGCGGCTGCTCTTCGGCATAACTATCTTTATGGTGTGCGTAACGATATCCTCGCTGCTCATCCGTGCAGTAAAGACACTGATTATGACGAGAATCAACACGAAGATGGATCTGTCGGTACAGGCGGCAACGATGATGCGTGTGCTGTCACTCCCCGCAGACTTCTTTAAGCAATATAGCGCAGGTGAGCTTTCCAGCAGAGCGCAGTATATTCAGTCTCTCTGCTCGATGCTCATTTCCACAGTACTCAATACGGGACTTACTTCCATCTTCTCGCTGATATATGTATCGCAGATTTTTGAGTATGCTCCCGCACTTGTTGTGCCTTCGCTGTTGATTATTTTTACTACCATCTTGTTTTCTCTGATTACGACGTTCTATCAGATGAAGTATTCAAAAAAACAGATGGAAATTGCTGCCGAGGAAAGCGGTATGAGCTACGCTCTGATTACGGGCGTACAGAAGATAAAGCTTTCGGGTGCGGAAAAAAGAGCCTATGCAAGATGGTCGAAGCTCTATGCAAAGCAGGTGGAGCTAACGTATAATCCGCCAATGTTCCTGCGTGCGAATGGCGCGTTCTCTTCGATCATATCCCTTACAGGTGCTCTCGTAATGTACTTTATGTCGGTTCAAAGCGGCGTTTCGGTGGCCGATTACTACGCTTTTAATACCGCATACGGTATGGTCAGCGGCGCGTTTATGTCCCTTGCCGGTATTGCCACCACCATTGCTCAGTTTAAGCCTATTTTGGAAATGGCAAAGCCGATTATGGATGCAGTTCCAGAGGTTTCAGAGGGCAAGCTGGTGATCGACCGTCTTTCCGGCGGTATTGAGCTGAACAATGTCTCCTTCCGTTACAATGAGAATATGCCCCTCGTGGTAGATAATCTCTCGCTCAAGATCCGTCCCGGTCAGTACGTGGCTATTGTTGGTGCTACGGGATGCGGAAAATCTACGCTGATGCGTATTATGCTCGGATTTGAAAAGCCGGGGAAGGGTGCCGTGTACTATGACGGAAAGGATCTCAGCGGTATCGACCTCAAATCCTTGCGCCGCAAGATCGGTGTTGTGATGCAGAACGGTAAGCTTTTCCAAGGCGATATTTTCTCGAACATTACCATATCCGCGCCGCAGCTCTCTATGGATGAAGCTTGGGAGGCGGCTGAGATGGCGGGAATTGCCGAGGATATCCGAAGAATGCCGATGGGAATGCACACCATTATCTCCGAGGGCTCGGGCGGTGTTTCGGGTGGTCAGCGTCAGCGCTTGATGATTGCTCGTGCTATTGCGCCGAAGCCAAAGATTTTGATGTTTGACGAGGCAACGAGTGCCCTTGATAATCTTACGCAGAAGATCGTTTCCGATTCTCTCGACAAGTTGAAATGTACCCGTATCGTGATCGCACACCGCCTCTCTACCATCAGACAGTGTGACCGTATCATCTATCTCGAAAAGGGACAGATCGTTGAGGACGGTACCTATGACGAGCTGATTGCGAAGAACGGAAAATTTGCCGAGCTCGTTGAAAGACAGCGATTGGATAATTGATATTCAAATTTTGTAAGAATTTTATACCTTTTCCTTTAGTCGAACAACTCAGATGAAAGGTATAGGCGGAAAGCGAGGATAATGCTTCAATATGAGAGCGAAAAAGATTATATGTCTCGTATTTACAATTCTAACTGTGATGAGTTGTTTTGTTGGATGCGGAACAGGAAATGACGATAAAACTTATACAACGCTTGATGAGTTGAACGATGCAAAAATCGGAGTTGTAACGGGTACGGTTTTCAGTGTGCTTGCTGATGAGTTGATCCCCAAAGCAGAAAAAATAGAATTTAACTCCGCATCAGATGCATTGATGGCTCTTGATAACGGTAAGATCGATGCTTTTCCTACCGATGAATCGCTTTATTATGCGATGCGCTGGGAAGGAAAAAATTATTCCATCGTTGAAGAACCGATGGCTACGAGTACATATGGAATGATCTTCGGAAAGGGTGCCAACCAGGATCTTCGAGCTGAATTAAATGCTTTCCTTTCAGATAACAAAGAGACGGTTGCAGTGCTTGAGGCAAAATGGTTTTCCGAAAAAGAGCCGACAGAGTTTATGTCGTATGATGATCTGACCGGCCAAAACGGAACCCTGCGCATCGGAGTATGTAGCTCGGTAAAGCCGTTTGTCTATATGAAAGACGGTAGACTTACGGGATATGATATTGAAATTCTTATATCGTTTGCACGGGAATACGGATACAAGCTTGATTTTGAAGATACCTTATTTGCCAGTGTTCTTACAGGTGTGTCGATGGGAACATACGATATCGGAGCTTCAGGTTTTTGCATCACGGAGGAACGGGCGGAAAACGTTGATTTCTCAGATGTATATCACACAGAAAATTTAGTAGCTCTCATCAAAGGAACGGATGTCGGTCTTGAGCAGTTCACGAACGCCAATCTCGGAGTTGTGACCGGTTCTCTTTACGGTGGATATTCGCGTGAACAATTTCCCAATGCAACGATCAAAGAATTTAACAACTTTGCCGATGTTTTGATGGCTCTCAAGCAAGGCAAGGTAGACGGTGCTATGTTTGACCGTCCGAATTTTAACTCGTTTAAGCGTGATGATAGCGGGTTGTCTTGTATAACCGTTCCTGCGTATTCCGTTGAAATCGGCTTTGGCTTCCAAAAGAGCGACGAGGGATATGAGTTACAGGGGCAGATGAATGAGTTTCTTGCTGAGCTTCGAGCAGCGGGTGAGATAGACCGTTTGATCGATAAATGGTACGGTGAGACAGAACCGCAGGAAAAGATTCCGTTAAACGAACTGAACGGCAATGGAAAAAAACTGAAAGTATCAATTGACTCAACAAGAAAACCATTTGTTTATATGTACGAGGGTGAGCCGGTTGGCTTTGAGGTTGAAGTTTTGTACCTCTTTTGCCAAAAGTACGGATACACGATTGAGTTGTCCGATATATCCTTTGCCTCAAGTCTTGCCGGACTTGCAGTAGGTAAATACGATCTTGTTTGCGGTGGACTCTATATGACTCCCGAACGCAAAGAAAGCGTAAATTTCAGCGATCCTTATATGGAAGCGGAAGTCGTAATGGCAGTTTACGAGCGAAGCGGATTTGAAAACTTTTTTGCTTCGCTGAGTGAAAGCTTTCAGAAAACCTTCATTCGTGAAAGCCGTTGGAAATTGATTCTTGAAGGTATTGTGATAACTGTGATCATCAGCTTTTTTGCAATTCTCGGCGGCACTGTGCTTGGATTTCTTCTTTACCTTTCGGCAAGATCAAAATATAAGGTGGTTTCAAGGATTACCAAAGTGATTGCCAAGGTGTATTCAAGACTGATTGCGGGTACGCCGGCTTTGGTTATTCTTATGCTGCTCTTCTACGTGGTGTTCGGTCAGATAGATGTTGATGGAATAATCGTAGCAACCGTAGGCTTTGTATTGATTTTCGGAGCCTTTGTTTACGGTCAGCTTGAACTCACCGTGGAAGGTGTAGATAAAGGACAGACCGAGGCTGCGTATGCACTCGGTTATAGCCGTAATAGGACGTTCTTCCGTATCGTTCTTCCGCAGGCTATGAAGATGTTTATTCCGGTATATTCTTCCGAGATTATCGGTCTTATTAAGGCTACGTCAGTCGTTGGCTACATTGCGGTGAACGACCTTACCAAGATGGGCGATATCATCCGAAGCAATACTTACGAGGCATTCTTCCCGCTGATTGCGGTTGCAGTTATTTATTTCCTAATCACTTGGGGTGCATCGGCTTTGTTGAACATTGTTCGTATCAAGCTGGAGCCTAAAAGAAGAAAGAACAAGAACGTTTTGAAAGGAGTCGTAAGATGATTCGTATCGAGCATTTAAGAAAAGAATATCCCAACGCCACTCCTTTAGCGGACGTGAACGTAACCATTAACAAAGGAGACGTTATTTCCATCATCGGACCTTCCGGTACGGGAAAGTCCACGCTCATCCGTTGCATCAATATGCTTGAAACTCCTACTTCGGGTGATATATGGGTGGACGGTGTGCGCATTACGGATAAGAAATGCGACATCAACAAGGTTAGACAGAAGATGGGGATGGTGTTCCAGTCATTCAACCTTTTCAATCATATGAACGTAATTGAAAATATTATGGCGGCTCCAATGGATCTGTTAAAAAGAACCAAGCAGCAGGCATATGATGAGGGAATGAAGCTTCTCCGTATGGTAGGTCTTGCGGATAAGGCGTTCAATTATCCGGATGAGCTTTCCGGTGGACAAAAACAGCGTGTGGCTATTGCGAGAACGCTGGCAATGGAGCCGGAGGTGATATTGTTTGACGAGCCTACCTCTGCGTTGGATCCGACTATGGTAGGAGAAGTGCAGGCGGTAATTCGTGAGCTTGCCCGTCAGGGACTTACGATGATGATCGTTACACACGAAATGCGCTTTGCAAGAGAGGTTGCCAATCGTGTATTTTATATGGATGAGGGCGGGATTTACGAGGACGGTTCGCCTGACGATATATTCGAGCATCCCAAGCGTGAAAGAACCGTTCGCTTTATCAAGCACATCAAGGTATTTGAACACTTCATTGACTCCAAAGACTTTGACTTTATCGGCTTGAACAGCAAAATTGAGGAATTCGGCAGACGAAATCAGATCTCGCAGAAAGCCATTTACCGTGTTCAAACGATTTTTGAAGAGCTTTGTGTGCAGATCATTCTTCCCGAGCTTTCCGATGACTTTAATTTGCATATTGCCGTTGAATACTCGCAGGACGAGGAATCCGTTACTATGCAAATCAAATATAGCGGCAATCCCCTTAACCCGATGGATTCCGATAATTTGCTTTCTTTGAAGATTGCTGAAAATGCTGCACAGAGCATTGAATACCAAGCAATAAACACCGATGGCTTTACAAATCTCGTGATAGCGAAGATAAAATACTGATAATGGAAAATTTGCCGAGTTTGTTGAAAGGCAGCGGCTTGATACCTAATCGGAAATTTCTCAGAAAACTATACCTTTTCCTTTTTCAATCGTATAAATAGGTGAAAAGGCAGTAATGAAAACAAGGAGAAAGTGCTATGAAGAACCTTACCTCAGAAATGATTGAAAAAGCAAAAACTGCAAAATCTACTGATGAGCTCCTTGAGCTTGCAAAGGCAAACGGTGTTGAAATAACCGAGGACGATGCAAAGAGATACTTTGCACAGCTCAGTCCCAAGTACGGTGAAATTGACGATGATGAACTCGACAATGTGGCAGGCGGTGCTTGCTATGCAGGTGATGGAAGAATGGTTGTTACTGTGGGATATGTCTGCGCTAATATTTACGGATGTCGCCATTGCAAAAAAGCATCTATTAGATTTGATGATTTAGGCTGTGTGTATTGTAATAAATGTAATCGCCAATTGACCTGCAAGGACTGTAACTACATGAGTTACGAGGGTGGAATGTGGCTCTGTAATAATGAGGCAAACAGGGGTTAGGAAACATACCCAAAAATTTGAGTGATTTTGTTTTATGTGGGAGGAAAATACCATGGGGATGTAAATAATCGCATTGGTGCGCTTATGGTGGAATCTTAAAATATTATACCCCAAAACGAGGAAAAGAAAATGAAAAAAATAATTGTGTTTGCACTTGCCGTTTGTATGATCTGCTGTTGCTTTGTATCCTGCAACAGCGCAGAGGAAACCGAGCAAAAATTCTCAATCTATTTTGGATTGAACGACAAAGATACGGGCACGCAGGTGCTTACCGTTGAAGAAGCTCAGGCGGCTGCCCGAAAGATTATTACGGATAACGGCTTCGGATATACCGAATACGTGACTCACGGCGGATATGTGGAAAACGGAGTTGTAATCGAGAATGATACTCTCGTGTATATGATGATCTTTATTGAGAGAGCGGATGCTGAGGCGGTCGCAAAACAAATCAAGGATGAACTCAATCTTGCGTCTATTCACATCGAAGAATCCACCGCTTCGTTCAAATTCTTTGAATGATAGCGTAACTTGGGAGAATGGATATGAAAATGATCGATAGGAAGAGGCGAAAAACGGTTGCCGCTTCAACAGTATGTCGTCTGATTTCCGCTGTCTTAATCGTTGCTCTTGCTGCATTGTGCTTTGCCGCCTGCGGCTCGGATAAGCGTAGTGAGGATATCTACATATTATTTACCAACGACGTTCATTGCGCGGCAGACGAAAACATCGGGTACGCAGGACTCTCGGCATACAAGAAATCAATTGAAGCAAAAAGCAAATACGTCACCC
>JAZSFA010000048.1:0-11260 GCA_045531965.1 Eubacteriales bacterium
TTGGGGGATTTCAACTTCCTTTTTGGTAAAGGGTTGTGGGGGGGGGCCCGGGGGCGCCCCCCCTGGTAAACAACAATTTACGTGACCTTCATTTTCCCTCTTTACAAAATGAAAATTTTGTGCCGAATTTGATCCCGATGACAAAGAAACCCCTCCTGTCGAGGACAGATACCTAAAAAAACAAAAAGGACGAGGCATTTGACCATTCTTCGTCCTTTTCTTATTTCTTTCCGCAACGTGACGCTCTCCATGATCTGTCAAGCTCGTCCGAGGCAAGACAGCAGGGTGGCTTTGTCGCTGTAAGGGCGCTTTTCACCGCCCACCAGCTGATAGGTCTCGTGTCCCTTCCCTGCCAGCAGGATCATGTCTCCGGGGCGGGCTTCTCGAACAGCGTACGCCACCGCCTCGGCACGGTCGGGAATCAGCACACGGGGGCAGCTCCCCGCAGGGTAGGCGGCGTCGATCTCTTCAAGGATCGCCATGGGATCCTCCCGCCCGGGGTTGTCCGAAGTGAGGATGCAAAGATCGGCACGGATCCCCGTCACCTCCGCCAGCTCATGGCGGCGCTCCTTGGTGCGCTCCCCCACCGAGCCGAAGAGGCAGATCAAGCGTGTAGGGGCGTAACCCCTCAACAGGTCCAGCATGGATGCCATGCTAACGGCATTGTGGGCGTAGTCGATGACGTACAAGACGTGGTCACAAAAGACCGTCTCGAACCGCCCGGGGACGGTGGCCGTCTCCAGGCTCTCGCAAGCCGCCTCCACCGACACACCGAAGGCGTTTCGGGCAATGGCGACAGCGCACAGCGCGTTTTTCACGTTAAATTCTCCCGGCTGTGGCAGGAAATACATTCGAGGCAAGGTCTTGCCCTCGTAAGCTACGGCATATTCCATACCGGGGATGCCGTTTCGGATGACCCCTTGGATGACCGTGGTGGTCCAGGCGGCGTCGGGGTGTCCCTTTGTGGAAAAGCCGACGATCTTGGCGGGATCTCCTTCCGTCATATCAGCCGAGGCGGGATCGTCCATATTGCAGACGGTAAAATCGTGGGGATAGTCGGTAAACAGACGGTGCTTACAGGCGGCGTAATCAGCCATATCGGGATGCTCGTTGCCGCCGATGTGATCGTGAGAGAGATTGGTGAAGGCGCAGACGCGGAAGGAAAGACCGTAGGTGCGGTAGAGCTTCAATCCCTGGGAGGACACCTCCATCACAGCGTTGTATATCCCCGCGTCCAGCATCTCCCGCAGGTAGGCGTAGATCAGGAGACTGTCAGGGGTGGAATTGACGGTGGGGTAGTGCTTGTCCCCGAAAATGATGCCGTTGGTCCCCATGTAACCCGTGGGAACGCCTGCGTCGTTCAGGATTTTTTGAACGAACAGAGCGGTAGTGGTCTTACCCTTGGTACCCGTGATGGCAAACAATTCCATGCGCCGTTCGGGGTGACCGTAAAAAGCGGCGGCGGCTTCGGCTTTAGCGATATGGGTATTGGGAACGAGGATCTGAAGGGCATCTTCGGGAAGATCCAGCATCCGCTCGGTCAGAAAGGCGCGGCACCCTCCGGCGTATGCCTTCGGGGCATAGTCGTGTCCGTCCGACACAAACCCCTTAATACAGATAAAAAGTCCTGCCTCCCCCGCCTGTCGGGAGTCGGCGGTAAGATGGGTCAGCGGCGCTGTGAGGGGCTGTCCCCGAAGGGTAGCGCCCGTCAGCTCACGAATGATAGCTTGGACAGAAACAGACATACCGAGACTCCTTTCATTTCATCAGTTTTTTCGCACCAAGGGGGCGAGAAGATCGCCGTCCTCAGGCAGGGGCAGGAGCACAAAGCGGTTCTCCAACGCGTCTCTGTGACGCTCCGTAAAGTCCTTCGCTTCGTCATCGCAGGGATAGAGGGTCAGAAGACCGCACTGCTCCGCGGCAAAGTCCCGGAGTATCTGCAAAAGCAGCTCATCGGACAGACATACCATGGGGGCGGGCAAGGGGTGACGAAGGGCATACAGTCCCAGCCGGATATCCCTGCCCTTCCCAAACCAATGGGGGGAAATCCCATGGCGGAGGTAAGTCTCCCGCGCTGTCTTTCCCGCCACCGAGGCGTTGCCCAACAAGACGGGAATGGCGGTAGCGTAGAGATGCGCCGTGCTGTTCTGATCGCAGGTCATGACGTTTTCCTTTCTTGGCGTTTTGATATGTCCATTATAGCACACCCCGCGTAGAATGTCAATGACCACCTGCGGTGGAGCTTTGGCTCGTGGATATGGGGGTACGCTTGGAGGAACCTTCTTGCAAGAAGGTTCCTCCAAACCACCTCCAAGAACCTTTAAAAAGTATTTATTATTAAAGGTTTTTGAGGGGTCCCAAGGGAAACTTTTTGCAAAAAGTTCCCCTTGACCGTACTCCCGTAAACAATAATTTATTTGATTAACTCCCCCTTGCGGCGTGAAGTGGGCACGGGTTGGATATCCCTGTTATTGGAAGGTGGCACTGCCGCCAAACAACAAGTTATCCGTATAAGAAAAAAACAAAAACACCCTTGCAAAATCCCACGAGATATCGTATAATAGTGATGGCACCTTTGCATCAGGAGGTCATCATGAAAAAAAGCAGCATTTATCAGCTATTTTCCCATATCCCCACGCTGGAAACCAAGCGCCTGATCCTTCGAGGTATGCGCGTCTCGGATGCTGAGGATATGTTTGCCTATGCACAACACGAGCCCGTCTCCCGCTATCTCACCTGGACGCCCCACCCCAACCTGAAACACACCAAGGAGTACCTGACCTACGTGGGTCAGCGCTACCGCACAGGAGATTTCTTCGACTGGGCGATCATCTCCAAGGAGGACGGGCACATGATCGGCACCTGCGGCTTTACTTCTTTTGATTTTACCTCAGACTGCGCCGAGATCGGCTACGTCCTGAACCCTTTGTACCAAGGTCAGGGACTTGCCACCGAAGCCGTCACAGAAGTTCTCCGTTTCGGATTTGAGGCGCTGTCCCTCCACCGCATCGAGGCAAAATTCATACAAGAAAACACCCGCTCCTTGCGTCTCATGGAACGGGTGGGTATGCAGTTTGAAGGCTATGCCCGTGAAGCTCTGAGGATCAAAGGAGAGTACCGTACCATCGGTCGTTGCGCCATCCTCAGGAGCGAGTGGATACAGCGTACGGGGAGTACGCAAGGAGAAACGTTTTGAAAAAGTTTCTCCTTGACCTCTTCAAAAACTTTTAAAAGCATGGATTTGTTTTAAAGGTTTTTGAAAAGGTTTCAGGGAAAACTTTTTGCAAAAAGTTTTCCCTGAGCGCTCCCCCGTCACCTCGTCAATTTCTTCATCCAACGATAGCGATTGCATTTGATGAACGCCGCGCCGCATTTGAACACCTGATCCGAGTTGAGGCAGATGACCACCGCCACGGGAGGCCAGTTAAACACAAAGGCGGCGAGGAAGGACAAGGGAATCACAATGCCCCAGATGCTGATGATATCGTTAATCATGACAAACCTGCCGTCGCCGCCACCGCGGATGATGCCTGTTGCCGTCGGCATTTGGTAGGCTGTCCCAAAGCCCGTTACACACAGGACCAAAATGAAGTCCAATGACATCTGCCGTGTGTCGGGGGACAGGTCGGTATACAAATTCACAATAGGCACCCGTAAAAGAAACAGCAAAGCGGATGTGATCAGCCCGATGCCCACAAACATGAGCTGAAGGGTCTGGGTGTAGGATTTGATCTTCCCCATTTCCCCGCTACCAATGGCTTTGCCAATGAGGATAGACGCCGCCGAAGAAGCCCCAATACTGGCGACCTTGAGCATCTGAAACAGCGTGGACGCCACCGAATTGGCGGCGATCGCACTGTCGCTCATATGCCCGAGGATCACCGTCTGCAAGAGGATGGACGACCCGAAGATCAGAGACGTGAACAAAAAGGAGCGGCACAGCTTGAAATAGTCCTTGATCAGCAGCCGATCGAAAGACAGCAAATCCCGCAGACGCCAGCGCAGCTTCTTGTCCAACGCCAGCACGTAAAAAAGGACAATGATCAGCTCTGCCACGCGGGCGGACAGGGTGGCGATCGCCGCCCCGGTGGTGCCCAACGCGGGACAACCCATATGACCGTAGATCAAAAGATAATTGAGAGAAATGTTCACCACCAAGGTGGACACGGATACGAAGAAGCCCACCCGCACCGTCTCTACACTTCGGAGCATGGAGAGCAGCAGCGAAGTCAGGGCAAAGATGAGGTAGCTGTACTTCATGACCCGCAGATAAGCCACCCCCTCCGCCTTGATGGCAGGAGAGTCGGTAAACAGGGACATCAGCCCCTCGGGGGTAATACAGGCGGCGACAAACAGCCCCAAGGACAAAACCACGCCAAAGAGCAGCGCACCCATAAAGAATCGCTTGATGGGTTCGGTGCGCTTTTGCCCCCAATACTGACTGCCCAACACGACCACCGCGTCTCCCGCGCCCATGAGCAGTTGTTGGAACAGAAACTGGATCTGATTGACGGCGGTAACACCCGACAGGGCATCCTCGCTGTACGCTCCCACCATGATGTTGTCAGCTAAGTTCACGCCCAGCGTGATGATATTGTAAAGCACCAGCACACACCAGACAGAGAAAAACTGCTTGTAAAAATCCCTGTCGCGGGTGATGGTGATTCGAGACTTCTTGATGCTTTTTTCCATTTTTCTTGCTTTCCCCAACAAAACAAGCCGCTATGAAGCGGCTTGTGATGATATGTTCTGATACTGTCGTTTCGGCTTACTTGATAACCTTGGCAAACACCAACACCTGGATGATGATACCTGCCAACACGTAAACACCGATCAAGCTACTGATCACGCCGAGACCCCAAGCAAGGATAACACCGGCCAAAGGAATCCAAACGGTAAGCAGCGTGGAAATCTTGATGAGCGCGCCAACGATAACACCCATAACGATATGGATGAGGATACCGATGACAAGATTGGGCACATCCTTTGTATACTTAAAGGACAGCGGGAAAATCTTCTTTAATGCATCCATGAGAACGCCTCCATGAAGTTATTGAAAAAATTGCGGATTCCGCAAATTTATTATACCGCAAATCCCCGGAGTTGTCAAGTCAAAATCTCAAAAAACTCAAGAGGTATGTATATTTTCCCATGACTTACACATACTGGAACAGAATAAAAAAGGAGAAACACCATGAAAATCGCTTTTTTCGACACCAAACCCTATGACCTGACCTATTTCGAGCCTATGGGCGAGGAGGCAGGACTGGATTTCCGCTTTTATGAGACCAAGCTGAACGAAAATACCGTCAGCCTCGCCCACGGTTGCGACGGCGTTTGCGCCTTCGTCAACGATACCGTGAGCGCCGCCGTCATCGACGCCCTTTGCGACATGGGTGTTCGCATTCTGGCGCTCCGCTGCGCGGGCTTTAACAACGTGGACATGCGCCACGCCGAAGGACGGCTGACCGTGGTCCGTGTCCCCGCCTACTCTCCCTATGCGGTGGCAGAGCACGCCATGGCACTGCTGCTCACCTCTATTCGCCGTATCCACAAAGCCTATATCCGCACGAGAGACTACAATTTCAGTCTCAACAACATGGTGGGCTTCGACCTCCACGGCAAGACCGTAGGAATCGTGGGCATGGGTAAGATCGGTCGGGTCTTTGCCGATATCTGCCAAGGCTTTGGCATGAAGATCCTCGCCTACGACAAATATCCCGCCGTGATCCCCAACGTGGATTTCGTCCCGTTGGATACCCTGCTCCGGGAGAGTGACATCATCTCCCTCCACTGCCCCCTCACCGAAGAAACCCGTCATCTTATAGGTCACGAGACCTTGCCCATCCTCAAGAAGGGTGTGGTCATCATCAACACCTCCCGCGGCGGACTCATTAAAGCCGAGGCGCTGCTGGACGGCATCAAGTCCCGCCGCATCGGCGCCGCTTGTCTTGACGTATACGAGGAAGAAGGGGACATCTTCTACGAGGATAATTCGGGACACATCTTAGAGGATGACGTGCTGGCGCGGCTGATTTCCATGCCCAACGTCATCGTCACCTCCCATCAGGCATTTCTGACCTCGGATGCCCTCTATAACATCGCCGAGACCACCGTGAGCAACCTTCTTGCCTTTTTCGAGACGGGTACGTGCGAAAACGAGGTGCTGGTCAGTCACTTATGACCCCTCCATTTCCAGCCGCAGCTTGGCAAGGATCCGCTTTTCCAGCCGTGAGATATAGGACTGTGAGATACCTAAAAGATCCGCCACCTCCTTTTGGGTCATCTCTTGCCGTCCAAACAGCCCAAAGCGATATTCAATGATCATCTTTTCCCGGGGGGGGAGCTTGCCCACCGCCCGATACAGCGCCTGCTTTTCTTCTGCTTCCTCAATGGCGCGGCTGACCGAATCCTCGTCGCTGCCGAGAATATCCGCCAGTAGCAGCTCGTTGCCGTCCCAGTCTGTGTTCAGCGGCTCTTCCAGCGAGACCTCGTGTCTGCCACTGATCTTGCGAAGGTACATGAGGATCTCGTTTTCAATGCACCGCGAGGCATAGGTAGCAAGCTTGATGTTCTTGTCCGAGCGAAAGGTGTTGACCGCCTTGACCAGCCCCAGCGTACCGATGGAAATGAGATCCTCGATCCCCACGCCCGTATTCTCAAAGCGTCGGGCGATAAAGGCGACCAAGCGGAGGTTATGCTCAATGAGTCTGGACCGCGCCCCCTCATCCCCCGCCTCCAAGGCAGTTAGGGCTTGGGCTTCCTCTTCTCTGGAGAGGGGCTGGGGCAAAAGCTCTGGACCGTTGATGTAATACAGTCCCCGCCGCCCCCAAAATCGGCGAGACCACCATCCATACAACTTTTGGCGGAGCGCTTTCAAAAAAGACATAAGCATGACCATCCTTTCTATGTAACCGAAACTAAGAGTCCCGCGGGAATCATGGCGGCGGCAGGTGCCCCCGACAGCGGCACGGGACAGATCAGGGCGTTGACCGACACGGGCGCGTCCTGATCTTTTTTTGTAAGCTTTACTTCGTCAGGGCGGATCGCCACCAGCATCCCCTCTCCCGTGGCGGTCTTGGTGGGGATCAACCGCAGCCGCGCCCCCTCGGGTACCTCGGTCAGTCGGGCGAAGGGCAGAGGGGACTCCTGCAGCAGTCCCCTCAGCGCCTCGGACAAAAGAGGTGCCACCTGTTCCCTGTCCACAGCGATCACAGGTGTACCACTCATGGGGTCGGTGAGCAGGTTGCCGCTGTCGATCATCCCCATCACCGTCACAGATCGCCCCGAAAGCGCCACCGTCATCTTCACGCTGACGGCACGTCGGCTCTCTGACCGCCGAAAGACCCGCCCCCAAAGCAGGGTGAACAGTCCCCCCAGTACCGCCAGAAGCAGGAATGCCACCGAGGACACCCCCTCTTCCCCTTGGGGAAGCCGCTGGGCAAGCCCCGCTCGGTTGAGCCAATGAAACAGTGCCGTCATGACCCCACCCATGACCATGGAGGAAAGGAGAAAGACCCCGCCTGACAGCCACAGCCGCTGTCGTCCCAAAGCAATCAGGCACATCAGAAGACAGACCCCCACGTCCAAAAGCCATGCTGTGAGGTTACCCACCTCCCAAAACAACGCCACCGCACCGTACACGCCCCCCAGGACCGCGGCGATGAGCAGCCGACCCATGGACAAAGTGCGATGCAGAAGGCGCGCCGTCAGAGCGAGACACAGCGCGTCCATACAGCCGTTGATGAGAAACAGGATATCCACGTATACGTCCATGGGACACCTCCAAGAGAAGATACCACCATTATACCCCGCGAGACGTGCGTTGTTTGTCGGTCGGTGGGGGGCGGAAAAATTTCAAGTCTGCCGCCCTACCACCCTATGCGCCCAGACGAGAAAATATGCCCCTTCTCGCCAGGGGGAGCAAAAAACGGATGCTTCTCGGTTAAGAACGCATCCATTTAAAAATTATGTCAAAATATGTAAATCCCCTTGACTATCGCCCGAAGCCATGCTACAATGATCAAAAGTGT
Source organism: Eubacteriales bacterium (assembly GCA_045531965.1). GTDB lineage: Bacteria > Bacillota > Clostridia > Oscillospirales > CAG-272 > CAMEON01. Next base: position 8,034 of record JAZSFA010000048.1, read on the forward strand.
CGAAACGGTGAGTGGTCGCCGTTCACGGATAAAAAAGCAAGAGGTATTGCGTCCCGAACCGGGCACAATACCTCTTACAAAGCAAATCAAAAACCTACGCGAAGTCTGATTTTGACGATGCTGACAATCGCTGATCACTTGGACGCCAAGAAGTCTACCACGTCACCTACGGTGATGAAACGGTGAAGGTCTTCGTCGTCGATGGTGATATCAAACTTATCCTCGCACAGCATAACCAGATTGGCAAGCTCGATGGAATTGATACCAAGATCAGCAGAAAGCTCTGCATCGGGGGTAACGGTGGAGGGGTCGATCTGCAACTCGTCCACAAGGATCTTTTTGACAGTCTCAAACATAAGTAATGCTCCCATCTTTTTTGAGGCGCACATAACACGCCTATGATATCTCTTGTATTATAACCCACATTTTAGGGTTTGTCAAGGTTATTTTTTCGATTTTTCTTGACAGAGCCCAAGAAATTTTGTAAACTACTTGTAAAGCAACAACATCTTGGTAAAAGGAGGACTCATTTTGACGCTTTGGAAGAACCGCCCCCTGTTTTCCGCTTCCTGCGTGCTGATAGGCACGTCGCTGGCGGGATTTTTTATTATTCCCCAAGGGAAACTTCTCCTCCTCGCCCTCTGCCTTCTGACCGCCGTGAGCCTGACCCTCCTGTGTCTGATCCGACGCCGAAGGTCAGTCCCCTTCTCCGCCAAACGCTATGTCATGCCCATCCTGCTTTTGCTCTGCGCGGCTCTGGCGCTGGGACACGCCTATCTGTCCACAGACAGAAAAACAGCGGCGCTGAAGAGCTATGAAGGACAGCGCTGTGAAGCAGAGGCAACCGTCCTTTCGTGCAAAAACAGCGGGGCGCATATGAGCAACTACGTTTTGTCGGTACATACGCTCAACGGAGCAACCAAAGCCTACAACGCCCTCCTGACCTGCTACTACGTTTCTGATCTTCAACCGGGCTACACCGTCCGGCTGACCGCCGAAGCGGTCTCTCTGTCCGATGCCGCAGGGGACGTGTACGAGACCTACCACTTGATGAGCGAGGGGATTTTCGGCGGCTTTGTATCCATGACCGAGACCGACGTCACCATTACAAACGAGTCCCCCGACACTCTTGCCCTACGTCTGACCCGTCATCGTTACCGCCTATCCCTTGACATGGAGCGCCTTTTCGGTGAAGAGGCGGCAGGGCTCCCCTCCGCTCTTTTGCTGGGAGAACGATCCCATCTTCCCGACACGGTGCGTCGTGACTTTGCCCGCACCGGGGTATCCCATCTGCTCGCCATCAGCGGTCTGCACATGACCCTGATTTTCGGACTGTTGGCGCTGTTTTTCAAGCGTTTTGCCTTGCCGCCGCGGGCTCGGGCGCTCCTGTTATCCATCCTTGCCGTGGCATATCTGATCTATCTGGGCTTTCCACCCTCAGCCACCCGTGCCGTGATCATGCTGGGCATGACTTATCTCTCAAGGCTCTGCTTTGCGGGGGCAGATCCTCTGACCTCCTTAGGACTTTCAGGGGCAATCATCCTACTGGTCTCCCCCACCGCTGTCGCCGATGTGGGCTTTTGGATGTCCTTTTCCGCCACGCTGGGACTGCTAACTCTTACCCGCGTCCTTCCCGCGGTGAAAAAGAAGGGTGTGGGACGTTGGCTCTCGTGGCTCGGGGGACTTGCCGCGGGCACAGTCGCCGTCACCTTTTCCCTGTGGGTTACCGCACCCGTTATGGGCGAGATGAGCCTCCTATCCTCCCCCATGACCCTTTTGCTCACCCCTTTGACGGGGGTATTACTGGTGCTGTCTCCCTTAGCCCTGCTGCTGTCTCCGACGTCGGCAGGCGCGCTGTTGGTGACTGCCGTTCAAGGCATTTCCCAGCTGATGACCAAGCTCTGCGAGGTCTGTGCAGAACCCACCCATGCTGTCATTTCTCTGACTCATCCCGCCATTCCGTGGGTCGCCGCTCTCACGGTACTTGCCACCCTCTTCCTTTTGGGGCTATCCCTTCCCAAAAAGTCCTTGACGTTGATCCCCGCAGCGGCAGGTTGGGCGGCTATTGCGGTATTGATCACGATCCAGACCCTATCTCACAGCGGAGAGATTCGTGTGTCCTACCTCGTGCCTTCCACGACGTCGGAAATGCTGGTCATGACCCGTGGGCAAGAGGCGGTGATCTGCGAGCTGTCCTCCGGCAGCCGCCGCGCCTTTCTGACGGCATCCGAAGAAGCCTCTGCCGTGGGTGCCACCGAACTATCCGCCGTGATCCTCACCGATTACCACAGCACCACAGCGAGCGCACTTCTGCAGTTAACCCATCGGGAAACTGTCCGCAGTCTTTGGCTGCCCAAGCCCACCTGTAAGGAAGACTACTTTCTGCTGCTCGCCTGTCTGGAAGTATCAGCTCGGACAAGCACCCCTGCGGTCATCTACGACCACGGCGACGTACTGACGCTGTTCGGCGAAGCCTCACTCTCCGTGCAACGCACGTCTCTGTCCCGCTCGGTTCAGCCTGTACTCTTATTGACGCTGACCACACCAACTCAAAAGCTGACAGTCTGCGGACGCAGCATTTTGGAAAGTGATCTCGCGCTTCCCGCGCTGGTTGCCATGGGGGAGAGCGACACCGTGATCCTCAGCAACAAAGGACCTGTGATGAAAGAGCCCTTGTTCATCCCTTGGACGCCGAACGTCCGTAACGTCTATCTCGCTAACAAAGTCGTCGCGGCACACCTGTCCCCTGAAGCCTACCCCAATGACGACGTGACCGTCACCGTCGGTCAATCCCGCTTCTATCTGCCTTTGCACCCCTGAAACCCGCTTTTTTCGCAGGGGTTTCACCCCTGAACCCCGCTTTTTTCGCAGGGGTTTCACCCCTGTACCCCGCTTTTTCGCAGGGGTTTCACCCCTGCAACCCTACTTGAAACCTTTTTGAAAAAAGGTTTCAAGACTTCCAAAAACTTTAAATAAAAAGGGATTTGGAGGTAGAGAGCAAACAGAGGGCAGTCTTTCCGTAGCCCCCATGGGGCCCCTGCCCCATTCGTTTGTTTATTCACAGGGGTTTCACCCCTGCAACCCCACTTGAAACCTTTTTGAAAAAAGGTTTCAAGACTTCTAAAAACTTAAAAAAAGAAGATAAGTTACAACTTCTAAGCCTTCTCCAGCGGAGAAGGGGGACCGCCGCAGCGGTGGATGAGGAGAGCCAACCTTCATCTCTCTCC
>JAZSFA010000123.1:0-2731 GCA_045531965.1 Eubacteriales bacterium
AACGGCAAGGACACCTCTTTTCTCGGCAGGTTCACCACCGATATGATCAAGGATTTCAAGGGATTTGCACGTATTTTCACCATCCTCGCCCGTGGGTATCTCTTTCATAATGCCGATGGTTCGCTGAAAGACGGAGATCCGCGTGAACGTATCGAGTATGCCCGACGCGCCCTTTGTGCGTGGTGTAGTATGCCTGTAAAAAAGAAAAATGCCACTCCAAATGCGGAATGGCAATTCAAGACTTGCTTTGCAGAGTATCGCGAAGAATTTCCAGAGCTTGTGGATGAGAACGGTGCAGGGTGGTATTACCGCCATGTTCACGCCATCGCGGATTTTATATTCGCTAACAGAACCAAGGTCAACAAGCACATTCATTGTCTTGCGGAAAGAACAAAGCAGTGGGAGGACGAATGGAGCAACAAGGTCAAGCAGTACCAAGTGCCGATCTTCACGGGAACTACCCGCGCGGAGTGGGCGTTGTCCTTCGATGCCGCCATTGCCGATGCCTTGGAGCTTGGCACACTGCGCCGTGAGGCGGTAAAGCTCACATACGAGCAGATGGCATATATCGAAAGCATCCAACCCCTCGGCGTTCCTCTGAACGTGCTGACCACCATTGCGGAATACTATATAGCAAACAAGCCTTACGACAGCGATTGGTGTGTCCTGCCCGTCAGCAATATAGAAGCCTACCTCGGTAGCTCCGCGCTCAACAAGCAATATATGAGCAAAATCCCCGCAGAGTTTATGCAGAAGAAGGAAACGAGCTATGGAATTAGTGTTTGCAAAATAATCTTTACAAATATTAAATAAACGCACGCCCGATGCGGTCAGATATCCGCACCGGGCGTGTAATTTTCATATATTCACAATTTCTTTATTCGATTTTCTTGCGTTTTTTCATCGCAAAGGCAAGAGCAACTGCCAAGATCGCCGCAGCTGCCATAAGACCTACAGCAATCCAAAGGAAAGCGGCGTTATTCTCTTTTGGTTCGTCGGTAAAATCCGTATTCTCGACGCTTGTTTCAGGCTCTGCGATATTGCTCTCGCTTGGTCCTTCGGTTGTAACGTCTTCGCGTGCGGTCGTTTCCTCTCCGTCGTCGGGATGCTTCTCGGTCACCTGCACTTCTATACGTTTGCTTATCGTTGAACCCTCAACGTATATGTCTATCACGGCAGTCGTCGGCAGGTTGCCGAGGATCTTGATTGGTATTACTCCGTTCGCATCGGGTTCACCGATATCCGTGATCGCCACGTTATATGAATCGGATATCTTGTAGAAAAGCTTAACACTCGTCGCCGCCTCGGCAGGTTGCACGTGAAGCTGATAGATCATTTCCTGTCCGCAAACGACAACGATCTTCTCTTCTCCCGCAAGACCTTCGGTTTCATATTCGGTTATGAGGTTGTCGAAAACAGCATTCTTTTCCATAGCGGTGCCCACGTAGTTGAGTACTTCGGCAGAAACCGTGATGCTTGTGACTTTGCCGCCGCTATAATAGAGCTTGAACTGTCGGGCAAGCATTTCTCCCGAATCAACTGCGCTTTCTTTAGGATCGATCGCTTCGACCTTTCCAACAACGGCAGAACCGTTCATAGAAAACATATCCGCGGTAACGCTGTCGAGCTTCATATACTGAGAAAATTCGATCACGGCAGTATCCTTATAGAGATGGACGGAAGTGACGGTCGGAGCCTGAGTGCTGATCATACTGAGATACACGTTTACCTGAGGCGGGGGAACGGGCAGCCACTCGCTTTCAACACTTTCATAGCCTTCCTTTTCCACCACGACCTTCCACATACCGTTCGGAACGTCCCACGCAAAGATTCCTTCTTCGTTCGTGATCTGCGGATTTCTCTGATCGTATTCCTCTGCTTTCCACAGCACTGCTTCCCCCGTATTTTCATCCCGATAGTATACCTTAGCGGTCGCGCCTTCAACGCGGTTGTCGGTAACAGCCTCGTAGACGTATCCCGAGGGGTCAATGATCCATGGCAGACTGAAATCCATAAGATTGCTCAGACAATCGTTTAAGGTCTGATTTACGTAGGCATTCATCATAGCGATCAGACCCGCAACGGCAAGACCCGCCATAAAGGGAACTCCGCCCGTGAGAAGCATACCAACGCCCATTACAGTTGTCGCATAGCGCAGACCCGCACAGATCATATATCCCATCGTCAATCGATCGAGCGCCTGAAGTCTGGCGTCGATAGCTGATTGGCTCATTCCGGAATTGATTATTGCCTGTCTTGCGCCGAAAAGGCTGACCATATTATTGCCTACCTCTATGACGTCCGAGTAAACACCGAAAACAGCCGACGCACCGCCGACCTGCTTGCCGAAGGTCTCGCTGATCTCGCCCGCCGCCCATCCGATGACCTCGGTGGATACGATCTTTGCGCCTTCTTCAACTCCTGCAGGGAATTCATACGAAGTTGAGCCCATCTTCATCAGCGCGTTTGAAGCGTTGCCGCCGCGGCGTCCCGAGTAAGCACTCGGCGAATCACCGCCCGATACCAGGCTCTTATAGTAGTCGGTTTCTTCGTAATAGTATGATGTATATACGGTATTGCCCTCGCTGTCCACGCTCTTTGTGAAGCTTTCGTCGGCATCGAGCTGAGCGCGGGTGACGCTTGCATCCCTTGCGGCAGTAATCTTATAATGCAGACTCGCTTCCGCCTCATTGTTCAGATCGATCTCAAAATCAAGCACTCCGTAGCCCTC
>JAZSFA010000031.1:0-9345 GCA_045531965.1 Eubacteriales bacterium
ATGGAGGCTATTCCTGATCGTAAACCTCGATCTCCTTTATGGTCATGTCTCTGCCGGCGATGGGTGTGAGTTTTTCTCCGTTGCAGGCAGGACAGCGCAACATAGTGTTGACCGGACGGAATTCTTTGCGGCAGTCTTCACACCTTGCTAGGCCCGGGGCCATTTCGATGGCAAGCTCTGTTTTTTCAAAGGGTGTACCTGCGGCAACAGCCTCATAGCACTCCTCAAGAAATCTCGGCACGACTCCCGATAGTTCGCCGACCTCAATGGTGATCTTACGTACAGAGCCAAGCTGCTGCTCCTGTCGGATGCGCTCTACCGTTCTCAGTACTGCATCCATCAAACCCATTTCATGCATAGGCTTATTCCTTCGAGAAAGGCTTCGCGGCAGCGCGGCCAACTTTCTTCACCAGATGCTCGGCGACCTTGATGGGCATGGTTTCAAAAGCGCCTGCGTGCCAATCACGAACCTTAACCAGCTTGATGGCATCAAACTTGCATTTGGTGGTGCATACACCGCAGCCGATACACAGGTAGCTGTCAACCTTCGTTGCGCCGCAGCCAAGGCAACGTGCGGTTTCTTTCTTTACCTGTTCCTCGGTGAAGGTGAGTCTTGCATCGCCGAAAGACTTGCGCTTTGCCTCATTGTAGCCAGGCAGCTGTCTGCTTCCGTGATCAAAGCTGTCCTCAGGCACAAGGGCGTTTTTCTTATCCAATGCGCGGTATACTCTGCGGTCGCGGCCGTAGGTGAGTGTCTGTCCTTCGTGCACGATTCTGTGCAGGGAGATGGCAGCCTCCTTACCAGCGGCAATAGCATCAATCACGAACTTCTGTCCGGTGTATGCATCGCCGCCCACGAAAATGTCCTTCTCAGCGGTCTGATAGGTGAGGGGGTCAGCCTCGGCAAGGCCGCGCTTATTAAGCTGCACAGCGGTGCCGGTAAGGAGCGTGCCCCAGTCTGCCTTCTGACCGATGCAGTACATAACATAGTCCGCTTTGGCGAACTCGGTGGTGTCATCGTCAAATGTGGGAGCGAATCTGCCCTCGCCATCCTGGACGGAAAGGCACTTTCGGAAGTTTACACCAACGGTCTTGCCGTTTTCAGTGACGATCTCGGTCTGTCCCCAGCCGGCACGAATGACGATGCCGTCGTGTTCGCACTCGGAGCGGTCTTCTTCACCACAGGGCATTTTGTCATAGGACTCAAGACAGTACATGGTGACGGAGTCTGCGCCGCAGCGTACGGCAGTGCGGGCCACGTCGCAGGCGATGTTGCCGCCGCCGATCACCACCACATTGCCGTTAAGCTGCTGCTGCCCTTCGAGATTTACCTTTTTGGTAAAGTCAATGCCGGCCATTACGCCTTCTGCATCAGCGCCGGGAACATCGAGCTTGCCGCCGGACTGGAGGCCGATGGCAAGATAGAAGCCCTTGTAACCCTGCTTACGAAGCTCGGGGATGGTAATGTCCTTACCCACCTCAACGCCGCACTTGAACTCTACACCCATCTCGACGAGGATGTCAATTTCAGCTTGGATCACATCCTTTTCCAGACGGAAGTTGGGGATGCCGTTCATCATCATTCCACCGGGGCGTGCCGCCTTGTCAAATACCGTGGGCTTATAGCCCTTAGCGGCAAGGAAGTATGCACAGGTCATACCTGCAGGACCAGCGCCGATGATGGCGATCTTCTCTTCATAGGGGCGACCGATCTGATTGACCATAGGGGGGACGAAGCGGGTCTCCGCGTTCAAATCGTGATCGGCGATGAAGCGCTTGACTTCGTCGATTGCCACGGCTTCGTCAATGCTGCCGCGTGTACATTCGGTTTCGCAGCGATGGTTGCAGATACGACCACATACAGCAGGGAAGGGGTTCTCGCGCTTGATCAGCTCAAGGGCATCGGTGTAGCGGCCCTCGGCGGCAAGACGCAGGTAGCCCTGTACCGCAATATGTGCCGGGCATGCGGTTTTACACGGAGCCGTACCGGTGGCAAGGGTGTCCTCTCTGTTTTCGCGGTAATCCGGATTCCAGTTGCGTTTGCTCCACACAAGGGAGTTGGACATTTTTTTGTACTGCTCGGGCTGGGCAAGGGGTTCCTTGGTACAAAGCTTCTGACCAAGCTTAAGGGCGTTGGCCTGGCAGTTTTCCACACACATGCCGCAGGCAACGCACTTGGTTTCGTCGATACGCGCCTCAAAATTGGAACGGATTGCATCGCGGGCACCGAACATCAGACCGGCTCTCAGACCAAAGCAGGAGCAGCCGCAGCAGTTACAGATCGCGGCGCTGTCGCCCACTTCTTCAATGTTGGGAAGGTTATGGACAAGTCCATTGTCCTCGGCGCGCTTGAGGATCTCCAAAGCCTCTTCGCGTGTGATTTCTCTCGCGCGTCCGGTACGGATGAAGTGTTCAGCGCCTTTTCCCATCTGGATGCACATATCCTCTTCCAGATGGCCGCAGCCCTGACCCAATACGCGGCGGGTAGCGCGGCAGGAGCAGGGAGCCACAGAGAAGCGGTCGTATTTATTCAGGTAGCAGCTTATACGCTCGTCATCGGTAACACCCTCGACACCCTCCAGGGCACTTTCCACAGGGGCAACGCGCATAAGGCCGTAGCCATCGGGGAGCATGGGCGCGATTTTGGCGATTCTTGTGCGGGTGTATTCTTCAAATGCGCGGGCGACTTCGGGATGAGCCTCCAGCAGTTCCTTGTTGTTGACCAGCATCTCCAGTATGCCGGGGGCATAAATCTGCACATAGTAGCAATCTTGCCCGAACTCTTCTTCATACGTACAGCGGAATACGCCGATCCAGGCAAGGCGATCGGCGATACGCTTGGTTTCTTCTATGCTCTTGCCTGTTTTTTTGGCAAGGTATTCCACGGTGCGGTTTTTTCTAAGGCCTGCAGCAAGAGCTACCTCTGCCTCCTCATCGGTCAGTATATCCGCAAGAGAGTAATACTCGGGGGCGTTTTCATCGATTTTGTTTACAACGCCGCTAATTCCGCCAACCATCTTGGCCAGTTGCACGATTTTGGGTCTCAGCTTACTCATGATGATCTCCTTTCGATTTTGTGCTGTCATAACAAGGCGCATGAGAGGTGTAAAGGTTCAAGCGCCGTATCAGATGCGTTTTGAGCGCGCGAAAACAAGGGCGGCAATCCTTCTGTCTAAAAAGGAATGTCCCCCTCGGGTCAGCGTTTGCACAAAGCGGTGCACAATATGGAGATGAGTATTCGGATAACGACCTTGGGAAAGTCGTTTATTGCGTACAGTATATACTATGTGTTGGAATAATGCAATAGTAAACAGCGGCAAGACTGCAAAAAACTGTTAATACTTGACAAAAAGAACCAAATCATATATAATGTAAATTGTCAGTCAGACTGACAATTTACGTACGTGTTAAGAAAGCAATGATTTTATCAGGAAAAAAATATGGAAAACAGATTGTATACAGCCCGAAAGGAAGAGAATATTTCGCGGGTCGTCACCCATGCCCTTATTTGTTTTGTGGATAAGGGTATTGATGCTGCCAAGGTTTCGGACATTGCGAAAATGGCCGGACTTACCGAGCGCAGCGTTTTTCGTTATTTCGAAAGCAAGTCCGATCTGGTATTGGAAACCGCCCTGTTGTTCTGGCGCAAGGTCATGGAGCAGGCAACGCTTGTCTGCCGTGATAGGCAAGCAGGAAAGTTAGGTGCGGATCGTATCTATGCGGTGCTGCTGGCCTATGCCGAGATCCTTTTCACCAGCCGCCAGGAGCTGGTGTTTGTTCATGAGGCTGAGGCATATCTCAAGCGCAACGGAAAATCTTCGCTGGTAAAAGGCAAGCCCCCTGCCCCCTTTAAGGACAGGCAAGGCCCGCTTGCGGAGGCGATTTATATGGGCATTGAGGACGGCAGCGTTAGAGCCGATGATGATATTGAGAATCTGTATTACAACACCTACGATTCGCTGCTGGGCCTTATGCAGAAGATGGCCATAGATGAAGAGCGTGACACCGAGGAAAACATGCGGCGAAGAGTCACCGGATTCTGCAAAATACTTGCAGACGCATACCGCAGTAAATCGTGAACTTTGGGGAGGAGTTCCCCAGATCATAACGGAAAAGCAGGGGAGGTGAGAGAAGGGGACAGCCTCAGCACAACAGGTAGCAGAACTATAGAGTGTTTGTTATTCGGAAATCAAAATTGGGAAATCAACAAAAACATAAAGGAGAGAGAAAAATGGAACAGTTGCAGATTAAAAACAAGGGTTCGGAAGTGCTTTTTAAGTGGATCATGTTCACTGCCGCTATCACCGGAATGGCAATCATTTCCGCTTTCTACCCCATTCATGCAAATATTCCTCTCGTAGTCATTCCGTCCATACTGGTACTTATCTTTGCCAAGCCGGTATTCTTTGAAAAACTTAAGCTGATGACGCTGCTTACAATGCGTATTCTTAACGTATTTGCTGCGATGCTGTTGTTCAACCCTCAGGTATATGTTGATATTGTTATGCTTATGCTTATCGTCAACATTCTTGAGGCGACCTTTACCGACCTTTTCCGCTATAAGAAGATCTTCAACGGTATCTCCGGTATCGCCCTGGCAGTCGGCGTCATCACCCTCAGAGGTGTGTGGGTTTTCGATGCACCGATCGGTGACTACTATTTGACCAACGGCGTTCTGCCTGCCATCACCATCATGTATGCCCTTGCCTACACCCTGTGGAACTGGATTTTCGTCACCAACGAGTTCTCCTCCTCTGTGGCGCTCATGCATGTGGGCTTCCTGGGTGCGCCCCTGATCGGCTCGGTTTGCACACTGGGTTTGGGTCAGTTTGGCGGTATCGGTATGTGGCTGCTGCTCAGAGCGATCTCCCTCTCCATCGGCGGCTGGCTGCAGATCGGTGCAAAGGACTGGTTCGAGCGTGAATTCTTCTTTGAGAAGTTCGACCGTTTCGTGAAGTGGACGAAGAAAACGAGCGTACAGGTCGTGTGCATGATCATCAATCTGGCGCTTATTGCCGCCTGTATTATCCTCATGGTGAAGAACGGCGGCATCAACTTTACCTTCGCACCCCTCTTCCTGTCCTGATAATTGATAACCTGAAAGGAAATTATGCAATGGAGCAATATGATGTAATCGTAATCGGCGCGGGAAACGGCGGTCTTGCCGCTGCTGCTACCCTTGCCGAAAAGGGTAAGCGTGTTATCCTGTTTGAAAGACACAATATCCCCGGCGGCTGCGGCAGCAGTTTCAGAAGAGGCCGCTTTGAGTTTGAAATTGCGCTGCATCAGCTCTCCCATATGGGCACCCCGGAGAATCCCGGCCCCCTCAGAGAGCAGTTCGCCCGCTACGGTATCCTCGATGAAATCGACTGGATCGAGATAAAGGAACTGTTCCGGGTTAACTTCCCCGACGGAACCGGCGTAAGCCTGCCGGCCGACAGGGAGAAGTGCGTGGCACATCTTTGCAAGGAGTTCCCTGCAGAGGCGGAAGCCATCAAGGAGTACTTTAAGGTAGTGTACGATTTCTGCGATGAGTCCACCGCCTTCGCCGCCCAGAGCGCAAAGAGCACCGGTGAACCCGGTGCCCTCAAGAAGCTGATCATGAAGACCGGCTTCCCCCGTATTTATCCCACCCTTGCCAAGTATGCCCTCAAGAGCACACAGGAGGTGTTGGATGAATTCTTCAAGGATCCCAAGCTGCAGTTGGCGCTGAGCGCATACTGGTGCTTCATGGGTATGCCTCCCGAGAGATTCCCCTTTGCGATCCTTGCAAAGTGCACCTACTTCTACACCGAGACAAAGCCTCACTACCTGCGCGGTACCTCTATGATGATGAACCAGGCCATCATGGAAGCCATTGGCCGCATGGGCGGCGTTGTGCGGCTCAACTGCGGCGTAAAGCGCATCGTGCTGGAAAACGGCGCAGCTGTCGGCGTTGTGGATGAAAACGGCGTTGAATACAGAGCCAAGAAGATCATCTCCAACATCTCGCCTCTGGCCACATACGGTGCACTGCTCGCCCCCGAGGAAGTACCCGAAAGCGCAAGGGAGTACCTTAAACCGTACACCGTGGGTATTTCCGCCCTTACCTGCTTTATCGGCCTTGACTGCACGCCCGAGGAAATCGGTTTCACCACATCCTTTACCCTCAACTATGAGAGCCTGGATGCCAACAAGGACTTCCGTGATGCCTACCAGCTGCTGCCGGATCATGATCCCCTTGTTGCCACCTGCTATACCGTTGACGATCCCAGCGTATCGCCTCCCGGCACCAGCATCATTACTGCCGGTACCCTCAAATACAGTGCTGAATGGGAAAAGCTCACTCCGGAACAGTATTACGAGATGAAGTACGAGGCGGGCCGTCGCATTGTGGCAAGACTGGAGAAGATGTATCCCGGATTTACCGAGCATATTGAGGAGATGGAGATCGCCACGCCTCTGACCCATATGCGCTATCTCAATCATCCCGGCGGAGCCATTTACGGCTATGAGCAGGACCGTATGCAGTCTGTGTTCTTCTTCCCCGCAGAGAGCAAGATCCCCAATTTGGAGTTTGCCAGTGGCTGGGTGACTTCCTGTGGCTTCGGCCCGAACTATCAATACGCAGACGGCGTAGCTTCAAAGATTGCTGCGGAGGTGTAATATGGCTAAGACAATTAAAGAAACCCTGCTGGGTACATTGGTTCACGGCGAAGAAATTCTGGAGAGCATTCGTGTCAGCAGAAGCATCTCTCAGGATAAAATCCCCGTCGGCAACATTGCCGACAAGAAGGTAGCCGCGCTGCATCCCGAGAGACTGTCTCTGGTTGTGGCAGACGTTGTGGATACCGGCAAGAATGCAAGAATTATCCGCTTTGCCGGTGCCGACGGATATCTTCCTCCCTTTGAGGCAGGCCAGTATATCAATATCTTTACCGAGATCGATGGCGTGCGTACCAGCCGCCCCTACAGCATTTCTTCCTCCCCCCGTCAGAGGGCGTATTACGAGATCACCGTTGCCCGTACCGCAGAGGGGTTTGTTTCCGATTACATGATAGACAAGGTGCAGATCGGCGACCGCTTCAGTGCCAACGGCCCTGCCGGCGTGTTCCGCTATCAGCCTGTGTTCCACAGCAAGAAGTCCCTGTATTTTGCCGGTGGCAGCGGTATCACGCCTTTTATGAGCATGATCCGCGAGGTGCTGGAAGCTGCGCTGGACAGAGACATCGTGCTGCTTTACGGCAGCCGCACCCCCGAGGCCGCGCTGTATCACGATGAGCTCGCAGCCTATGCGGAAAAGTATCCCAACTTCAAGTATCATTTGGTGATTTCCGAGCCTGCTGAAGGCTGGCAGGGAGAAACAGGATTTATCAATGCCGGTCTCATTGCCAGACTGGTGCCGGACTATGCCGAGCGAACCGCGTATATTTGCGGTCCCCAGGTGATGAACGACTTCTGCAAGAAGGAACTTGAGAGTATGGGAGTTCCCGCCAAGCGTATTCGCAGGGAGATGTTCGGTGCAAGAAAGGATATCCAGAACGAGCCTGGCTGGCCTGAAGGACTTACGGGCAATGAGGTGTTCCGCCTTACCGTCGGGGATCGGGTGATCGATGCCAGATCCGGCGAGTCCATTCTCACCGCCCTGGAGCGTGCAGGTGTCCGTGTGAACGTATGCTGCCGCAGCGGTGAGTGCAGTCTGTGCAGAGTCAAGCTGGTTTCCGGCAATGTGTTCCTTGCAAGAGGTATGCTGCGCCGCTATGCCGACGAGCAGTACGGATACATCCACTCCTGCAAGGCGTACCCCATCGGCGATGTGGTGATTCAGCTGTAAAGCTGATGTTGAAAGGATGAAATTATGGGATTTTTCTTTGAAGGTTATACCGTTGCAACTGTACTGGGATTTCTCGCCCTTACGGCTGCTCTGGTGGTATTGAATGAACTGACCCGCCGCAGCAAGATTTTCTCAATACTTATGTATTGTGTCCTGCCCGTAGTGCTGGTGGTACTGATCGCTATGGATGTGGTCGGCAGCCCCTCCAGCAAAACATGGTTCGGCGTAATAAAGACCTACTCCGCCCTTGCAGGTGTTATCGGATTTATGCTGATCCGCTATACCAAGCTGGGCAACAAAAAGTTCGCATGGTATTTCCCTGTGGCAATTCTCGGCATCAATATTCTTGAGGCTATCTATCGCGACTATGAAGTATTTGCAAACTTTAAGACGATGACCGTTGATGCCGCCGGCATTGTACAGCTGGGTGGTCCCTGGAACCTGATGAATGCCCTTGCAGGCGTGTTCCTGCTGCTGACCATGACCGGCTGGGTGGGTATCAAGGTTGCAAATACCAAGTCCCGTGACATGGTTTGGGCAGATCAGCTTTGGTTTTGGATCGTTGCCTATGATCTGTGGAATATGGCGTACTGCTACAACTGCATTTCCACCCGTGCCATGTATGCCGGCTTTGCACTGCTGGTTTCCTGCACTGTTGCCGAGTTCTTCATCAAACGCGGCATCTGGCTGCAGCACCGCGCACAGACACTTGCTCTGTTCGGAATGTTCTCCCTGGCTGTGGATTATCAGGCTATGCCCGTGTTCTCCATTACCGCCACTTACAATCCCACTGCATGGACTGTGCTGAGTGCCCTTGCACTCATCGTCAACGTAGCGGTATTTGTATATGAGGTTTGCGTCATCGTCAAGACAAAGCGCAATCCCCTCAAGAAGGAAATGTTCACGCATCTGCCCGCTTATCGCAAGAACCTTGAGGCAAACGGCCTGAGAGCAGAATAATGCAACATAGCGATCAATCACAGATACACAGATAAAGAGTCAGCCCTATTATTTTTAATCGGAGTGGCGCAGCGAGAGCGGTGCCACTCCGGTTTTTGTTTTGCTGTGGTCTAAATTCTCCAACATGAAGCGGGACAGAATTGCTGACCTCTTAAATGAAACCCACCCTACAGAAGTATCGAAAGGTTCTCACAAAAGAGTATGGTGGGAATGTGAAAAATGTGGGTATCGATGGCTGTCAGCTGTATACAATCGATGCGGTAATGGATCGAATTGTCCTCGTTGTAGTGGATGGAAGGGTAGAAAGAAATAAATGCCTTTTGCACATAGTCATTAGCTTTAATTAGAATTAACTTTTACTGTCAAAAGTAGGGGAGAAATAACATAGGTGGAAACCCTAGGGTTCCCACCTGTGTTAGGTTACTGTTTTACTTTATCCCCATCAGAGGAAGGAATTTCATCGCCAGAGGAGAGAACTCTATCAAAGAGTTTTTTCTTTCCTTTTGCAATTCGGTACTCCTCTTGATATATCTTTAAAATATTCACCGATAAAGGGCATCCATTGGCGTTTA
>JAZSFA010000115.1:0-3608 GCA_045531965.1 Eubacteriales bacterium
TTTTAAAGGTTCTTGGAGGGGGTCTGGGGGGCACTTCTTTCAAGAAGGGACCTCCCAGGCGTACTCCTAAATAACAATTTACCTGATCAGAACTTTCTCCACACCATCTTGTCCACCACACCCGTGTAGGACTGGATGATCTTGACCACCTTGGTGGAGACCAGTTCTTCGGTGTAGTCTGGTACGGGGATGCCGTGGTTGCCGTCCTCGGTCATGGAGACCGCCGTATCCACGGCTTGCAAAAGCCGCTTCTCGTCAATGCCCGCCAGGATAAAGCAGGCCTTGTCCAAAGCCTCGGGACGCTCGGTGGAGGTGCGGATGCAGACGGCGGGGAAGGGATTGCCGATGGAAGTAAAGAAGCTGGACTCCTCGGGGAGGGTGCCACTGTCGGACACCACGCAGAAGGCGTTCATTTGCAGATGGTTGTAGTCGTGAAAGCCCAGAGGCTCGTGACGGATCACCCGCTTGTCCAGCACAAAACCGCTCTTTTCCAGGCGGTTGCGGCTGCGGGGATGGCAGGAGTAGAGGATGGGCATATCGTACTTCTCAGCCATCTTGTTGATGGCGGTGAAAAGGCTTATAAAGTTCTTTTCGGTGTCAATGTTCTCCTCTCTGTGAGCCGAGAGCAGGATGTATTTCTTTGGCTCAAGACCCAGGCGGGTCAGAATATCACTCTTCTTGATATCTTCAAGGTTATTGTGGAGCACCTCGGCCATGGGGGAACCCGTGACGTAGGTTCTCTCCTTGGGCAGACCGCACTCGTGGAGGTAGCGGCGAGCGTGCTCGGAGTAAGCGAGATTCACGTCGGAAATGATGTCCACGATGCGGCGGTTGGTCTCCTCGGGGAGACACTCGTCCTTGCAACGGTTGCCCGCCTCCATGTGGAAAATGGGGATGTGCAACCGCTTGGCGGCGATGGCCGACAGACAGGAGTTGGTGTCACCCAGGATCAAAAGCGCGTCGGGCTTGATGGCGTTCATCAGCTTGTAGGAACAGTTGATGATGTTGCCTACCGTCGCGCCCAGATCGTCGCCCACAGCATCCATGTAGACCTCGGGGGCGTCCAGCTTTAAGTCCTTGAAAAACACGCCGTTGAGGTTGTAGTCGTAGTTCTGACCCGTGTGGGCCAGGATGCAATCAAAATACTTGCGGCACTTGGTGATAACGGCGGCCAGGCGGATGATCTCGGGGCGGGTACCCACGATGATCAGAAGTTTCAGCTTGCCGTTGTCCTGAAAGCGAATATCACTATAATCTAATTTAATGTTCATTCTACCACCTCAAAGAAAGTATCGGGTTTGCTTGGATCAAAGCACTCATTGGCCCACATGACGGTCACCAGATCCTCGCTGTCCGACAGGTTGATGATGTTATGGGTGTAGCCGGGAAGCATATGCACCGCCTCGATCTTGTCTCCCGAGACCTCAAAATTCAGCACCTCGTCAGTACCGATCTTTCGCATCTGAATCAGTCCGTGACCCGCTACCACAATGAAGAACTCCCATTTGGTGTGGTGCCAGTGCTGACCCTTTGTGATACCGGGCTTTGAAATATTGACCGAGATTTGTCCGCACTTGTCGCTTTTCAAAAGCTCGGTAAAAGACCCGCGGGCATCCACATTCATTTTCAAGGGAAAAGAGATCTTCTCCTTGGGGAGATAGGAGAGATAGGTGGAATACAGCTTCTTGGCAAAGCTTCCCGAGGGAATTTCGGGCATGGTCAGAGTCGCGGGCTGGTCGCGGAAGGACTCCAGGAGGCGGACGATCTCCCCCAGGGTCACGCGGTGGGTCACGGGGGCGGCGCAAAAGTCTCCGTCGGGGGTCAGAACCGTCATGATACCGTCAAAGGTACAACGGTGAGGCTTGTCCTCAAGGGCAAGAAGCATCTCGTCGATGAGATCGTCGATATAAAGCAACTCCAGCGCCACGGTGGGGTCGCTGACCGTAATGGGCAGATCGTTTGCGACATTATGGCAGAAAGTGGCGACTGCGCTGTTGTAGTTGGGACGGCACCACTTGCCGAAGAGATTGGGGAAGCGGTAGATATACACCTTCGCCCCCGCCTCACGAGCATAGTTGAAGAATAGCTCCTCACCCGCCTTTTTACTGCGTCCGTAGTCGCTGTCATAGCGCCCGATAAGAGTCGATTGAATAGACGAGGACAACACCACAGGGCAGGGGTTTCCGTGTTTTTTCAGCGTCTCCAAAAGGGTAGAGCTAAAGTCGAAATTGCCCGCCATAAATTCGGCAGGATCCTTGGGGCGGTTGACACCCGCCAAATGAAAGACAAAATCAGCTTTGGCGCAGTATTCGTCCAAAAGCGCGGGGTCAGTGTCTATATCATACAGATACAACTCGCCAATGGACAGGGCAGGGTGGGTTCTGTCCTTGCCGTCCTTGATATTTTGCAGAGCCGCTGTCAGGTTTTTACCAACGAACCCCGCGGCACCGGTGATCAGTATGTTCATCTTATTTTCCCCACTTGGCAAGCTCGTCCTGAATGTAGGCAAGAGCGGCGATCTTTGCCTTGGTTTCCTCGACGGTCAGAAGTCTTGTATTGTTTGAATTAAACTCTGTGAGGGGATTTCGATCGGCATCCCCTTTACTGAAATACTTATCATAATTCAGTCCGCGCTTGTCGCAGGGGACGCGGTAGAAGTTACCCATGTCAATGGCACTCGCGCACTCTTCGTTGGTCAGTAGCGTCTCATACATCTTTTCGCCGTGGCGGATGCCGATAACTTTGATGTTTTCCTTGTCGCCGCCAAACAGCTCACAGACTGCCTCGGCTTGGGTCTGAATGGTGCAAGCAGGGGCTTTTTGAACCAAAATATCCCCGCTCTCGCCGTGCTCGAAGGCGAACAGCACCAGATCCACGGCCTCGTCCAGGGACATGATGAAGCGGGTCATGCTGCTGTCGGTGATGGTGATGGGGTTGCCCGCGCGGATCTGGTCGATCCACAGAGGAATAACCGAGCCTCGGGAGCACATGACGTTTCCGTAGCGGGTACACATGATCTTGGTCTTGTCGGGAGAGACGGTACGGGATTTGGCTACGATGACCTTCTCCATCATGGCTTTGGACGTCCCCATGGCGTTGACAGGATACGCCGCTTTGTCGGTAGACAGGCAGACAATGCGTTTAACTCCTGCATCTATGGCGGCAGTCAACACGTTTTCTGTACCCAATACGTTGGTCTTTACCGCTTCAATAGGGAAGAACTCGCAGGAGGGCACCTGCTTGAGGGCGGCGGCATGGAAAATATAGTCAACCCCGTGCATAGCGTTTTTCACCGAAGCAAGATCACGAACATCGCCGATATAAAACTTGATCTTCTCCGCCACATCAGGCATTTTCGCCTGAAATTCATGACGCATATCGTCCTGCTTTTTCTCGTCACGGGAAAAGATGCGGATCTCGCCGATATCGGTACGCAGGAAGCGGTTGAGCACAGCGTTACCGAAGGAACCGGTGCCACCGGTGATCAGAAGCGTCTTGTTTGTAAAGAGTGACATATTGGATACCTCCTGTGTTTTGGGGTAGTAATGTTTAGTGATTATGGGAAAATAAATTGTTATTTAGGAGTACGCCTGGGAGGGCCCTTCATG
>JAZSFA010000131.1:0-2086 GCA_045531965.1 Eubacteriales bacterium
GGTCATACCATTCTCAACCGAAGCAATGTCGTTCTCTTTCACATAAATTGTTACCTCACCGTTTTCTGCAACGGCAACGGTGGAGAGGGTGGTATCCAACGTTCCTACAACGCCCCAAACAATAGCGCCGACAAGCAATACGATGATTGCCGCCAGTATCATCCAAACTCCGGGATTCGATACGCGGATATACTCATTCAGTTGCTCAGGCGAGGATACCCGATCTACACTCTTCTTTCTAAATAACTGTTCGTTCATAATAGTTCACATCTCACTTCTTTATCGTTTGTGCCATTGTTACGGCATTCTTTGAAATATCACTAACAGGGCAAGTAATTTTCAATCAGATATTTCGCAAACTGAGAGCTTGTAAATGCCGCAAACCTCTGATACTGATCCGATTTTTCTTCATCGGCGTAATCGCAAACACTTTTAATAATCAGTCCTTTGGGTTTAGGAAGTATAGCCTGCTCAACCGCATACATTACGGCATACGATTCCATATCCAATGCTGCCGTATTTCCGTATTGAGAATGAATCTGTTTATCTACGACCTCACTGTTTGCGACCACGGTGGAACCGCAAGCCATCGGACCGATATGTACGTGAAATTCATTGTCAGGACTCTCGATTGCTCGCTCTACAAGTGCAATTAAGCTCTCGTCCGTGTTTACAAAGCGCGGGCGAGGAATAAAGCCAACCTCTCCATAGGATACTCTCGCTCTTTTGGCTGATACGAATTTACCGGATGAATAATCCCATACAACGTCGGGAATTACAATATCTCCGTATATTTGTTCCACCGAGTTTCTATGTGCAACCCCCGCGGCTATTCCAACCATAAAGACAAATCTTGGCTTGAATAGGGTGATCATCTTCATTGTCAGCACACCCGCGGCGGTCATACCCATTTCGTCTTGCCGTGCGGCTACAAGCTTCAGACGCTTCCCTTTTCGCTCAACCGCCGTTTCATAGTATTTCTGACTATCTCCCTCTAAATTCAGAGGTTTCCAATCCTTATACATATGCATAACTCCCGCTTCCTCGGTGGCTGTTGCGGTAATTAAAGCAACGTAATAATCAAAATTTTTCAAAGCAATTTTCCTTTTCGTCCTCTTGATAGCGTTTAATCTGATAGATTATCCTCAGATGTTCTTTTTGATCTTCAAAATGTTTTGACCGTCTTTATATTCGTAGGTTATCTCATCCATGCTTTGCTTGACCATATAGATACCAAGTCCACCGATTTCTC
This sequence comes from Eubacteriales bacterium, assembly GCA_045531965.1. GTDB lineage: Bacteria > Bacillota > Clostridia > Oscillospirales > CAG-272 > CAMEON01. The sequence continues at coordinate 1,253 of JAZSFA010000131.1, forward strand.
TTTCTTCAGCGGAAAGCGTAATATCCGGATCGTCCTTGCCAAGCGGATCATACGGAACTCCGTTATCAATAAATGTGATAATAACCGCCAACGGAGCCTCACTCACCTCAACCCGAACGGTTGCGCTACCAACTTCGGTGTTATAAGCGTAATGAGCAATGTTTCCGAAAAGCTCGTCAATAGCTATGTCAATTTGCATCTGCGCCTTGATGGGGCAATCCATCAACTCAAGCTGTGCATTGACGAATTCCGTAACGGTCTCAATATTTTCAACAGTTGCAGAAAGGGTTAACTCCTTCATTGGGCATCCTCCTCATTGGTTTCCATTCTTGCCTTGTATTCAAGGCAAAGCATCGTAATATCGTCGAACTGGTCGGCATCTCCTACAAATTCGTCTATATCCTTTTTTATTGCGGGAAGAATATCGTTCGGAGTGCCTCCCTTAACTTTGTTAAGGATCGCTCCAAGTCTATTCATTCCATAAAGTTCGTTTTTGAGATTGGTCGCTTCGGTTACGCCGTCCGTGTATTGGAATATCTTATCTCCGGGTTCAAGCGTCATAGAGCCTGCGCGGTATTTCATACCTTCCATACCGGCAAGCACAAAGCCAGCGCGGATTTTATAAGGCTCAAAGTCACCGCCTGCTTTACAGATAAAGGGCATTTCGTGTCCTGCATTCACATAAACGAACTCGCCTGTTACAAGATCAAGCACGCCCTCAAAGGCTGTGATAAAGAGTTCTTCGCTGTTAGACTCGCACAGAAGCTGATTGACCTCGGTGAACACCTTGCCGAGATCTCTGCCCGGTGTGGTGTGGTCTTTTATCAAGGTTTT
>JAZSFA010000025.1:0-12263 GCA_045531965.1 Eubacteriales bacterium
CTTTTTGCAAAAAGTTTCCCTTGGAACCCTTCAAAAACCTTTAAAAAGAATCATTATTTAAAGGTTCTTGGAGGGGGTCTGGGGGGCACTTCTTTCAAGAAGGGCCCTCCCAGGCGTACTCCTAAACAACAATTTACACGCTCGCTTTTTCAAAACCGACCAAGAGCCCGCCTTCCTCTGCGTAGAAACTGCACAGCCCGCGGCAAGGGTAGATGGAGATCCGTGCAGAGGGAAAGGAAGCCTTGATGAGCTGTTTGAGGGATGCGCCGCCCTCCGGATTGAAACAATGGGCGATCATGACCCGCCCGCCCTCATAACCCAACCGCTTCATGTGGTTCAGAATGGCGGCAAGAGACTTAGTTTGTCCCTTGCACTTGTCCATAGGCTCCAGATCTCCCTTTTCACTGGCTTTGCCTACTACACGGATACCCATGAGTCCCGCAAACTTTGCCACGGCAGGGCTGACGCGACCATTGTTAGCAAAATTACGCATGGAGGCAAGCATGAACATGAGCCCCGTATGTTGTTTATAGGTGGGAATGAACTGACAGATGCCGTCGAAATCCATGCCCTCAAGGAGAAGATCTTCGATCTTTTCCACAATCATCCGTACCTCGGAGGCGGCAGTAAGACTGTTGAATACAAACACTCTGCGGTCGGGGTGTGCTTGTTCGTAAATACCCTTCGCTGTTACGGCGGCATTATAGCTACCCGACAGCGTACCGGTGATGGTGACACAATAGATTTCCTCGGCGTCTCCGAAAGCGGCAAGCCATTCGTCTACGTTGGGACAGGAGGTGGAGGAACGCCCCTTGTAGATCTTGAGGTCATTGACCATCCGTTCCACCGAAAGACGGTCATCATCCACGTACTCCTTCTGCGCGGTGATGATCTTGAGAGGGACGGAAACAAAGGGAACGTGAGGAAGGGCAAGCAGGTCTGCTGAGGAATCTGCGACGATCTTGACCTTGCGATTGATGATATGTGTTGTAGGATTCATCATATGAGCTCCTTGAGAGAATGTTTCTGAGATGACACAAATTGACAGAAGTTGACAACGCAACAAGATAATTTATTATAACATACGGATGTTGACTTGTCAACCCCTGGGCTGAAATTTCATGGAAACGTCAGCCTGCGGTCACAGCGGAAAACATTGACAAAGCGGGGAAGATGTGATAAAATAAAACCAATAATGAAACGAGAAGGAAGATCTATGGTAACCATTGGACCTATTACCTTGCCGCACGGTCTGGCTTTGGCGCCTTTGGCAGGGGTCAGCGACCGTGCCTTCCGCCGTGTTTGCCGCGCTTGCGGGGCGGATTTTTCTGTGAGTGAAATGGTATCGGCTAAGGCGCTTTGCTATGAGCAGAGAACGAAGAAAACGACCCGTTCGGTCACAGGACTTTTAGCGTCTGTCCATGCGGATGAGACGCCTATGGCGGTGCAGATCTTTGGTCATGAGCCGGAATTTATGGCGGAGGCTGCCCGCTTGATTACGCGGAACGACTATGCGGGCTGTGTCAGCCAAGTGCCGCCCTCTGCCATTGATATCAATATGGGGTGTCCTGTTAAAAAAGTGACGGGAAACGGTGAGGGAAGTGCCCTCTTGAAAAATCCCGTGTTGACAGGAAACATCATTGAAGCCGTGGTCAAAGCGACGCACCTGCCTGTGACGGTGAAGATACGTGCGGGCTGGAATCTTGATAGCCTCAATGCCCCCGAGATCGCGCGGATTGCCGAGGCGTCGGGCGCTTCTATGATCTGTGTCCACGGACGAACACGAGAGCAGATGTATGAGCCGGGGGTCAATCGGGAGATCATTGCCGCGGTCAAGGCTGCTGTCCGCATTCCCGTGTTGGGAAACGGAGATATCTACACCGCGGAGGATGCGCTGTCCATGATGCGGGAGACGGGATGTGACGGTGTCATGATCGCCCGAGGCGCTATGGGCAATCCTTGGATCTTTTCCGAGATCCGCGCGGCGCTGGAGGGGAAAGCTTACGTTTATCCCACTTTGGCGGAGCGCATGGAAGTGGCACTTTCCCAAGTGCGGGAGATGATCGAGGAAAAGGGAGAGCGTGTTGGCGTGGCGGAGGCAAAGAAGCATTTGGCTTGGTATTGCCATGGGATTGATGGTGCCGCCGCAACCCGCAGCCGTATCATGCAGGCGACAGGCTATGATGAACTGGCGCGCATCATACGGGAGTTTTCGGGGAACTGATCGTAAAAAATAAGATAGAGGAAGGGTGATCGGATGGCAAGTTCATACACAGAGGCAGAGCTATGCCGTCTGATGCACCTGTGCGCCGAAGGAGATCACGATGCTTTTGAATCTCTGGTGCGCCACTATGAAACCAGTGTTTTTTCGGTGTCGCTGTCGGTTTTGGCACACCATCAGGATGCCGAGGATGCGGCACAGGAGACTTTTTTGAAGCTATGGCGATCGGCACATACCTATCGCGGGGAGTGTTCTGTAAAAACGTGGATCTTGACGATCGCCCGAAACACAGCGCTGGACATGAAACGCGGGCGAAAGCACACCGAGGTTTTGCCCATGGAAACATCTGACGGAAAAGCGTGGGATTGCCCCGATGACCACGTGGACAGTAATCCCGAAGCGTCGTTCCGACGAAAGGAAGAACAAGCGGCGGTTTGGTCTGCTATGGAAGCCCTGTCTTTCGCCCATCGGCAAGTGCTGATTCTTCGTGACATAGAGGGGCTGACCTACGAGGAGATTGCTTGTCTTTTGAAGTGCCGTGAAGGAACGGTCAAAAGCCGTGTGGCACGTGCGAGAGAAAAGTTGAAAAATAATTTAAAAAAACGGAACTTTTCTTTTTGATCTGCGTCTATGATATATGAAAACATCCCGAAGAAAGGAGGGACATATGAAAAAAACGACTTGCCGTAAGGCTGAAAAATGGTTGACGCGTTTGGAAGAGGATGATTTGACCTCCCAAGAATCTTCCGCGCTGTCGGCTCATTTGGCTACGTGTCCTTCCTGCCGGGCAAGAAAAGAAGAAAGCGAACGCGTCAAGGCACTATTGGAGCGAAACCGTCCTGTTTTATCAGAGGAATTTTCGAAGCGGGTGATGAACACTGTGCTCCGTGAACAGGATACGCGCCGATCGGAAACACGGATGCCGACAGCGTACAGCCGTCCTGTGTTCCGCCACGTCGCCGTAGCCTTGTGTGCGGTGCTGATTGCAGCGATTCCTGTAGGCAGTTTGCTGTTGAATCCTATGCTTAAAGAACAGAACGCGCCGTCGGATCCTTCAAACGATGGCAGCCCGAACAACGGTGGGGGGGTCTCTTCATGGGATCCCAACGACAAACCCGCCCAAGATGCCGAGGAAGCGCTTTCATATCTGACAGATCAGGGAATGACCCCGGGCAGTCCTTGGGCGCATCTGATGGATGCTGGCGATAAGCTCGAAACGGAAATGGATGCGCCTCCGGAGATGGAAGAACCCGGCGCGGCGGCACCCGAAGAAACGTGTCCGGAGGCGGAGCTTCCCGAGGAGGGAAATCCCGAATACGATGGTGCCTTCCCTGATGTAACAGTAGAGGCCGACATGGATTGCGCGCCGCCTGCGCAAGATGGCGGTCATCACGAGGGAGAAACGCCGCCGAATATAGACACCGATTCCCCGGAGGATCGGTTCGTCGTTCAAACGGGGACAGCGGTGACGCTGTCGCTGACGGTCCTGTCGGATGGTACAGCCCGTTGGGAAGGAAAGCTTGCCAACGGTGCCGACGTGCTGTTTTTACATCACCCTGATGGTTCGTACACGCTGTCTGTTGACAGTGAAACGATCAGCTACGGTCAATTGCTCGGATTTAAAGCGGGGCATTTGTTGCTGAGAGATGGGGACATCGGTGGAATTGCCCTGCCGTTTGTACTTCAAAATCATCATTTGACGGTGGAGGTGCATAGCGATGAGTGAGCAGATCGGAGCAGAAAATAAGAGAAGTGCCCGGATCCTGTGCCGCAATCCCCGCCTTTGCCGATTGGTTGAGATGGAACTTTCTCTGTGTGGGGTGGCAGTAACGTCGGAAGGTTTTCAAAACTTGGTGTTGGTAGATTTGGATGAATTTGATCTGCCCTCGGTACCCGAGGGCACGAGGCTGATTTGTTGGTCTCGAAAGCCGTTGCAGGCGTTTTCCTCGGAGTGGAAGAATGCGGTGTTTCTGCACCGTCCTTTCGGGTTGGATCAGCTGGAATCCTGCATCCTTCGCTCGACAGACGGGACAGCAGAGCCAAGTCAATATCTTGGACCGTATGATCCTACTGTGATGCAACCTGCGGTTGCTCGGCGCATCCGAAAGAACGGGCGAGAGCATCGCGATATTCAGCTGTCGAGGCTGACATGGATGGACGAGTTGACGGTTTCTTTTGACGGCGAAAAGATTTCGTTGTCCCCTCGGGAAGCTGCTTTGCTTGCCTGCCTTTGGAAAAACCGAGGCGTTGCCGTTTCCAAAAAGCTTTTGTGGGAAGCGTTGCAAGCGGTTACAGAGGATGGTTTGGCGACTACCAATACTTTGGAGGTTTATGTGTGCCACCTGCGCCGTAAGCTGGAAAGAGCCACCGCTCTCCGCGTGATCACCACGGTGAGAGGCGTGGGATACCGTTTGAACGTATAGGTCATATCTAAAACCAAAATCCGCAACCCCGAACGAGAAAATTCGAGGTTGCGGATGATTTTTTGCGATTATGTTCCTTGGGGGATTACAACAGTCGGCAGGCGTGTAGCCCTGCTTGATCAGCCCCCTCGGCGTCGATGACGGGGGATCAGGGGAGCAGATTGGACAGCACGTTTTGGAGCTGGTTATAGGTGATCGCGCCTCTGAATCGGTTGCGGATGATTCCCTCCTCGTCCAACACGAAGGTGATGGGCCAGGCATTGTCTCGTGCCAGCAGATCATAATAAACATCCCCCTCGTCATAGGTGAAGATCATTTTGGAGGTGGGGTAGTTGGTTTGGATGTAGGCTTCCGCGCCGCTCAAGGCGTAATCCGAGTGGATGGTAACCACCTGCACGCGTCCCTCGTATTCGTCAGCGATCTGATCAAAATGTGGCAACTCGCTTTTGCAGGGAGGACACCAGTTGCCCCAGAAATTGAGGATGACTACCTGACCTTTACCGTCGCTGACGGTGTAGCTGCCTTGATCCCCCACCAGAGGCAGGGTGGCATCGTAGCAGAGATCGCCGATTTCATGTCCGTATTCGGCGGGAGCCTCGGTAGGAGCTTCCGTGGGAGCCTCGGTGGGTTCTTCCGTAGGTTCCTCCGTGGGTTCTTCCGTAGGTTCCTCCGTGGGTTCTTCCGTAGATTCCTCCGTGGGTTCTTCCGTAGATTCCTCCGTGGGTTCTTCCGTGGGTTCTTCCGTAGGTTCTTCCGTAGGAGCCTCGGTCGTGTTGTCCGTAAGCGTTTCGGTGGGGGCTTCAGTCGGCACTTCTGTGACAGGTTCGGTCTGCTCGTTGGGTTCAGCCGTTGCTTCGGCTTCGGTGTTTGTTTCGGGATCAGTGACCGTTAAGGGGTCTGTAACGGCAACTGTGTCGGTGTCTGGGTCGGTAACGGCGGGGGGAGCCGTCTCGTTACATCCCGCCAACACCGCAAAGGTGATGAGTAGCATAGCTAAAACAGATAGCCATTTTGTGCGGGTAAATTTCATTTTTATATCTCCTTGTGATGTTTTTGTGGGGGCCGATCGGTGATCGGCTCTTGGGTGCGGCTCTGCCAACGGTGATTGAGCCTCACGCCGTTTTCATCGACAGGACGAAAATGAGAGCCGCGGAAGACCTTCTTTCGATCGGTGTCATCATTATAACATAAAATTTCCTTTTTGGCAAGTATCAAAACAAGAAGGGATCAGGACGTTGATCCTGATCCCTGAATCGTTAAGAAGATAACAGCAGTACCACGGTGGAAAGCTCCGAGGGCATCTTTTCGGTTTCGTCTCCGCTCTCTTGTTCGGTATCGTCCTCGATGAAGCACCTGATCAGAGTGTCATAGGATTCACGATCGCTGAAAGAGCCGACGTAGTCCTTCATGGTGCCGTCGGAGGCGTATTTGCATATGAAGCTGACGTAGCTCTTTTGTTCCTGCATGGTGGAAATGATGAGAAACTCCCCGTTTTCATAGGTGAGCTTTACGCAGACGCCTCGAGGGGAATCGAAGGTGTAATAACCGCTCAGAATATCCGCTTCGGAGAGCCGCTTGACAAGCTCGCCGTGTTTCTCTTCGGGCAAGGTCTCCGAGACCGTCATTTTTTGATGATCAAAGGGTCGGATATCCGAAGAATGATCGGGTACCCATGAGGAAAAGGACTTTTGGTTGGGGTTGTCGTAGTTTATCAGCTCAACGCCGACAAGACCGTTGGCAAGCTCCGCTTCGTCAAAGCTGTAGGAGGCGGGGTCACAGGCAGTAAGAAGCAGGCATAGACAAAGCAGCGGGAGAATGAGCGATAATCTTTTCATGGCTGTCCTCGCTTTCGTGTGAGCATTATCAAAGACAAAAATGCATGAACCGCATGACCTCGTAGTAATCGTGGGATTCAAACTTGACGGTCTTGGCATCCACCGACTCTGCTCCCGGATAGAAGGAGTATTTGTGGGCGGTGTTCCAATCCTTGTATTCCACCGTAAGCTCGAAGTAGGGAGGCAGGGGCAGGTAGCAATCCGACAGATCCTCCTTGGACAGAGCCGCGCTCACGGACGCCTTGATCTCGTCGCAGACCACCTCGGGATGGCGAGAGATCACCGCCGAGCCGTGACCCTGCTTGGCCACCACCGTGGTGATGCCGGGGATCAGCGCTTTGGCATAGTCACACAGCGCCTCATCTCCCGACAGGAACACGATGGGGATGTTCCGATAGGCAGCCATGTAGGCGTTGATGAGAAACTCGGGGCAGGGCTCACCGTTGAGGGTGACCCGCTGGACGCTCCGCGTCATGGTGTGGGACAGGGGATTGCCCGCGTTGACGGCCTCGCTGTGGTAGCCCGTGAAGGCAACGGCGGCGTAGTCGTCTTGGTCGAGGCCCCCCATCATGCAGTACAGATCCCGCGCCCATCCGCGGATGAGGGTGGCAGACCTGGGCAGTCCCATGGGGTCGATGTTGCGGGCGGAATCGTGGGCGTCCTTGACGGTGGTCGTATATCCCGCATTCTCCGCGCCCTCGATGGCGGCGGTGACCTCGGCGGTCATGCGCTTGCAGAAATAATCGTAACCCCTGCCGTCGGCGTCGGTCTCCTCCCACGCGGTGATGCCGCAGGTGCCTTCAATGTCGGCGCTGATAAAGAACTTTTTCATGGTGTGATCCTCCGATTTGATCAGATTTTTCCCTGAAGCAGGGAGTCATAGGAAAGTCCGTACTTTTCCGCAATGCGGGAAGCGTAGCTTTTGCCGTCGGGGGGACGGCGGGTGATGGAGAAACGAATATCTCCCAGCCCCGAGCCTGCAACCAGGGTGTCAACCTTGGCACGAGTGCGGGGATTTTCATTGATCTCGGGAAGACGGGCGGTCAGCTCATGCATATGGGTACAGTAGATGGCGTGGGTGCCAAGCGCGGCCAGCGCGCCTACGGTGTCTGCCGCCAGATAGGAACCCTCGTAGGAACCCGTGCCCGAAAAGGTCTCGTCCAGAAGCACCAATGCGTAGGGTGTAAGCTTTTGAAAGATTTCCTTCATGCGCTGACACTCGCTGCCCAAGCGTCCGTCCTCGGTGGAGGTTTTGATGTCTTGGGCAAAGTGGGTGAAGATACCGTTGACAGGGCTCATGATCGCGGCCTTGGCGGGCACGGGCAGACCCAGCTGGAACATAACCTGGGCGATCCCCACTCCGCAGGTGAACACGCTCTTGCCCCCGCTGTTAGGTCCTGTCAGAATGTAGATACGTCCCTCGTTGTCAAAATCTATGTCGTTATAGACCATGCGTCGGCTGATGGAGAGAGGAGAATCGCTATCCTTTAGCTTCATGGCCGTGGCGGGATTATAGAGACCCTTAACGGAAAAGTATTTTTCTTCGGTGGGTCTGATCTCTGCCCAGCAGAGGGGCAGACCGCTGTCCTTGAGACTTTGGATCATGTCCGCCGCGGCGCAGAGAAATTGAAGCTCGGGCAAAAGGCGCAACCAGACGCAACCGCCCGAGGTGACGTATTGTTTGACCGAGGGCGCCCAGGAGCGGAGCAGACCACCGTAGACCTTTTTCATGGCACTCATGAACACCATGTCCACGCTTGCCTTTTCTCGGGGCGCCATACGCTTGGAAACGGCCGTCATGGGGGCGAGGGCGGTCATATCCCCCTTGGCAAGCTCAAAATTCAGCAATCGATCGATCAGCTCGCCCGAACGCACGGGCTCGGTGTTGATGGACAGGAGTCCCGCCTCGTAAGGAGAAAGGTCTGAATCCAGATTAAAGGCCACGGTCACGCTTTTGATGTTCCGAATGGAGGTGGTCATGCTTTCCACACCTTGGCGGAGCTTTTGACAAACGGGAACACGCGCCTGTACACTTTCCCGCAAAGCAAGAAGTCCTTTGGATTTCAGGAGGATGCCTTCGGCATCCAGCTTATCAAAGCCTTCGGCCATGAATTTGACCAGATCAAGGTAGACCTCCAGCTCCCGAACGCTATAAAACTGGGCCTCGTAAGACAGGTTGGGATTTTCCTTAACACGCACAAGACTGCTGATCTCAGAAAGGCGGTCGGCCGCGCCACGGATCAAGCTGAGAAGCACGGGACGCTCCATGACTTCACGGAGGGTGTCCCTGCGGTAGGCGATCACCTCGGGATTGGCGGTAAGATGATCTGTGATGCGCACGGTTTTGTTATAAAACAGCCAATCCGCGCCCAAGCGTCGGATCAGCTCGTTGCTCTCGGAGCGGACGATGTCCTTGTCGTCATAGCGATAGTCTTGTGGATAGATGAGAGAATAGGTTTCGCTCACAGTTGACATTTCCTCCTTTTCATAACATAATGAGCCACAGAACGGCTTCTCGGATTACCTTCCCCAAAACAAAGGCCGGAACAAAGCTGAGCAGAAGGACGATATAAAGAGAGGCGGCCTTATAAAAAAGCTGCCACACAGGGAGAAATTTCAAGCTGAGCCACAGAACCATGAGCATACAAAAGACGGAAAAAATCAGGAATAGTCCCGAGCCCACAAGGCAGGCTGCAAATTCAAACAGCCACAGAATAAAAATACGCTTGGCCAAAGCTAAACGGGGAATGCAAACGTAACCCACGCGATCTTCGCTGATCTCCATACCGTACTCCTTTCTGTGGCTTCATATAAAGGGAATCCCCTCATGATTATGATACCACATGAGGGGATTTTTGTCAATCATATTTATTAAGAGTGAGCAACAACCTCTAGTTGAAATGTCGCTTTACAGCTCCGTCACGGTATGCTCCAACGGATACCGCTCAAAATGTCTCGGTCCGGGGGCGGCATCCTCGGCGGGGTAGCCCAGGGCCAGGAGGATATAGGGGGTCAGGTTGTCGGGCAGGTCGAAGGCCTTCGCCATGGCGGGCACGTCAAAGGCGCAGATCCAGCAGGAGCCCACGCCCAAGGATTGGGCGGCTAGCATCATCTGGGTGGTGACGATGGTGCAATCCATCTCTGCCATGCAATGATCCACCTTGGGGCGGTTGCAGGCGGCCTCGGTGTCGCCGCAGATCATGAGAACGGTGTTCGCGCCGTAGCATTTCTTGACGGTACGCATCTTTTCAAGGGCTTCGGCGGAGCGGATGACGAAAATTCGCTGGGGCTGGAGATTCATGGCGGTGGGGGCGAGACGACCTGCTTCTAAAATTTGATTCAGCACCTCGTCGGGGACAGGCGTGTCGGCAAAGGAGCGAAGGGAGTAGCGGTCGGCGCAGAGCTTGAGAAAATCCATGTTTATATCCTTTCCGGGGGACGCGCAAGGGGGAGCTTCTTGAAAGAAGCTCCCCCTTGACCCCTTCAAGAACTTTAAAAATCCTAACGGGCAAAATTAACCTTTTTTCTTGCGGAACACCAGCAGCTTGCTGATGAAATAATTGAGGATGACTACCAGCACGGCGGCAATGATCTTGAACAGATATTCGTTCAGTCCCAGCCAGGTGCAGAAGACGGCCATGATGGCCTCTTGGAGCAGAAGGGTCAGCACGCGGCCGCCCGCAAAGGCACCGATCTCGCCCAAAATGGGGAGAAAGCCCCGTCGCTTGCTCTCAAAGACCCAGATGCGGTTGGTCACGTAGGCAAAGGTGACGGCGGCCACCCAGGCGATGACGTTGGCTCCGTGGAGCAGGAGGGGAGTGGCGTCGATGGCCTCGCCCCAAAAATAGTAAAGCAGGAAGGAAACGCTCCAATCCACCACGGTGGTCAGTCCGCCGAAGATGATATAGAGGATGACGCTTTTGTGTTTTTTGAGAAATTCTAACATAATCAATCCTTTATAATTTCCCCTCATCCGTCGCTCGCCGCAGAGCTGGGCGACACCTTCCCCAAGGGGGAAGGTGTGAGGTGGTTTAATCAATCTTATAGGTCGTTCCCTGGGCTGTATCAATGAGGGTCACGCCCTTGGCGGCAAGCTCGTCGCGGATGCGGTCGGCCTCGGCGAAGTTCTTTGCCTTCTTGGCGGCCTTGCGAGCCTCGATGGCAGAAAGGATCTCAGCCACGAAGGGATCAGCGGCGGCGGCATCGGCCAGCGCCTTGGCCTCGGCGGGCTTCTGCTCCTCTTCCTTCTTGCGGAGTTTGCTTGCGCGGTCCAGGAGGGACAGGGACAGCACGGTGTCGTAGTTCTCAATGAGTGCCAGCTTGGTGGCATCGTTGACCTTGGCCTTCAGCACGTCGTAGAGGGCGGTGACGGCAAGGGAAGTATTCATATCGTTGTCCATGGCCTTGACGAAGCCTGCGCGGAGGTTCTCGTAAGCTTCGGTATCCACGGCCTCGCCGCTGTTGGGGTTCAAAGCGGCGATACGGGCGATCAGTTTGTTGTAGGCCACCACGGCGTTGTCCATGTTCTCCCAAGAGAACACAAGGGACTTACGGTAGTGGGATTGCAGACAGAAGAAGCGGTAGACCATGGGATCGTAACCCTTTTCCTCCAGGAGGGAGACGGTGAGGAACTCGCCCTTGGACTTGGACATCTTGCCGCTGTTGGTGTTCAGGTGCAGTACGTGGAACCAATATTTGCACCAATCGTGACCGATGCAGGCCTCGGACTGGGCGATCTCGTTGGTGTGGTGGGGGAAGGCGTTGTCGATACCGCCGCAATGGATGTCAAGATACTCGCCCAGATATTTCAGGGAGATGCCCGAGCATTCAATGTGCCAGCCGGGGTAACCGATACCCCAAGGGGATTCCCACTTCAGCTCTTGGTCGTCGAACTTGGACTTGGTGAACCACAGCACGAAGTCGGCCTTGTTGCGCTTATTGCCGTCGGCCTCCACGCCCTCGCGGACGCCCACGTCCAGATCCTCCTCCTTGAAGTCGTTGAAAATGTAGTACTTATCCAGCTTGGCGGTGTCAAAGTAGATGTTGCCGCCGGCCTCGTAGGCGTAGCCCTTCTCGATGAGGGTCTCGATGAGGTGGATGTACTCGTCAATGCAACCCGTGGCGGGCTGGACGATATCGGGGGTCTTGATGTTGAGCTTTTCGCAGTCGGCGAAGAAGGCGTCGGTGTAGAACTTGGCGATCTCCATGACCGTCTTCTTCTCGCGGCGGGCGCCCTTGAGCATCTTGTCCTCGCCCTCGTCGGCGTCGGAGGACAGGTGTCCCACGTCGGTGATGTTCATGACGCGGGTGACGTCATAGCCGGCGTAGCGGAGGTACTTCTCCAGTACGTCCTCCATCATGTAGGTGCGGAGGTTGCCGATATGGGCGAAGTGGTAGACCGTGGGGCCGCAGGTGTACATGCTGACCTTGCCGGGCACGTGGGGGATAAATTCTTCTTTCTGGTGAGTAGCGGAATTGTAGAGTTGCATAGTCTTGCCTTTCTATGTTGGGAGTGGGTGGTAATTTACATAAGGTTTGCCAGCTTTTTGGCGGCGTATACGGCGCGGGCGGCGTGGGAGAGCCGCACCGAGGGGTCGGCGGGGAGGTCGGAGGTCTTCAGCTCCAGGTTGATACATCGGTTGGAGGCGGCGAGGAAATCGCACAGGCGGAGGGCCTCGGCGGCGTCCTCCCAGTCCACGCACCCGCCGAGGGGCACGCTTTCGGGACACTCAAAGGGGATGCGGTGGGAGTCCCTGACTCCGTCGTTATCGTGGATATGCAGAC
>JAZSFA010000109.1:0-36797 GCA_045531965.1 Eubacteriales bacterium
TCCGACTTAGTATTTCCAACTCTAACTAGGTTTTGATAAAAATTCCCCAAAATATAGAAAAAACATGAAAAAGAACTCATGGAAGAAGACAATTTTACAGCAAATGGAGGCTATAGGGACATATCAGGAGTCCTTCAAGTCAGTAGTGGAAGCCCTGGCCGAGATCCTGGAACAAAGAGATGCCGCCCTGGCAGAATTTAAGAAGAGCGGTGGCGAGGCTTGCATTATTCATACCATGGACAACGGTACGGAGACGGTAAAGAAAAATCCGCGCCTGCAGGCATGGCAAGACCTGAACAAGGACGCATTGTCTTACTGGAGAGATCTTGGACTTACTCCGGCCGGTTTAAAAAAGCTAGATGAAGCGTTACAGAAAGACTATGGGAAAATGTCTGCGCTGGAAAAGGCACTGTTAAAGATCGATGGCAAAAAGTAACTGGAATGAGGTAATTGAATATGCCGAAGCGATCCGGGACGGGGAGGAAGCCGCGTGCATAGAGACGAAACAGGCGGTAGATAGATTTTTTTCGGATTTGAATAATCCGGAATATACATTAAGCCATGCCGGACCTGAATTCTGCATCCAGATAATAGAAAACACCTTATGCCATCAGCAGGGAGAGTCGCTAGACGGTACTCCGATGAGGGGAAAGCCCTATCTTTTACAGCCCTGGCATAAATTTGTTATATACAACCTTATCGGATTTAAGATCAAGGGAAGTGATATTGTACGGTTTCATGAGGCGTTGATCTACATACCGCGAAAAAACACAAAAACAACATTTGTTGCTGCGTTGTCGTGGGCCTTGTCCCTCTGGTATCGAAAGAGTGGTTCAAAATGCTATATTGCATCAGCTGCATTGATGCAGTCCCTGGAGTCGTTCAATTTCCTTGATTACAACATTGACAGGATGGGGGAAAAGAAGACCAGAGGGAAAAAGGGAGGATCAATTAGAGTTATTGATAACAATAACGAACACTCGATAGAAGCGGAAATATCAGACGGATCATTTTTTATACGAGCGCTGGCGGCCAATCCGGACGCACAGGATTCACTTAATGCAAATATATGTATCTGCGACGAGATCCATGCCTTCAAAAAGCCGAAACAATACAATCTGTTTAAGGAATGCCAGAAAGCATATACAAATAAGCTGTTAATAGGTATTTCGACAGCCGGAGACAACGAGCAGGCGTTTCTTGGGCAGAGACTTAAGTATTGTCGGAAGGTGTTGAGTGGCACCATAAAAGATGAACAGTATTTTATCTTTATGTGTTGCGCCAATCCTGACGAAAATGGGAATGTTGATTATACCAATCCTGAAGTGCACAAGATGGCAAATCCATCTTACGGGGTAACCATAAGACCTGATGATCTGTTAAATGATTCCTTGCAGGCGCAGAATGATCCCCAGCAGCGCAAAGATTTTTTTGCAAAATCTTTAAATGTATACACCAATGCCCTTACAGCATACTTCGATATAGAAGAGTTCAGACAAAGCGATAAAAACTACAATTGGACGATTGAGGAGCTGGCGAAGCTTCCGATCCAATGGTATGGCGGAGCCGATCTGTCCAAGTTGCACGATCTTACAGCTGCGTGCTTGTTTGGAGTATACGAGGGAGTAGATATAGTTGTCACTCATGCGTGGTTTCCTGTTACCGCAGCAGCAAGGAAGGCCGATGAGGATAACATCCCCTTATATGGGTGGGCAGATGACGGCTGGCTCACCATGAGTAATTCTCCTACGGTTAATCATGCGGAAATTATTGAATGGTTTAAAGGCATGAGAAGCAAGGGCTTTAAAATAAAACTTGTCGCTTACGATAAAAAATTCTCTCGGGAGTTCTTCTTGGGGATGAAAAAAGCAAAAATCCGCATAATTGACGCACCACAGTATTTTTGGGCGAAGTCGGAGGGCTTCAGGCGGATAGAACAATCCGTAAAAGACGGGAAACTATATTATCTACACTCTGAAGCTTATGAGTATTGCGTTGAGAACGTCCGGGCGATAGAAAAGACGGACGATATGATCCAATATGAGAAAGTACAGCCGAAACACAGGATTGATCTGTTCGATGCCTCTGTGTTTGCGGCAAGAGGTTATCTGATGGACTTAGAGAAAGCTAACAAATCAAAAGATTGGTGGAGCTGATGCCAAACAATGAAAAGCAGAAAATGAATATAAATTCCGCAATAGGTTTTTTGGTCGGTGAGGATCTGTGCGTCCCCGGCTATACTTCGCTGGATCAGTCACCCGAAATCATGACCGCTTGCAGACGGATAGCGGAGCTGATCGGGTCAATTACAATCCACCTGATGAGCAATGAGAGCAACGGGGATGTGCGGATTGTGAACGAACTATCCCGGAAGATTGACATTGACCCTACTCCGTATATGACCCGCAAAACGTGGATTGAAGCAATCGTGATGAATTTATTGCTGTACGGAAACGGAAATAGCATTGTGCTTCCGCATACCTACAAGGGCTATCTGCAATCATTAGAGCCGATATCCGCAAGCCGGGTGAGCTTCATTCCCGAGGGCTACCGAAAATACAAAGTCCTGATTGATGGAATATCAAGAAGCCCTGACAACCTTTTGCATTTTGTTCACAACCCGGATAAATACTACCCGTGGAAAGGCAGAGGGCTTACAGTATCACTTAAGCAGGTAGCGGCAAACTTAAAGCAAGCTTCCGCCACAGAAAAGGGCTTTATGGAAAGCAAGTGGAAGCCGTCCCTCATAGTCAAGGTTGATGCTATGACGGATGAGTTTTCCGGGGTGGAGGGCAGAAAGAGACTCCGGGAAGAATACCTTGAAACAGGCGAAGCGGGCGCACCTTGGATCGTTCCGGCAGAGATGATTGATATTAAGGAGATCAAACCGTTATCCCTTACTGATCTGGCTATATCCGATATGGTACAGCTCGACAGGCGTGTGGTGGCTTCAATCATTGGCGTTCCACCTTTTGTTGTAGGAGTAGGAGACTACAACAAAGAGGCGTGGAACAATTTTGTTCAGAACCCCGTCAAAAACCTGTGCATCGGGATAGCGCAGGAAATGACAAAGAAGCTGATTCTCAATCCGAAATGGTATCTCAAGTTCAACACCCTCTCCCTGATGGATTGGAACTTAAGTGAGATAGCGGAAGTATTTGGCGGATTGTCTGACAGGGGCTTTGTGACGGGTAACGAAGTAAGAGACCGTTTGGGAATGTCACCGAGAGAAGAACTTGACGAATTAAGGATCCTTGAAAACTTCATCGGTTTTGAATATAGCAACAAGCAAAAGAAGCTGATCCAGGACGGAGGGACAGACAATGAGTAAACAGACAAACAGGCAGGTCCGGGCAATCCCCTCAACCTTTACCACAAGGGAGGACGGGGACGAAATGACTATCGAGGGTTATTTTGCCGTATACAACTCAAATTATGAAATATGGGACGGAGCGAGCGAATCATTTGCACCGGGGGCGTTCGGTGATTCTGTCGGAAACGATATCCGGGCGTTAATCAATCACGACACGACGCTTGTTCTTGGGAGAACAAAAAATCATACGCTTGAACTGCGAGACGATGACCACGGCTTATGGGGAAAGGTGACGATCAATCCGAACGATCAGGCTGCCGTTGACCTGTACAACCGTGTGAAGCGTGGGGATGTGGATGGCTGTTCAGTTGGATTCAACATCATCGAGGAGGCTACCGAAAACCGAACCGACGGCACGATTCACTGGACTATCACAAGAGCAGAGTTGTTTGAATGCAGTGCGTGTACGTTTCCTGCTTATCAGGAAACCAACATTTCCGCAAGAGCCAAGCAATATTCTGACATTCAGAAACGTAAGGCGGAAGCGTGGAAATCAGACACAATGAAGAAACTGAAAGGAGAGCAATAATGTTAAAAGCTTTGATGTTGCGTAAGAAGATAGACGCAAAGAAAAAGGAGCTTGAAGCCTTAAGAGCCAAGGAAGAGGGCTTTGTCACAAGAGAAGCAGAGCTTGAAGAGGCTATTACAGAAGCGGCGGAGAACGCAGAGAAAGCCGAGACCGATGAGCAGAAAGCGGAAGCCGAAGAAGCACAGAAAGTTGTTGAGGATGAAGTGGAAGCGTTTGAGGCTGAAAGAAGCGAGAACAGCAAAACAATCGTTTCCACGGAAGCTGAAATAGCTGATATGGAGCGTGAGCTTGATGAGATCGAGCAGGAGCAGGAGCGTGAAGCCCCTGTTGTAACCAGCAAAAGGGAAGAAAAGAAAGAGGTGAACACTATGCCTTTAGAGACAAGAGGTGTATTCGGAAAGATGGATGTGCAGACAAGGGATGCACTTTTCCAGAGAGATGATGTAAAAGGCTGGATCGGTGAGATCAGGGCGCATATCGCAGAGAAGCGCGATTTGACAAATGTTGGTCTTACAATCCCCGAAGTATTTATTGGATTCCTGCGCGAGAATGTGCTGGTATACTCCAAGCTGTACCGTCACTGTAATGTACAGAGCATCGGTGGAACGGGTCGCGAGGTTATCATGGGTTCCGTTCCCGAGGCTATTTGGACGGAATGTTGTGCTACCTTAAATGAACTTGATCTGCGCTTTAATGACGCAGAGGTTGACTGCTTCAAGGTTGGCGGATATTTCAAGGTTTGCAATGCGGTTCTTCAGGATTCCGACATTGCCCTCGCATCCACCTTACTTGATGCGATCGGTCAGGCTATCGGCCTTGCGCTTGATAAGGCTATTCTTTACGGACGCAACACCACCAAGAATCAGAAGATGCCTCTCGGCGTTGTTTCAAGGCTGGTACAGACCGAGGTTCCCAGCGGCTATCCTGCAACTGCCCGTCCCTGGATTAACCTTTCTGTAAGCAACGTAAGAACTATTGCAGACAGCGTAACAGGTATCGGCTTATTCCAGCAGTTGACCGTTATCAGTGGAGCAATCAAGGGCAAATATGCCCGTGGTGAGAAAGTATGGGTTATGAGCGAGACAACCAATACATTCCTTAAGGCACAGGCAATGTCAATCAATGCTGCAGGTGCTATCGTTTCCGGCATGGAGGGCACAATGCCTGTTATTGGCGGAATCGTTGAAGTCCTTGACTTCCTGCCTGATTACGTTATCGTGGGCGGATATTTTGAACTGTATCTCCTTGCAGAGAGAGCAGGAACACAGTTCGCACAGTCCGAGCACGCTTTCTTCATTCAGGACGCTACCGCTTTCAGGGGTACAGCAAGATATGACGGACAGCCCGTTATTGCTGAAGCGTTTGTGGCAATAGGTATCAACGGTGTAACACCTGATAGCACTATGGCTTTTGCTCCTGATGAGGCAAACGGCACACCCATAACAAGCCCTACCGTAGCGGCTGAAACGGGTGCGCTTTGGGAAGTACCCAACGCAAGCATCCAGAGCGGTATTACCGTAGCAAATAACTACATCACGGGTATATCCAAGTGGTTAAGCGGTTCCAACGCGATCACAGACGTTTGGGGCGAGGGTAACTTTATCGCACTGAAGTTTAGCGATTTTGCAGAGACCGACACCGTTAAGGTTGGCATTGTTCCTACACAGGGCGCAGGTATGCAGGAGCTTGATGAGGACAAGAATGCACTGTTCAAGATCTTCGATAAGAATACACAGGTTATCAAGGTCGTTACTTCCAACGGCAAGAGCACCAAGACAGACCTGTATTACCTTGGCGGCTTGACCTGCCAGACAGCATAAGGAGGAGATCATGGTAGTTATAGCAGAACCGAAGCCGGGTGCAACAGAGCCTGAAAAGAAAGCTACTTCCGGCACAAAGGAAACAACGAAGAAAACAACGAAGAAATAAGGAGTCTGAAGCGTGAACTATGAGGCATTGTTACCAAGCTTAAAGGTGGATTTGTCAATTTCGAGGGCAACTGTATATGATGACAGGCTTCTTGCGATCCTTAAGAGTTCCGGGGAAACGATTACCGATATGGGGATAACACTTGATCCGGAATCATTAAGGGATCAACAGCTTGTGATTATGTACGCCGCGTGGACTTGGCGGAAGCGTGACAGCATGGAAGCAATGCCTCGAATGCTTCAATATGAACTTCACAGTCGGCTTGCAATGGGTAAGATGCATGGATGATGAGTTAATCCTGATTAAGCAGGAGTTTAAAAAGGACAAATACGGGGTGTCAAAATCGTTCAACACTTTTTCCGACCCGATAAAGTGCAAAGTCTCTGATGTTTACGGAAGAGAGTTCTTTGAGGGTGGGCGGAATGGCTTAAACCCCGAGTTCCAGTTCGTGATATTTGCCGGGGACTATGAGGGTGAATCATCTGTCAAATACAACGGACAGACCTATGCCGTATACAGGCATTATCACAGACCCGGTACGGATTACATGGAACTATACGTCCAAAGAGAGGGGGGCACTAATGGCATACAAGAAAGTGACGGCGGAGACGCTGGGGGCTGAAATCAAAAAGATATTGGCTGATTATGAGGGCGATATTAACAGGAATATGCACGAAGTTACCCGAAAGGTAGCACAAAAAGGCGTAACAGCCATACGCAATGAAAGTAAAGCCACTTTCAAGACGGAGCACGATTATAAGTATGCCAAGGGGTGGCGGTCGGATATTGATGAGCAGAGGCTTTCGGTACACGCCACAATTTACAACGGAACCGCACCGGGGCTCCCGCACTTACTGGAAAACGGACACGCCAACAGGGGTGGAGGACGTACACCGGGCAGACCTCACATAGCACCCGTAGAAGAACAGCTCATCCGTGAATTTGAACACAGAGTGGAGATCACAATAACATGACTTACGAAAAAGTATCGGAAATCATAAACAGTATAGGGATCCCGGCTGAATATTACCAGTTCCCGGAAAACTCCGGGCAACAGCCCCCGTTTATCTGTTTTTACTATGATTCTGATGCAGACTTAAAAGCCGATAATCTGAATTATCAAAAAATCCGCAATCTGACGATTGAGCTATACACGGACACAAAGGACTTTGAATTGGAGGAGACTGTTGAGGCGGTGCTTAATGAAAACGAATTTGTGTATGCCCGGTATGAGGCATCAATCGACACGGAACGGATGTATATGGTGACATATCAAACAAGCGTGATTATTACGGAGGCTTAAAGATGAAAAATAAGATTAAATACGGGATCAAGAGCGCATATGCCGCAATCGCAACTATGCGCGACGATAACTCCGCAACATATGGAATACCTTTTGCAATTCCGGGAGCGGTGTCATTATCACTTGATCCGCAGGGCGAGAATACACCCTTTTATGCAGACAATATTGCATACTGGATTGGAACCAGCAACGCAGGTTATGAAGGCGATCTTGAGGTTGCAATGTTTCCTGATGAGTTCCACAGACAGATACTTGCAGCAGCAACCGATTTGAATGGCGTGCTTCTTGAGGATGCAGACATTGAAGCGGTACATTTTGCCTTTATGTTCCAAATCGAGGGAGACAAAAAGGCAACCCGTCATGTTCTCTACAACTGCACCTGCACCCGTCCGAATGTTGGTGGAGAGACAAAAGAAGATACCGTTGAGCCGCAGACAGAGACAACAACGATCACAGCAACGACAGCATACTTCCCCGGTATTGACAAAAACATCGTAAAGGGCAAGACAACCGAGAAGACCGATGTAACAGCCTATAAAAATTGGTTCACATCTGTATACATTCCCGAGGGTATCGCACAGAAGATGAGCCTTTCTGTTGATGCCAATATCACAAGTGACATTCTTGGTAAAACTGTTGCAGATTTGCAGTCTGATATTCAGATCGTTGGAAGTCGCATTGACGGAACACTTAAGTATATTACAGGCTGGACGGAAGCTTATACCGAGGATGAGGCAGACGGTAATTTCCTTGCGCTTCATGCGGCGGCTTCTGCAGCAGATGCAACGATCACCGCAGAGCTAATCGGTGGTATACACGGGCCCGTGACACTTGACGCTGACGGAATAATTGTTTTCCGTATAACATCAACATCGCAGTCTGTTAAATTTACAGCATCAAAAGAGGGTTATGAGTCCAAATCCGTGACCTATACACTTCGGAACCTTACATTGCTTGATTCTTGATCGGAGGCATTATGTATCAGGTTGTTAAAATTGGTGACAAAGATGTTGAAATGCTGGCGATGGCCTCTGTTGATGGTTACTACAAGAGCATTTTTGGCGTTGACCCTTTGAAGCTTCAGCAGTCTCTCGAAGATGAGGACGGAGCCGGGGCGATAGAGTTCATTCAAAAGATGGGCTACGTCATGGCAAAGTTTGCGGAGGTTAAAGACCGTAAGGAAATGTTGAAGCTCAATGAAGGCACATACTGGGAGTGGATGGATCAGTTTTCGCGGATTGATTACCTTAATGCGCTTAAAGATATAAAGAGCGTGTACAATGGTGAGAAGATCACGACCAGCAAGGAAAAAAAACGAACAGCCGCAAAGTAGATCGGGAATGGAACTGGGCACTTTTTGTACTCCGTGCGATACAAGTCGGATTGATGACATCCGACCTTGATTGCATGGAGTACGGAAATGTTCTTGATATTATTGTCGAGGCGGCAAACGACAGATACGAATACCCTACAAAAGCCAGTCAGTCAGATATGGATGCGTTGTGAGGTTGAGAAATGGCGAGCAAGAGAATATCCGGAATCACTATCGAGATCGGTGGCGATACAACAAAACTAAATAAAGCCTTGTCAGATGTTGACCGCACTTTACGGACAACATCCACCAGCTTAAGGGATATCAATAAGCTTCTGCAACTCAATCCCGGCAATGCTGATCTACTGACTCAAAAACAGAAAGCACTTGGCACAGAGATTGACGCCACCAAACAGC
The DNA here is from genome assembly GCA_045531965.1 of Eubacteriales bacterium. Classification (GTDB taxonomy): domain Bacteria; phylum Bacillota; class Clostridia; order Oscillospirales; family CAG-272; genus CAMEON01. The sequence continues at coordinate 8,864 of JAZSFA010000109.1, forward strand.
GTTTACAGGAGCTTAAAAACGTTGAGAAAGATTCCGTCACCCCTGAACAGTGGGACGCGCTGCAACGGGAGATAATAGAAACCGAGGGCAAATTAAAGACCCTTGAGGAAGAATATAAGAATTTCGGGTCGGTTTCCGCACAGCAGATACAAGCGGCAGGCGAAAAGATTAAATCTGTTGGAGAGGGTATTTCTACCTTCGGGAACAAGGTTAAGGATATTGGTGGAAGCTTAACCACACATTTAAGCCTACCGCTTGCGGCAGTAGGGGCGGCCGGAGTCAAGAGTTTTGCGGAAGTTGACAAGACCATGACGCTCACTAATCAGACGATGAAGAACTCTGAAAGCGAAGCGAAGATGTTGAGTGACGCAATGAAAGACGCGGCATCCAATTCCACGTTTGGAATGAAAGATGCGGCGGACGCAACACTCAATTTTGCAAGGGCGGGACTTGATGCACAACAGGCGGCTGATACTCTTGCACCCGCTATGAACCTTGCTGCAGGTGAGGGCGGAAATCTCGACACGGTATCCGCAGGGCTTGTTGCTACGATAAACGGCTTCCATGATTCGTTTGGAAACGCCGGGCAGTATGCAGATGTATTCGCAGCGGCTTGTAATAACTCCGCTCTTGATGTTGATGGCTTGTCGAATGCTATGAGTATCGCAGCTCCGATATTCTCATCTGCAGGATATAGCGTAAATGACGCGGCGTTATATATGGGCGTTATGGCTAATAACGGTATTGACGCAAATAAGGCCGCAACATCCCTTAAAACGGGCATGGCAAGGCTTGTGTCGCCTGCAAAACAAGGCGCGGAAATGATGGATAAGCTTGGTATCTCTGTTACAAATGCGGACGGCTCCATGAAAGACAGCACGCAGGTACAAGCAGAGTTGCATGGTGCTTTTTCACAGTTGTCCGAGTCTGAACAGATAGCGGCGGCAAGTGCTATATTTGGCAAAAACCAAATGGCTCCATGGTTGGCATTAATAAACACAGCTCCTGAAGATGTAGAAAAGCTGAACGGGTCGCTTGAAAACTGTGCCGGAACAACCGAGGAAATGGCTAACGCCATGATGAGCGGTTTCGGAGGATCCCTTGAAAAGCTGAAATCATCTATTGATGTCGCTAGTACTTCGCTGGGCGAGGCGTTGGCTCCAACAATATCCACAATTGCAGAGAAGATACAACAGGCGGTCGATTGGTTCAACAGTCTTGATTCCAGTCAGCAACAGATGATAGCAAAAGTGGGGCTTGTTGTAGCGGCAATCGGGCCCGCGCTTGCAATAGCAGGGACGGTTATTAGTACGATTGGCGGAATCGTTTCTGCTGTCGGAACAGTGCTGTCCGTAGGGTCTACGTTGATTGCTGGTATCGGAAGTGTCGTAGTTGCACTGGGCCCGATAGGAGTGGCTATTGCGGCGGCAGTTGCGGCAGGAGTTATTTTGTATAAGAACTGGGACACTATAAAGGAAAAAGCCACAGAAATATGGAACGCAGTCAAAGAGACGGTGTCTAGTGCGTGGGACGGTATTAAGTCTGCCATATCAGAGAAAATGGAGGCTATAAAGTCCTTTATTAGTAATGCGTGGAACAACATCAAGACAGGCGTTTCCAATATCTTAAACGGTATCAAGTCTGTGGTATCAAGTGTTTGGGAGGGCATTAAAACTACCATATCAACGGTATTAAATGCAATTAAAACAGTAGTGTCTACTGTGTGGAAAGCATACACCACACTTATCAAAACAGAGCTTGAAGCAATAAAGAAAGTTGTTACAACAGTTTGGAACGCTATCAAAACGGTATTTACCACGGTATTCAACGCTATCAAAACGGTAGTTACAACAGTATGGAAAGGCTACACAACATTTATCACGTCTGAACTCAATGCGATAAAAACGGTAGTAACTACTGTATGGAATGCCGTCAAAACAGTTGTAACCACGGTACTAAATGCCTTAAAGAGCGGAGTACAGACAGCGTGGAACGGCATTAAGGAAGTTGTGACCAGCGTTGGAAATGCTATAAAAAGCACTGTCACAAATGCTTGGAACGCAATTAAAACATCTGTTTTAAATGTAGTTTCAAATATGAAATCATCGTTGCAGAACAAATGGAACGAGATAAAACAGAATGTTAAAAATGCTTTTTCCGCTTCTAATTTTGTAGAGCTGGGAAAGAATATTGTGTCGGGTATTATAAGCGGTATCAGCAAGAAAGCCAGCGATTTATTTACTTCGCTTACAAATCTTGCAGGTGATGCGTTAAAAGCAGCAAAGAAGAAACTTAAAAGCAATTCACCCTCAAAGCTTTTTAGGGACGAGGTAGGTCAATGGATCCCGGCTGGTATCGCAGTTGGTGTCGAAAAGAATCTTGGTTACGTGACCTCTGCACTCAATAATATGGTTGATACTATGGTTCCTGAGGTCAACGCTGCATTAAGCGGCTCTATCCCAAATAGTGCAATGACGGGAAACACCACAACAACCAATTATGGCGGAGTGAATATAAACGTCTACACACAGGACGGACAGAGCGCAAGGGATATAGCGCAAGAGGTTAGTTACATACTCAATACGCAGATAGCACAGCAAAGGGCGGTGTTTGCATGAGGAATTGGCTGATATTTGCCGGAGTAAGCTGTAAAGATTATGGCGTATACACAAACGGCAAAAAGACCTTCAACGGAGCAGAGAGGGAATATGATAGCGTAAAGATTCCGGGCAGATCGGGAGAACTCACCATTGACCACGGGACATATAAAAACATCCCTGTCGAGTACGATTCTTTCATCGTGAGAAATTTCCGTCAAAACGCGCAGGATTATCGAAACTTCCTGCTGACCCAAAAAGGCTACCAGCGGTTGGAAGATACCTATAATCCGGGCGAGTATAGAATGGCAAGATACACAGGAAGCTTTGATGTGGATGTTTCGGACGCCTTAAGAGAGGGAAGCTTTGTGTTGTCGTTTGACTGTATGCCACAACGCTTTCTAAGGTCCGGGGATCAGGCAATCACTCTGACGGCTTCCTCTTCCGTACATAATGCCAATCTCACAGTATCAAAGCCGATTATTCGGGTGTATGGGGTCGGAACGGTGACGATAGGGGGCATACCGATACAGATCACGGCAAACCAGAGTTACACGGATATCAATTGTGAGACAGAAAGTGCTTATCGTGGATCCACGAATTTGAATGGCAACATCGTCTTAAACAGCACCAAAGATTTTTGGGAGCTGAAGCCGGGCAATAATACGGTAACACTAGGCACAGGGATAACAAGGGTTGAGATCACGCCCAAATGGTGGATTCTATGAGACCAATACTTTTTCCAAAAACCGCAACAACATTTACCACGAACGGTCTTGGGCGGCTGGATTGTTCTAAATGCATTGTCACAGAAGAACGTAACGGGGTATATGAGTTAGAGGCGGAAGTCCCTGAAGATGGACAATTGGCATCGTCCGTAGAAATGGACAGCATTTTATTCACTAAACCGTCCGAGGGCGCATCTTTACAGGCGTTCCGTGTGTACAAGATCACAAAGCCTATTGGCGGGATTTTTACGGTACTGGCACAGCATATCAGTTATCAGTTATCACACATCCCGTCTATGCCCTTTAGTGTTAATACATCATCTTCCGCCTGTTTGCAGACGTTGATCGCCTTAAAAAGCAACGCAACAGAGAGTTGTCCGTTTAGCTTTTGGACGGATGTTGACACGATATCAAGCTACGAACAGACAACCCCGGCAAGTATACGGTCAAGGTTGGGCGGTGTTGAGGGTTCCGTGCTAGATCAGTTTGGCGGTGAATACGAATGGGACAATTGGACGGTGAAATTGCACAAGCACAGGGGCGTTGTAAACCCTACCGTCACTCTTAAATATGGAAAAAACATCACGGATTTGTCGCAGGAAGAAGGGATTGCGTCCACGGTTACCGGGATTTGTCCGTATTGGATAGATCAATCCACGGGTACAGTAGTTACTCTGACAGAAAAGGTAGTAGAGAGCCAGTACGCAGACAACTACGCATACCGCAGGACGATATCCCTTGACTTGTCACAGGACTTTCAGGAGCAACCCACAGAAGCACAACTCCGGGCAAAGGCACGGGCGTATGTCAATCAGGCCGGTATCGGGATCCCGAAAGTATCAATCGACCTGTCGTTTGTGCACTTGGCAGATACGGAAGAATACAAGGACGTTGCACCGCTTGAAACTGTAAAGCTTTGTGATGTGGTCGGAGTCTACTTTGAAAAGCTAGGCATTAGCACAACAGCAAAGGTAGTAAAGACTGTATACAATGTTCTGACGGAAAAGTACGACAGCATTGAAATCGGGAATGTGCGGACAAGTCTTGCTACTACCATAGCAAGCACAGACGGAGCAATCACGGCTTCGCTGTCGAGAGCCAACTACAACATGGAGCAGATGAGTAATTCTCTGCAAGAAGATATTGACAACGCTACCGCATGGCTGACGGGTTCCGATGGGTATGTTGTTGCGAGAAAAGATAACAACGGAAACTGGAAAGAGATTCTATTCCTTGATACCGCAGACATTAGCGAAGCCCGCAATGTGTTACGGATAAACCAAAACGGATTGGGTTTTTCAAGTACAGGTGTTGCTGGCCCGTATACACAGGCATGGACGCTTGATGGAAAACTTGTTATAGGCGGTACGAATGCCCCGAGCCTTACTGTTTATGACAATCACAATAACATTTTGTTTCAGATAAATGCAAGTGGTATGGAGTGGAATGCTGCTGACTCATCTATGACAAAAAATGGAACTTTGATTGCTAAAAATGCGTCATTATCCGGTAGTTTGATCGCAGGGAATTTAAAATTAGAAAATGGACAACTAAAATCAATCATTGAGGGAGGAAACGGTTATTTTGAACCAAACGGAGGCATTGTAGATAGATACGGGCGCAATTGGGGTAGCGGTGTGACAATAGCCGGAAATAATTTGTTTATTCTCGCGCAGTTGATCACAAAAGATAACAGTAGCGGATTAATCTATCCGGCTATATCGAGCGGATGGTACATCTCTGATACTGATACACAATCATATAACGTGTGCTGCAATTTGGTGTGGCATCAAGAAGATGGTGGCTATTTTACTTGGGATAGCGAAGATATTGAATTTATTTCTGGAGCAGAATACAGACAGATTGTAAATGGACTTTGTTTATAAAGGAAAGACTATGGATGAAAAAAAGAAAGTAAAGGTCGCAGTTAAGAAAAAAATTAAACATAAGCTATTTGTTAAAACAGGCGAACACCATCAATGGCTTGTAAAAGAAGATGGAACTGAAATTGAAATTTTCAAAGGTGACCCCGATTGGGAGGAATAATCTATGATTACACAGGTATATAACTTAAATCTAATACCGGATTATGGTTCTGTCCCTGTAGTAGTTCATGTATCGCAATATGACAGCGGAGCAAGGACACTGAAATTCAATCTCTTAAATGGAGATCTTCCATTTTCCCCAAGCGCCGGATCAACTGTTGTTATCGATGGAACTAAGCCAGACGGTCACAGTTTTTCATACTTGTGTACGTTTAGCGGATCTCAGGTATCAGCTGACGTTACTTTGCAGATGTGCGCCTGCGCAGGCAATACACGCTGCGAGCTTCGCATATCAGACAGCACAGGTATATTGGGGACGGCGAACTTTGTGCTGTGCGTGGAAACCGCAGGATTGAGTGAAAATCCTGATATGTCAGATACAGATCTCCCGGCTGTCATTGCAATGGCCACAGCGCAGATGGAAGCTGCGAGGGAATCAGCTCAGGAAGCAGATGCAAGCGCAACCAAATCAGAAAGCTATGCTGTGGGTGGTACGAACTCAAGAGAGGGCGAGAATACCGACAACGCAAAGTATTATTCACAGCAGGCAGCGCAGTCTGCAGAAGAGGCGGCCGGCGGTGGTTCGAGTGCGCATGCCTACGCAACACTGGCTGAAAGTTATGCCAGGGGCGGAACCGATTCCAGGACGGGAGAAGATACCGATAACGCAAAGTATTACTCACAGCAGTCTGCAGACAGTGCAACAGCTTCAGCAGGAAGTGCGAGTGATTCAGCGGACAGTGAAGCCAACGCGGCGGCTTCTGAAAGAAATGCTGCGGCATCTGAGACAGCCGCAAAGAGTGCCGGAGTACGGGCGGCGGCTTCTGAAACTGCAGCGGCAGGATCCGCAAATGATGCTTTGAGTTATGCCCACCTGTCGGAAAGCTGGGCGGTCGGTGAACGAAACGGAGTCCCGGTACCTTCGTCTGATGATACTTACGAGAACAACTCAAAGTATTATGCCGGACAGGCTGCTTTATCAGCTGAGACAGCTGAAGGGTATGCAGATGATGCAGCTGATATAAAAGCAGAAATTACAGCAATGATCGGACAGGTCCTTTTTTTCGTGGATTACACAACAGGCAACTTGATGTATACGGATGATAATCCTTATACATTCCAGATAAACACGACAACCGGCAACTTAGAATGGGAGGTAATTTCGGCATGAGTGCAAGCGCAGGAAGGGTACTGCTTATTCCGGAAGGAACTTACGATGGTACAAAAACCTACCACCCTATGGACATGGTTTACTATCAGGGATCAACCTATGTGTGTAAGGTCCAGTCTACGGGAAATATACCAACAAATACCGATTATTTCCAGATTTTAGCTCAGGGTACCGCTTCTGCGGCTGTCGCAGGTAATTACTACGGAACGTGCGACACCGCAGCGAGCGCAGCTACCAAGCTGGTTACAATCCCTGCGGCCGAGAATTTTGTTCTGCAGGTCGGAGATATTATCGGAGTTAAGTTTGACAATACCAACACAGCGGAAGATGTAATGCTTAACGTCAATGGTACGGGCGCATTTCATGTTTTCTACGGCAACTCCGCCGTCACCACGTCTAACCTTTTTGCCGGAGGCGAGGCAGGGCGTATAACGGTATATCAGTACGACGGTACCAACTGGGTCTGGATATCGCATGATGTTGACGAAAATTCCGACGATGCCAGGGCGTTAAAAACAGACATTGCGCCCATCGAAACCTCACCCACTTCGCACGCCTACCAGACAGGAGATTTGCTTTACTATAGCGGAGTGCTATATAAGACCAAGACGGCCATTGGTATCGGTGACACACTTACAGTTGGCACCAACATTGAAACGGCTGACGTAGATGGAAAGATCAATATGGCGGTAGATGCGCTCCTGGTAAGGGAGTTTTACGATCTGTATGGCTTGTGTACCAAGACGACAACCATAGACACGAACCAACAGGGAAACAAGGAAATCACTGAGGTAGATTCTGGATCGAGCATTACAGCGGTAACGGTGATCAGCACAGTCAATGGCAATAAGCAGATTGTAACAACCGTTACTCCGACTGCAGGGGATTACTATTACGTTAAAACAACTATTATTGCAAGTACATCGTCAGGTAAAACGATCACGGAGACATACACGAAGGAGGCGAAAGCATGAGTTACCCGGAAGCGCAGTACGCGATAGACGAAATCAACGGCTATACAGCGGACAAGGTCACAGTGGATAAGATCTATGAGATTGTGTCCGACAACGATGTTTATGGATTCATTGAGCACATGGACATCCTTGATCCGGCGTCCAGAATCGAATATATAGGGAAAAACAAAAACTTCTCTCCAATCAGCATTACCATGGGTGGAGGATTCTCCCTGGGAGACTGGGCGGACTTCCCTCTCCTGGTAAACAATAAGCCTTACATGGTAGGTTATGGCGGAGTTGTAGATTATGAGCTGTCTCCCACAGATTACACCAAGAAGGTGGACGGAACCACGGCTTCAGACGTGTCCTCTACATCATACGCAGGAGGGGCTTTTTCTTGGCTCCAGAAGATTTACAAAAAGGAGTATATAGTTGGCTCTGATCGGTATGTCAAATTTTCGCTGGATCCGAAGGACGGTTACTCTCCTATCGGTTTTATCGATACTGAAGGCAACGAGCTAGAGGGCGTGTGGCTTCCTATGTATTACGGATCCATCGTGGATTCCAAGATGAGATCGACAGCCGGAACTACCCCCGCGGCATCCAACCAGACATCAGCCGAGAAGACTGCTATTGATGCGTTCGGGGCAAGGGCGAAGTTCCTGGGTGGCTCCATCATCAACACAATTATAGACTTGCTGCTGATGTGGGGCAAGAACTGTAATTTACAAGACAAGTACGGGTATGGCAACTGTAACAGCGGACAGAGTGGAATTAAAAATAACACTATTGTCGGCGGCGGACAGTTCTATGGCACCACAGACAAGACCTCACTCAATAAGATCCTGCACTCGGTTGCGTTGGGATCATACCAGCAGTGGATGAGGGATCCTTATACCATCTGCGTAAACGGCAAGGTTAAGGTGTCACCCAGGTACGCTTATGACCTTAACGCATCAGGCTATCAGGATACGGGCGTGCAGTATCCGGCATCCGGAGGATGGTATTATCCAAACAGGTGCGCTGTAGAACCGGGCTTTGGCGCTATTCCCACACCTCCTTACGATGGATCTACAACGCTCGGCTGGTGCGATGGATTATATGTCAATATCGGCATCACCGCTGTCTCGGTTCGGTTCGGCATTGCGGGCAATGCCCTGCGTGATGGCTTGCGCGCTTTGGCTCTCTACTATGCCGCGACGTATGCGGGCTGGGGCATCGGCGCCGCCCTCCTTCTGCTACCACCTGCCGGTCACACTCCATATGCAGTGATAGCTTCGACGTAACGGGGGGGATCGGGGGCACTCCCCCGTTAAGACTCCGACAAACTTGGATTTTATAATGTAACTCGTTAACTCGGACTAGGGGGTAAGAGGTGCGGCATCACCGCTGTCTCGATTCGGTTCGGCAATGCGAACAATGACCTGAATGATGGCTTGCGCGCTTTGAATCTCAACAATGCCGCGACGAATGCGAACTGGAACATCGGCGCCGCCCTAACTCTATCATTACGGTATAATGACTCAAATGCACCTCTTGCTCATTTACACCGCTGGCGGTTGAAATACCGCTATATCCGCAATTACTTGTTCGGTGAGTGGAAATTTGTCCGTTGCAGGACAGGCAGTAAAGCGGTCGCACCTGCTGTCTGTAGGAGATAGAAGGATAAAATCTATCAAGTATGCTATATCGGAAGTATAAGGAACTTAGTGATAAGATATCCGGACACGGTAAGCAGTACAAATACCTGTGGAAAAGGATGTTGGACAAAAGCCTCATCCTTAGGGCTTATAAAAAGTTAAGAAAAGGAAAGACTAAAAGGGCGGAGATCAAGGAGATTGACGCAAATCTTGACGAAGAAATAGACAAGATGCGTGTCATGATCGAGAACACAAGACCGGGCGGAGACGAAAGCCTCGCCTTCCACCCGAAGAAGCACAGAGCCAGGAAGTTATGGGAGCACGGCAAGTGGAGAATAGTCTACATGCCGGAGATCCACGAACAGTGGCTGCACCATATCATAATACTGGTGCTTGAACCTATAATCACAGCCACCGCATATAAATTCACATGCGGATCATTCCCGGGCAGAGGCGCGCATCGCGCAAAGAACCAGCTTAAGAAATGGATGTGCAAAGGAAAGGGGATCAGATACTTTGTAAAAATAGACATAAGGCATTTTTACGGAAGTATAAGGAAAATGATCCTGTTCCGGGAGCTGAGGATCCGGATAAAGGATGAGTGGTTTCTTTTCGTTTTGGATAGGTGCCTGTCCGGTTTTCCCAAGGGGCTGCCTCTTGGATTTTATATCAGCCAGTGGCTTGCCAATTATTTACTTGAACCCTTGGACAGATTTATTTCCGGAAGGGTCGAAGTTTATATACGATATATGGATGATATGGTTTTTATGGGTGACAACAAGAAGAAGATGCATAAGCTCCTGAGGGAAGTGATGCAGTTGCTTGGCAGGAGGTTTAGGCTAAGGCTAAAGGATAACTGGCAGGTCGTAAAATTCGATTATAAAGGCAAGGGAAGACCTATAGACTTCATGGGTTTTGTGTTCTACAGAAATCGGATCGCAATAAGAAAATCGATCATGCTTGCGGCGGTCAGGATGGCCACTAAGCTGGCAAGGGACAAGATCCGAGGGAAGTATTATAAGCGGCATTTATCAGCAATGGTGTCCTATATGGGGTGGTTCAAGCATACAGACTCTTATGATTGCTACTTGATCCACATTAAACCCAAAGTTGATATAGGAAAATGCAAACGGATCATATCTAAGCTAGACAGGAGGGCAAACCGTGAACGGATGGAAAGAGGAACACTGCTCCGAGCAGCCTAACGAGGTGCAGGTGATCGGAGGTGGCATGGTAATTGTAAGACGTGATGTCCAGCGCGTGGATCACGAAGCGGCGGACAAAATGCCGGCATACACAGAGTGGATCTGCGAGAGCCGGATCATGCCTGAAAAGGATTATCAGATGCTACAGTCGATTGAGGAGATTGATAACACCAAGGCTATCGATGCCTATACCATGCAGCTTATAGAGGAGGGCATACTGTGAGAACATTGGTAAAAAGCTTAAAAAGGCTATACGACAAAGGAACGCTCACCAAAGAAGATATAAGGGAGCGTGTAGAAAAAGGCACCATCTCCGAAGCTGAATATGAATACATCATCGGGGAACCTTATGAGGGGAGAGCATGATATCGTATTATTTAAGCATTATAGAAAAGCAAGATGAGATTATCATAATGCAGTCCTCAGCCATTGATGAGCTTTGCAAGCTGCTGGCGCAGCATATCACAGTCGAGGAATTTGAGAATCTGGAGATAATGCGGAAAGCGAACCGGACAGCAGCATTAAAAAAGGCATTAGAAAGGATGGGATCATGAAAGATGTGACAGGAGTGCTGGCAGATACACCAAAGGTAGCAGACCATGTCAATGTGATATGGGGAATGATTGTGGCTTTTTTTAGTTACTTGTTCGGGGAGCACTGGTTTTTGTTTGCCGGTTTTCTTGCGCTCAACGTGATTGATATAATCACGGGGACATACAAAGCGCATGTTGCAAACGGTGTATCATCTGAGGCAGGCTTTCGCGGGGTGATGAAAAAAGTATGGTATTGGACTGTTATTGCGATTGCTTTTTTTATCGCCAGCTCATTTGTTGAGATGGGGGAAGTAATTGGTATAAAGCTGGATTTTGTAATACTTTTCGGCTGGCTTACCCTGGCAATGTATCTTGTTAATGAGATCCGATCCGTGCTGGAGAACTTGGTCGAGGTGGGAGTTGAGGTACCGGATTTTATGGTGAAAGGTTTGGATATAACAAAGAAACTTATGGATGCAAAAACAAAAGGAGGACAGGATAATGGTTGATAGCTTATATGACAGGCTGGTCGGCGTACTCACCGATGAAGAACTGGAAAGGTATGATATTCACTTTTCAGTGGAGGATGGAATACCGCATTTGAAAGTATACGAGGTAGAAAAGAATGAGTAACGTTATTATCGGATCCGCCCGTTGTGATGAGCGGGGGAAGTATTCTGGTGGAATTGCGGGGGATCAGAAGCAATCCACGAAGCCCGACTATAAAGGCGAGGTTTCGATGCAATCTTTTTACCTACACAAAAAAGGTTGGACTATTCTTCGCGCTAAGGATCCGGTGCATGCGGAGCGCATAGCATCCTCAATGGAGACGGCTTGCAATAATTCTAATATTGGGTATGGCCAGAATCATAGGACAGCAATCTTATATGTGGGAACAAACACGAAAACCAGGACAGAGTGTGATTGCTCGACCCTTATACGCCAGTGTGTAACGGAAGCCACGGGCGTTGATCCCGGCAATTTTACAACGGCTGATGAAAAAACTGTACTTATGAGGACGGGCTTGTTCAGCGCAATGCCTTACACCCTGGGAACTACTCTTTATACGGGTGATATTCTTGTAACACAAACCAAAGGTCACACCGTAGCAGTAACAAGTGGAGCTTCCAGAGGATCTGGAAGACCTCTTACTGATATAGCTCGCGAGGTTATAGCGGGAAAGTGGGGCAACGGGAATGAAAGAAAATCCAGGCTTAAGGCTTATGGCTACGATCCTGACGAAGTGCAGCGCATGGTGAATAAACTACTAAAATAAGGAAGTAATATTTTAGAGTTTGCACAAAAGTTTGCACGAAAATCAATAATACCGCTGATATGGAGGTTTTGCAGAGCTGTTTTTATAGGTTCAAGTCCTGTTAGCCGCAGTTTTTCGGGGATTGGCGATTTTACTGGAAAGTAGCGCCAATCCCCTTATTTACTGGGTTTTGTTAAACATTATATATTGTGTTTATATTTTAGGAAATGCGTATAAATACGATATTTTTAGAAAAAAGTTTGCACGAAGTTTGCACGAAATGAGCACAAAAACAAGACCCTCATAACAGCTTATCTAAATACTCGTTAGTCTTTCTGGAGAACTCCGCCTGCTTATCTGCCAGTACATTCCGGTATACGGACTTTAAGATTGCATCAGAAGACCACCCGCCGCGCTCCATGATATATTGATCAGGAATGCCCAGAGCGTGCATAATGGAAGCGGAGTAGTGCCGGAGGTCGTGGAACCTGCAGGTAAGACCGAGCTTATTTCGGATAGTGGTAAAGCGGTCGGAGATCTGCTGGGGATCCAGAGGTACAACGCGCCCCTTTCCTTTTCCGAGTTTCTCTATCACGGCATCAGAAAAAGTTATGTACCGGTCTGATCCGCTGGTTTTCGGCATGGACTTCTTGACCCACTGTCCGTTGATATCCATTACAATATCAGCGTGTACGTGGATCGTGGTGTCTTTGATATCCTCATAATCAAGGGCGGATATCTCACCGCGCCTTAAGGTCCCCACGGAGGCAAGTATGATTGCTTTGGTAAGGTCATCGTCTGCAAGCTCTATGAGTGCCTTGACATCCTTATCTGTCGGGATGGAGTATTCTTTGGGTTTTGGCTGTGGAAGCGTTACACGGAAGTATGCGGCCGGGTATACGGAGCGCACAGAGGATATGAGCAATCCATAGATGTTCTTGACAGTCTTGGGAGACTTACTGGCGGAATGGAAATTTATGAAGCTTTGTACTATATCAGATGTAAGGGCGGATATGGAATACCCGTCAAGGGCGGCATAGTCCCTCTTCTGGCTGCGCCGGTACTCCCGGAAGGTGGCCGGAGACAATACGGACTCACGAGAGGATATATACCGGTCGATAGCATCTGCTACCAGGCAATCAGAGGAAGTATACCTCTCCCGATCGTGGAGGTATTGAGCCGCAAGGAACTCGGCCTCTTTTTTGGTGTCAGCTGTAAAAGACTTGAATTTCTTCTTTCCCTCTACGGTTCCGAGATACGCCTGACATCTCCAGCGACCCGAGGGGAGCTTCTTTGCCTTCATACATACTCCTTTTCAATTTGAGGAAAACAGGGGAGTATGCTATAATTTAAGCGACTCCTCAAAGTCGTTTTCCTCCATACTTCCTTAACTATGGGGACTGACCCTGCCGGATGTTGCCACCAACCGGCGGGGTTGTTTTATATTAGCTTGATCAGCTTATCTATATTGGTAGAGTAAACAGGAATATTCCCGAGTTCGTATTCATTCAAATATTCTTGGCACTCACGTATGATTTGCTTTTCGTTTTTGTCTATAACACTTTTCACAATGCTTGCATACATATTATTTTCCGTATGATACACCTCATAACTCCCTTTTTTAATAGGGAACATTTTGGCATAGTGCAAGCCGTGCCTATATCCGTCTTTAGTTCCTGAACGCACAGGCAAGGGGAAGTATAAACGCTTTGGTGTTGACGGATTGATGTTAGAACGCAGCGGAACCGCAAAGGTGTAATTATCTCCGCGAAATTTTAAACGCAATACAAGCACGCAAGGGCGGTTAGCCTTTTGTAACATTTCCGGATCAGATGTGTAAGCCTTAAGTTTTTCTTTTTTGATAGTCACTAATCTCATAATTTTAAAATAGAGGCTTGCACTACACAAGCCTCCATACACATGGGCAATATTCTACGCATAAGCACCCCGTCACCCGCGGAGGTTAAACATACACATCCATCATATTCTATGCCGTGATGGACGGCGTTCACTTTGCCGCAACAGCGGCGGTATATTACTTACATTGCGAATTGCTTTTCGCATCCCTATTATACCACAATTATTAAAATGTGCGATAAAATGTTTTAATAAATGTTCTTTATATTAAAAAGAGCTGGCACCCTACGGCTACCAGCTCCAAGCTATTCAGCAAAACGGATGGGCGGCGTATCCATCATCTCAGGTACTCTGTTAAGAGTGCGTCGGGAGCCTTTCCGACCTCGTTTGCTTATGAGTAACCATAATATACAATATATTGCGCACAATATCAATATTAAGTTGATTGTCCAGGCAGTTCCTAATTCTTAAATGCCCCCTTACTGGCTTACAGAATCATATGCCAGAGATCCATCCATATAGGTCAACAGAGTGTTGTCATGGTTCTGGTTGTTGAGAATATTGACAACTACATGAGCGTTGGTACCATCGACTTTCTTATAAACTGATGATGATATAGATTGTGAAGCAGATTTGATTATCTCCCACGCATTAGCAGAGCTTGTATTCCCAGCGCTGGCAAGAATAGCATTGGCAGCAACACCATCCTGCCATATATTTATATTTATTACATCATCTTCACATGATATCTCGTAACAGTCGGCAAAATTTTCAGACAAGACAGAATCAGCATAAGCTATAGCATCATCAATCCTTGACTTATCATCACCAGATGATTTTGTTGGCATGTTAAAGGTTCGCATTAAATCGCTTGCGACCCCGTCATCAACAAGAAGTTCGGTACAGTAAAGATAATGACATACTGTGTTATAATCAGGATCTGTCTCAAATACACAAAATACGTCCTGCTTTGCCACCATGCCGTCAACGTCTACTTTTGTCATACCAACAACAATGCCATTATCTTCACCATCAAAGTCTGCAAAGGTCCAAGGCTCCGCAAACATATGAGTATCAACATTTGCATATCTGCCAATAATGGTATCCATGGCCGCTATATACTCCGAATGATACTTCTCATCATCAAATTTGAGCATATCCTGATTGTCATCCTCATCAGGAGTGTCCGCTGCCACCTTTTCAGCTTTTGTTGTCTCTTTTGAGTTGTCCTCTTTTGCGGTTTGAGTAGTTGTGCTATTGTCTTTGCCGGGAGATAACAGGGCAAAAAGAATAAAGAGCACAATAACACCAACAACAAAATTTCGTATTTTAAATTTTGACTTTCTCGCTTGCGTTGCCCGGGGCATCTTCGTTCTTTTAGGACGATTGTTAAGCAAGGGAGATGAGGGTTTCTTTGTTTTCTTGGTCTGCGGACTGGCCGCTTTCGTATCCTGGGTTATTACTTCTTTAGGAAACACAAAGCCGCAATCAAGGCAGTCCCTTGCAGAGTCCGGCATAGTTAAACCACATTTAGGGCATTTTTTCATGTATTCCCTCCTTTAAAAGCGCCATTAAACTATCTGATCATTTAAAACGGTAGAGGCATCCCCTCCTTTTTCCTTATCTGTCCGGATCCCAAGTGTCTCCTTTACCATCTGCTGGTGGAAGTAATCTGCCTGATCATACGCGGCTGCCACCCTCTGGGTGTCCGGTGAGGCAGCAGGGGACAGATCTGTCTTGTATTGTATCTCCTGATCATCAAACGCCATGGAGTCCATGGTTACGTTGAAGTAGTTACATAGCTTCCTGAATGTTGGGAGACGTATATTATCGATACCTTTTTTCCACCAATTATCAACCGTACTGTATGGAATATCAGACTCGATAGCTAATTGCCGTTTATTTAAGTTGTTTACATCGATAAGATACCCGGTCTTTTCTAATAAAGTCATTTAGACCACCTCCCCTAACCAGAATTATATATTGCTTGTGATGAATAATCAACAAAAATATACCACAAGTAGTAAAATAATGCTTGACAACACCACAAGTGGTGTCTATAATAGGTGAAAACACCACTTGTGGTGATTTGTTGCTATACTACGTATAGCAAGCAGTATTTTATCTTGACAGATAAAATACTAAAAAACTTTTGAAAGAGGAGGTGATTTAGTGGAGAAGGAGAGAACCAACCTTGAAAGATTGCTTTGGGAACAGGAAATACCGCTTGTTAGACTGCGTGAGGTTATGGGCGCCTCGTCCCAGAAGACAGTGTACAACAAAATGCACAAGCTGAACAGCTTCACCCTGCCCGAGATGGTGGCTATTCAAAAGCAGCTGTTTCCCAGCTATTCCCTTGAATACATCTTCGAGGGATACGGCGAGATTGAACAGAAAGGCGCCTGATCTCACAACCCGAACCCTGAAAGGAGAGAACAGTGGAACACATAGAAAGAACAAAGAGGATGAATGAAATCTTTTTCAATGTTTGCAGGACAGCTGCAGAGAACCCGAAACAATTCGTTGATAACGATCTGGAAACAGAGAGGATCCGGGTTCTCTGCCGGGCAAATCATGAGCTAATAATTAATACTTTGCTTCTGATTTTTATTTGCCACATGCTTTTTTATCTTCCTGCGAGCTTCATTATATTTATCACAAAGCTGTTCAGGAGATAGTTTGTTGTTGTCCTGGAGTCTTAACCACTCCAGCGCAATCCGGTCAATGCGTTCTTCTGAACTCATAGCAAAAGCCTCCTTTCGTGTAAATTTGGGCGTTGCAGCACCCACGGAAATTATAACACGAATGAGCGAGGCAGGTACAACCCGAATCTTGAAAGAGGGTAAGAACAATTGTAGATGTTGGTGCCATTAACAATATGCCTGAACAGTATTGATCAAATCAAAAACTACTAACCCTTTTCTTTGTTTTTATGTTCTTACCCTCTTTCAGGGTTTGGGTTAATGATACTTTCACAATGAGACTATCTGCAGACAAATCAGATCAAAGTTTAAATAATACACAATCCGAGCCTTGAAGGGGGCAAAGAACATATATACTACATGCCTTGTTGTTGTTTTTTTGTGAAGACGCACACACATCTTCACATACTTTCTTGCAACCTCTTTTCTTTGCCCCTTTCAGGGCTTGGGTAATAAGCGACATGAGGAGGATATAAATGATAAACATATCTATTGAGGATTTGAAGATCCATCCCAAGAATGTCCGTACACAATATGAGGGCATTGAGGAGCTGGCGGCCAGCATAAAGGAAAAGGGCGTGCTGCAGAACCTTACAGTGGTTCCGGATCCGGAGGAAGAGGAAAAGTATTTGGTTGTTATAGGCAACCGGAGGCTTACGGCTGCAAGGGCAGCAGGGGTGAAGGAATTGCCTTGTGTGATCGATTTTGATATGTCGGAGAGCGAGCAGGTGGCAACTATGCTCTGCGAGAATATGAACCGCAAGGATTTGAAGGTTTACGAGGAAGCTGCAGCTATGCAGATGTGTATTGAGGATTATGGTTTTTCTGTCGAGGACGTGACTCAAAAGACAGGATTATCCAAAACCACAGTTAATCACAGGTTAAACATAGCACGTCTGGATCGGGAGGAACTGATAGACAAAGCAGAGGATCCGGAGTTCCAACTGACGCTTCACGACCTTCTGACCTTGGAGAAAGTCAAAAGCGAAAAGACCAGAAACAAGATATTAAGAGAGGCGAGAGACTCAAAAGACCTTGCAAGGAGGGCAGAATGGGAAGCAAAGGAGGAGCGTAAGAAAGCTAATGAGCTGGCTTTTAAAGCTCTTGCAAAAAAAAGAGGGATAAAGAAAGCACCGCCTGAAGCAGAGAACAATTACTATGCCGGGTGGGAAAAGGTCACGGGATGGTACTTAAAGGATAAGGTCCCTTCCAGGCTGGTCATACCAAAAGATGACAGAGAATTGTTCTGCATGACAAGATATGATGAATTTCTGATCATAGCAAAGAAGGACAAGAAAAAGAGGAATTTGACGGAGCGGGAGATAAAGGAAAAGGAACGCCGAACCACGGGGAAAAAGATCAGGGAAAAATACAGAGCCCTGATGGAGGACATGGGAGATTTTATTCGTTTTCTCTTTAAAGATGTCAATCCGACCAAAGACTCAGAAAGCCAGTTCATAAAAAGACTATGGCACCTTATGTTGGAGCACTATACATCCTATGTAACGAAGGGGGCTATAGCGGAAGTGATACTGGGAAAAAGCATCTACTCCAAAAATATCGATGATGATATGAGAAAGGAGCTATTTAAACAGGTGGATGCACTGCCCATGGTATACCAGCTGATGGCTGTTGCCTTTTCTCAGGTAAAAGATCTGACCATGACCCGTCCTGATCTGGAATATAGGGATAAAGACGGAGAACACTTAAAGGAGTTTAAGGATATTTTATCAGATTACTATAGTTATGAGTATCCAAATGATGACCTGGCGCAGATCGCGGATGGCACGCATGAATTATATAAAAAGAAAGGCAAGGAGGGTGACGCATGAAAGACATGAACAACAGCCCGGAGAACAGGGAAAGCAGGATCGTTATAGACTCATGGCTTGCACGCAGGGGAGTGACCCGGGCAAAGATTGAAGCTTTCGGGCGGGCAATAGGACTTTCTACAAATCAGACAAGAATAAAGTACAAGGATCCCGGCAGGCTTACGGTAACGGAGATCCGACGCATGAGGCTGACAGACTCTGATGTGATAAGGCTGATAAAAGGCGTAAGGGAATAGTCAATTGTTCCCCGCTGAGCAGAGGGCAGGTATCCCCCTAAATATAATCGAGCGTGCTTGGTTATATGCTACCTGCCTTCTGTTTAGCGGGGAATAGAAAGGAAAGAAATGAAACTGTATGAGGTTGATCTTTCACTGGAAACCACCGTGAGTATCGGTTCACAGTCCGGATCGGGATATTTCTATATAGGGAGCCTTGGGGAGTTTTGGTATAAGGCCAACAGAGGATTTTTTGAAAAGCGCTTTATGGAGGTATTGGAAAACGACTTAAGGCGCACACGGATTACCGTAAAAAACAATCTTAAGGAAGTACGTGAACGTCCGAAGAGCCTTGTGGCTCAGGAGCGGCTTGCGAATTCAAGAAAAAAATACCGCAGAGCGCTCAATAGATATGTTCGTTATGTGGAAGTTTCAGAAAGGGAGGTGCTGGAGATTTATGAAAGGGTGTATGAATCGGGCTACGCAATCATTGTTGAGGGCGATGAGTTTGGTCTTTTGTGGGATGCTTCTGAGTGCATCAAGTCCCACAAGGGCAAGAGCAGCTGAGGACACATGGATCCCGCCGGAGTATGTAAAGATCTGTGAAGAGGTTGGGGGGGCATATAACATCCAGCCGGAGTTCCTTGAGAGTTTTATTGAGGCGGAGTCTTCCGGGGATCCGAGGGCGATAAACGGAAAGTGCAAAGGACTCATGCAGATATACGAAGCTGTGCACCGGGACAGGATGAGGCAGATGGGGATAACGGACATTTATGACCCTGAAAGCAATATCCGCCTGGGAGCAAGCATAATAGTTGATCTGTTTGAGATGTACGGCGATGATACCGCCAAAGCGGTCATGCAGTACAACGGATCCAGCGACGCTAAGCGGAGAGCTGCAGACTGGGATTTTACGGACTACGCCAACAAGGTCCTTAATCGGACGGCAGAATTGGAGAGGTTACATGGAAAATGATCAGAAAATAAAGGCAGACAAGGAGAACAAAGGGCGGTTGATAGGAGGCTGAAATGATAGTATTGTTGACAATTGCGATAATCATCATATTACTGGGGTTTTGTGAGGGAATATCGGAGCTTAATGACAAGGTGGAAGATATGAACTATAAACTATCATACCTTAAAACAGAAATATCCGACCTTAAAACAGAAATATCCGACCTTAAAGGCGAGATCATAGACTTCAAGGCCGGTTCGCTTAAAGCACCAATAATAAGAAACGGAGAGATAATTGATGAGAGATAAGGAGGCAATGCCATGACAAAGGAACTCATGAAAAATGTGCTGATCATATCATAGGGGGGGTCATATGTCTAAAGAAGAGATATTAAACCGTATCCGGGAGCTCATGGGAGAGCTGGATATGGGCATGGATGAGTTTATCACGAAAGAAAACAAGAAGATGAAGGAAGAAGGGCTCTCATTCAGGGTGAGCTATCAGAGTTACCGGGCTTACCTTGCAGGGATAGTCCGTGCAGAGCTTGGATATATATTAAGGTGTACAGATGAAAAGCAGCGGAAAGCTTCTTAGTGCCGCATACAATGCCGAAACTCGGAAAAGGCAGCTATGCTTTGAAGTGGATCATGTTGAAGATGAAGAACTAAACAGGCTTTTTAAACTCGACAAACTGTGGATAAAGGCAGTCAGATATACCAAAAGGCGCACAAAAGACGCCAACGCCTACCACTGGGTGCTGTGCAGCCGTATAGCTGAAGTCCTTGGAGCCGGTATACAAGAGATCCACAAGAACCTCATGCTTGAATATGGCACCATCAACATAATTGACGGAAGGGGAGATTACAGGATAGTGCCTCTCACATATGATCCCAAGCCAAGCGAGTATTGGATAAGGGCCGGCAGCGTTCACCTGACAGAGAAAAAGACCAAAGAAGAGGTAGAACATGCCATATACTGGGTGGTCAAAGAATCCCACCTGTACAACTCCGAGGAGATGGCGCGGCTTATAGACGGGACTGTATTAGAGGCGAGGGAACTTGGCATAGAGACACTTCCGCCTTTAGAGATAAAGAGGCTTCAGGACGAATGGGAAAGTATGACTTCGGTGAAAAGGCAAGAAGAACAATAAAAGACCGTGATGGAGGATGCATATTCTGCAGGGCGTATGGCAACAGCGGTTTTCCTGCTACCCAGATAGCGCATTATATTCCGAGATCACACGGCGGTCTGGGAGTTCCGGAGAATGGAGCGTATGTATGTGCCCCTCATCACCAGAACCTTGATAACTCTCCCCTGCGCCAGAAATACATGGCTTTCTTTAAAAGATACCTGCAGGGGCACTACAAGATATGGAACGAAAACGACTTGATCTATGACAAATGGAGGTGGAGCAGGTGAATAAAGTAATAATGCTCGGAAGGCTTACAAGGGATCCGGATATAAGCGTGGCGAACTCCGGTACCAAGGTGGCAAGGTTTTCAATAGCCGTAAACAGGAGATATAAGACAGAGGGAGGACCCGAGGCAGACTTCTTTGACTGTACGGCATTTGGGGAGCGCGCAGGATTTATGGAAAAGTATCTGGCAAAGGGTACCAAGATACTTGTTGAGGGAGAACTGCAGAATAATAACTACACCAACCGCGATGGGAACAAGGTATACAGTATGAGGATCATGGTAAACGGCATAGAATTTGCCGAGAGCAAGAAAGCTTCAACGCAGCAGTCTCCACCGGATGATGGCTTTGTTGATGTAACGGAAGACGATGAGATTCCCTTTGCGTGAGGTGGCAAATGAAAGAAAGCTTTATACTTTACAGATCGGTATTTGAGGGGTTAAAGGAGCTGGACAGCGAAACTGTTAAGAGGCTTATGGTTGCCCTGGGGGATTATGCCCTTGATGGGGTTAAGCCTGAATTGAGCGGCATTGAGTACGCCCTGTTTACTGCATGGAAGGCCAGCATAGACGCAGCGGAACGCAGGAGGCAGGCTAACGCAGAGAATGGGCAAAAAGGGGGCAGGCCGACAAAAGCCAAAGAAAGCGAAGAAAACCCAACTAAACCCAAAGAAACCCAAAACAACCCAACCAAAACCGAAAAAAACCCAAAAAAACCCAAAATAACCCAAGAAAACCCAAGCGAAAGCAAAAAAAACCTTACTGATACTATAACAGTAACAGGGACAGTAACTGATACAGAAGAGGCATCTGATAAATCAGATGCATGTGTCAGTGCAGGCACAGACACCCGGATCCGTTACGCAGACATGATCCGCCAATGGAACACATTGGACACATACGGCATCCCGCAGATCAAGACCATTGACGGCTCACGCAGGAAGCTTGTTCATGCACGGGTTAAGCAATACGGAGCCAATGTGGTGGATGACATTGTTGAGCGGATCCGCGGGAGTGACTTTCTGCAGGGCAGGGCAGCAGGTGCCAGGGGCAAGCCCTTCAGGGTGACTTTTGACTGGTGTGTGAAACCAGAGAACTGTGCAAAGATATTGGAGGGCAACTATGACGATAGGCGAGACAGCGACCCTGTTTCTGTCATCGGGCAAGGTCGAGGGGACGTTAACCAGGGAACCGGAACATATTTCGGGATCAACGTACCTGATGACATTTTCGATCGATGACAGGGAATATACATTCCTGAGCGGCAAGGATCTGTTTTCTGATGACAGGAGGGCAAGAAGCAATATTCCGCCTGCATATGTGTATAAAAAGCCTGGAGACTTCCGCTGGGATCTCTACACTGGAGACATAAAACAGGCAAAAGAGATAGCTGAACGTTTTGCAAGCCAGTATGACGCCTTCCGCAAGACCGGTACCGGGCTGTATATCTGGTCAGCAACAAAGGGCAGTGGAAAGACTATGCTTGCCTGCTGTCTGGCCAATGCCGTGATAGACATGTATGGGGCTGTGGTTAAGTTTATCTCTACCACGGGTTATATCAACCTGTTCGGCAAAGGATCCGACGAGGACAGTGTAAGGATCCTCAAAGACTGCGGTTTATTAATACTTGATGACCTGGGAGCAGAGGACAATAAAAAAGAGTGGATCGTAGAACGCATATATGATCTTATAAATGCCAGATATAACAATAATCTGCCTACGATCGTCACGTCAAACAATCCCAGGGGGCAATGTCACAGGGATGAGCGTATACATTCTAGGGTTTTTGGATCCACGATGGAGATCAGGCTTCCGGAGGATAAGATCAGGGAGGCACTTGCAGCTGCTTACCAGCAGAAGTTTTTGACGGAGTTAAGGAGGGACGGATGACAGTTGAGGAGTTAAAAGAGTATTTGCAGGAGTTCGATGATCATGAAAAGATCGGCTTTTTGTGCGTGGATTTTGAAAAAGAGCAGCTGTATGCTGTGAAGAGATATGATTTTGTGAAAAAGGATGAACACGTAGGCCGATTATTGTGATCGAGCCATCACAGGTGATACCTTTCAAAAATATATGGAAAGAGGGAGTGGATGAACAAGATTGAACAGCGCGCAAAGCTGAGACGGGAAAAGGATATACTTGATCGGCTTGAAAACGTCAGGCGGTTAATCCAGATGGAGACAACGCTGGAAACGGCAGAAGGATGCGGGTTATACAGCACATACAAGAATTATGTTTTAAAAACCAAAGAGGCTTTCGGGAAAAATCTCCTGGATGACTTAAGGGACAATATCCAATTTCAGCTGTTATCCATAGCAGCATTGTGTTACGGAGATAACCCGGACATTGGAGAACCGGTACCGATGCTGTGCTGGAAACACAAGCAAGGGGAAGAGACACACCCTGCGGACAGGTTCCGGGACATGTGGGAAGATTGCCTGGAATGGAATGCGTGATAACGTGAAGTTTAAAGATTGGATAAAATTACTACCGGACGAACAAAGGCGACTATGTTCAGAATCGCTTAAAGTGTGGAACAAAACACAGACAACTTGCCGAGTGGCTAAGGGAATTATGGATGCCACTACCAAAGCCGTACAAGGCAGAAAGCGAGGAAGTATGACAGATAGAGAAAAGGCAATAGTAATGGCACATACTGGAATATGTATGTTAACAGGTGATAAGTTTCAGATATTCCACAAATATGTTGAGGATATTATGGGTAGACCAATATGGACACATGAAATGGGATTGCTTGCGGATACTATAAAGGAAAAGTCAAAAGCCGATTTTATAGCGTTGTGTGCTGACGAAAGTTGTTCGGAATTAAACGGCGTACTAGAGCAACAGACAAGAAAAGGACAATGGATTAAATATAGTTTTCCAAGATGCGGAGAACAGCATTATCAATGTACATCATGTGGATATTATGTAAATTTTGGTCAATGGGGCGAATTTTATACCAAAGAATTTAGATATTGTCCTAACTGTGGTTGCCGCATGGTTGAACCACAGGAAAGTGAGGAAAAGAAATGACAAGAGAAGAAGCTATAGATAGATTAAAAGAAGCCAGAGTAGGACATAAAGAGTTTCTATCTGTTGAAGCTCTCGATATGGCAATCAAAGCACTAGAACAAGAGCCATATGAAAAATTTAAAAACGCGAAAGACCATATTTATAAACTGGCCGGTGATTACAAATGTTGGGATAACAGGTTGACCGAAGATGAAGCATTAGAGTTATGCCACATACTAGAACAAGAATCCTGCGAGGATGCTATAAGCAGACAGCTGTTACTTGATATAATAAAAGAACAAGAAAGACTGGCAAGCGACCGTGTAAGAGATACTCCATCAAGTTTGAGTAATAAATTGTATACGTGGGTAAATCCTGAATATACAAGATACTCTGCACAGTTGAGCGAAAGGTCACAATTCAAAACAATGATACAAAGCATGCCACCTGTTGCACCACAGCCAAAGATAGGACGGTGGATAGCACAAGATATTCATAATTGCCGTACTGATTTTAAATGCTCAGAGTGTGGTTATGTACATAGTTTCATGCATTTATATGGTGAACCGACAGCAGATTATACTTATTGCCCGAATTGCAGCGCAAAGATGGAATAATCGACATATAGGCGATGTCAAAGAAAAAGGCGGTGAAGAATGAGACTAGTATATAAATGCCGGTTATGCGGCAAAGAATACAGCAATACATCTTGTGGTGAGGATACGGCACTATTTGTCCTTAATAATCTGTGCTTAACTGACCGTGTCTCATTACATGGAATCAATCTTTCAAGATATGATGTTCATATTTGCGAGAACGGAAAAATTAAAAATTTTGGATTCGCTGATTTGATCGGCATTGAGGCAGATAAAGGCGGTGGAGAATGATATTTCTAAAAGACGGCAAACTAAAGATTGGCGGCATTGCCATCGAAATCATGGCCGAATATGCTTTTCTGACTAGTGTTCTGGCTGAACTGTTAAGGAAAAACGGGGTGAGAGACGCAGAAAAGAGAATTATGAAAGCTGTGAATAAAGGCCTTTATGATTATCCGGAAATAAAGCTGGCAGACAGCAATGCAAAAAAAAGGAGACGATGAATGATCGGAATAAGCAGATTTGAAGACGGGCATTTCCGCGGCGGCAAGAGAGAATATGCTGTCAGTGCCCAGAAGTTCACGAAAGAACAGGCGATAGAAAAAGCCAAGGTCGAGTGCGAGCTTCCTTATGCCAAAGATTATTACATCTGCATCATGAACGGCTTCGTCCGGTGGAGAACTGGCGTTAATGAGGATGGCGAAAAGCAGATCGGCTGGTGGCTGGAATATGATGAGCGTAGACGGAGCTGTCCCGTCTATATCTTTTATCTGGTTCGGGAAAGCGAATTGGAAAGAGATAAAAACTGGGGCGCATGGGAACGGGAATACATAAAAATGCGCGGAAGTTTTGAAGAGGGAAGACAAAAAGACCAGCAGCAATAGAATCTTGCTGGACGAAAAAAGGATTTACGTCCACGATATGAAAACCGCATTTAAAGGATTCCGGCTTCACAAGCATAAAGGAATGGTCATATGCAATGTTTGCTACAAGAAGATTAAAGACAGAAAGTGAGGAAAAGGATGACACATGAACTAAAAATTTTACCCGAATATTATGAAGAAGTGGAATGTGGTAATAAGAACTTTGAACTTCGCAAGAATGACCGTGGTTACATGGTACACGATACTCTACGATTGAGAGCGTGGAAGAACGGACGATACCTTGATAAGCCGCCGCTAGAACGAGTTATTAGTTATATACTGATGGATTGCAAAGAGTACGGATTGATGGATGGTTATGTGATTTTAGGGTTTTAGACAGAAAGTGAGGGTGAAGAATAAATAATATTGTTACAGCAAAAAAGTAGAAAGTGAGGAAGTATGAGCGTTCTTATTAAAACAATGACGAACTTGCCAGAACATTGCCATGACTGCCCTTGCCATGATGGGGAAAGTGGCCATTGTCAAGCGGATAAAGAACATAGATATTCGGATTATCGCCCTTTTTGGTGTCCTTTAGTAAAAAATAAGCAATAAAGACCATGGGCGGTTGATACGATTCGATGATATTCAAATAATAACTGCTCCGATTGCTCCTATATTCAAGGGTGATAAGGTGCATTACGAAGAAATAGCATTTCTCAAACAGATATTGGAGATACCGCCAGTGTAAGCAATTCCTGTTCCAGCAGTAGAAGAAATGAAAAGAAAAATTAAAAAACATAATAAGTTTAGCATAGACGAGATAGAAGAAATGTATATGCAAGTGTTCTCATAATAATTGATGAATGTTGTGGTATTATAGAAGGAGATACAGCAGAAAGTGGGGAATAAGCATGGCAGATATAGATATGCTGCGAGGATGAAATAGGCCGGTGTGATTACTTTGAGTTATGGGAAAATGACAAATATGCGATAAGGCAACAGGGGGAATGTTTGCTTTCCAGCAGAGAAAGGGCAGCAGGTGTGGTGATATGATAGAAATGCAAGTGATAGTTACATGGTTTACCCCCGGAAGAAAAGCTTCCTCCTGATGAGAAAAGACAGCAAGAAGAAATGTCAGCATACCTGAATGGCTTAACCACGAAGCCGAAAAGGCACATATCAATGTGTCGAGAGTGCTTCAGGAAGCTTTGAAAGAAAAATTGAATATAGCATAAATTGATTTGACATCCTTGCAGATTACCCGATATCCACAACCTGGGTAGCGGTTTTTGCGGAAGAAAGAGAGTAGACAAAAGTTGAAAAAAATAATCGAATGGAGCAGGAAGCACACATGGAAAGTCCTTGCGACATATTGGTGCTTTATTGCAATCTTTAATATTTTACAGCGTGATATATCTCTGATCGATTATATTATTCCGGTAATTCTGCTGGTATTGGAATACTGGTTCCGCGATAATATAAAATAATAGTTTGACTATTTCTGTAAATTGTGATAAAACAGAAACCAAGTTAAATTATATTTAGGGGGACTCTTAATATTCATGGCCAAGCGCATGATTATTAAGGGTCCCCTTTTTTGCGTACAATGAATTATAAAACAGGAAAATGGAAGAGTAAGCGCGAAAAGATTTTGAGGCGTGATAAGTACCAGTGCCAGCACTACAGACGATACGGAAAGTACGTGCAGGCCAATACGGTACACCATATTCTTCCGTGTGAGATTTATCCCGAGTATGAATGGGAGGACTGGAACCTGATCGCACTGTCTGGCGATGCACACAATAAGATGCACGACAGAGAGACTCACGAGCTGACAGAGCTTGGCAAGGAGTACGCAAGAAGGATAGCGTATAAGCACGGTGTAGATATTAGATGGTAACACTGATTATTGGATTGCCTGGATGCGGTAAGAGTGTACTGGCAAAAAGGCTGATAGAAGATGGCGGAATATGTTACGACCTTGATGCAATAGCTTCAGCATTCAGATTGAAACAGCCGCACGAAGAGCATTGCAAATATGCGCGAAGGATGGCTAACGATCTTCTGATAGGGTGGAGAATCAAAGCTTATGATTACCACGACAACATTGTGATTATACGCACTGCACCAACGACACAGGAGGCGCAGGAGCTTTCGCCAGACAAGATCATAATTCTCACGAAACGATGGATGTACAGGGAGATGGAAAACGAAGCAGCGGCGTCTGAAAGAATTGAAAAATTATTCGAGTGGGCTGTTGCAAATAACATTGAAGCAGAGCGGAGATAGCCCCCCCGGGAGACGCAATCTATTTATTTTTTTGGAGACAAGTCGGATCGTAGCCATGTCGT